>PBED01000055.1:0-15917 GCA_002718255.1 Marinobacter sp. | reverse complement strand
TCAGCTGGCTTTACACGGAGTTCAAAGGTTCAATAGCTACATATAGCTATGTATAGCAATTTATAGCTATACATAGTTAACCATACTGACGTAGCGGACTTATTTGGAGGCCTTTTGATTTCGAAAGTAAACACCATACTGACATAGCGGACTTATTCGGGGGCTTTTTGCGGAACGCCCCGCCAGATAGCCGCGTGCACCCAACTCAACGACCAAGGTTTAGTTTCGAACTGCAGGATACTCCCGTATAATTGCGCCCACTTTTTAACCGCAGTTAAACGTACCTTTAACGTACCAGGAAGGATCGCACATGCAATTCGACAACATCCCCGCAGGCAAGAACCCGCCTGAAGACATCTACGTTGCTATCGAAATCCCGGCCAACAGCTCCCCGGTGAAGTACGAACTGGACAAAGACATGGGCGCCCTGCTGGTAGACCGCTTCATGGCGACCCCCATGTTCTACCCGGCCAACTACGGTTTCATCCCGCACACCCTGGCCGACGACGGTGACCCCCTGGACGTACTGGTTGTAACCCCCTACCCGATCCAGGCCGGTTCCGTGATTCGCTGCCGCCCCGTGGGTGTGCTGAACATGGAAGACGAAGCCGGTGGCGACGCCAAGCTGGTTGCAGTTCCCCATGACAAGCTGACCACCACTTACCATGACGTGAAGGAAATTGACGATCTGCCCGAGCTGCTGCGCGACCAGATCAAGCATTTCTTCGAGAACTACAAGACGCTCGAGCCCGGCAAGTGGGTAAAAGTGCAAGGCTGGGACAACGCCGACGCCGCCAGGAAAGCCATCGTGGATTCCGTTAACGCCTACAAAGGCTAAGCCGGACTCTTCTTGGTTTGATGGCATAAAAAAACCGGGCTTAGCGCCCGGTTTTTTTGTTTCTGGATCGAACTCTCCTGTCATCAGCCCCGGGACAGCAGGTCCCGCATGTCACTGATCGCCGAGTTGGCGCGGGAAAGGTAGGCGGCCATGGTCAGCGAGTGGTTGGCCAGTACGCCAAAGCCGCTGCCATTGAGAATCACCGGGCTCCACATTTCGCCCTGAGCGCCCTCAAGCTCGATGATCACCTGCCGTACGCTGGCCATGGCGTTCTTGTCCTGCAGCACTTTCCGGAAATCCACTTCAATTGCCCGGAAGATGTGCAGAAGCGCCCAGGAGCTGCCGCGGGCCTCATAGAAAACGTCATCAATTTTGGTCCAGGGTGTCTTCACGTCTTCTCCGGTCGCTTCCTCAGCAAGAGGATCACCGGAGTTCATGGTGATCACCGAGTCTGATACCGATGCCTTGCCGACACTCTCACCAAGTGTACGGGACAGACTTCCCAGGCGAGTCTCCAGGTCCGCCAACCAGTTGCTCAGGTTATCCGCTCGGGCGAAAAACTGGGCGTCGGCCTGTTCCGGGCTCGACAGCCGGTCAAGGTAACGCTTCAGAGCGGTAATACCCCGACGGTACTCGGCCTCGGTAGACGGGATTGCCCAGCTCTCGCTGTCGAAATGGAACTGGGGCTCGGCGATCGTCAGATCCCGATCTTCCGCGGACTGACTTTGCGAGCGGCTGATGTCTTTGCGCATGGCGCGCGAAAGATCCCGAAGCTGAACCAGAACGCCGTACTCCCAGTTCGGCATGTTATCCAGCCAGAGTCCAGGCGGGAAAATGTCGTTGGAAATATAGCCACCAGGCTTGTCTAACAGGGTTTCTGCGATACGAATCATGGTGACCGTGGTGGCAAAGCCGGTAATGGGCTCCCTTTCCATCGTGTTGGCCACCGACCTCGTGTGCTCGCGCACCGAGAAGGTGTCCGGCTCGCTGCTCCAGATCATGCCGAGCACCAGCGCCACCAGCAGGTAGACCACAACCAACGCCAGAATCAGTTTGCCAATTACGCCGCTGCCGCCGGCATAATCCTGAACATCGTCTTTCTTGTCCTTGAAGTACTGTCTGATTTTGCCTGGCATATGACTTTTAATCCCCTGTCTGTTGATTGTCAGCGGCAAACGGCCTGCCCAGATGGTAACCCATGGCCCCGTCGATACCCAGTTTACAGAGTACCGAGTATTCCGCGGCAGTTTCCACTCCTGTGGCGAAGACTTTCACGCCACGACTGTGAGCGATGGCCACCACAGACTCAAGGTAGAAGCGGTTATCTTCATGGGTGTCGATATTGTGGATGAAGCTGTTGTCGATACGCAGGGCCTGAAACCTCAGATTTCTCAGGTAACTGAACGGTACGCCTCCCACCCCGAAGCGGTCGACCAGTACCGGAACACCGAGTCGCCCCAACGCCCGGACCAGTAGGCCCACCGCGGTCCGGTGGTGATGGATTGCCTGTTCTGAAATACCGATCCAGAGATTCCTTGCCGGCGAACCAGCCTGCCGCAGCTGGTCCAGCAAATCCGTGCGAAATGCCTCGCTGGCCACGGAGGCATTACCAAGCGAGACCGCCAGCGGCTGATCCGGGCTCTGTTTCAGGCAATCGAGCACCCGCTGGACCAGCAGACGATCAAGTTCCGAGATCAGCCCGAAACGCTCAGCCATTGGTACAAAAGTGCCTGCCTTCAAGGCCCCTTCGGCGGAATCGATCCGGGAAAACACCTGATGATAGACCGGCATGAGCCGGCCCTCGTTCACCATAGGCTGGAGCCACAGCGACAGGGCCTGCCGGCGGATCGCCTGACTGATAATCACCCGCCAGGTTTCGAGGTTGTGATGGCCGTCTTTCTCAGGGTCAGCCAGATGGCAGCCACTCTCGACCCTGCTCTGGGCAGCGCGCAATGCTTCGTCCGCGGCCGCCATCAGATCCCGGGCACCACGCCCCTCAAGGGTTCTCGCCAGCCCGGCATGAACAGAGGTGTCCATCGGCGAAGCAAGATCTGCATAGACCCCATCGAGGTCCGTGACCAACTGACGACACCAGACACCGGCATCAGCCGGCATCGCACCGGGCAGAAAAATGGCAAATTCGGCGCCCGTTCGGCGCCCGGCAAACGACCCGGCATGCTGCATGACGAATTCGCCAATCCAGGTTGCTACCCTCAGCAGCAACCGGTCGGCCTCGCTCCGGCCATAGGCCTGGTTATATCCCGAAAAGTCGGCCAGTTGAATCAGCATGAGAATTCCGGGTGCCGCCTTTTCCTCGGACTCCACCTCCACCTTCAGGCGCTGGTCGAAGGCACTCCGGCTGGCCAGCCCGGTGACCGAATCCTCGTTGTTTACCCGGCGCAGGTGCTGAATGAGTTTCGCCTGGCCTTCGAAGAGCTGGCCGAGGTCATCCGCCATCCGGTTCATGGCGTCGGTCACCTGATTGATCTCGCGGGTCGACTTGATAGAGACCCGCCTCCTGAAATCCCGCTGCCCGAGGGCCTTTGCCTGATCCTCCAGTGCATGAAGCGGGCGCAGGGTACGACGAAGCAGAAGGAAAACCGCAAACAGTCCAATCCCCCCGATGACGGCAGTACTGGCAGTCAACCCGACGGTGATTCGCCAGAGGTCCTCATAGGCGCGACCGGGATGGCTGATTACCTGCACGGTTCCCAGACGGCTCCAGCCACGGACGACTTCTGCCTCGGCAACTGGCAGCGGAAGATCTGCGAGGTCGCGGAACCAGGCGGGGACAGCCACTTTATTGAGCGTCATGGCCCGACCGGCAACCTGCTCGCCCTGATGATTCAGATAGCTGACTGACAGGTAGCGGCCACTATCAAACACCGCATCAATGAGGGAGGCGGAGGCGACCGGATCGCGGCCGTCGATGGCATTGGACAGGGACAACCCGATGGCCGTGGCCCCGTCACGGGCATGACCTGCCAGCTGATCCGAGACATAGTCCCGGAAATAACCGTAGCTGGTGATAAACACCGCAACCAACAGGGTAACCAGCAGACTTCCGGTCAACACCAGAAGCAGGGTTCGCAATGTGACCGCACCCTGTTGCGTCTGCTTCAGGGGGATGTGCTTCCGTGCCATGGGGAGCTTCTCCGCATTGGCTGTGAGCCAGCCGGCCAGGTGTTTGTGACCTGCACCGCAGAGTTGACAAACATTTACATAGCGCAACCTACGCCGACAACATTAAACACTATAGACTCTGCAAAAGGACTAAGGTTGAAAAATCGTCCACACCGGGAAAGGACGACCAATAATGAAAAAGAGACAGGCCCGAGCAACATGAACGACGAAAGCCAGAAAGAAAAACTCAGGCAGCATTTCGCACGCCGTGTGACAACCCAGGCCCGGGTTGTTCTGGATACCTGGCAGAAAATTCACGAGGACCGGGACAAGGCTTCGGCCCACCGCAACGAGTTCGCCGCGGCTACGGACAAACTGGTGCGCTACGCCCAGCGGTTTGAAATGGACAGCCACGCCCGGGCCGGTCAGACCACGCTGGCGCTGATCAACCAGTGGGAACCCGGATCTGCCCTGAACGAGAGCCTCGAGCGACAACTGCAGGATGCCATCGAGACCTTGTCCCAGAGCACTCTGCGCAGGACCGACCTCAACAGTTCTGAAGCGCCCCACCAATTTCGTCGAACCCCGGTTTACATTGCCCTGGCCAACCAGGAAATGGCAGCCCGCCTGATCCGGCAGCTGGAATTCTTCGGCTTCCGGGCATCCGCTTTTGCCAATGCCGATGAACTGACCGAAGCCTGCGCACTGCACAAGCCGGAAACCATCCTGGTAGACGTCAATTTTGGCGGCTCGCCCAATGCCGGCATTACCACCATCGAACGCCTGCAGGAACGACACGATACGCCGATTCCGATTATTTTCATGAGTGACGAGGACGGTTCTATCGAGACCCGTCTGCAGGCTTCCCGCTGCGGCGGGGAAGAGTTCTTCTACCCTGCTGTCGATCCGGGGCAACTGATCGAAAAGATCGAGACCTACACCCACGGCAACACCGTGGAGCCCTACAAGGTCCTGGTTCTGGATGATTCCCGGGCCCAGGCGAAATATATGGAAACGGTTTTGAAGAAAGCGGGTATGACCGCCCACATCATCACCGACCCGATGCAGATCATCCACGCCCTGGAGGAGTTCTCGCCGGAGATCATCATCCTGGACATGTATATGCCGGGCTGTACGGGCATGGAAATCGCCCGGGTGATCCGCCAGCAGGACCGTTTTCACAGCGTGCCCATCATTTACCTCTCGGCCGAGGAAGACGTGACGAAACAGCTCCATGCCATGAGCCTGGGCGGCGACGACTTCCTGACCAAACCGATCGACCCGAAACACCTGATTGCCACGATCCACAATCGCGGGCGACGCGCCCGCTCGTTGCTGGCCCTGATGATTCGCGACAGCCTGACGGGCCTGTTCAACCACACCCACACCCTCCACCTGCTGGACCAGGAGATCGTGCGGGCGCGCCAGAAACAACAGCCGCTGTGCTTTGCGATGATCGACATCGACTATTTCAAGAAGGTGAACGATACCTTTGGCCACCCGATCGGCGACCGGGTACTGCGCAGCCTGTCGATGTTCCTCAAACAACGCCTGCGCAAGACCGACCACATCGGACGCTACGGTGGTGAGGAATTTGCCATCATCCTGCCCAACACCCGTCCGAGCGATGCCCGGAACGTTCTCAATGAAATCCGGGAGCGGTTCTCCGAGTTGCAGCAACCGGCCGGCGACCGGGAATTCAATGTCACCTTCAGTTGTGGCATCGCAGCCTGGGACGACAACACCTCCCAGGCACTGTGCGAGCGGGCCGACCGTGCGCTCTACAGCTCCAAGGAGCTTGGCCGCAACTGCGTAACCCTGGCCGATTCCTGAATCCGGGCCGTGCCGCGGCCCGAATCCCTCCCCCCAGACTTTTCAGACAATTTTCGGTCGGGCATGGCTCAGTCACTGCCCGGCTGCTACCTTTTATGAAACCAACGTCGTATGGAAGTTCGTTCCGCCGTTCACGACAATGATTGTCATCAGCGGAAAGATCCCGTTTCGATTCATTTGCCGTCTTTTTACGACCAATGGACAACAGGAACGATTGTCAAAAAGTGTTGATCTGAACAAAACAAGCACGCACCATTGGGGGAACATGCCGTTAAAATCGGCGATCCTGTAAAAAGACATCAAGGCAGACAGAACCATGTCGACAATTCTCGTGCTCCACGGACCCAACCTCAACATGCTCGGTACCCGCGAGCCGGAGGTCTATGGTTACGAGACACTGGCAGACATCGACGACCGGTTGCGCTCACTGGCAGCAGAGCATGGGCATCATCTGCTGCACCTGCAATCAAATGCCGAATACGAACTGATTGAGCGGGTTCACGAGGCCCGGGCGGAAGGCGTGGACTTCATCATCATCAACCCCGCCGCCTTCACCCATACCAGCGTTGCCCTGCGCGACGCCATGCTGGCCTCGGGAATTCCATTTATAGAAGTGCATCTTTCGAACGTGCATGCCCGGGAACCGTTCCGGCATCACTCCTATTTCTCGGATATCGCCGAAGGCGTTATCTGTGGGCTGGGTAGCCAGGGGTACGACCTCGCACTCCAGGCAGCCCTGAAACGCATTCACCGATAGACCTGACAAAACGGGACTGGACTGACTATGGATATTCGTAAAATCAAGAAACTGATTGAGCTGCTCGAGGAATCTGACGTCGAGGAGCTGGAGATTCACGAGGCCGACGATTCGGTACGCATCTCCCGCCGGCGTGAACCGGCTGCCGGCACCCAGTACGTGAGCCACTACCCTGCGCCAGCGCCTGCCCAGCAGCCAGCTCCGGCGCCGGCAGCGTCCGCTCCGGCTTCGGAAGAGTCCTCTGCGCCAGCGGCCCCGGCCGGACACAGCGTGAAGTCTCCCATGGTAGGCACTTTCTATCGCTCACCCTCGCCCACCGCCAAGGCGTTTGTGGAAGTTGGCCAGACCGTCAATGTGGGTGATGTCATCTGCATCGTGGAAGCCATGAAGATGATGAACCAGATTGAGGCCGACAAGAGCGGCACCATCCAGGACATCCTGGTCGAGAATGGCCAGCCGGTTGAGTTTGACCAGCCCCTGGTCGTCATTTCCTGAACGCGGTGATAGCTACTCATGGCCATGTTAGAAAAAGTTCTGATCGCAAACCGGGGTGAAATTGCCCTCCGGATTCTGCGCGCCTGCAAGGAGCTGGGCATCAAGACAGTGGCAGTGCATTCCCAGGTCGATCGCGACCTGATGCACGTACGGCTTGCCGACGAGTCTGTCTGTATTGGCCCGAACAGCGCGACCGACAGCTACCTGAACATCCCTACCATCATCAGCGCCGCCGAGGTAACCGATTCCGTGGGTATTCACCCCGGCTACGGCTTCCTTGCCGAGAACGCCGATTTTGCCGAACAGGTGGAAAAGAGCGGGTTCCGCTTCATCGGCCCCAAGGCCGAGACTATCCGGCTGATGGGCAACAAGGTGTCCGCCATCAACGCCATGATCAAGGCCGGCGTTCCGACCGTGCCGGGCTCCGATGGCCCGCTGGACGACGATGAAGAGCGGACCCTGAGGATTGCCAAGGAAATTGGCTACCCCGTCATGATCAAGGCGGCTTCCGGTGGCGGCGGCCGCGGGATGCAGGTGGTCCATTCTGAAGCGGCCCTGCTCAAGGGTGTCCAGATCACCCAGAGCGAGGCCAAAAATGCCTTCGGCGACCCGACGGTTTACCTCGAGAAGTTCCTGGAAGCCCCGCGTCACGTGGAAGTGCAGGTACTTGCCGACATGCATGGCAACTGCATTCACCTGGGCGATCGCGACTGCTCCATGCAGCGCCGGAACCAGAAGGTAATAGAGGAAGCACCGGCTCCGAACATCAATCCGGAATCCCGGGAACGCACCCTGAAAGCCTGTACCGATGCCTGTAAGGAAATCGGTTATGTGGGCGCCGGTACGTTCGAGTTCCTGTATCAGGACGGCGAGTTCTATTTCATCGAAATGAACACCCGTGTCCAGGTAGAACATCCGGTCTCCGAGATGGTCACCGGTGTTGATATCGTCCGCGAACAGCTCCGCATTGCCAGCGGCCTTCCGCTGCAATACACCCAGGACGACATCCGGATTTCCGGCCACGCCATGGAGTGCCGGATCAACGCCGAGGATCCGAAAACCTTTATCCCCAGCCCCGGCAAGGTTAAACACTTCCATGCCCCGGGCGGTAATGGTGTGCGGGTGGATTCTCACCTGTACAGCGGTTACACGGTTCCCCCCTACTACGATTCCCTGGCGGCCAAACTGATCACCTGGGGCGACGACAGGGACATTGCCCGGCGCCGGATGAAGAACGCGCTGGACGAACTGGTGGTCGAGGGCATCAAGACCAATCAACCGCTGCATCGGAAACTGGTACGCGATGGTGGCTTTAAACAGGTAGACTTCACCATCCACTACCTTGAGAAACTGATGCGGGATTAATCATGCCCTGGATACAACTCCAGATCCCGGCTGATCCGGACAACGCGGATCAGCTGGAGGATCTGCTCATGGAGATGGGCTCTGACGCCGTCTCCATGGAAGATGCCGCCGACCAGCCCCTCTATGAGCCGGACCCCGGCACCACCCCTTTATGGAGCCAGACAACGGTGACCGGGCTGTTCGATTCCGGCCGGGATATCGAGCAGCTCTGCGCCGATATCCGGGATGCCTGGCACCAGCAAACCCAGCAGGCCCTTCCGGAAATCGACGTCACTCTGGTTGAGGACAAGGATTGGGAACGGGCCTGGATGGACGATTTCCAGCCCCTGAAATTCGGCGAGCGGCTCTGGATCGTCCCGAGCTGGCATGACGCACCTGACCCGGATGCGGCGAATCTGATGCTGGACCCCGGTCTGGCCTTCGGTACCGGCACCCATCCAACCACGGCCCTCTGCCTCGAATGGCTTGATGGCCAGGATCCCCATGGCAAGCAGGTGATCGATTACGGCTGTGGCTCCGGCATTCTCGGCCTTGCGGCCCTGCTCCTTGGCGCAGACCATGTGATTGGTGTCGATACCGACCCGCAGGCCCTCGAAGCCAGCCGGGAAAACGCCCGCCGCAACGGTGTCGAAGACAGCAAGCTGGACCTGTTCCTGCCAGACAACGAGCCCGAGACCAAAGCCGACATCATGCTTGCCAACATCCTGGCCCAGCCCCTGATCGGCCTTGCTCCCCATCTTGCCTCGCGGACCAGGCCCGGCGGCGATCTGGTGCTGTCCGGCATCCTGTCTAACCAGGCCCGGGAAGTAATGGCCGCCTATGAGCCATGGTTCGTCATGGACGAGCCCGAGCAGCGGGAAGAGTGGATACGCCTCACAGGACGGCGCCACGACAGATGACGAAACCGGTCTTAACGACTAAACTCCGAAACTCGTAGCCTAGTCGCTTTCAGGAAGAAGCATGACCCAGAGCAGCCTGCAGACACAGTGCCCGAATTGCCAGACCCGCTTCCGGGTAACCGAAGAACAGCTTGGCATTGCCAAGGGCAAAGTGCGCTGCGGGAACTGCATGAAGGTGTTCAATGCCATTGAGCACCAGGTTATCCCAGGCGGTGGCGAGAAACCACGAACCCCCGCCACCCCGGCACAACCCGCAGGTGCATCATCGCCTGCCGGCTCTACCTCCGGCTCCGGCGTCAGCGAGGAGGATTTTGTCTTCGCCGATAACCCGGAAGAAGATGCGGCGGAAGGGCCTTACGCCGGCACCAAGCTGACCTTCTCCGATGACGAGTTAAGCGATAGTTTCCGCAGCTTTGATGAGCGCGACGAAACAGATTACAAAGACGCTGACACCGACGGCCCCGATGAGCAAGTCGATGAGAGCTGGGCCGAAGCCATTCTTCAGGATGACGAGCCAGCATCCCGAAAACCTTCTGCCCCCCAGCGCCCCGAGCCTGCCCCCGAACCGGAACCTGAAGACACCTCTCCCGAACCGGAGCCGAGGCCAGCACCTCGCCCTGAGCTGAGCCTGGAGGAAGAACCGGTGTTTGAGCAGACCGGAACACCCTCCTCCGCGGCGACCGGGCCGGCCAAAGATTCTGATCCGTTCGATGACTTTGTGGACGAATCCGGTTTCGATTTTGATGAGCCGGAGCGACCGGCCGACGCGTTCCATGCCGACCCGCCCTTCCGGGATCTACGCCGGGAGCCGGTTGCTGTCGATTCCGGTGGAAGTGGCGTCCGCACGATCGTGTGGAGCGTGATTGTACTGGGTCTGATCGGTGTTCTGATCGCCCAGGTAACCTGGTTCCAGTTCGATCGACTGTCGGCCATCCCCGAGCTGCGCCCCTTCTATGAGAAAGGCTGTGAACTGGCCGGCTGCGAACTCAAACCGCTGATCAATGTGGAAGCCATCCAGAGCCGGAAACTGGTGGTGCGAACCGATCCGGATAATCGCTCGCAACTGGTGGTCGATGCCGTGATCATTAACCGGGCCGACTTCGAGCAACCCTTTCCCGCCATTGCCCTCACCTTTTCCAACCTGAATGGCGATGTGGTGGCACAGAGTCTGTTCACGCCTGAGGAGTACCTGGCCGGCGAAGGTCGGGAGCTGGACGCCATGCCCACGGATACTCCCGTTCGCATTGCCATCAACATTCGGGATCCGGGCCGTGACGCGGTGAATTACAACATCCTCTTCCGCCCCCACGCACCCTGATGCCGTAAGCAAGTATTCACTCGACAGCCATTCCCGACGGTCATCGTACAGAACAAAAGTCAACCAGAAAGGGCGAAAAATAATCAGTTTTTTCACCGCCCAGCCCCTTCAATCATTGTCCACCCGGCGGTATCATTACCGCCCTTCGGATGCTGGATCGGTTACTTATTGAACAACCGCTCAGCCCGACCTTTGCTTAACCCGCTGTGACACGGACTCAGATCATGCTGCCAACGGCAAAAATCGGGCCGTACACTTTGCCCAACCCCTTGATTGTTGCGCCCATGGCTGGCGTGACAGACCGCCCTTTCCGTCTTTTGTGCCGGAGGTTGGGCGCGGGTCTGGCGGTGTCGGAGATGGTCATAGCGGACAGCAAACTCTGGCATACGCGCAAATCACAGACCCGCCTGAACCATGAAGGCGAGCCTGAGCCCCGCTCGGTGCAGATTGCCGGCGGCGATCCGCAAATGCTGGCCGATGCCGCCCGTCAGAATGCGGAATTCGGCGCCCAGATCATCGACATTAATATGGGCTGCCCGGCCAAGAAGGTCTGTAACAAGGCCGCCGGTTCCGCCCTGATGAAAGATGAAGCCCTGGTTCGCGACATTCTGGAGTCGGTGGTTCAGGCGGTTGATGTCCCAGTCACCCTCAAGATGCGAACCGGATGGGACCGGGAAAACCGCAATGCACTGGTTATTGCCCGAATGGCGGAGGATGCCGGCATTCAGGCAGTGGCCATTCACGGTCGGACCCGTGCGGACAAATACGAGGGCAATGCCGAGTACGACACCATCGCCGATGTGAAATCCCGCATCAGCATTCCGGTGTTTGCCAACGGGGATGTTACATCGCCTGAGAAAGCCCGGGACGTCCTTCGCCATACCGGCGCCGACGGCCTGCTGATTGGCCGCGCTGCCCAGGGCAGCCCCTGGATTTTCCGGGAAATCCGGCATTTCCTGGAAACCGGTAGCCACATGGCCGCACCGGAGCTTGATGAGGTCGAGGAAATTCTGACCGAGCATCTCCAGGCGTTGCATGCTTTCTATGGTGAGACCATGGGCGTGCGTATTGCCAGAAAACACGTGGGCTGGTACCTGCAGTCCCACGATCCGGGTAAACAGTTCCGCAAACGCTTCAACGCGATCGACGATGCGCTGGAGCAGAGAGACACGATTCAACGGTATTTTGCAGGCTTACGAAATGGAGAGGTATTCGCAGCATGAGCGCTGAGACTTTGGCAAACGACAACCTGAGCACCCCGGCCAACGATGATATCCATCAGTTGCAGACGGTGAACAGCAGCGGCAACACCGTCACCCTGCGCGACAGCGTTGAGGTCGCCCTGAAAAACTACTTCGCCCAACTGGACGGCGCTCCGGTGACCGAGGTCTACCAGCTGGTGCTTTCCGAAGTGGAAGCCCCGCTGCTTGAACAGGTGATGAAATACACCCGCAACAACCAGACCAAGGCCTCCACCATGCTGGGCCTGAACCGCGGGACCCTGCGCAAAAAGCTGAAGCAGTACGGTCTGCTATAATCCAGACACCCTGATTTGAAGAGGGCCTCCCGGACACCATTCGCGAGGCCCTTATTCGTTCATCTCCAGCGAAGAAAGTGACCCATGGCAAACCAGGCTAACACCTCCGTCCGTCGCGCTTTGATCAGCGTGAGTGATAAAACCGGCATCGTCGATTTCGGCCGTGCCCTGACCGAACGCGGCGTTGAGCTGCTCTCCACCGGTGGCACTTACCGGCTCCTGAAAGAAAACAGCATCCCGGTAACCGAAGTCTCCGACTACACCGGCTTTCCCGAGATGATGGATGGCCGTGTAAAAACCCTGCACCCGAAGATTCATGGCGGGATTCTCGGGCGCCGGGGCACTGACGATGCGGTGATGTCCGAGCATGGCATTAGCCCTATCGATATGGTTGTGGTCAATCTCTACCCCTTCGAGGAGACCGTTGCAAAGCCGGACTGTGATCTGGCGACCGCTATCGAGAACATTGATATCGGCGGTCCGACCATGGTTCGCGCTGCTGCCAAGAACCACAACGACGTCGCCATCGTGGTCAACGCCAGTGATTACAGCCGGGTCCTCAAGGAACTGGAGGCCAACGATGGCCAACTGACCTACAGCACCCGGTTCGATCTGGCCGTAAAAGCGTTTGAGCACACCGCTGGCTACGATGGCGCCATCGCCAACTATCTGGGCGGCCGCACGCCGGATAACGACAACGCTGATTTCCCCCGCACCTTCAACGCCCAGTACGTGAAGGTCCAGGACATGCGTTATGGCGAAAACCCGCATCAGCGCGCCGCATTCTACGCCGAGCGCAACCCCAAGGAAGCCTGCGTGGCCACGGCCAAACAGCTTCAGGGCAAGGAGCTCAGCTACAACAACGTGGCCGATACCGATGCCGCCCTGGAATGCGTGAAGCCTTTCGCGGATCCGGCCTGCGTGATCGTCAAACATGCCAATCCCTGTGGTGTGGCGATCGGCGCCGATATCCGTCAGGCCTACGACCTGGCGTTCGCCACGGACCCCACATCGGCTTTTGGTGGCATCATCGCCTTCAACCGTGAGCTGGATGCGGAAACTGCCAAAGCCATCATTGATCGCCAGTTTGTGGAAGTGATCATCGCGCCGACCGTTGCTCCGGAAGCAGCGGAACTGGTAGCCGCAAAGAAGAACGTGCGTCTGCTTGCGTGCGGCGAGTTTGACGGCGACCGTGCCCGTTCCATGGATTACAAGCGTGTAACCGGTGGTCTGCTCGTTCAGGACCGTGACCTGGGCATGGTGGCCATGGAGGACGTCAAGGTGGTCACTGAGCGCCAGCCCTCCGAGCAGGAACTCAACGACCTGTTGTTTGCCTGGGAAGTGGCTAAATACGTCAAATCCAACGCCATTGTCTATGCCAAGGCGGGTCGCACCATCGGCGTCGGCGCTGGCCAGATGAGCCGTGTTTACAGCGCGAAGATTGCCGGTATCAAGGCCGCCGACGAGGGCCTGGAAGTGAAAGGGTCGGTCATGGCGTCCGATGCCTTCTTCCCGTTCCGCGACGGCATTGACGCTGCTGCGGCGGCTGGTATCACCGCTGTCATCCAGCCTGGTGGCTCCATGCGCGATCAGGAAGTGATCAATGCGGCAAACGAGCACGGCATCGCCATGGTCTTCACCGGTATGCGCCATTTCAGGCATTAATACGTGAATGTGGGGTCAGAACCACAGTTCTGACCCCGGGTTAACCGGCTTCAAGGTAGGAAACTCATGAATATTCTTGTGATCGGCAACGGCGGGCGTGAACACGCCCTGGCCTGGAAAGCCGCCCAGTCCCCAAAAGCGGATCGCGTGTTCGTAGCGCCCGGTAACGCCGGCACCGCCCGGGAGGCCGGCCTGGAAAACGTCGACATCGACGTGATGGATCTGGACGGCCTGGCCAACTTCGCGGCGACCAACAATGTAGGGCTCACCATTGTCGGCCCTGAAGCTCCCCTGGTAGCGGGTATCGTGGATAAATTCGAACAGCGGGGCCTCAGGGTCTTCGGCCCGAGCGCAGGCGCCGCCCAGCTTGAGGGCTCCAAGGCTTTCACCAAGGATTTTCTGGCGCGCCACAAAATCCCGACAGCCGGCTACGGCAACTTCACTGATGTGGACGAAGCCCTGGCCTATGTTCGCCAGCAGGGCGCTCCAATCGTCGTCAAAGCCGATGGCCTGGCTGCCGGCAAAGGCGTGATCGTTGCGATGACCCTGGAAGAAGCCGAAGATGCCATCCGCGACATGCTGGCCGGGAACGCGTTTGGTGATGCCGGTAGCCGTGTCGTCATCGAAGAGTTTCTGGAAGGCGAAGAAGCCAGCTTTATCGTGATGGTGGATGGCGAGCACGTTCTGGCCATGGCCACCTCCCAGGATCACAAACGCGTGGGCGACGGCGACACCGGTCTCAATACCGGTGGCATGGGCGCCTACTCGCCGGCCCCGGTGGTGACCGCGGATGTTCATCAGCGCATCATGGATGAAGTGATCTATCCGACCGTGCGCGGCATGGCGGCCGAGGGCCATCCCTATAAGGGGTTCCTCTACGCCGGCCTGATGATTGACAACAGCGGCACCCCCAAGGTGATCGAGTTCAACTGCCGTTTTGGCGACCCGGAAACCCAGCCGATCATGCTGCGGATGAAGTCGGACCTTGTGGAACTCTGCGACGCGGCCATCGACGGCAAGCTCGACCAGTGCGATTCCGAATGGGATGACCGCGCCTCCGTCGGTATCGTGCTGGCAGCCGGGGGTTACCCGGGCAGCTATAACAAGGGCGACGCCATTTCCGGCCTGCCGGACACCGAGACCGAAGGCGAGAAAGTGTTTCACGCCGGCACCCGTCTCAACGGAGACCAGGTGGTTACCAACGGCGGTCGGGTGCTCTGCGCCACGGCTCTGGGCAATACCGTCACCGAAGCACAGAAGCGTGCGTATGAGCTGGCCTCCCGGATCCGGTGGGATGGCGTGTTTTATCGCAAGGACATCGGCCACCGCGCCATCGGCCGCGAGACCCACTGAGCCTGGCCGACCGATCCGATCCTATTCTCAATCCCCGGCCGACCGGGGATTTCTTCGCCTGACCTGACACCTGCCTGCGTCATAAGCACTGACTATTGACTTTATAGTTACGGAACCGTAAAGTTTCGCCCGAACGTAATAGTAATGATTGTCACTTACATTTCGAAAAACAAATGGTAATGGAGATTAACCACATGTTTAAACCTTCCCGCTTATCACTGGCCGTGGCTGTCAGCCTTGCCCCGGGCGCCAGTTGGGCAGTCGGCGATGATCAGCCCCAGATGCTTGAACCCATGGAAATCATTGGCGATGCGTCCGCAGCCCAGACCTTGCCAGGGTCAGGCTACGTCGTTGGTGAGGCGCAGTTGAAAACCGAGGTTGAGACCGACATCAACCAGGTGCTGAAAACCGTCCCGGGCGTCTATGTGCGGGAAGAAGAAGGCCTGGGCCTGCGCCCCAATATCGGCATCCGCGGCGCCACGGCCGAGCGCAGCAGTAATATTACCCTGATGGAAGATGGCATTCTGATCGCACCGGCGCCCTACTCCAATCCGGCCGCCTATTATTTTCCGACACTGAAGCGCATGTCCTCGCTGGAAGTACTCAAGGGTGCCCCGCTGCTGCGCTATGGCCCGCAAACCACCGGTGGTGTCATCAACCTGATTTCCACACCCATTCCCGATCAGCGGCAGGGCTATGTTGAGACAGTCACCAACGACCGCGGCTCCACCGAC
>PBED01000054.1:0-26642 GCA_002718255.1 Marinobacter sp. | reverse complement strand
TCAGGCGCTGTGGTGGAGAGCAGTTTTGCGAGTTTCAGTGGTGACAGTTTTCATCAGATAACGTTCCAGGGATTCGATATCGGAGTCGCTGGCGTATAGCCCCTGTTTGGTCCTGCGCCAGAGAATATCCTCCGACGTCATGGCCCACTCGTTCTTGACCAGGTGTTCGACCTCACGTTCATAGAGAGTTCCGGCGAAATGAATACCGAGGTCTTCCATAGACGTGCAATTTCTGAGAATGTCATAACTGGTTGTGCCGTAAGTGCGAACATAGCGGCTGATGACCTTCTCGGTGAGCCATGGATAGTCGCGACGCAGAGTTTCCTCCAGAGCCTCGTGATTGGCAAAGTCACCGCCTGGTAAAACCCCTTTCTTGGTCCAGCGTCCGCCGGCTTCGGGAAAGAACTGGCACAGTTTGTCAGTCGCGGCTTCGGCCAGCTTGCGGTAGGTCGTTATCTTGCCCCCGAAGACTGAAATCAGCGGTGCCTTGCCTTTCTCGCTGTTGATCTCAAAAGAATAATCCCGCGAGGCTTTCTGAGCGTTTTCCTGCTCATCATCCATCAGAGGGCGTACGCCGGAGTACGACCAGATCACATCTGAAGGTACAAGTTGTCGCTTGAAGTGAGAGTTCACAATGTTGAGAAGATAATCAGTTTCCTCGGGCGAAATCTTGGCTTTTTTAGGGTCACCCTCGTAGTCCACGTCGGTTGTGCCCACGAGCGAAAATTCATCCTCGTAGGGAATAACAAACACTATCCGCTCATCTTCGTTCTGGAGAATATAGGCTTCGGTTCCCTTGTTCAGCCTCGGAACAACGATATGACTGCCTTTAACCATGCGAATCATCTTCGGGGCGGGCATCGACAGCGTTTCTCCGAACAACCGGCTCACCCAGGGGCCCGAAGCGTTCACTATTGCCTTTGCCGAGACGGTTTTCTCGGTCTCATCGGTCATGTCACGGAGGGTCACTTGCCACTCTCGGGAGCCCTGTTCGGCTTTGACGCATTTGGTGCGTGTAAGAATCTGCGCACCGAATTGCTGGGCTTTTTTTGCGGTCAGAACCACCAGGCGGGCATCGTCAACCCAACCGTCCGAGTACTCAAAGCCCTTGGTGATATCGGGTTTGAGCGGATCGTCTGCCCCGAATTTGATCGAGCGAGAGCCCGGCAGGATCTCACGCTTTGCCAGATGGTCATAAAGGAAGAGGCCGGTTCGAATCATCCATGCCGGGCGCAGGTGAGGGCGGTGAGGTAGCCGAAAGCGCATTGGCCACATGATGTGTGGCGAGTTGCGAAGCAGAGACTCGCGTTCAGCCAGTGCCTCCCGGACCAGTCGGAATTCGTAGTGCTCAAGATAACGAAGGCCGCCGTGTATCAGCTTGCTGCTGCTGGATGAGGTAGCCGAAGCCAGATCATTCATTTCACATAGCAGGACTTTCAGGCCTCGCCCGGCTGCGTCCATGGCAATGCCGGTGCCGTTGACTCCGCCGCCAACGACAATAACGTCAAACTGTTCGTGCTCCATAGTCATTGTTGGTCATCTCCTGACGCCACTGGAAAAGACGCTTTGTTGTGATGCGCACTTTTCAATGTTCAATAAGCGGTATGGAACTATTATGCGAAAGGCAAGGATATTCGTAAAGGAAAAAATAGAAAAAAAACGAAAAGAACGAGGCGATCACATTTTCGAACAGGAGGGACCGAAAAGAAATCAGACGATATGAAGCTGTACGTTATGCTCGGTCAGCAATTGGCGGATCTCGACAGGAGGTTGCTGGTCGGTAAACACGTGGTCAGCCTGGGAGATGCTGCCGAGACGGACCATGGCGTTGCGCCCGAACTTGGAATGGTCGGCGGCAAGAAGAACCTGGTTGGAGTTGGCAATGATTGCCTGGGCGACGCGGACTTCGCGGTAATCGAAATCGAGCAGGGAGCCATCGTTATGAATGCCGCTGATGCCGATAATGCCGAAGTCCATCTTGAACTGATTGATGAAGTCCCGTGTGGCTTCACCGACGATGCCGCCGTCGCGGTTACGTACTTCCCCACCGGCAATGATGACATGGAAGTCTTCTTTGGCGGAGAGAATAGATGCGACGTGCAGGTTGTTGGTGACGATCTGCAGGTTGTTTTTCTCAAGCAGTGCCTTGGCAATGGTTTCGGTGGTGGTGCCGATGTTGATGAACATTGAGGAGTTGTCAGGAATAAGCTCCACGAGTGCTTCGGCAATTCGTTCCTTGGCTTCAAGATCCATGATCTTGCGGGCCTGATAGGCGGTGTTCACGGTGCTGGAGTCAATGCCGGCTCCACCATGGTGCCTGCGGAGTTTCTTCTGTTTGGCGAGTTCATTCAGGTCCCGGCGGATGGTCTGAGGCGTTACCTTGAACTGGTCTACCAGCTGTTCGGTGGTGACGAAACCGTTCTGCTGGATCAGCTCCATAATCAGATCCTGTCGGCGACGCTGTGCCATTAAAACCTCCTCCGCTCTGTCATTTTTCTCATGCGAAATATAGTGCGTCCGAAAACATTCCCAAAGTTTAGTGGTTTTCAGCGGGTTATGCAGCTTTTTTACCGGGACAGGTTGGCCAGATGCGCGCTTGCCGTGAAAACCACTTGGCATTTATGTTCAAAAAAGTAAAAATACGAAAAAATAAGAAACCGAGGTCGAAATTCTATGAGCCAGTACATACTCTCCATTGATCAGGGAACTACCAGTTCCAGAGCCATACTCTTTGACCTGCAGGGCAACATACACGCCACCCGCCAGCAAGAGTTTCCGCAGCATTTCCCGGCCAGTGGCTGGGTAGAGCACAATCCGGAGGATCTCTGGTCATCGGTTAAGCAGACCTGCGACGCGGTGATGGCTGAGGAATGTGGTGATCGCGATGAAGTGATCGCGGTGGGCATTACCAATCAGCGCGAGACCACTGTGGTATGGGATCGTCAAACCGGGGAGCCCGTATACAACGCTATTGTCTGGCAGGACCGGCGGACAGCCTCCTACTGCGAATCCCTGAAGAGTGAGGGGCTTGAGCCGTGGGTCAGCAGCAAAACCGGGTTGTTGGTTGATCCGTATTTCTCGGCCACCAAACTACGCTGGATTCTGGAAAATGTCGCTGGAGTCAGGGAGCGTGCGGAGCGCGGAGAGCTTGCGTTCGGGACGGTTGATAGCTTCCTGTTGTGGCGGTTGACCGGTGGCCGTGAGCACCGTACTGACGCCACCAATGCCAGTCGTACGCTGCTGTTCAACATTCACAACCAGAAATGGGATCCGGAGCTTCTGCAACTTTTCGATATTCCCGAATCGCTGTTGCCGGAGGTGATGGATTCCGCCGATCAGTTCGGGCGGATCACCGAGGGCGGGGCACTCAACGGCACCTCGGTATTGGGGGTGGCCGGCGATCAGCAGGCGGCCCTGTTCGGTCAGACCTGCTTTGGCATTGGCATGGCGAAAAGCACCTACGGCACGGGTTGCTTTCTGATGCTCAATACTGGCGACAAGGCTTTGCAGTCGAAGCACCGTTTGCTTACGACGGTGGCGTACCGGGTAAATGGCAAGCCTACCTATGCCCTTGAGGGCAGTATTTTCATTGCCGGGGCCACCATTCAATGGCTGAGGGACGGGCTTCGGCTTATCCGGGATGCCTGTGAAACAGAGCCGTTGGCAGAGGGGACGCCGGTCGACCACGGCGTCTATCTGGTGCCTGCGTTTACCGGGCTTGGGGCACCTTATTGGGACCCCAACGCGAGAGGCGCGATATTCGGCCTGACTCGTGATACCGGTATCAAGGAGATTGTGACGGCAGGTCTGCAATCGGTCTGCTACCAGACCAAGGATCTGCAAAAAGCCATGGAAAAGGACGGCATCCGCCCAGTCAACCTCAGAGTCGACGGTGGTATGGTGGCCAACAACTGGGTCCTCCAGTTCCTGGCAGACATTCTCGGCGCCCGGGTGGATCGACCTTCACTGGTTGAAACCACGGCGCTTGGCGCCGCCTACCTCGCCGGTCTGGAAGCCGGGGTCTATGGCTCTCTCGAGGAGCTTTCGGACTTGTGGCGATGCGATCGGAATTTTGAGCCGGTTATGACTAAAGAGCATCGGGATAAGCTCTACGACGGCTGGAGCCAAGCGGTGCAAAAGCTTTGACACAACAAAGCGGCCGCGGCAACGAACGTCAGCGAACACCCATTTCCCGCAGGCGCTTATAGAGGGTGTTGCGGCTGATGGACAGCTCTCTGGCCGCCTGCGAGATATTGCCGGTGCATTTCCGGTAAATTTGCAGGGTTCTAGCAAGGGTGTCCTCGGTTTCTGCTTCGGAACCAGCAACTGGCTGTTCCTGCATCGGTGGATCGCTCTGTTCAAGGGGGTTGGCCTCGAACTCTGCAAGAAAATCTTCTGGCAGGTGCCAAACCTGCACCTGCTCGCCGTCGGCAATTGCGATGGCGACCCTCAGCACATTTACCAGTTGGCGGATGTTACCGGGCCAGGGGTGGGCTTCCAGGGCCGAAAGGACTTTCGGTGAAAGTTGCTCAGACTGACCCGGATCCCGGTGCCGGGCATACAGGCTCTGTATCAGGATCCGCCTGTCGGCACGGTTTCGAAGGGCTGGGAGTTCGACGCACAACCCGTTGATGCGGTAGTAGAGGTCGGCCCGGAAGTGGCCGTTTTCAATCCGGGTGGTCAGCGGTCGATTGGTTGCCGTAACCAACAGAATATCGACCGGGACGCTGTCGGTGGATCCCACCGGTGTAACGACCCTTTCCTGGAGAACACGCAATAGACGCGACTGCGCAGAAAGAGGCATTTCGCCGATCTCGTCGAGGAACAGAACGCCCTTGTGCGCTTTTCGTATGAACCCCAGTGATCCCTGCGCCCTTGCGCCGGTGAAAGCACCGGCTTCATAACCGAACAATTCCGATTCGACCAGCTCCGGCGGAATGGCTGCGCAGTTGACCGCGACCAGCGGCTGGTCCTTGCGGTGGGATGCGCGGTGAAGAGCTTTCACCAGCACTTCCTTGCCTACCCCCGTTTCGCCGGTGATGAGTACCGGTAAACCCCGCTCCAGAACTTTGAGACTTTGCGTAGCACAGCGTTTGACCGCGGAATCGCCGTAATCAAGATTGTCGATGTCGAGCGGTCGGGCGGATTGTCGGAGGTCCTCCGGTACTGGAGACGGCTTTGTTTTTCCGTTGGCGTCGGGGATTCGGGTGGGGCGTTTGATCCGGGCACTAAGACGGACCTTGCTCCGGGTGGTCAGTTGCAGGGTTTCTGTTTTAGGGTGGCCGAGGATGTGATTCCGGTGGCGGGTGAATAGCTCATCCAGCCTGGCTTCGACGGTGTTCATTCCCAGAAGCTGATCTGCCCTCTGGTTGCTGGCGATCACCTGACCGGAATCATCACACACGAGAATGCCGGACCAGGGGCTATCGAAGTTGTCCGCCGTTGTATTCAGGGTGATCTGGAAGTGATCCGGCCCGAACTGACGATTGATCAGGCGGTTTTCCACAGATTGGGACAGCAGTCGCACCATGCCTAACGTGTGAGCCTGAGGCAGATAGGCGTCGCTAAACACGCTCAGAACACCCGCGATCTGGCGGTGGGCATCGAAAATCGGTGCGGCAGAGCCGATGATGCTCCGGTTTGTTTTCAGAAAATGTTCATTACGCTGAATCTGAACGGGCCCCCCCACCGCAATTGATGTGCCAATAGCGTTGGTACCGCAGTTCTGCTCTTGCCAGTTTGCACCGGTCTGGAACCAGGGTTTGAGACGGGTCTCGGTGATGCGTTCATCACCCCAGCTGCTGAGTACGGTTGCGTGCTGATCGGCAAGCAGGATGAGACATCGGCTGTTTGATAGGACGTTTCGGTAATAGGGCAGAACTTCTGCTTCGGTCACCGAAAGCAGTTCGCTGTGCTGTCGATTTATCTCCTCTAACCTCGCGGGCTCTGGTCTCAACGGTGCTGGCTCATGATCGTGATCAAGGCCCCAGGCAATACAGCGGTTCCAGGAATCGGCAATCACACTTCGATAATCCGAATATTCGTTTTTTCTCATCAGGCGTCACTCAGTTTTTCGTTTGTTGTTCTGGTTGACGATTCGAGCAGCAAAGTGGAGCAGGCCTGTCCTTGCTGTTGCTCAATAATCTGTGCAAATGCTGTTCACGTCAATGTTCATTTTGAACAAAGTATTGCTAAACGAGCATTGCTATTTTCGGATAGGAAATCGTCATGAAAATTTAAAGTCTTGAAAAACAGTGCTGTAGGTAGAGATACCTACAAACCTTAAAGAAGTGGTACACCGTTTGCGTTAGTGGATTCGAAATCGAATTTTCGCGGTCGGTGTATGCCGGTCCCGAAGCGCGTTTCCATAAGAACAAAAAGGAAAGCCTATGTCCTTAACACTGGAGAATCTCTCCCGTGAGGTCGACGGTGTCGACTACATACGGGATGCCAACCTCACCTTTGAGGCAGGTTCCTTTAACGTTCTGCTCGGCCGGACACTGGCCGGAAAGACCTCGCTGATGCGATTGATGGCCGGGTTAGACAAGCCCGATAATGGCCGTCTGATATACAACGGCGAGGACGTAACAGGGCAGAGCGTACAGAACCGTAATATTTCGATGATCTACCAGCAGTTCATCAATTATCCCAACCTGACGGTCTACGAAAACATTGCTTCGCCCCTGCGGCTTGCAAAGATGACCGAGTCCGAGATTGATCGTCGGGTGAAAGAAACCGCGTCGATGCTCCGGATTGACCCTCTGCTGAAGCGCTATCCCCTGGAACTGTCGGGTGGTCAACAGCAGCGAACGGCCATGGCCCGGGCGCTGGTTAAAGATGCCACCCTGGTGCTTTTCGATGAGCCACTGGTCAACCTTGATTACAAGCTGCGCGAAGAGCTCCGGGCGGAACTGCGGGATCTGTTCCGCGAGCGCCAGTGTATTGCGGTGTACGCAACCACAGAGGCCAATGAAGCCCTTGCACTCGGCGGTACAACAACATTACTGCACGAGGGGCAGGTCGTTCAGACCGGCCCGGTGATGGATGTCTATCGGGCACCGGTGAACACTCTCGCTGCACAATTGTTCAGCGAGCCTCCAATGAACATGATTCGTGGCCGGGTTTCCGAAACCGAGGTGACCTTCGACGAATACTCCCACCACGCGCTCACGCAGGAATTGGCGAAGCTGAAACCGGGTGATTACTGGTTCGGGATCCGTCCCAGCCATATCGGTCTGGTGCCCACCAGTGATGATGACCTGGAGATGTCCATGGAGGTGGAGCTCAGTGAGATCAGTGGTTCTGAAACCTTCATGCACGTTGAGAACAGCCACTTTGAAATGGTGTTGCAACTGATGGGCGTGCATCAGTACCACACGGGTTCACCCATCAAGGTGTACCTGCCAATCAACAAGCTTTTCGTTTTCGACAACGACGAGCAACTGGTGCACACACCGTCCCAGGTTTCAGGAGGGTCTGTCTGATGGCTGAAATTCAATTGAAATCACTCGCCCACAGCTACAGCGATATGCCTACCGGGCCGGATGATTACGCGATTCGCCAGCTTGACCATGTCTGGCACAAAGGTGGGGCATACGCTCTGCTCGGTCCGTCGGGCTGCGGAAAAAGCACCATGCTGAACATTATTTCCGGTCTTGTTCAGCCTTCGGAAGGTGATGTTCTGTTTGACGGCAAGCGGGTCAATGAACTGTCTCCCCGGGACAGGAATATCGCCCAGGTTTTTCAGTTCCCCGTCATTTACGACTCAATGACGGTATACGACAACCTGGCGTTCCCACTGAAGAACAACAAGGTGCCAGCCTCCAAGATCAAGGCCCGCGTCCATGAGATTGCAGAGGTCCTCGAAATAGAGGACAAGCTCTACAAGAAGGCGAAGAACCTGACCGCGGATGAAAAGCAGAAGGTATCCATGGGCCGCGGCCTGGTTCGGGAGGACGTGTCCGCGATTCTGTTCGACGAGCCACTGACGGTGATCGATCCGCAACTCAAGTGGAAACTGCGCCGCAAGCTAAAGCAGATTCACGAGCAGTTTGACATCACCATGGTGTATGTCACCCACGACCAGCTCGAGGCCTCCACCTTTGCCGACAAGATAGCGGTGATGTACGGCGGGCAGATTGTCCAGTTTGGTACGCCGACCGAGCTGTTCGAACAGCCCAACCATACCTTCGTGGGCTTTTTCATTGGCAGCCCCGGCATGAACCTTATTGAAGTGCAGCGGTGTCCCCGGGGCGTGTGTTTCGGAAGCACAGTTGTGTCACTCGAGCCCTGGCAGGTAGATGTCTTGCAGCGGACCAGGTCCACCAACATCAAGATCGGAATCCGTCCCGAGTTTGTGGAAGTGTCCTCTGTGGCTTCAGACGACACCTTCGAGGCCGAGGTCCTGGATGTAGAGGACCTGGGTACCTACAAGATTGTTACCGTTCAGCTTGACCATGAAAAAATGAAAGTCCGGCAGAGCGAGGAGTTCGCCGCATCGATTGGCAGTAAGGTTCACCTCTCGTTCCCGAGGCAATGGCTGAAGCTGTATGTGGATGAATTCCTGGTACAGGAGCAACAGTGATGCAAAAGGTACAAAACAATAGAGCCTGGTGGCTGGTGCTGCCGGTATTCCTGCTCGTTGCCTTCTCGGCGCTGATTCCCCTGATGACCGTGGTGAATTACTCGGTCCAGGATATTTTTGGCCCGGGCCAGGCGTTCTTTGTAGGCACAGAGTGGTTTAAAGAGGTACTGACTGATGAGCGCCTGCAGGATTCCCTGATTCGTCAATTTATATTCTCGGGTGCGGTACTGCTGATCCAGATTCCTCTGGGTATCGGTGTTGCCCTCATGATGCCGAAATCCGGTATCAAGGGTTCCCTGTGCCTGATTCTTCTGGCCATTCCACTGCTGATTCCCTGGAATGTGGTTGGCACCATCTGGCAGATTTTTGCCCGCGGCGATATCGGTCTGTTCGGATGGGGCATTAACCAGTTGGGTATAGATTACAACTACACCGGAGACACCCTCGATGCCTGGCTGACGGTTCTGTTGATGGACGTCTGGCACTGGACGCCCCTGGTGGCCCTGCTCTGCTACTCCGGGCTGAGGGCGATTCCGGAAGCTTTCTACCAGGCGGCTGAGATCGACCGCGCCTCGAAATGGGCCGTGTTCCGGTATATCCAGCTCCCCAGGCTTAAAAGCGTTCTGATCATCGCGGTTCTCCTGCGGTTCATGGACAGTTTCATGATTTACATAGAGCCTTTTGTGCTGACTGGTGGTGGTCCCGGCAGTTCCACGACCTTCCTGAGCCAGACTCTTACAACTATGGCCATCGGGCAGTTCGATCTCGGGCGCGCGGCCGCGTTCTCGCTGATCTATTTCCTGATCGTCTTGCTGATTTCGTGGCTCTTCTTTACCGCCATTACGCACGCCGACAAAGAAAAATAAGGAGAGTGTGATGAGACAGACACGTTCGAAAAACGTCGGGATTACGCTGTTTATTCTTTTGCTTCTGACTCCGATCTACTGGTTGTTGAACATGTCGTTCAAGACCAACCAGGAAATTCTGGGCGGGCTTACCCTTTGGCCCCAGAACTTCACCCTGGATAACTATGCCGTGATCTTTACGGATCCCAGCTGGTACAACGGCTACATCAATTCGATGATCTACGTGTCGATCAACGTGGTCATCACGTTACTTGTGGCCCTGCCTGCCGCCTATGCGTTTAGTCGCTACAAGTTCCTGGGTGACAAGCATCTGTTTTTCTGGCTGCTGAGCAACCGGATGGCGCCGCCGGCGGTCTTCCTGCTGCCTTTCTTCCAGCTTTATTCATCCATTGGCCTTTTCGATACCCACATTGCGGTGGCACTGGCTCACTGCCTGTTCAACGTGCCCCTGGCTGTCTGGATTCTGGAAGGGTTCATGTCCGGTGTTCCCCGTGAGTATGACGAGATGGCCTATATTGATGGCTACAGCTTTCCGAAATTTTTCGTGAAGGTGTTCCTGCCGATGATTCGTTCCGGGATCGGGGTGACGGCCTTCTTTGCCTTCATGTTCTCCTGGGTAGAGCTGCTGCTGGCCCGGACGCTAACGTCCGTGGACGCCCAGCCGATCGGGGCGATTATGACCCGAACCATAGGGGCGAGCGGTATCGACTGGGGTGTTCTGGCTGCCGCCGGTTCGCTCACCATTATTCCCGGCCTGCTGGTGATCTGGTTCGTTCGTAACCATGTTGCCAAAGGCTTCGCCCTCGGACGCGTGTAAGGAGACGTTTTATGATTGCCTGGATGAACTGGACGCCGACCGTCGCCATCTTCTTTGCAGTGATTGCGGGAATTCTAGCGGTAATGACGGTTTACGAAATTGTCTCCCCGTGCACCGAGAGAAAGGGGTTTCTGCCGATAGCCACCACCCGTGGTGACCGGTTGTTTATCGGATTGTTATCGGCTGCGTATATACATCTAACCTTCCTGGCGGTCAGCGATATCACCCTCTGGGTGGCGCTGGCGGTTTCGGTGGCCTGGTTACTGGTGTTGTTGCGTTGGGGATGAATTTGAAGCCGGATGTTCGCTATGTTGTTTTTGCGAACATTCCGCCCGAGAAAATCTGCAAAAACACTTGTAATGATTTCGTAAACGAACTATTTTTATTTTAATGATCGGAATCGATCACGGGAGATTCCGGTGAAAAGAATAGCGACCAGAGCGCTATAAATGCGGAAACGAAACCCGGCTGTTTCGTTCCATTCATAACAAGACGAACGAGGTTGGATATGTTCAACAACAATAAATATCCGAGGACCCTGTTGCTCAGCGCCGCCGTTGGTGTTGCCAGCTTGGGTTTGAGCCTGCATGTCAGTGCCGATCAATATAGTGAAGCAGCTGAGAAGTGGGTTAATGAAGCGTTCAAGAACTCCACTCTGAGCAAGGAAGAGCAACTCAAGGAAATGGAGTGGTTTACCAAAGCCGCTGAGCAGTTTCGTGGCATGGACATCAACGTGGTTTCCGAAACCATAGCGACTCATGAGTATGAGTCCAATGTTCTGGCCAAGGCGTTTTCCGAAATCACCGGGATCAACCTTACCCACACGCTGATTCAGGAAGGCGATGTTATCGAGAAACTCCAGACTCAGATGCAGTCTGGACGGAACATCTACGATGGCTACGTGAACGATTCCGACCTGATCGGCACCCACTTCCGCTATGGAAAAGTGGTGGCTGTTGAAGACATCATGAATGGTGCTGGTAAGGACCTCACTTTGCCCACCCTGGATCTCGATGATTTCATCGGGCTCGACTTTACCACCGGGCCTGACGGCAAGCTTTACCAACTCCCCTCCCAGCAGTTTGCAAACCTTTACTGGTTCCGTGCCGACTGGTTTGAACGTGAAGATCTGCAAAAGCAGTTCAAGGACATCTACGGTTACGACCTGGGTGTACCTGTCAACTGGTCAGCCTACGAGGATATTGCCGAATTCTTCTCGGTGCACGTGAAGGAAATTGATGGCGAGCGCGTTTACGGCCACATGGACTATGGCAAGAAGGATCCATCTCTGGGCTGGCGTTTCACCGATGCCTGGTTCTCCATGGCGGGTGCTGGCGACAAGGGCCTGCCCAACGGTCTGCCGGTCGACGAGTGGGGTATTCGGGTTGAAGAGTGTCACCCGGTAGGGTCCAGCGTCAGCCGTGGCGGTGCAACCAATGGTCCCGCTGCCGTTTATGCCACCGAGAAATACGTGGACTGGCTGCGTGAGTATGCGCCACCCGAAGCCCAAGGCATGACCTTTTCCGAGGCCGGCCCGGTACCTGCTCAGGGTAATGTTGCCCAGCAAATCTTCTGGTACACAGCCTTTACCGCGAGCATGATCAAGGATGGCCTGCCGGTGGTGAACGAAGATGGCACACCCAAATGGCGCATGGCGCCGTCGCCACGCGGGCCATACTGGGAAGAAGGCATGAAGCTGGGCTACCAGGACGTCGGCTCCTGGACCTTCCTGGACTCAACGCCCGAGAAGCGTCGTCTTGCAGCGTGGCTGTATGCTCAGTTCACAGTATCCAAGACCGTTTCTCTAGAAAAAACCATTGCCGGTCTGACTCCGATCCGGGAATCCGATATCGAGTCTGAGGCGATGACTGAAATGGCTCCCAAGCTCGGTGGTCTTGTTGAGTTCTATCGCAGCCCTGCGCGCGTTCAGTGGTCTCCCACTGGTACCAACGTACCGGACTATCCGAAGCTGGCCCAGCTGTGGTGGCAGTACATCGCTCAGGCAGCCAGTGGCGAAGCTACTCCGCAAGAAGCCCTTGATGGTCTTGCGCAGGCTCAAGATCGTGTCATGGAGCGCCTCGAGCGCGCCAATGTCCAGCCGACCTGTGGTCCGAAGCTGAATGAGCCGCGCGATCCGCAATACTGGCTGGACCAGCCAGGCGCACCCAAGCCCAAGCTTGCAAACGAGAAGCCGCAAGGCAAAACCGTTGCTTATGATGAGCTGCTGAAAACCTGGGAAGAGGCGCGCTAAGGCGAGCTGATTCCTGAAGAGCAATGCCTGTCGCAACAGGACCCTTTGGTTGCGGCAGGCAGAGCACCGTTGTCACGGTGGGTTTTGGCCGGTTGCTTATAGTCCCCCCCTTATCAAGCATTTCAAGGTAGCCCCTCCCGGGGTTAACCCTGCCGGCCCTTTTTCTACCGTTTGGCCCGCCTCTGCATGTCGATAGCGGGAAGGGTGTTTCCAATGAACAAAATCTCCGTAATTCATCGTTTGTACGCGGGCTTTGGCCTGCTTTGCGTGATTATTGTGTGCTGGGGAGCGTTCAATATCAGCGTCATGTCGTCCTTTTCAGGAACTACGGACAAACTAACATCGGATGTTTTTCCGCTCAGCGGTTTGATTCAGGAAATGGAAGCCCATCGTTCTGAAACCGCCAAGTATGTGGTGGAGGTAGTCTCGGCCGACGATCCGGAGGCACTGGATGTCAGGCTGGAAAAGCTTTCCAACAGCATTGAGCGACTGCGCGGCAGTGGTGACACGCTGTTAACCACGAACAGTTCTGCCATGTTTCCTCCACTGCAGGCTGTCAACAGGACAGCTCAGTCACAGCTGTCGAAACTTGATCGCAGCACTGACGCGCTGGCCTCTCTCAAGGCACGGGTGTTGTCGGTTTCGGATGCGGTGAATACTGGCCTGACTGAATTTCTCGCCAATAACGGGGAAATCAAACGAACCCTGGTTCGGGAGGGTACCGAACCGGCAGGCCGGGATATTTACATCCGTGATCTGTTTACTACCGTCATGGAGAATCTGGCGAACATCGAGTTGTTGGTCATGCAGATGGTCAGCACCGAGGATGCGCGTCAGCTCGATGCCATAGTCGAGAATCTCCGATTCAATACCCAGACCATCGAGCAGGACATATCGGCCCTGGTTGAGGAGGTACCACGTCTGGATGGTTTGCCGGCACTTGTGACGACGTTTCTGTCTGCGGTAAATGACCAGGCCGGGATAATCAGCCAGTACTCGGGTTATCGCCAGAGGCGGCTAGAGCTGGATAATGTTGCCAGAGAGGTCGAGGAGAAGCTGGCAGCATTGGCGTCAGCCCTGGATGAGGCTGCGAAGACGGTCTCTGATCGTGCCAGCGCCTCGGTGTTCACACTGGATGCAACCGCTCTGACTTCGGAAAAATTGGTCTACTGGTTGTTGCCCGTGGTGGTTCTTCTGACGCTCGCAACCTCGTTCAGGCTGGGGCGAATGATCAGCAGGCCACTGCAGGTGACCCAGGCTCATCTTGCTGCAATGGCCGAGGGTGACTACTCACAGGTTCTCGAGTTTCCTGCCTGCGGCGAATTTATTGATCTCAAGAGTTCTGTTAACCGGCTGTCGGAGGCCATGGCCACGGTTTTGGGTAGTTTGCAACAGGCGGGTTCAGACATCTCGGTGATTGCGTCGGGCAACGCGAGGTTCGCCCGCGAATTCAACGAACGGACAAGGACTCAGTCTGACGAACTTGGTTCCATTGCGGCTGCCATGACTGAAATGGAGGCTTCTGCAAGGGAGGTGGCAAGATCGGTTCGGGATACCCATGATCTGGTTGGCAAGGTCAATCTCCAGGTGGACGACAATCTCTCTGCCGCTAAACGCGGCATGGACTGTGTTGCAGATCTGGAGGTCCAGGCGGAGCAGACCGCAGGGAAGCTGCGTCAGCTTGAGCAGGCGTCCTTCGATATTGGCAGGATTACCGAGGCAATTGATGACATCGCCAATCAGACCAACCTGTTGGCCCTCAACGCCGCCATCGAGTCGGCACGCGCCGGTGATGCCGGTCGCGGTTTTGCAGTGGTCGCCGATGAAGTGCGGGGTCTGGCCCAAAAGACTACTGAGAGCACCGATAGTATCCGGAGCCTCGTAGAAGGGCTTCAGGCAGAAGCGTCGGAATCGGTCAGCTCTATGAACTCCAGCTTCGAACAGCTGCGATCTGTGCGTGAGCTGATGGCCAGCGTTTCCGAGGGCGCAGGCAGAATTGGCTCGGCGATGGAGCGGATTCATCAGGGTGCTGAGCACATCCGCCACGGCATGGACGAGCAGGAAAACGTCAGTCAGTCGGTGGCCCGACAGGTCAGTGATATCAGCGGTTCTGCGGCTGAAGGGCTTGAAAGCATTGATGATTTGGTCACAACCTGTGACCGGTTGGAGGATTCGGTGACAAACATTGAGTCACTGATGGCTCGCTTTCGGATCCAATAAACAAATCGGCAACTGACCAACTTTTGTTTTCATATAACAAATTTGTCTGATCCAACGTTCATTTTCGCTTGAAGATGTTCGTTTACGAATATTAAGATGTTTAGAATGTTCGTTATCCGAAAATAAAATTCACAAACAACAATGATGTGACAGGAACGACACCATGGAACATATAAAAACAGTGACGGCTCGAGAGATTCTGGATTCCCGAGGATTGCCTACAGTGGAAGTGGACGTGGAACTCCGAAACGGCGTGGTCGGGCAGGGCCGGGTGCCATCCGGTGCCTCGACAGGAACCCGGGAAGCGCTTGAAAAGCGAGACTGTGATGACAGGCGCTATAACGGCAAGGGCGTTCTGCAAGCCGTCCGGTGCGTTAACGAATGCATAGCACCAGCACTGGAGGGCCGTGTGGTGTTTGACCAACTGGTGATGGACCGGCTCATGTGCGAAATGGATGGCACGCCCAACAAGGCAGAGTTTGGCGCCAATGCGATTCTTGCCGTGTCCCTGGCCACGGCCAACGCCGGGGCCAATTATCGGCAACAGCCTCTGTACCGGTATCTTGCCGAGCTATACGGCTGCAACGGCCCCAGCATCCTGCCGGTGCCCATGATGAACATCATCAACGGCGGCGCCCATGCAGACAACAACGTTGATATCCAAGAGTTCATGATCCAGCCCGTCGGGGCGCCCAGTTACAGTGAGGCGCTACGCATGGGAGTGGAAACCTTCCATGCCCTGAAGGCGTTGCTCCGCAAAAACGGCCTTTCCACCGCGGTTGGCGATGAGGGTGGCTTCGCGCCGAATTTGCGTTCCAGCGAGGAAGCCCTCGATCTGATTCTGGCGGCCATCGAAAAGGCGGGCTATCGGCCCGGATCCGATGTGGTCCTTGCCCTCGATTGCGCCGCGTCGGAATTCTATGAAGATGGCCATTACAACCTTAAGAGCGCTGGAAAGCAGTTCACTTCCGAAGAGTTCTCGGATTACCTGCTCGATCTGGCCATGAAGTACCCGATCGCCTCGATTGAGGATGGTATGGATGAAAGCGATTGGGACGGCTGGAAGCTTCTGACCGAAAAACTTGGCGAACGCGTCCAACTGGTAGGGGACGACCTTTTCGTCACGAATACCTCAATCATTACCGAAGGCATCAGGAAGGGCATTGCCAATTCAGTGCTGATTAAATTTAACCAGATCGGAACCCTGACCGAGACCCTTGATGCTATCGGAATGGCTCAGGATTCCGGCTACACCACGGTGATTTCCCACCGTAGCGGCGAGACCGAAGATACCTTTATATCGGATCTGGCCGTTGCAACGCGATCAGGCCAGATAAAAACTGGCTCTCTCTGCCGATCAGACCGGGTTGCCAAGTACAACCGCCTGCTGCGCATTGAACAGGATCTTGGCGCTCACGCGTTTTATCCGGGTGTCGGCGCGATACGTTGTGCCCTCGATACATGACTTTCTTTGCGGGAGAAACACCATGAGAAAACCGATTCTGATTGGAAACTGGAAAATGAATGGCAGCCTCCAGGCAAACCAGGCCCTGATGGTGCGCGTCTTACCCCGACTTCGGATGTTCCGTAAGTCTGTTGATCTGGTGGTATGCCCGCCGCATCCGTACCTGTTCCAGGTGCGTGATCTGCTTGGCTATACCGGCATCATGCTGGGCGCCCAGAATGCATCCGGGTTTGTCTCTGGTGCCTACACCGGCGAGGTCAGCGCCACCATGCTTCAGGAAATGGGCTGCCGGTATGCGCTCGTGGGTCACTCCGAGCGCCGACTACTGTTCGGCGAGGGCAACCAGGAAGTGGCAGCCCGATACCGCTCGGTTTTGCAGTCCGGCCTTACACCGGTGCTATGCGTCGGTGAGACTCTGGAAGACAGGGAGTCGGGCCGTACCGGTCTGATTATCGAACAGCAGCTACAGGCAGTGATTGACGAGGTCGGCCTGGCGGCCATGGCTAATGGAATCGTTGCCTATGAACCGGTTTGGGCTATCGGAACGGGCAAAACAGCAACGCCGGAGCAGGTTTCGGAGGTGCATCAACAGATCCGTCAGTTCCTCGCCAAAAGCGCGCCCGAGTCAGCCGACGACGTCAGCGAGGAGCTGCGGGTGATATACGGGGGCAGCGTTAAAGTTGCCAATGCCTATGAACTGTTCAGCCTTGCCGACGTTGATGGCGGCTTGATTGGCGGTGCCTCACTGCACGCGGATGAATTCGGAACGATCGCCGGAGCCCTGGCTGAGGCTTCCGGAATTCTGGCCGGCGAATGCGAAACCCACTGATGGAGATGTAAATGGATCCAACACGCTGGATGCAAACCACGTTTTTCCCGAAAGAAACCGATGTGCCGGAGGAGTTCCGTGAGGGAGGCGTGAACTTAAATCATACCCTGGTTGGCGGCGAACTGCGTCCCTGGGACGGTTCTTATGCAGAGGTTCGCAGCCCGATTTGCTCAGCAGCGCAAGGCGACGGAGTTCCTCAACCTCTGCTGATCGGGCGGACGCCTCTGATGGATGAGGCGGCTGCTCTGGAAGCACTGGACGCGGCGGTTCAGGCCTACGGTCAGGGAAGTGGCGACTGGCCCAGCATGTCTGTCGCCAACAGAATCGAACATGTCGAGCAGTTCCTCGCGGAGATGCGTAACCATCGGGAGGCCGTGGTAAAGCTTCTGATGTGGGAAATCGGCAAGACCCGGAAAGATGCCTGCAAGGAATTTGACCGGACCTGCGACTATATAAACGATACGATTCATGAGCTTAAGGTGCTTGACCGCCGGTCCTCGAGATTTGAAATCGTCGGTGGCGTGGTGGCTCAGACTCGTCGCCTACCGGTAGGGGTAGCCCTCTGCATGGGGCCGTTCAATTACCCGCTCAATGAGACTTTCACGACGCTGATTCCGGCGTTGATCATGGGCAACACGGTGGTTTTCAAACCCGCCAAATACGGTGTGCTGTTGATTGGCCCGCTGATGGATGCATTCCGGAAGTCGTTTCCGCCAGGAGTCATCAACATTATTTTCGGACGGGGCAGGGATACGGTTGGGCCATTGATGGAAAGCGGCAAGGTCGACATGTTCGCCTTTATAGGAACCCACCGGGGTGCGTCAGCGCTCAAACAGATGCATCCGAAACCGCATCGCTTAAAGGCAGTGCTGGGCCTGGACGCTAACAATCCGGCCATCGTGCTGCCGGATGCGGACTTTGAGCTTGCCGTGAGTGAATGTATCAGCGGAGCGCTGTCTTTCAATGGTCAGCGCTGCACCGCCCTGAAACTGCTGTTTGTCCATGATTCCCTTGCGGACCAGTTTGTCAGCAAGCTATCGGATGCGGTCAATGAACTGGTTGCGGGCATGCCATGGGAGCAGGACGTATCGCTGACGCCATTGCCCGAGCCGGGCAAGATCGGGTTTCTCAGGGAACTGGTAGACGACGCAATCGCCAAGGGCGCATCCGTGGTCAATGAGTGTGGTGGCGAGGTCAACGGCACGTATTTTCACCCTGCCGTGCTTTACCCGGTCACTGCCGAGATGCGCATCTATCATGAAGAACAGTTCGGGCCGGTCATTCCTGTTGCTGCTTTCTCGGATGAGCAGGAAGTGATTGAGCACGTTCGGGATTCCAGCTTCGGGCAGCAGCTAAGTATCTTCGGTTCGGATTCCGACACGGTGGGCAGGCTGATTGATCTGCTTGCAAATCAGGTGGGTCGGATCAACCTCAATGCCCAGTGCCAGAGGGGGCCCGATACCCTGCCATTTAACGGACGCAAAGACTCCGCGGAAGGCACACTTTCGGTATCGGATGCCCTTCGGGTGTTCTCGATTCGCACAACCGTGGCCACCAAGTCCAGTGAGAGCAATCGGGACCTGGTGACCGGCATTGTGCGGGGACGAAGCTCGAAAATACTGACAACCGACTATCTGTTCTGATCGCCGGACCCTCTGTCTTGGATCTAGAGCTGGAGGGGCTTGCCAGCCTCCCGGCGCCGCTCTTCCCATTCTTCCCGGGTCTGCGCCGCCTGGTCACCCGGCATTGAATCGATGATGCTGAAATAATCGGAACTGTATTCGTCAGCAATGATTGTGTTGCGCGGTTTTACCTTAACCACATACACCGTCTGGACATTCTGGTGATCGAATTCGCGCCAGTACTGTTCGTCTTTTAGGAAAGTGTACCTGTGTCCCTCCAGGGCCCGGATCAGGCTGGCGGTATTGGTGGTACCGGCACGTTCCACCGCATCCTTGTATTGATAAATAATGCTGTAGGCCGAGGCCGCAGCGGTGGATGGTCGCATTTCATATCGGTTTGAGAAGGCTTCTACAAACTCCTTTCCTCTCGGGTAGTTCAGCTCAAAGGGTACGTTCCATACCCAGGGCGAGCCGCCGATAACGCCCTCCATAATGGTGGGACCTACCTGCCGAGCCATGCCCAGGGTCAGGTTGGGCACAACAATCTGCATTTTCTTGGTAAGGCCCATTTCGTAGGCAACATTCAGTGCTCTCACCATGTCGTCGCCGAACAGGACCATCATCAGAACCTTGGCGTTACTGGCCTCTGCCTGCTCCAGCGCCTCCCTGAAATCGGTAATCAGTGCCCGGGGAAAAGGGGTTTTCACGCCCTGGTGGCGGTCAGTGTCTTCGGTTCCCGAGAACTTGCGAACAGACTCCTCCACAGACCAGCCCCAGGTGTAGTCGGCGGTAATGTAGAAGTAATCGTCTTCCGCATGATTGGTGGTCAGATACTGACTGAGCGCCTTTGCAGTCATCCAGGCGTCATAGGGCTCCCGAAACATATAGGAATGCCCCTCGGCACCGGTGGTGGCGTTCGAGTAGGTGAGGGTGCCGAAGTAGATCCGGTTGCGGTCGCGAGCAGCTTTGCCTGAGGCAATGGCAACGGCGCTGGACACACCGCCGAACATCATCTGGACGCCTTCGCGGTCGATAAGTTCTGCAGTGTTTTCCGCGCCCTGGGCCGGTTCGCCTCGTGTATTCCGGATTACTAGTTCCAGCTGGCGACCCATCACGCCACCGGCCTTATTGATTTCGTCAACGGCCAGAAACGCACCAAGACGCTGTTGCAGACCCTGGTCCTTGTAACGACCGGTTTGCGGATAATTCAGGCCGATTTTAAGGGTTTCGGCATACACAGTGGTGCTCGCCAGCAACAGCAGACAAGCAGAAAAGAGTACTTTTCTGACGTTCATTCAGGTTGGCCTCCGGAATTGCAGCGCCAATGGGGAAAAGGGCTGCTAATCATTCTTTTGATTATTTGTTAAGCAGAGCTAGTGTCACTGCTGATTATGAAGCCAACAATGGGACTAAAGTGGAATTTCAGGTAACAAATTGTAGGTTAGTGATCTGCATCTTGTCTGGCCTATGCTGTTCCGACGAATCGGTTCGGCTGCAGTCGAAGAAATGGATATACTTCCCGGTAGTGCCCGGTGTGGGCTACGCGGCAGCCAATGGAGTTTTGTGGATTTTGTGACTGTAAAGCGCTGGAAATTCGGACTTGGATCGACTCTCTCGTCTCTCGTGGCGGCAATGGGGCTTGTCATCGTCCCTATGTCGGCCAGCGCCGAGTGGTATCGGTTTTCGGATACTGCAATGACCACGCCTATCGAACTGGAGTTTTGGGCGAAGGATAAAGAGCTGGCGAACCGGGTTGGCAAAGAGGTGCTGGCGGTTTTTCATCAGGTTGATGAACAGATGAGTCGCTACCGGGATCAGTCCGAGGTCTCCAGGCTCAACCGCAATGCACCCGACGGGCCAGTAGAAGTCAGTGACGGGTTGTTCGAGGTGATTGAAAAAGCACGGGAGGTTTCTCTACTCAGCCAGGGCGCCTTCGACATCACCTTTGGCTCAGTGGGTTACCTGTATGACTTCAGGGCCGGCAAAAAACCCACGGACGAGGAGCTTCGATCCGGCTTGCCGCGGGTGAATTTTCGGGATGTGATTCTTGATGAGGATGATCAGACGGTCGAATACCGGCAGGCAGGGATTCTGGTAGACCTCGGTGGCATCGCCAAAGGGTATGCAGTGGATCTGGGAATCGAGCGTCTGGTCAGTTTTGGCATTCGCCATGCCCGGCTGAGTGCTGGCGGCGACATGCGACTGCTAGGTGACAAGCAGGGCCGGCCCTGGTACGTGGGCATTCGGGACCCCCGTTCAGAAGGGCGCAACGCGGTGGTTTTGCCGCTCGAGGATGTGGCAGTGTCCACCTCCGGCGACTACGAGCGGTTCTTCGTGGATGAGGCGGGAGAAAGGGTTCATCACATTCTGTCGCCTGAGACCGGCAAATCGGTCCAGGGTGTCCAAAGCGTGACCATTATCGGCGAGGATGCGTTGACAACCGACGGCCTCTCCACGGCGGTTTTCGTGCTCGGGCCCAAAAAGGGACTGGAGATGATTGAGCGTTTGAAAGGTATCGATGTTGTGGTTATCGATGATCAGCGCATGATGCACGTTTCAGAAGGCCTCGTTCCGCCCCAATCAGACTAGGGGCGGAACGAGCAGTTTCCGTCAATTTCCGATAGTGCCGTTCACGACATTCGAGAACGCAATCAGGCTGTCCTGAGATGTCCCATTGCCCAGCCCGTGGCCGTTGAAACGGGTGCCGAAGTCACCCTGCTCCCCGTGCAATGCCATGTAGTTGAGCAGCACGGTCTGAACCAACTGGTTGACGTTGTTGGCCGCAGGACTGGAGGCAGTTTCCACCGACGCATCGGAGCGCATGAAGCCGATCTGTCTGCGAATCGGGGTAGGGCGACCAGCCGGGTTGTATACCATAAAGAACGAGGCGGCTGTCTGCTGGTTGTCGCCGGTCCATTCGCCCTTGCCGCGACCGTCCATGGAATCGTCAATCCGTCCGTTACTCGACACCGAACCGTCGCTGAACACATAGAGCATCAACGGCATGCCCACCCGGGCTGCGTATTCCAGACAGGCACCCATACAGCGGCCGGCCTGCTCGTCACGACGTTCGCCGGTCCCGCGCTCACCCGTATGGTAGTCGTAGCCGCCCATGGTTATTGTGCCGGCGCCGGCGTAACCATTCAGCACGAGCTTCATCACAGAGGCGGTTTTCCTGAACTCCCGGTTGTTGTCGAACTCATCGCGGCTGAAGATGCCGGTGGGCCCGACGATTTCGAGGTCCACCTCGGGATCAAGTGGATTGGCCCTTTTTCCATATCGATCTGCCAGATCGGCACTCTTCACATAGCCGCAGCGGACTAATTTTTTTACCACCTCATCTGTCGAGATTTCGGTATTTACCCTGTTCATTTTTTCATCGCTGATACGCTGGATGGATTCCATAACTGCCACCGCATCTGATGGATCGAGAATTCCGATCAGGTCGCCTACATCCACTAGCCCGGAAGCATCGCTAGGGCGATCTATTTTCGTGGGTCTTACTTCTGGATTAATAAGGCTCATCGGAGCCATGGAGTTTCCGCCGGATTCGGAGCTTTGGGAACCCACTAACGAGAGCAATTCACCATTAGCTCCGGCCTTATAGATCCCATACATCGGGTTGTGTGGGTTATTGCCGGTGTCGTTTTCCGAGCGAGCTGCAATAATGGCTCCGTCTGTTGCCGCCCGGGTGCCGGGACTAGTACTTTGAAGAATCCCGCGTAGGAAGCCGCTGTCTGAATGGAATGCGAGGCCCAGCTCCGTGTTCACGAACGCCGGATCGTTGGGCAACATGTCACCGGGAAGACCAAGTTTGTTGTAGCCTGCGGTGCTCAGGAAGTCCATTTGCCCACCGGATTTACCCATCAGTACATTGGAGCCGGCAATATTGGCTCCGCCCGCTAGATCAAAGCAGATAAATGGAATCTTGCCTGCGCCCTGCAGCGCTATACCACAGCTTTCTTTCAAGGTTTGTAGGTCTGGAGAAAGCGCGGCGGACGCCATCCGCGGGTTACCGAACAGGCTGAAAAGAGATGCACCGAAAACAGTAGCCGAGCCTGCCATAAGACCCTGCGCGATAAACTCGCGACGTGTCCTGGGCTTGCCGTGGTCGTCATGGAGTAGTGGACTGCCATTGGCCAGAGGCTTCTTTCGTGATTTGCGTATAAACATGATCGACTTCCTTTACTGAACCAAGGTGGTGGCACTGCCAAGCACAGCTGCGCAGCTTGCCTTGACGACCGTTTCGGTTCGGTCAGGGCCGCAGCTTGCACCACAGCTGGTCAAGCCATTGATTAGATTGCTGAGCTCATTAGCGACTGTCTCATTTGTAGGCTGAGATGCCAGATCGTTTCCGACAAACCTACTGAGGAGCGCTCCCACTATGAGATCCTCTCCGCCACCTTCAAATGCGGTGTTTGCCGGTGCCGCAAAATTGAAATTGCCGAAAATCTCCTGCCGAAGGTTGTCGCTGGAAACCAGAGCGTCGCAATACTGAATTGCCAGCTGGGTAATCGCCATCTGATGAGACGAAAGGAAGCCCTCGATTGTTTCCACTGTCGGGAGTTGCTGCCGAACAGTGTTGAATTTCTCGGAAACCTTCGAATGCGTGGTCGGTACACCGGTCATCCGAGACATGGACTCGTTGATCTCGTCAAAAGTTTTCAAGCCGATCTCCGATGACGGCTCCTGGTCTGATGGCGCCGGTTGAGGCGGCAGCGACGGCTCGGAGCGGGCAAAGTTGTTACCGCCCAGCTGGTCGAAGGTCAGGAAAAACTCGTCGTTCCCTGGCCCGTTTTCCAGCGCAATGATGGTGCCCAGAGAGGAGAGCGGTTGTCCGGTGCCAGGTTCATAGCTGCCGCTGTCCAGGACAACGTCCAGATTGGCCCAGGCCTGTCCAACAGTTGCCTCCTTGCCGTTAATACCCAGTCGCATGCCACGCAGCGGAATATTTGATGGCTCGACGGAGTCATCAAGGCTGATAAAGAAGGGACTGGTGAATCTGTAGGCGTAGCTGTCGAACTGGCTGACTTCGAACACGATGAAGCTCTCGGGCAGGTCGATCAGGTGAGAGACCCCGAACAGGAGGTAGAACTTCTGGCCAACGCCCACCTCAAAGTTGGCCTGGACCTGTTCCGGTGTCAGCGCCCGATTGTGGATGGCGACCATCCGGATCGCGCCCTGCCAGGGCGAGTTGCCATCGGTCTCGTTGCCCAGGACCAGGGCAAAACTGTCGTCCCATTCGGTCAACAGTCCGCCGTCGTCCGGATCAACATCGCCGGTTGGAACGCCATTCACAAAGATCTGGCGACCGGTCGCCGGGGTGTAGTTAACCACTACGTGCTGGAGCGTTGCCTGCAGGAGCATGTCGGCGTCCTGGGTTGCGAAAGGCGTGTTTTCGTCACTGGTGGTGCTGCGATGCAGTACCTCGTAACGCTGGAGCGACTGGCTCAGGGTGACGTTGCGGGTGGTGGATGAGCCGGAGTAGGTCACGATCCGGGCATCTTCCTGGGTAATGTTGCCCGGGGCGACCCAGGCCTCGATGCTGTATTCGCCGGAGGCGGTCAGCAGGGTGTGCAGCTTCCGGCTGGCGGTGGTGCTGCCCTGGGCCTTGCCAGCGGGGATCATGAAGCCCTGCTCGTTTTCGCCCGCCGGGCCAAGGTCGATGCCCCAGCCGCCAACCCAGTCAACGTTTCCGCTCAGGGTCAGATCCAGCGCTGGCGATACGCCGCTGGTATCAAAGGCAGTCTGGCCTTCACCAAACTTGAATTCGTACAGGGCAATCACGTTGTCTTCAAACCGGCCGCCGGAGTTTGCGAGCAGGCCGTCTGCCTGCAGGTTGAGTGCCTTGCTGGCAACGATTGCCGGGTCCACGGGTTGGGCGCTCAGATCCTGGACCATTTCAAGAATCTTCAGTTCCATCAAATCGGCTGAGGCTTCGCAGTCGTCGTCCCAGCAGTTGTGGAAGTCGTAGCGCAGACGTTCAACCAGTCGGGATGCGCCCGGATTCATGGGATCAATACGGCTTTTCGCCTGATCGTAGGCAGTAGTGACATCGGCGCTGGCAATGTAAGGGGTTTGCCCACCATCAGCATGGCAGTCGCTGCAATACTGTCTGAGTTCGGGGTATACCGTGGTGGAAAACAGGCCAGTGTCGCTTGGCAGGGCAACCGTGGCGCCCGGTTCTTTGAGCGCTGGAGCGCGAAGTTCCACGGTTTTGGCAGAGCCTTCTGACCCGCCTGCCCAGTTGGAAATATAGGTGGTGAGAATGTCCACACAGGCTGACGTGCTCTGGAGCCAGCAATTATGGCCACCTGCCACCTTTGTCACCATTGTGGACTGGGATGGATCAGACAGGTTAACAATAGAATTCGCCTGTGCGTAAGCCAGGTTAACGTCCTGCTCATTGACGAACGTGGGTGCCTGGCCATTGGAGCCGTGACACGCGCCGCATTTATCCTGGGTGACGAGGTTGTCCCACACGGTGCGTTTGAAGTTGGCCACATCATCCGTCGAGGGGGCAGGCCCGTTGTAGGTAACCGTGCCGGAATTCTGGGAGGTATTCGGCAGTTGTTCCGTGGATTCGCCCCCGCAGGCAGAAAGCAGAAGGGCCAGGACAGTGATGGCAAGGACCGATTTGAGGGAGCTCATGGAAATGCCTTTAAATGTTTTCATAGCGTCCTCACTCCCCCATGCAGTACACGGCGGATTCTGCAAATACCTGCTTCAGGTCGTAACCCTGACTTGCGAAGCTGGCAACCATACTGCTTACCTGCGAACGGTCTGCGCTGTCGGAGGGAGGTCGCAGGCAGACATTCTCGAACACCTTCTTGACCTGGCACTCTGCGAAGGCCTCGGAATTCGCGAATTCCATACCCAGGCTCTTGGCACCGCTGCCGGAACCCGGGAGTGAGGGATCCCATCCCAGTCGGCGATTGGCGCCCTGGCGCCAGTAGTTATCCCAGCTGTCGTCAGGTGTGACATAGCCCTGCTCGAAGGTTGCAGAGTTGATGTGGTACTTGGCCTGAACCCTGGAGCCGGTTTCTGGGTCTGTTTCGCCAATGGCGTTGTAGACCAGCCTGCCCAGTTCTCCATCGGGGTCGGTGTTGGCGTCATACTCGTAGTCGTAGTAGGCAAACGCCTGGGTCATGGGGTCCATGCCGGTGTGGCAGCCAACGCAGTTGTTCAGGAATACCCGGCTGTCACCACCCGGGCTGCGGGAAACATCCTGGCGAATGCGGTCCGTGGGCAAGGTAACGTCCGCAACCTGCTCCAGGTCGTTGCACATGTGATTGATCAGTGTGAAGCGGAACATCGCCCGGTTGGTGCCGGCACTGAAGAAAGCCCGGGCGGAAGCTCTTGATGTAATGACGCCGGCGGTGGCCGAGGGAGGAAGGCCCGTGTAGGTCGACTGGTTTACCCGCTCCAGGTTGTCCTTAAGGCTGGCTCCACTGTTCTCGAGGGATTCGTAGTGGTTGTTGTTGCTGGTAGAGTAGTTTGGCAGGTTCAGGGATGCATTCCCGATGTAAAGAACATCGTCATACAGAACTTTTCGGAAGTCTTCCCCGTCCCGCACCAGGCCAATCACCGTGGCAATGTAATCATTAAGGGGCACGAACTTTGACATCGCCTCGTTGGTCCAGGGGGCTGCAAAATTCTTCAGGGTGACGTCGTAGAAAGCGCTGTCTTGCATGGCCGTGAAGGCGGCATCAATAGCTCTGCCGGACTCTATGTCGCTCGCCATATCGTCAAGGACGACTTCAGAGGGTGGCACGCCGGCGACCCGATCGTGAATTCTTTTGGCCTGCTCCCTGGGGCCAGCCTGAACAAGGCTGGCCTGTCCAGACACCAATGCGACGAGAACTGCGGTACTGCAAGCCTTGCAAAGCAGGCTTCTGATCCTGTTCCGGGCGGTCATGTCCTTTCCCTCGGTGATCGTTAGCATGTGCACATTAATGCTTTTTGACAATTGTTAAAAGTTTACGGCT
>PBED01000053.1:0-30860 GCA_002718255.1 Marinobacter sp. | reverse complement strand
TACCCTCCTGGAAAGCGAACTTTTCGGGCATACCAGGGGAGCGTTCTCAGGCGCCGACCGGGACAAGCAGGGGCTTCTGGCACAGGCCAACGGCGGCACCCTGTTCCTGGATGAAATCGGCGACATGCCCTTGGCCCTGCAGTCGAAGCTGCTCCGGGTGTTGGAGAGCCGTCAGTTCCGCCCACTGGGCGCCCGTGAGGAACAGCACTCCGATTTTCGCCTGGTAGCGGCCACCCACCAGCCGCTGCAGGCAGGTATCGAAGACGGCAGCTTCCGGCGGGACCTGTTTTATCGCCTGAGCCAGTTTCCGCTGCGGGTGACGCCCTTGCGGGAGCGCCCCGAGGACCTCGAAGCCCTGAGCCGTCACTTTATCCGCCTGTATACCGAGCGTGAGGGTAGCGGGCCCATGGGCATTTCCAGCCACGCTCTGCACCTGCTGGCTGGATACGACTTCCCGGGCAATGTCCGTGAGCTGCGCAACATCATTGAACTGGCCTGCCTGCAGACCCCGGGCGGGGATGATATCCAGCCGGAAGTTCTGAGGATTAATGACCTGTTTGAAGAGCCCGATGGCTGGACCCGCGCACCCTCGGATGCCAGAGACAGAAATCCCGTTGATCTACCTGCTGTGGAAGAGGTCCGGGATCTTAAAGTCGCGGCACAGGCCTTTGAAGCGGCAATTATTCGCGAGCGTCTGCGCCAGTATGGTGGCAACCGGGCCCAGGCGGCAGAAAGCCTCGGCCTGCCAAAGCGGACCCTGGCCCACAAGTGTCTCAAGTACCGGGTGACAGAGTCATGATTCCCCGAAGAGTGCGATTAACCGGTGGTATTGCAGCGGCATTGGCGCTGCTTTCGCTGGTCTCCAATGCCAGCGCTGACCAGCTTGAAGATGCCCGACTCTGTACCAGTGAGCCCCAGCGACTTGAACGGCTGGCCTGCTTTGACGAGGTTTTTGGTACTCCCCTGGCGGCATCCGGCGAGGAACTTGCGGCCCCGGATACCCGGCGATCCGAGCGATGGCGACAGGCCTACGCCAGCCTTGATGCAGAAAATGCCGGTGCCGGTGTGCTTTACCGGAATACCGGGCGAGCAGCTGGCCACCTGGTGACGGTTCCGGCTTTGGGGGTTCAACCTCCCAGGCCTCTGCTGGCCCTTCAGTGCCATAACAACATCACGGAACTCACGCTGATGCTGCCTGAGGCAATGGACGAGGCGCGGGTTCAACTGGGGTTTGGCCGGGGACAGACCGTCTGGCGGGTGCGGGACAACGGTTTCGTGCTCAGCGGCGGCCGGGGACTGCCAGCAATTCGTACCGTGAAAGCCATGATCGACGGCACAGAGGCGCGCGTTGACTCGTCCAACAGCCGCATTGATGGCCTGCTGTTTGATCTCTCGGGATACCGCCGGGCAATCGAACCGCTACGCGAGACCTGTGGCTGGTAAATGCCGGCTGAACACAGCGATTCAGGACAGCAACATGCAGATCATTGAGCAACATCCCTACGTTGAACAGGTTGTCTCACCATTGCCCGGCGATTCCGGTGTCGGCGAGGCACTCGGAGACGATGCAACGCTCGAGTCTCTGGAAAACGAGATCATGAAGGTGGGCTCTCTGGCCCATACCGACATCGACTGGAGCAAGGTTGAAAGCGATGCCCTTACGATTCTCTCGGACCGCAGCAAGGATCTGAAAGTGCTCGGTTTTCTTCTGGTCGCCCTGCAACGCGGTGGTGATGGTGAACGGTTCGCCCTATCCCTGTACCTGCTGCACCGGGTGCTGGACGAATGGTGGGAGCAGGCCTGGCCCTACCCTGGAGAGACGGGCAAGCGGGCACGCAAGATGATGTTCACCCAGATGCTCCAGCGCGCCGGCAAAGGCGTCGACGCCCTGGCGTTCGATGGCAGTGTTGGCGACGGTCGGGCGTTCTGCCTTGAACTTCTGGCGAGATTGATGGACCAGGCCGCTGGCCGGGAACTGCCGGAGGGGTCACTGCAGGATCTTAAACGGGCAATTGAAAAGCTGCCCAGGGTTAACGACGCCACGGCAGCCCCCGAACCCCGTTCGCCGGCAGGATCGGTCAGCCAGGATTCGGGAACGGAAACGCCAGAGCAGAAACCCGCACCGGCAAAGCCCTCCCTGGGGGCTCTCACCCTGGACCCGGGCGATGAGCGGACAACCCGGCAGAGCCTTCTGAAAGTCGCGGACATGCTCACCGAAACCGGTCCGGACCAGCCTCTGGGGTACCAGGTTCGCCGGTATGCTATCTGGCAGAACATCACCACGGTACCGCCGACACGGGATGGAAAGCGCACCGATCTTGCCGCCGTCAGTGCCGATCGGGTGGCTGACTATCGCGAAGCCCTGGAAAAATCCGCCGACCTGGCGTTGTGGCAGAAAATCGAGCAGAGCCTGTCGGTCAGTCCGTTCTGGCTGGACGGCCATTGGTTAAGTGCCCGGGTAGCGGCGGCCCTGGGCCACCACGCCTGCGCTGAGGCCATCCGTGTGTCCGCAAAGGAGTTTGTTGAGCGCCTTGCCCAGTTGCCGGAGCTCACCTTCAACGATGGCACCCCGTTCCTCTCCCGGGAGGCGGAAGAGTGGCTCTGGTCCGCGCCGGCGACCGGTGGTTCCGCCGGCAGCGCCAACGCCTGGGAGCAGGCTTATGACAAAGCCCGGGAGCTGGCCGGGCAAAAGGGGCTGGCTGCCGGGATGCAACTTCTGGAGGACGGGCTGGCGGAAGCGAGAGAACCAAGAGACCGCTTTTACTGGCGCCTTGCCAGCGCCCGATTAATGAAGGACTCCGGCCTGAAATCACTGGCCACGCAGCAGATTCAGGATCTGCAAATGCAGGTGCGCGGGCTGGCTCTCGAGAACTGGGAGCCAGCCCTGATCAGGCAGCTTGAAAAGCTGGGCTGATACCCGGAACACACCAAGGAATCACAGCAGGAATGGACACCATGTGGAGAAAAGCTTTACTCATCGGTCGCTGGCTTCTGCCATACCTCAAAAACGCAGCCCCGGTCACCCTGGTACTGGGCATTATTGCCTTGGTGGTGGCCACCTGGTGGCTGGGGCCACGCTGGGAGCTCAATGGTGAGTTTCCATTGGCGGCCTGGCAGATGCGGGCCGTGGTAACCCTGGGCGTTGTGCTGGTCGTGGCCATGGTGTGGGGCATGATGCTGGCGCGCCGCCTGCGCAAGGTGAACGTCAGGCAGGCGGAAGCGCAGAAGGAACAGGAAGATCCGATTCTGCCCATGGAGCGCAAGCAACAGCGCCTGCTGGATCGCCAGCTGGCGGCCCTGAAAAGCAACCTCCCCGGCCGCAAAGGCATTTACCGGCTGCCCTGGTATCTGGCGATGGGCCTTGAGGATGCTGGCAAGACCAGCCTGATTCAACGCTCCGGGCAGACCTACACGCTCACCAACGTAACCCGCAACAATCGGGTGGATCGCAATGCCTTCGGTTTTGACTGGTGGATTGGCGATGAGGGTGTCCTTATCGATCCGGATGGTGAACTGCTGAGCCAGAGTCAGGGTGAGGGTGCCGGTGCGGAGATCCAGCAACGTCTTTGGAATCATTTCATTGTCTGGCTTGAGCGAAATCGCCCGCAACGCCCCCTCAACGGTGTGGTGCTGGCCATTGATGTGGCCAGTCTCAGCGTGGCAGACCCCGGCCAGAGGCGGGACCGTGCCATCCTGTTACGGACGCGCCTGAGGGAACTGATGGAGCAAATCGGCTCCCGCCTGCCCGTTTATGTCACTTTCACCAAGATGGACCTGCTCTACGGTTTTGGCCCGCTCGTGCGGACCCTGAGCAAGCAGGAGAAGGAACAGGCCCTTGGCTTTACCTTCAGCCTCGAGGGCCAGATGGACAACGACGATTGGCTGCACCAGTTCGCGGACCGATACACCGCCATGGTTGAGCGGCTTACCGATCGCTTGCCGGATGTTCTGGCCAATACCCGGGACGCCGAGGAGCGGGCAGCAGCCTACTCTTTTACTCGCCAGCTTGCTGGCCTCAAGCCTGTTCTGGAGCAATTCCTGACCGATTTGCTGTCTGCGGATGTGTTCTCGACACCTGCGATGGTTCGCGGCACCTACTTCACCTCGGTGTTGCAGGAGGGCGTTCCGGAGGATGCCTTTGTCTCAGCAGCTGCCGCCAACTATCAGATTGCCGGACCCATTCAGCCTGCTCAACGGACAGGGCAGTCCGCTGCCCTGTTTACCCGGGCACTGTTCCCCCAGATCATCTATCCGGAGGCGGGCCTGGCCGGTGATAACCGACGGGTGATTCAGTCCCGCCAACGGCGGCTGGCCGTGGCCGCCGTGGTGGCCATTTGTGCCGGTGCGGGTATGACCGCCGGCTGGCAGCATTTCTTTATCAAGAATGCAGAGGCCGCGACCGCCGTGGAAACCCGTGTTAAGGGGTTCATCGATAACTGGCAGCCGGTGGGCTTTGAACCGGATAACACCGGACGGAATTTGCTCGGCCCGCTGGATGAACTTCGTGAGGCGACCCTGGCCTTTGGCGATTATCGCCGGAACTGGCCGTTATTCAGTGATATGGGCCTGTACCGTGGCCATGAGGTTGGCCCGGAAGTAGAAGAATCCTATCTGGATATGCTGGCATACCAGTATTTGCCAGCCCTGATGTTCGGTGTGATGGCGGAGATGGGCCAGGCGCCGGACAACAGCACTGAGCGTCTGGAGCACCTGCGGGTGTTGCGCATGTTGTATGACGCCAGTGGTCGTCGCGACGATATTGTTACCCGCTACATGCAGCACCACTGGCAGGAGGCGTTCCCCGGCCAGAGTGAACTGCAGCAGCGGCTACTGGGTCATCTGGACTATGCCATGGCGCATACCGATCTGGCACAGCTCACTCGCCAAGGGGATGCAGTTGCCGATATGACTTTGGCGCCGTTTCGTAGCAGCGTCGAGTGGGCACAACATGAGCTTGGTCGGATTGCTACGCCAGACCGGGTCTATAAGGATCTGGAAATTGAAGCAGAACAGGAATTTCGGGCACCGTTGGAACTGGCCCGGGCATCCGGGCCGGCATTCAGCACGGTGTTCACTCGGGTGGATGGGTATGGCGAGCCGTCCCAATCTGGGGCAGCGGTCGAGGAAGACCCATTGACTATCCCCGCGTTGCTGACGCGGGAGGGGCTTGAGAAGTGGTTCCTGCGCAAGTCCGGCTCGGTAACGGAGCTGGCCCTGGTAGACGCCTGGGTGCTGGGCCGCCGGGACAACGTCGATTTTAGCAATGCGGATGAAGCCAGGCTGCTGGCCAGTTTGCAGACCCTCTATGCTGAGCACTACGCCGAGGCCTGGCGTACTGCCTTGAGCCGCATCGATATTCAGCGGTTTGAGGACCTGAACCACGGCGTACGCATTCTCGAGAGCCTGACCAGCGGCCACGAGCCCCTGGCAAGCCTGCTCAGGCAGGTTAGCCATAACACGCGTCTTGTTCCTTCGGCAGAAGGGGAAAATGCCGCAGCTCGTGAGCTTCTGGAGCAGTCACCCCATTTCCGCATGCTGCAGGATATTGAACGCCAGTTTGCGGAGCTCAACCAGTTGACCCGGGAAAATGGAGATCAGGCAACCGGGCTTGAGCAGATCATGCTGGTGGTCGGGGAACTTCACGAGTACATGCGCAACATCCAGGAAGCGCCAGACAAGGGCAAGGCTGCGTTGGCTGCTGCCCGGGCCCGCATGGGCCTGCAGGGAGCCGATCCGATCTTCACCCTGCAGCGCATGGCCAATAATCAGCCGGAGCCCCTGAACCGGCTTCTGAACCGGTTGGCCACGGAAAGCTGGCGAGTGGTTCTGGACCAGGCGGTGGCGCAGCTCGAGCGTGAGTGGTATCGCGAGGTGTATCAGCCTTTTCAGCAGAATCTGGCCCGCCACTATCCGTTTAATCCGGACTCCGGGCGGGATGTTGCACTGCAGGACTTTGAACGATTCTTTTCCCCGGGCGGGGTTTTGGACGCCTTCTATCAGGACAACCTGAAACTGTTCCTCGAGGATCACCCGGAACAGGTGGGCGATGCTCGACGTGCCGGCCTGGTGCGCGGAGCGGTACTGACTTCCCTGGAAAATGCCGACCGAATCCGCAGGGCCTACTTTACCCGGGGTGGTTCCCTCGATGTGGAGTTCGCGCTGGAACCGATCAATCTCTCAGCCAACAAACGCCGCAGCGTGGTTAACGTGGACGGCCAGCTGGTGGAGTTCAGCCACGGCCCGCGCCAAAGCATTCCGCTGGTCTGGCCGAATACCCTTCGGGACTCTGTGGAGAGCCGTATTACCCTGGTGCCGGTCCAGGTGAATCGTTCGCCGCGCAGCCTCTCGGAAAGCGGCCCCTGGGCGCTGTTCCGACTGCTCGATAGCGCCGAGATTACCGGCGTGAGCAGTAGCGCGGTGGATGTGCGGTTCCGGGTCGACGACGGTGAGATGCGTTATCGTCTCCATGCGGCCAGCAATACCAACCCGTTCACACAGCAACTACTGGCGGGGTACCGCATACCCCGCAGCTTGTATTAAACTCTTTCAGCATACCAGGGCCGCCCTGATGAGAGCAGGACGCTTTCATCAGGGTTGAGCCTTCGCACAGGATGGTGCGAAAGCCCGGATTTTCTTTTTTCTTCAGGGACCGAAGACATGCCCCAGGCAAGCGGACTGCAATTCACCGCCACCATTGGCGAATACTCCTCTGACCACTTTTCCGTTGTTGGCTTTGCGCTGACAGAACGGCTGTCCGAGCTGTTCCAGGGACGCCTTGACCTGGCCAGTACCGATCCGTCTGTTGTCGCCTCGAAGGTGCTGGAGCAACCAGTGAATCTCGTGATCTGGCAGGACCGGGCACCGCTGCGTCGCTTTACCGGCGTGGTCAGCGAATTCGCTCGAGGCGATTCCGGCCATCGGCGTACCCGCTACGAACTGGTTTTCCGTCCGCCGCTCTGGCGCCTGGCGCTGATGCACAACAGCCGCATTTTCCAGAACCGGGGCACGGATGAGATTGTGCGTACCCTGCTGGAGGAGCGGGGGGTTGTCGATACCGTCTTCGACCTTGAACGCCGCCCAGAGGAGCGGGAATACTGCGTACAGCATCGTGAAAGTGATCTGGCCTTTGTTGAACGTCTGGCTGCCGAAGAAGGCTGGCACTACCGCTACCAGCACGGCAGCCTCGATGGTCAGGAGCCACCGGCCCTGGTTTTTGCCGATCATCATCGCGATTCGCCACGGCTCGAAGCCGTCCCCTACAACGGCAAAGCAGGGGGCAGCACCCGAACGCCCTGTGTGTTCCGGTTCGCGTACCGAGAGCGGGTGCGCCCTGCTTCGGTCGCCATGAAGGATTACACCTTCAAAAACCCGGCCTACGCCCTGATGCATGAGCAGTCTGGCGATCAGCTCGTCCACCGGGAGGATTACCAGCACTACGACTACCCCGGCCGATTCAAACAGGATGCCAGTGGTCGGCCGTTCACTGAAGCCAGGCTTGCTGCCCTACGCAGCGATGCCAGCACCACCTTTGGTGAAAGCAATCGTCCGGACTTTGCACCTGGTGCCAGGGTGCCGCTGACCGACCACGACAACGAGGCTGTGAACCGCGACTGGCTTCTCACAGCGATCACCCATACTGGCTCACAACCCCAGGCCCTGGAAGAAGAGGGTGGCAGCGAACCGACACGCTACGGCAACCACTTTACCGCCATCCCCGCAGACCGCAGCTGGCGGCCCGTGTGTGAGCACAAACCATTGATGGACGGACCCCAGATGGCCATGGTGACCGGCCCGGAAGGCGAAGAAATTCATTGCGACCAATACGGCCGGGTGAAAGTGCGCTTTCCCTGGGATCGCTATGCGTTAAATGATCAACACAGCAGTGCCTGGCTCCGGGTCAGCCAGGGTTGGGCCGGCGGCCAGTATGGTTTCACCGCACTGCCGAGGATCGGCCATGAAGTGATCGTTTCCTTCCTGGACGGCGATCCGGACCAGCCGATCATCACCGGCCGGACCTGGCACGCCACCAACACACCGCCGTATTCGCTGCCGGAACACAAAACCCGCACCACCCTGAAAACCAAAACCCACAAGGGCGAGGGCAGTAACGAGCTTCGGTTTGAAGACGAAGCCGGCGAAGAACAGATCTACGTTCACGCCCAGAAAGAACTGGCCCTGATCACGGAGAACAACCGCACTGAAGTCATCAGGAACGATCGCCACCTGACCGTGGGCAACGACCGCAAGGCCCACATCAAAGGCAGTGACCACGCCACGGTGAACGGTGAAAAACGGGAGAAAACCGGCAAAGACCGTAGTTTCAACGTCACTGGTACGTTGCACCTGAAAGCCGGCACGGCTTGGCTAACCGACTGTGGCACCGAACTGCACATCAAGGCCGGCCAGAAAACCGTTATTGAAGCCGGTGCGGAAATCACCCTCAAGGCCGGTGGCAGTTTCGTGAAGATCGACCCCAGCGGTGTGGCTATGGGTGGCGCTGCCATCAAGCTGAATGCCGGAGGTTCGCCGGGTAAGGGGAGTGGGCAGAAGGTTCAGGTGCCGGAGATGCCGGGGTTGGTGGAGAAGAATGGGGGGGCTGTTGCGCCGGTGGCCCTGCCGGAGACACAGCAAAGACCGATGGCCAAGTCCGACCAGATGCGCGCCATCAAGAATGCCGCGAATCAGGGTAAGGGAATTTGCCAGGTCTGCTCACCAGAATCACAAGGTGCGATCTGATGGGGCATCTGGCTGGACTTCCCGGTGAGGGGAAGACGTTCATTCTTATTGATGGCGCCAAAGTAAATAATCTGCCCCAAGTTATTTATCGTGAGATCGAAACACCTCATTGTGATGCGCTCTACAGGCAAACGGAGCTTGCCGACCTATTGGAAGTTTCACCGTGGCTGGTTGAAACGGGAATAGATAGCTCGCTGACACTTAAATGCTTCAATGATTGGAAACATCAGGGTGTTGCCATCGTATTGCGGGCTGACTGCCACTTCGAAGAGGTCATGCAACACTTGCGTGGATTGCTTATGGCGAGGTTGGTCACGGGAGATGAGGTTGTTTTCCGGTTTTATGATCCTGAAATCGCGCGGCACCTGTTGAAGCTGGATTCGTCAGGTGAAAATGTGAGGCGATTGATGGGGCCTTGTAGTCTGTTTGCCATTCAGGATCGCCGCACTGGTGAGTGGGAGTATTTTCATAATGATCAGCCCAGTAGTGAGCGGCAGGCTGAGAGGTTAAGCATTCGTGAGGAACACCAGGTTGCCATGGAAAGAGCGGCGGAACGGACGGCCCTCAGGAAACTCGAACTTCACGTTGCAAACTACTTTCCCCATTTGCTTCACAAAACGGATACAGATGGGAAGGATTGGGGGATGGTCTCTGCTTTAGTCGATGCGGCGAAAGCGCGGGGACTCTGTAGTACCCGAGATATTGCGCTGTTTATCAATACGATTGGCTGGCTTGGACACCAGGCATTCGACGACAGTGAAGTACAGCTTCTGTGGAAAGAGAATTCCGCAGCGCCAGGCAAAGCCATAGCGCGAATTGCAGAATTCGCCGAGAAAAAGTCAACGGAGGGACTGGTTCATGGGTAGCGCTAACAGCTCAGCGTTTATACAGGGTGCTGATGACATAGACTCAGCGGCACAGATGTGCCCGCTCCAGTTCAAAACCGTTGCGTTGTATCCGGTACGTTGGGCGATCAGTCAGGAAGAAGTAGCGCTGCCCCCTCACTTCCGACCGCCCACCGTTGCGCTTGAAACCACGCATTACTGTGTACGAAAACTAACGCCCGGTTGGGTGTATATGTTCTCCGAAGTATTCGGAACGCTGCATGAGTATCGTGTTGACGAACAAGGCGAGTTGACAGAAGTGCAGCCGGGGTTCAACTCGGTTCTTTTTTCCGCTGTGGACGCAGAAAGCGCTTTGCCCGCCTTACATCACCCTGCGGAAGGAAAAGTTTTTCTTAAGTTTGTGCAGCATCGATGGACTTCCCGTTTGCAGGAACTTGTACGCACGGATGCGGAAATTCGCGAAGAGCACATGCAGCCGTTCGACTTGCGAAGCCTACCTGGAAGAGGTGAGGCCGTTAATATCAGTGAAACTGAAGCGATAAGCGAGGTGGTTGAAGATTTTCGATCAGAACCGTTGGATTTTGAATGGAGTCTGACCACCTTAATGCATGGAATCGGTGAATCGGATTTGCAGGGCCAATGCAAAAAAGAAACTGAATTTTCTTACTGCGTTGCTCTTGAAGACGAAATCGGTATCACATCTGATTTGAGTCAATTGCATGCTCTTTATGTGAATCTGATTACGAACTATGCCGAGGAGAACGCATACGCCTATACAACCGCCCAGATGGTAGATGCGCTCATTGCCCGTGAGGCTGGCAAAAAGGAATCGCCTGAGGACCAGCAGGAAACTGCTGAGGAACTTAAAGAACGAGTTCGTTCAGAGGAAAAAGACGCATTCGTCGAAAGCTACCACAAGCAGCTTGAAAAGTATGACCACGCTCGAACATTGGTATTCGATGATTGGAAGCGATGGATTGATTCTGACCAACTGGCCAGGAAGCTGGAGCTCAACGACTGTTACTGCGCCGAAGGGTTCAAGGCGGTTGAGCAGGAACTGGCAGATATATTGGATGGCTACGTCAGTTCGGAGAAAGGTAAGGAAGACTCTGAAAATTGGTTAGCTGCTGATGAGGGCGACGCGGGTACGGTTGGGAACATGTTAAAAACCGTCCTGTTCCTCGCATCTGCTACCAACGGCATGACCGAAAAACTGAAAGGCCTGCCCGGCTTTGACTATGGCAGCCTAAAGATCGTGGATAGTATCTTCGATATGCCTGCCTATGTGCAGGTGAGCACCGCCACCGATACTCTGATGCTGGAATTTGCCGCTCCCGCTGCCAAGATGGGCACCTGGGCGAAAGACCCTCAAACTTGGCCGCAGTGGAGAAAGTGGACCAGGGCCGTCCAGCGACGTTATGGCATTGATGTCCACCGACACGGAATAACATTGAATACCGCGGCCGACTTGCTCCACGAGGTCCACCGTAAATCATTGGAAGGGGCCGGCCATAATCTCTCAGAACTTGCAATGACACCCCTGGCCGCCGGAATGGCGGATGCACGTATCAGGGCCTACCTGAACAGGGCACTGATCGACGTATTCCACCTGACCCCGGACTTCAAGGACAACCCCTTTGGCTGGCTTCATACCCGTCTGGACCCGGTAGTTGAAAGCATCAAGCAGAATAGGGGCAAGTTCATCGGCGCCGTGACTTTCTTCCACGCGATTAATCTGGCAAACCTGTTTTCTGGGTTGGATAAGACTCGGAAGGACGTGATGATTGGCGATAGGACAGCTATTGACCGGTGGGGGGCTGTTTTGTCCGGCCTATGGAGCGTCGGCGAGGGCGTTGTTAATCTCAGTGGAGTATTAGTCAAGGAGGAATATGCCAGAGCCTTGGGGGCAAGTCTCTCTGCGGCTGGTGCCAGGGTTTCGGTGGCTTTTAATGGGCTAAGGTTTGTTAGCAAGGTCGCAGATATTACGGTGAGTCTTGCGAGAATCAGCATAAAGCCCCTTCCTTACGTCGGTGTCATACTGTCAATAGGTCTGGAAGGCTGGACGAGCCACAAGGCTCTGAACACAGGCCATTACGCAATGGCGTCGCTATCCGGGGTCCAGATTGGGCTGAGTATCGGCATCACTTACCTGGCGTCTTTGGCAGTAGCGGGCGCCGTTACCGGGGCGGGTTTACCCGTTGTGCTTGTGGTGGGTTCAGTACTGGTCGCGATCTCTTTCGTCATCAGTATGGTACAGCTATATATAGCCCGATCTAGGATCGAGGATTTCATTTCACTGTCATTCTGGGGTAACGCGCCTACATTGCGGTACTGGGATGAGCAATCCAGGCCATCAAGCGCAGAGCTTCTGGAAGATAGCCGAACCATTGTTTCTCAGGGTGAGGGTGTCGATGTCAGGCGATATTTCGAAGCGGAACTGGATGGATTCTACTATTTGCTGTTCTCCCCCCTGGTAAAGATAACTGAGTACATGCCCAAGCATTGGGCGGTAACCCAACAGGGTGAGCAGCGAGTTCTATCAGAATTCACCAGTCTCATCGTGTATTTTCCAGGTTACATTGAAGGTAACTGCGCTGTCTCCATCAAGCTTTTCGTGGCTAATAGAAACTGGTTAGTGGAGAACGAGTCGAGGGAAATCACAGATCTGTTTAATAGAACAGCGAGGATAGACTCCACTTCGCAGGGCTTAATGTATCGGTTCACGCACTACAATCACGACAATTGGGAACAGCTCGAAATGCTGATCGAGTATGAGAAAGACGGCAGGAGCGTAACGGGTGAAAACGGGCTTAGAGTCATTCTGGATAACAACGATGTAGAGGAACTGGGTATCGATGAAAGACTTGCCTTTGAAGTGTGATTTTCCGGACACGAACCTGGAACAACAACTGGAAAAGAAGCTGTACCGAACCCACGGAGCGCGGCTTGCTAGTCCGCCGGCACGAAAAGTGAGGGGGGTGTCCGATTCGTCGGAAAAGATGGAGCACCGTTTTGCCTGCATCGGTGAACGTTTCGTGGACATTCGCACTGCCTTAATGTCTCTTCGCTCAGGCTTGCCAGCAATCATCAATATTTTCATGATTATTGTTATGGTATTGGGTTGGGTTATTAGCTTTTTTTATTCAAAAGCACTGTTTGCGATGTTGATTGCTTTTGGGCCAGTCTGGGTGGCCGTCTATGTGTTCGAAATTTTTCTTCCCCTCACGTTGCCCGTCCGGATCGACCGAAAGGAAGGATTTGTTTACGTAGGGCATAGAGGGACGTTCTACCGGATTCCTTGGGACGAATTGGAAGTGACCTTTTCTTACAACTGGCAATATTTAGGCTCCGGGGTTGTATGGGAACGACAGTACTACGCCCACCTTTTTATGCGGGAAAAGCATTACTTTTGTGGAAAGCCCCCAAAGATGCCCCTGCAGCGGAAAAAAATATCTTCCGGTTTTAAAGAAGAACGTATTTACCAGAAATGGAATTTTATTGTCAGGTATTATGATGAAGGAACCACTAGAGAGGACTTCGATAATCTTGCCTGGGTTAATTACGATTTCTATAAAGAGGATCTGAAAAAGAAATCAATTGGGATCAAAATTGTTGAGTGTTTGGGGGTCATTTTATTTGTTCCGAGTATTATTTGGTGGAATTTTACCCCCTTTAAATACAAATGGCCGAAGGAAATTGAAGCCATTTTCGGTAAAGCCAATTACTACTAGCCATTGAAAAGGAATTCGCGGTGTCTGTAAAAATCGCTCTAATGCTCCTCTGCCTTATTCCCCTCTCCACAAACGCCGGCGTCTACAAATGGGTCGATGCCAACGGTCAGACCCATTTCGGGGACCGTCCACCAGCTCAGGCAGCATCAAGTGAAGTTACGGTAAAGGCCGCCCCGGCCAGCGTGGATGCGGGAGCCCGGGAGCGGCATCAGAAGATGACCGAGTTTCTGGAGCAGCAGCAGGAAGAGCGTGAGACGCGGCAGGCTGCCAATGCCAAAGCCGAGGAGAAGGCGGAGAAGCAAGCCGAGCTGTGCAGAAAGCTTCGGGCGCGCCTCAAGTTTCTTGCCAGCGTTTCGACCTTCTACAACATCAACGATCAGGGCGAGCGGATTTATGTCAATGAGGCCGAGAATACCCGTATTCGTGAGGATTTCCGGGAAAAGGTGAGGAGCACCTGCGGAAACGACTAATACGCGGATGCTGACCAGGGGCGGAAAGGAAAGTCTGACCTCTGTAGGAAAAAGCAACTGAGAGCAAAGGAATTGCCATGCCGTTTCGATTGTTCAGCGCCGCGCTGCCGGTGCTGATTTCCCTTCTGTTTTCCCCCGTGGCGGTAGCGAAACAGCCCGAGCTGACACTCGCCAACGTGTATCAAAAGGGCATGCCGCTGGACGGCTACTGGTTCAGTGAAAAGCTCGACGGGGTGCGAGCATACTGGACTGGCGAGCGATTTCTTTCCCGTGGCGGTCATGAGTATCGGGCACCCGGTTGGTTCACCAGAGGGTTTCCGGCACGTCCCCTGGACGGTGAGCTCTGGATGGGGCGGGGCCGTTTTGCGGAATTGTCAGGGGCGGTGCGTCAGGTGGTGCCCGATGACAACGATTGGCGGCGGATTCGGTTCATGGTGTTTGATCTTCCGGATAAGGAGGCAACCTTCGACCAACGTTTGGCCCGGCTGCGTGTATTAATCCAAGAGGTTGAATCACCCTACATGGCGCTTGTCGATCAGCAACGGGCGAGCACCCATGAGAAACTGATGCAGCGTTTGGATAAGATCGTCGACGGCGGCGCAGAGGGTTTGATGTTGAAGCTGGGGTCCAGTCATTACCGAAGTGGGCGCTCCGATGATCTACTGAAAGTAAAACAGTATCAGGATGCCGAAGCGGTGGTTGTTCATCATCTGCCGGGAAAGGGCAAATACGAGGGGCTGATGGGGTCACTGCTGGTGGAGTTGGACGATGGCAGGCGATTCCGGATTGGTACGGGGTTCAGCGATTCCGAGCGAGCGTCTCCTCCGAGACCCGGAACCACGATCACATTCAAGCACTATGGCCTCACAGCCACGGGGCTGCCTCGCTTTGCCAGCTTTCTCCGTATCCGGAATGATGAACCTGCGCGGTAATTGAGCGCACAGGCTCACTGGCGCTTGACGGGGGTCAAGACTGGCAAGCGCAGCTAGCCATACACTGGAATGAGTCAAATACATCTCATCCCCCACAGTCATGGAGACTGCGCGAATGTCCCTCGAAAAACACGATCTGATTCACGAACTGCCGGAATCCAAAGAAGCCATTCATCTTTTGAAAACCAACAGCACTCACTTCGCCAAGCTGTTTGACGAATATCATGAAGTGGACCATGCCGTTCATCGCGTTGAAACGGGCGCTGAAAACACCTCCGATGAGTATCTGGAAAACCTCAAAAAGAAGCGGCTGAATCTGAAGGACCAATTGTTTGCCATGATTCGCGAGTATGAGGCTTCGGCGGCTAGCTGAGGGCAACCTGCCAGATAATCCAGCATCGGCTGTCAATTGGCCGTAATCCTCCTTGGGGAGACTGTTGATAAGGTATCATTGGTCTCACAAGGAGGAGGTTATGACGTTACGGATCCTTTCGGGGCTGGTGCTGTGCTCGGTACTTTTCCTGGCACAAGCGGCGACCGTTGAAGAGCTCTCCCAGCAATCAATTGCGCTGGCGCCTGAACAGTCGGAGCCCTCGGTCCATCTGGGGCCGCGGCCTTTCTGGCTGGTTGGTGCAATGGACGACAGTCCGCTCAAAGAGCGTCTGCAAGCCTGCAATACCGACACTGTCGAGAAAACGGATTTCTCCATCGGCCACCGGGGCGCACCCCTGCAGTTTCCCGAACACACTCGTGAATCCTACATTGCGGCAGCGCGCATGGGCGCGGGTATTCTGGAGTGTGATGTCGCCTTCACCAGGGATCGGGAACTGGTTTGCCGACATGCCCAGGACGACCTTCATACCACCACCAATATTGTTGCCGTTCCGGCGCTGAACGCCAAGTGTACCCAGCCTTTTGTGCCCGCCGATCCTGCCACGGGCACGCCGGCACAGGCCGAGTGTCGCACCAGCGATATCACTCTGGCCGAGTTCAAGTCACTGGAGGGCAAGATGGATGCCCACAACCCAATGGCAACCACGCCGGAGGAATACCTGGCTGGCACCGCAGACTGGCGCACTGATCTCTACTCCAGCCGGGGCACCTTGATGACTCATCAGGAGAGCATCGAGTTGTTCAGGGCTCTGGGCGCGAAGTTCACTCCGGAATTGAAATCACCGGTGGTTGCTATGCCCTTTGAGGGGGATTACAGCCAGCAAGACTATGCCCGCCAAATGATCCAGGATTACATCGATGCCGGTGTGCAGCCGGAAGACGTCTGGCCCCAGTCCTTCAATTTGAAGGACGTTCTTTTCTGGGTAGACGAGATGCCGGAATTTGGTCGGCAAGCAGTCTTCCTCGACCAATCTGAGTCTACCCTTGTGAACGCGTCCGCAACCTATATGGCTTACCTTAAAAGTAGGGGTGTGAACATTCTGGCGCCGGCGCTCTGGAAGCTGCTGACTCTGGACAGCCAGAGGCAAATCGTTCCGTCCCGGTACGCGGAGAATGCGCGCGAAGCCGGCCTGGACCTGATTGCCTGGACCGTTGAGCGCAGCGGTCCGCTGGAAAAGGGCGGCGGCTGGTATTACCAGACGGTGACCGATGCCATTAACAACGACGGCGACGTGCTCACCGTGATCGATGTTCTGGCCCGTGAGGTAGGTGTGATTGGGGTTTTCTCGGATTGGCCGGCGACAACGACCTTCTATGCCAATTGTATGGGGTTGTCTAAGCATTGAGGTAGGGACGGCGCAGCGCCAAGTTGGCCCCCCGGAGAGAATGTGAATCTATGGCCTGTTTCTCCGGAGGACAGACAATAGCGCTCCTGAGCTCTTGTTCACTTAAAAGTCTTGTTCATTATTAATGAACAGTGCTATTTTGTGAACATAATGTTGGAGAGGCTATGAAACCATCAATCAACGAGCGCGCATTTCTAAGCCAGGCAATCCGCGCGTTCCATCAAGAGACAGGTTTAGACTTACACCCTACTGTCGAGAGTGAAGTGATGCCCTGCTCTGATGGCCTCATTCTTGAACTGGGCGATACGGGCATCCAGTACAGCGTTGAGCTGAAGCGCTGGGCGCAGCAGGCGAATATAGGCACTATTGTCGCTCAGCTACGGCGAATGCCGCCGCCCGCATTGCTGGTCGCTGATTACGTAAACCCGAATATGGCAGACCGCCTTCGAGAAGCCGGCGCACAGTTCATTGACGCCGCCGGCAATGCTTATCTGAACGAAAAGACATTCTTCATCTTCGTAAAAGGTAATCGCAAAAGGCCGGTTCATGCATCAGCAAGGAAAACCTCCCGAGCCTTTAATTCATCTGGTTTAAAGCTGATTTTCAGTTTTCTAATGGACCCTCATCTGGTCGGTGAAACTTATCGAAAAATGGCAGAAGTCAGCGGTGTTTCCCTCGGAGCCATCGGCTGGGTTCTGAATGACCTGAAAGACAAGGGCTATGTTCGAGAACATGGAAAGAAGGGCGCAAGGTCACTTGAGAACCCTATGGGGCTGCTTGATCGCTGGGCCGAGTCCTACCCGGAAAAACTGCTACCCGAGTTGGACATGGGGCTATTTCAGGCAACCTCTGCGATGCCGTGGAAGAAAATCCGGCCGGAGCTTCTGGGTGGGTGTTGGGGCGGGGAAGTTGCCGTCTCTCGGCTGGGCAACTATCTGTCGCCTGCCCAGGGGACTATTTATCTGCCCCGAGAAAAGCTGAAAAGCTTGGTGATGGAATATAGGCTTCGTAAAAGCCCGGGCAATTCACCCAATACGTCCGAGACATTGCAGATCAACGAGAAATTCTGGCTCGCTGATTCACTCAACGTAAACCAAACTCCTGGGATTGCCCCAGATATTCTTGTCTATGCTGACCTCCTGATGACCGGCGACTCGCGTAACCTGGAAGCAGCGGAGCGGCTTTATGCCCAGATTAAAGATCGATTCCAAGAATATTGATCCGACTCAATTGAAGACCTACGGAGCCATCAAGTGTGTCGCCGTGGATCAGGATGTGCCATTCATCATTGTCGGCGCCTCCGCCCGTGATCTGGTAATGCATCACGCCTATGGAGCACCCATTCAACGGGCAACAATGGATATCGATCTTGCCGTTCAGGTCCCGGATTGGGCTGATTTTGAACGCATCCGCGATAGTTTGATTGGCAAAGGTTATACCAAAACCGATCTCCCTCATCGTTTGCACGGCCCGAACGGCGCACCCATCGACATTCTTCCTTTTGGAGCTGTTGAAAGTGATGATTCAGTTATTCAATGGCCGCCTTCTGGCGAAGTGCAAATGAGCGTGGTCGGTTTTCAGGATGCCCTGAATAACGCCGACTGGTTGATGATAGCAGCAGAGTCAGAGTCAGAGTCAGAGCTGGAGTTGCCTGTTGCCAGTCCTCAGGGATTGGCCCTTCTGAAACTGGTGGCCTGGTCCGAAAGAGATGCGCAAACAAGACGCAAAGACGCGGCCGATATCGCTTATCTGGCATCCAACTATGAAAATATTCCTGGCCAGATGGACCGGCTTTTCGAACAGCATGAAAGCATCCTCGAAGCCTACGGCTGGGATACGAGACTTGCGGGCGCTCAGTTGCTCGGCAAGGAAACGGCACAGATTGCCAACAAATCAACGATGAAAGTCCTGCGACGCCTGCTCAGTAAGGATCTGATTGCCAACCTGACTAGGGATTCGGGCAACACGTGCGGCGATTTCACCGAAGAAGTTGTGTCAGCGTTTATTGGCGGACTTTTTGGCTCAGAAGTAACAAATGTACAAAATTGACTCAGAAGCCAACCGCATAACACCAATGGCGGTAACTTCTCAGAATGCAAGATTTTAGAGCGAAATCACTGTCAGGAATGGCTCGAAAACGCTCCCGAAGCCTTCGGCGAAGAGCTTCCGATTATCCAGAAAGAGTTCGACGGTTTTGAAGATACCCGTGGACGCCGAGATTCACTTGTTCTCGACAAAGACGGCAACCTGGTCATTATCGAAAAGAAGCTGGATGACATCCGATCGTTATGTGGTCTGGCAGGCGCTGAAGTACGGCGGCTACTCCGCGAATCTGAGCAGTTCCTAGCGCCTGATATTCGTGGCGGCTAAATTCCGCAAAGAAGTCACCAATGTGGTGTTATGGCTCAGCCAGTTCTGATTGCATTCTCTTCCTTGCGCTTGTCTTCTACCGCCTGACACGGCCGGTTTCCTCCAGAAAACGGCAAAAAGGGGTAGAGGCGCAATCAGGTTTAGGTATCGATGCCATTCGCAATCTGATCAAAGCCAATCCCCTGGAGGCCGCGTTGATGGCGTTCGCAGTGGGTATCGCAGAGCAGAAGGATCCCAGGCTCAAATCATTGCTGATGGAAGGTGGCATGGTGCTGATGAAACGGGCCGAGTCGTCTGACCCCGACCGGGTCGTTGCATATAAGACTCCCGAGAACGAGAGTGAAACCAAGCCAGATTCTAATACCCCTCAATAAGTCAAAGTTGTTGTTTTTTCGAGGTTAATTGCGGATTACGGGATCTTAGTCCGGGTTTAACCCGGTAGGGCAGGAATTCCTAGTAGGGTGAGTTCAGGTAATTGAAAGGCAACTTTCGATTTCCATGGAATGAAAGGATATTTGAACTCATTAGGAGGAACGCCCTATGAATTCCGCAATCCGTTTTACCAGCGCCGCACTGTTCACAGCCTCGTTTGTTACTGCGCCCGTCGCTTTAGCTCAGAGCAACGTGGAGAGGGACCAGTCAGGCCCCTATGTCAGCGGCAGCTACGGTGGCTACAAATCACACGGCGGCGAGTTCGAGGACGAAAACGATCTGCTTGGCGCCGCTGTCGGCTACCAGTTCAATCCGTTTTTTGCCCTGGAGGCGGAATACATTGATTTCGGCAACTTTGGCGAGGACGACGTTGAAGGCAAGCTGAAAGGATTTGGCCTGAGCGCTGTTGGCCGTCTGCCTCTGACCGACAGCTTCGGCATCTATGGTAAGGCCGGCGCGTTTGCGTCTGCGTTTGATGTTGATGCATTCAACGAAAGTGAAACCTACGATGAAGTATCGCCCTTTGTCGGTGCCGGTGTGGATTTCCGGGTAACGCCCGCGCTGACGGCATTCGCGGAATACAATCGCTATAACGTCGACATTGATAAAGAGGACTTCAACGGCCAGGTAACCAACAGCGGACCGGAGTTTGATACCGGTCGGGTCGGCCTGAAATATCAGTTCTGATGAGTGCAGGGCGCAGCGCGAGGCTGCGCCTTTCTCTTTTACTGAACGTTTTCCTGCTCGCCAAACTGGCCGGCGAATAACGCGGTGGAAAGATAACGCTCGGCGGTATCCGGCAGCACCACCACAATGTTCTTGCCCTGGTACTCCGGCTGTTTGCTGATGCGTACCGCAGCCGCCACCGCTGCGCCGCAGGAAATACCGCAGAGAATGCCCTCCTCCTGCATCAGCCGATGGGCCATGTCCATGGCCTCTTCGTTGCTGACCGTCTCCACCTGGTCAACCATTTCCAGATCCAGATTTTTGGGCACGAAGCCCGCTCCGATGCCCTGAATCTTGTGGGGCGCCGGCTTGATGTCTTCGCCGTTCATCATCTGGGTGATCACCGGTGAGTCGGTAGGCTCGACGGCAATGGTGGCGATCTGTTTGCCCTTGGTGCCTTTGATGTAGCGGGAAACGCCGGTCAGCGTGCCACCGGTGCCTACGCCCGCCACGAAGATATCGATTTCACCATCAGTGTCTTCCCAGATTTCCGGGCCGGTGGTGTCCTCGTGGATTCGGGGGTTGGCTGGGTTCTGGAACTGCTGGGGCAGGAAATAGTTATCCGGGTCTGACGAGAAGATCTCTTCGGCCTTGGCGATGGCACCCGGCATGCCTTTGGCAGGTTCGGTCAGCACCAGTTCGGCTCCCAGTGCCTTCAAGACTTTGCGACGCTCAAGGCTCATGGAGGCGGGCATGGTCAGGATCAGTTTGTAGCCCCGGGCGGCTGCCACGTAGGCCAGGGCGATACCGGTATTGCCGCTGGTGGGTTCAACAATGGTCATGCCCGCCTTCAGGGTGCCGCGCTTCTCGGCGTCCCAGATCATGGCAGAGCCGATCCGGCATTTAACGGAATAGGCCGGGTTGCGGCCCTCAATCTTGGCCCAGATCGTGGCGCCGTCGTTCACGCGGTTCAGTCTGACCAGCGGGGTGTTGCCGATGGACAGGGAATTGTCCTCGTAGATGCGAGCCATGGCGTTCTCCTTGTTTGTTTTTGTTGAGTCTAGCACCACTCAGGAACCCACTGAATGTGTCTCCAGCCGGTTGCGACCGTTCTGCTTGGCCTGGTAGAGCGCCTGGTCAGCCAGCCTGAGAAACTCGGCTGGCGAGTCGTCGGGGCCCGGTACGCCAGTGGCAAGGCCAATGCTGATGGTGAGGTGAACGTCGTGTTCTCCGCACACCGAGCAGCTTTTTTCGACGTGTTTGCGGAAGGATTCCAGCCGGTTACGAATTTCGCTGTTGTCCTCATAGCTGGCGAAAATAACGAACTCTTCGCCACCGAAGCGCGAGAGCCGGTCGGTTTCCCGCCGGAAATGTTTGCGCATAAGCTCTGCCAGTGTTTGCAGGCAGATGTCGCCCGCTTCATGGCCGTAATTGTCGTTGATCCTTTTGAAGTGGTCGGCGTCGACCATGGCCACTGCAAAGCCAGAATTGTGGCGCTGGCACCACTGGAAGCTCTTCCGGAATTCCTGGTCAAAGTAGCTTCGGTTGCCCAACTTTGTCAGGTCGTCGGTAACGCTGAGTTTCGCGAGCGTCTCGTTGGCCTCGGTCAGATCATGGTTGAGGCGATTCAGCTTTCTATTCCAGTAAACCAGTAGGAAAGCGATCACAATGGCGGCGATCGACAGTTGCCAGATCAGGGTGTAATCCACAGGCTCTTTGAGGCGGATGTTGCGCCATTGCCTTTCGAGGTCTTTGCGTTCCTGGGTGGTAAGACTGGATACCAGTTTCTGCATGATGCCCAGAACAACAGGCTCGTCTTTCCTGACTGCAATAGACAGCGACCAGTCTGCTGGAATCCGCCCGATGACCTTCAAATCAGCGAGGCCGAGTTCCTGCATATAGTAACTGGCGGTTGCCAGAGTGGTGATGTAACCATCCAGTTCGTTGTTCTGCAGTTGCCTCAGGCCAGCTTGTTCATTGGGAACTTCGACCAGGTTCAAGGAGGGATAGCGGCTTTGGAGCAGCTCTGCGAACGCATAGTCCTCGACAACGCCAATTTTTTGGCCACGAAGATCGCCCACGCGCTCTATAAATGGAGCTTCGATCCTGCCCAGCACAACGGTAGGCACTTCAAGATAGGGTTCAGTAAAGTTGAGGAACTCCAACCGCTCCGGCGTTTGCATCGCCATGGTAAAAATCTGACATTTACCCTGTTTGATAGAGGCAATGGATTCGGTCCAGCTGTCCGTGGCAACCAGTTCGAAGTCCACTGGCGATCGTTTGGAGAAGAGTCGCGCAACCTCTGCGGATAATCCGGCATGCCTGCCTTCCTCGTCCAGGCCTTCCAATGGGAACCAGTCCGGATCAATACAGTAGCTGAGTTGATTGTTATGCGTCCCGAGCCAGGCGAGCTCAACGGCGTTCAGAGAAACCTCGCCAGTTTCCTGGACTTCCACATCAACACTGGCGCCCAACCATCGGCTCTCGATGGTGTGCATTTCTTCCGGCGTGATTGCTGCCAATGCATCGTCAAGGATGTCCGCGAGCGGCGCGAGCCCCGGCCTCACACCGAACCGCAGATCTTCTCCCGTCTGTTCGTCCAGAACCAGCTCGCCGGCGATCCGGACACCCGGGATGCCCAACTCTCGAATCCAGAAGTTGCCATTGGGCAGGGCGGCCAGAACAACATCCACCTCGTCTCGGGATAGCGCCTGGAACATGGCCTCCTGGGTCGTGAATATTCGGGCATTTTCGCCCAGGGCCTCTCTGACAGGCTCTTCGTAGTAAATACCGGAACCCAGGGCAACACGCTGATCTTTGAGATCAGCCAGAGTCTCGCTTCTCAGGGTTGGGTCCCGGGTAAAAGCGACATTCGGGATGGTGTGATAGGGCTTGGTAAAACGAGTGAAAGCCTCCCGTTCCGGTCTGAAAGACATGTTGGCCAGGACGTCGATCTCGCCATCCCGGAATAATGGCAACAGTTCTACCCATTGCCCCTCAACCGGTATCACCTGTAATCCCGTCAGGTCCGATATCCGATTGAGGATATCAACGGTCAAGCCGTGAATTCGTGTCCCGCTTTCGAAGCTGTAGGGTGCGTAATCCCGCATCAGGCCAACGCGAACAGGGCCCGTTTCAGCAATGAACCGGCGCTGTTCTGGCGACAGGGAAAACTGGTTCCGCTTACGAGGCTGTTACCTCCAAGGTCCTGCCAACGCTGAAGTAGTTGGCTGATTCGCTCTTTCGGGACCTGTTCCAAACCAGAGGTGATCTTCCGATACAGGTCCTCGTTGGACTTTAAAACGCCAATGCGGAAATCTTCGGTCGCCAGATCGCCAGATCGCCAGATCGCCAGATCGCCAGATCGCCGAGTGGCGCGGGGCCGGCAATTTCGAGAAAACCGAATCCGGCCTTGTTGATCAGGGAACTGTTCGTCTATTTTTGAAATCAGGTGCTCATTAACCAGCGCAGTTTCCTGAGGGTGGTAGCGATAGCCTTCCACCTGTTTGCCAAATCGATCTGTCACCGTTTGCTCGAGCAGATGCACCAGCGACCCATCCGACTGGGCCTTTCTAAACGCGATGACCCGGAATTCAATGTCCTCATCTTTTACCCAGCGTTCCTTGGGGCTCTGCAATTCCTGAGTGGTGACGACAGCGTAATAGTAATCTGTACCATTGGTGTAGATGAGCTTACCGGGTGGCAGATTGCGTTCACTGAGATGATTGATACCCGCGAAGGCGGGTTGTATGCAGGCCGCCAAAACAAACACTTTGAAAAACAATCGAGCTATGGCAAGACAACACAGACGCTTCATGTCGTGACCTTCGTAAGCATTGCAGTATCGCTGACGAGTTTAACGGTACCTGGACTGCGTTACGGAGGCCTTGTGCTGACCAAGTTCCGAGCCAGGCGCACCGAGGATTGATAAGAGCGCAGGCATCCAAATTAGTCTAGTCGAATCGAACCAGTAGTCACAATTACCTGCCCAATTGAACAAACTGAGGAATGCGCGGCGTTCCGAACGTTTGCTTTTGTTTAGCTGAGGTCAGAGGATGCCCTGGTCGCAAAGCGAACATTCAGATCTTGGGATAATGCCTTGGGCAGTGGGGCAGCGTAAGCTGCGTCAGGCGCGTGCAGCGTGTGGTATTGCCACAACTGGTTACATGTGCGGTTACCGCTCAATCGCGATTGATCATTTGCACTGCGCTTCATTGCCAGTCTTCGCTCAACTTTTCTTAATTGGCGCAAGCAACCAATAAAATATCCATGCAAGCCACGATACAAAAATTATGAGCAGAATCCAGGCCAACTTTTCGCCACCGCTAGTCTTACTCGAGCGCAGAATAATTATTATCGGCAGCAACCAGCCAATAGTTACAATAAGGAATGTGATTGTGAAGTTGAGATCTGAACCTTCCATACGCGTTAGTATCCTCGACTAAACATAGACATTTAACGCGTCCATAACGGGCCGGACTGAAGCGGAACGGAAAACCCCGTTGAAGCGCTAATTAGATCATTTTCGAAGCCGATTCTTTCGCCTTTTCCGCCGAAGCAATCTCTTTCTGCATCGCGTAAATCAGTTTGCGAAAGTCATCCTCTGCTACGCTTAAATCCTTTTTAATTGGTTTTCGATCGTGGGGTAAAGGGTGACCAAGCAATTCCCAGATTAGCCCCTCAGCTAAAGCTACTTCCTCGACATTTCGAGAGCGGTGCGTCTCCCAGTCACCCCAAGGTCTTTCTCTACAAATTTCTTCGTGTGTATCGTACCCCAGCCCAATGTTTACAAACCCGGGCTTGTCAGGATGCGTTAGAAGGTAGATAACGCCTGCATTAATCCTTTGTTTTATTTCTTCGGGATCTCGTTCACCGACTCCGCACTCAGGACAGCCTTGACCCTCCCCCACAAAACTTGGTGTCGTGCGCCATTGATGACCATTAATGCATCGAAAATTAGCCTTTCCACTAATAACACTTCGCACGTAACCTAAAAGGGTGATGCCTCGGCCTTCCAGTCGTTTTCTGATCGATGCTGTATAGGCATAGACACGATCCGGCAAAGGCCCTGGTTCTGGCCGGACACCAGCTTTCTTTGCTGCATCTAATCCTTTCCGCACTTGGCTCCAGTCCATCCTTTTAACTTCAATTCCATATCGGTACGGAATGTCTGCGAAAGGTGTTGTCCCCCAAAAAACCGACTCGGCCCAATACGGATCAGAGACCGCATGGAATTCCTTCAATTCCCATTTCTGCCCAGTTTCTTTTACGATTTGGCCTGTATATCCTTCGTGGTTGCAATTGTGCTCGGTCAATCTGTGTTGGGGTTTACGGGTAGTTATTCCGATTTTGTAAAGGTCAGGATCGGACGGGTGTATTAATACATAGATATAACCTGACTTCATTTTACCCTCTGTATTCGTCTGGGGTCAGAGCAAAAATCCATTGCAAACCTCTGACCTAAACTCGTAACTCCTTGGACACGTAACAGAGCACAGCGGCGACTGGTAACGGTCCGGTGACCAAAGGCCACGCACTGATGCGCCTGGTTATGTGGGCCCAGCTATTTCCTCTAGGTTCATGATTAAATCGTGTTTCACCAATCTGGTGGTGCCGTCAGCTCTTTCTACTCGATATGATTGCGGCGTTACTTTTATGCAGGTAACGCCATTTTCATACTCGATTTCATAGTGGCCCGTTGCAAAGGCGACGTTGTAAGTTTTGCCTACTTCCATCTCGAAATCCCCTCTTAACCTGAACCCTCATTAACGGTATCAGTTTTTGTTCGAGGAGATTTTCATGCTTGTAACTGTTCCCACTGACACCATTAATGAAATTTAATGCTCTGCCATGAGCTCAGTGCACATATCGCCAGCGCACAACGGCGTGATCTTGCACAGATTTGGCCAAAACTTTCGGCACTGAGCTCTTCACAGGTGTATTGCTAGAGGCAGGTGTTTGCCTTTTTCGAGAGATTTTGGGGGGCTCACTGGAGCGGCGTGAATGTCCGATTTTGTTGAACGTTCTCGTGAGGTCTCGGAGGGTCGCAAAGCGAACGTTCATATGAGCATCATGACGCCAGCCGTTGGCCTCGCCTCAAAAGAATCGTCCGGAGAAGGGGCAACTGCCCTTTAAATATTTACTGGTCTTGGCATAGGTTCCGAGACTCATTCAAACAGGCTCCGTTTCGGGTTGACCTAATTCGAGCGCATGTTGAGAACAAGGATGGAATGGTTCCTCGGCTGACTGCCATTGCCACACTGTCTTTGCTACACTTTCTTTATGAGAGCTAGTGAAAAGCAATGCAGGGCTCAACGTTGAGTTCAAATAAGGCGGGTAACGCTACGATTGAGATGGGCCGCGATTCGCGGTCGTCCACATGCTCGTATTCGGCGTAAGATTCAGTTGATTCGGGTTTGATTAATGTTTCGTTGACCCTGACGTAGTTCCTGACTCGAGATTTAAGCCTAATGTTAAAAAAAGACAAATCGCCCCGCCAGCCCCTTATTCGCGCTCTTGAGCCCCGTATCCTTTTCGATGGCGCCGCCGTTGGTGTGGCGGCTGACGCCGCCACCGATCAGTCGTTCTCTGGTCAGTCATCTGACGCAACGCCGCCTGCGAACAACGATACACCGCCTGCCGCAAGATCTCCCATAAGTCGTGCGCTTGATGCAGCACGTGCAGCAGCTGAATCCTCGAAAGCTGAAAATCAGCGCTCTGCATTTTTTATCGATTCCGGTGTAGAAGATCACGAGGCACTGGTTGATGCGGCCATGGGCATCGCCGACGCCGATGTCTACATGATTGATGCCGCCGAGGACGGTTTCGCCCGCATCGCGGAGACAGTCCAGGGTGGAGACTACGGCAGCGTTCACATTCTTGGCCACGGCGATTCGGGGCAGATCACGCTGGGAGCATCGTCGCTTGGCAGCGAAAACATGGAGCAGCACGCCGACAGCCTGAACTCGATTGGCGACGCGCTTGGGCCGGACGGTGACCTTTTGCTCTACGGTTGCGATGTCGCGGAGGGGCCTGCAGGTCGTGCTTTTGTTGATGAACTCTCAGAGGCTGCAGGAGGCATTGATGTTGCTGCGTCGAACGATGCGACCGGCTCAGCAGAATTTGGCGGTGACTGGATACTGGAAGTTACCTCGGGCGATATCGAGGCCTCGAGCCTGAGTGCACAGACTTTTGGCGGACTCCTTGCCCCTCCGGAAGTCATTGTGCCTGAAGATGCGTTGAGTGCCTCTGAAGATACGGACCTGATCATTAATGATGTGTCGGTCGACGACGCTGACGGGGATAACCTTGATGTAACGCTTGATGTCAGTAGCGGCACGATCACGCTGGCGCAGACGACGAACCTTACGGTATCGGGCGACGGAACCGGGTCGGTTTCCGTCAGTGGTAGCGCAGCCGACATCAATAATGCTTTGACTGGACTGACTTACAGGGCCGACAGTGATTTTAACGGTTCTGACACGCTGACAATTTCGGCCGACGATGGTCAAAGCACAACCAGTGAAAACGTCGGAATTGAGGTTGCTTCTGTCAACGACGCCCCGACATTGTCGCCGGGAAATCCGACTGCCGATGAAGGCGGTACAACCACGCTGACCGAAGCAGATTTCGGGATAACGGATCCCGATCTTGACCCGGGCAACGCCAACCCCCAGCTTGCGAAGCAAATAGTGTTCAGGCTCGATGGCAGTACTTTGCCATCCGAAGGCGTTCTGCAACTCGATGGCAACACTTTACTGTCAGGCAGTACCTTCTCCTTGCAGGATGTGCGTGACGGCCGTCTGGCCTATTCCCATAGTGGCAGTCAGGTGTCGCCAGGCGATACGGATGCTTTCAGCGTCACCGTCAATGATGGCGGCGGCAGTGGGGATGTTGGTCCAACCGACATTGTCGTGGGTCTTCAACCGGTGAACGACGCCCCTTCCATCGGCGGGTCGCCCGAGGTATTTGAAGGTCAGGGAACGGAAGCTGAATTCGGCAACCCTGGCACCGTAATGGATTCGGCAGACATTGGCGGCAGTCTCAGCATCACTGACCCGGATGACGCAATCGCCGACTCGATGGTTACCATCACCAACATCGACAATGCGGGTGAAGGAACCCTTTTCCGGGATGCAAACGATAATGGCAAGCTGGACGCCGGTGAGGCGCTGACGGGCGGCGAAACGTTTGCGGCCAGCGAGCTGGCGGCGGGGCGGCTGCGTTTCGCCCACGACGGCGACGAAGTCGACGCGACCAACCCCAGTTTTGATATCGAAGTGACGGACGCTGGCGGCGGCGCTGGTGGCGCAAATGCTGAGAGCTCCGGGCCGCAGACCATTGATATTCAGGTCAAGCCCAACAACGATGATCCTGAGCTGGCCAACAATTCGCCGGTGACCGTCGTCGCGGGTGGTGACGACGTCATCCCGATCACCAGCGGTGAACTCAATGCGACAGATATTGATACCGCTGCGAATCGGGTGGTCTATACGGTTACCGATATTCCGGCCCTGGGAGAGTTGCGCCTTGACGGTCAGATCCTTGGCGTTGGCGGCCGCTTTACTCAGGCCGATATCAATGCCGGGCGCGTGGACTATCGCCAGACAGACAGTTTTTCAGACGGTGACACCGATACTTTTGACTTCGAGGTTCGCGATTCCACTCAGAAGGCATTCAACGAGCCAGGCAAGGACGGAGCCGTCCGAAACCCGGATGGCTCCATCAAGACCAACACTTTCACGATCAATTTCTCCGGAGATGAGTCGGGTGGGACCGGCCCTGGGGCGCCTGATCCGTCGCTGGTTGGCCCTGTGGTCGTTGGCTCAGAAACCGTTAATGGCCTGACTGGTGACGATGGCACTGCGGTTGAAGAAAATGACGGCTTGGCCGGTGGTGACGACACGCGAATTATTACCGACAGTGAGCTTGCCTTCGAGCTGCGGACCGCTGGCGGCGGTGGGAATTCAATTGCAGTTCCGGCGGAGGAAACGATTTACCGGCTGACACAGTTGCCGGGCAACGGAACCCTGCAGCTGGATGGTACCGATCTTGGGCTGTTTGACACCTTTACCCAGCAGGATATCAACGACGGCAAGCTCAGCTTTTTCCATGATGGTTCGGAGAACCACCAGGACAGCTTCGGATTTAGCGTATCGGCGGGCACCAACGACACCTTCGATCGGACTTTCGCCCTGGAAGCCATTCCAACCAACGACGCGCCCATGGTCAACGCGAATGACCTGCCACTGCTTCCTGAGGGCGGTACAACCCGGATTACGGACGCCCAAATCGCCCTGAACGACGTTGATGTGGACAACGAGACGGGCGAAAACGGGGACGTGAATGATCCGAACGAAGAAGCCGTTGCGGATGATTTGATGTTCCGGATCACGGACCTGCCAACAAACGGTTTGCTGGAGCGCTTCAATGGCAGTGACTGGGTTAGCGTCACAACGGACGATTTGCTGTCGGCAGACCTGCTGACAGCAACCGCGGACGGGGGCGCTGGTGGCCTTCGGTATACCCACGATGGCACCGAAAATTTCGCCGACAGTTTCAGTGTTGAAGTCAGGGACGATTTGACGTCTCCCGGTACTTTTGGCTCGTTGAGCGAGAGTGGTCAGGGCTCGGCGTCGGTCGGTAATGTCAGCGGTATCGAGACATTGAATATTACGGTTGCGCCGCAGAACGATGCGCCCATTCTTCCGCAAGATGAGTCCGGTGCTGATACTACGATTACCGATGAGAACGGTGATGAACAGACCACGGCCAACAATCCGCTCAGCGTCGCAGAAGGTGGTACCGGTGTCATCGATGACACGCTGCTGAGGGCGGTCGACCCGGACAATACGGACCCGGAAGTACTTCAGTACCGGTTGACACAGGCGCCAGAAAACGGGTTCCTGACACTGAATGGCAGTCGTCTTGGCGTCGGTTCGACGTTTACCCAGGCAGACATCAACAACGGTTCGCTGAGTTATGAGCAAGACGGCTCGGAATCGTCTGCTGACCAGTTCAAATTCGAGATCAGTGATTCGGTTAACAGCCATGTCTACAGCGAAGGTGGAACTGGCGGGGAATCGACATTTAATATTAATGTCGACTCCGCCCGAAACGATGCCCCGGAGATCGATAACAACGGCGACGGAATCATCGACCTTTTCGGGACCTTTACCCACAATTTCGGTAATTCCCTGACCATCGCCGATGCAGATGTGGATGATGGCAACGTAGATGCAGCAGCCGGCGAAACCGATTTTATCCAGGCCACCATTGCGCTGACAGACAGCGACGGCACGGCGCTTGACCTTTCTGCCAGCGGCGGGATTACGCTCGGCAGCACCAGCGGGTTGACCCTGGTCGATGGTGACGACAACGATGGCTCCTTGGTGATTCAGGGTACGTTTCCCGATGTTCAGGCTGCGCTGACCAATCTTGAGATCGAGCTGGCCAATCAGGATTACAACGATACCGTTTCTCTGGACGTCACCATCGATGATCGGTCGCGTGATGCTAGCGGCAATCTTACGGGTGGCGCCAATGGCGGTACCGAAAACGAAGACGGAACGCCGATAAACGAGGCCAACAATACGTCTTCCGTTACCGTGGATTTCCGGGCGTCTGACGACAACGACGATCCGACTGAAACAGCCAGCCCCGGTAACAAAACGGTCAACGAAGACACGGTACTCGATCTTTCCGGCTATCAGTTTGAGGATGTGGATGCGTTTGGTGAGGACGTCACGGTCACCGTGTCGGTTAACAACGGCCATCTGAGCGTCGACGGCAATACTTCAACGAGTGACCCTGCCGAGCTGGTTCTGACCGGCTCAATCGCTGAGATCAACAGCCAACTGGACAACCTGACCTACATTGCCAACGAGAATTTCCACAGCCGGGATGGCAGCACCAGTGACCTGGCGGATGATGACACCGT
>PBED01000052.1:0-63899 GCA_002718255.1 Marinobacter sp. | reverse complement strand
TTCATGAAGCTGATCTTGGTGGCCAGCATGGAGTTGGCCGCATACTTGGTGAGCTCCGCGGACCGCAGGTCCATAAAGATCATGCGGTCGTGATTGCGGTTGAACGGGTAGTAGACTTCCCGCAGCAACTCCGCCGCCCGCTCGCTGTCGGTGCCCACAATAATACGGTCCGGCTTCATAAAATCGTTGATGGCCGCGCCTTCCTTGAGGAACTCCGGGTTGGACACCACATCAAACTCCAGTTCCAGACCACGACGGTCCAGCTGGGCGCGAACCGCCGCTTTTACTTTGTCGCCGGTGCCGACCGGCACCGTGGACTTGTCAACGACTACCTTGTAGTCCTCCATGTATTCGCCGATGGAACGGGCTACCGCGGTTACATACTGGAGGTCGGCAGAACCGTCTTCGTCCGGGGGCGTGCCCACGGCGATAAACTGGAGTGTGCCGTGACGAACGGCCTCTTCGGTATCGGTTGTGAAGGACAGGCGGCCTGCCTCAACGGTGTGCTTTACGATATTGTCGAGGCCCGGCTCATAGATGGGAATCTGGCCATTCTTGAGCTTTTCAATTTTGCCCTGGTCCACATCCATACAGAGAACGTCGTGGCCAACATCCGCCAGGCAAGCACCAGTAACCAGGCCAACATAACCGGTTCCAAAAATCGTTATTTTCATCCTTTAAATCCCGATACAAATACAGAAAAGTTATTGGGTGTCGTCAGCTTTTTTCTTCTGCCAGATCGCTTCCCACGCCAGGGCGGTGCCGACAATGGTATCCAGATTGTCGTAGTCCGGCTGCCAGCCCAGGGTCTGGCGGATAAGTGTGTTGTCCGCCATCAATGCTGCCGGGTCGCCGGCGCGGCGGCCGGTTTCGGTGACCGGAAAATCAACGCCGGATTGCGCCTTGACCACATCAATCACTTCCCGGACCGTAAAGCCGCGACCATAACCGCAGTTCATGACCTTCGAATGACCACCATCTGCCATGTAGTCCAGCGCCATCACGTGGGCCTTGGCCAGGTCCTCCACGTGGATGTAGTCGCGAATGCAGGTGCCGTCCCGGGTATCGTAATCGGTGCCGAAGACACTCATGCCTTCCCGCTGTTCCGTCACGCACTCACAGGCGACCTTGATCAGATGCGTGGCTTCAGGTGTGGCCTGCCCCAGCAGCCCTTCCGGATTCGCGCCTGCCACATTGAAGTAACGGAGAATCACATAATTGAGGCTGGAGGCTGCGGCCAAATCCATGATCATCCGCTCGCTCATCATCTTGGACGCGCCGTAGGGGTTGATCGGGGCCAGCGGCAGATCCTCGGTGAGCACCGTCTGCTCGGGCATACCATAGACGGCCGCGGTGGAGGAAAACACCATGTACGGCACTTCGTGCTTTTCGACCGCTTTCAGGAGGTTCAGGGTATTGCGGGTATTGTTGCTGTAGTACTTCAGGGGGTTGGCGACAGACTCCGGCACCACAATATTGGCAGCGAAATGCAGAACCGCCTCAAATCGGTGACGGGAGAACAGATCTTCGATTGCCGCTTCATCGGCCAGATCCCCGACCACCAGTTCGCCGGCGGTGACCGCCCAGCGGTAGCCAGTGGAGAGGTTATCGAAAACAACGATATCGTGACCGGCCTGGCCCAGCTGACGGACCACGTGACTGCCAATATATCCGGCTCCGCCGGTAACGAGGACTTTCATAGGCGAAAACTACTCCTTCCCTGAATTCTGTTTGCGAAGACGCCGGATCTCTGCCCGCCGTTGACTGAAAAACTCAGTGATCACCCGGCTGCACTGATCCGACAGCACACCGCCAACGGCGGTCACGTCCCAGTTCAGATGGGGCTCTTCCAGCGTACGGCGTGCAGATTCTATCGCGCCTGCCTTGGGCTCGCGGGCACCGTACACAAGCCGACTGATGCGGCCATGAACGATGGCACCCACGCACATGGTACAGGGCTCCAGAGTAACGTAAAGCGTGGCATCAGGCAGCCGGTAATTGCCCACCCGGGCGGCGGCATCGCGCAGGGCGCGGATTTCGGCGTGGGCCGTGGGATCGCAACCGGAAATCGGCGCGTTAAAACCAGCCCCGATTTCCTTGCCATCCAGAACCACCACAGCACCAACAGGCACTTCGCCTTTGGCGGCAGCTTCACCGGCCAGCTGCAGTGCGCGGTTCATCCAGTGTTCGTCTTCCGCTGTCACCTCAGACATCGGCCCCGGTCACCTGCCGATTATTCCCACTCAATGGTTGCCGGCGGCTTGGAAGATACGTCGTAGGTTACCCGGGACACACCGGTAATCTCGTTGATGATCCGGTTGGAGACCGTTTCAAGCAGATCGTACGGCAGATGTGCCCAGCGGGCAGTCATAAAGTCGATGGTCTCAACCGCTCTCAGGGCCACCACGTACTCGTAGCGGCGGGCATCGCCAACCACGCCTACCGACTTGACCGGCAGGAACACGGCAAACGCCTGGCTGGTCTTGTGGTAGAGATCGGCACGGTGAAGCTCTTCCAGGAAGATGGCGTCTGCCCTGCGCAGGATATCGGCGTATTCCTTTTTCACTTCACCGAGAATGCGCACGCCCAGGCCCGGACCCGGGAACGGGTGACGGTAAACCATGTCGTAAGGCAGGCCCAGCTCGAGGCCAATCCGGCGTACCTCATCCTTGAACAGTTCCCGCAGCGGCTCCACCAGCTTCATTTTCATGGTTTCCGGCAGGCCACCCACGTTATGGTGAGATTTGATGACGTGGGCCTTGCCGGTCTTGGAGGCGGCTGACTCGATGACGTCCGGATAGATGGTGCCCTGGGCCAGCCAGTTGACGTCCCGGATATTGACCGCTTCCTCGTCAAACACGTCGATGAAGGTGTTACCAATGATCTTGCGCTTCTGCTCGGGATCACTGACTCCTTTGAGCTTCGACAGGAACAGGTCTTCGGCATCAACCCGAATCACCTTTACACCCATGTTGCTGGCGAACATGTCCATCACCTGGTCGCCTTCGTGAAGACGCAGGAGGCCATTGTCCACGAACACGCAGGTCAGTTGGTCACCGATCGCCCGGTGCAGCAGCGCAGCAGTCACCGAAGAGTCGACACCCCCGGACAGGCCCAGCAGCACCTTGTCGCTGCCTACCTGATCCCGGATCTGCCGAACCGCGTCGTCCACGATCTTCGCCGGCGTCCACAGCGCCTCGCAGTTACAGATATTCAGGATGAAGTGCTCGAGAATCCGCTTGCCCTGAAGGGTATGGGTGACCTCGGGGTGGAACTGAACACCGTACAGATTCCGGCTGAGATCCTGCATTGCCGAAATCGGCGCGCTCTCGGTTGAAGCCAGCAGTTCAAAGCCCTCGGGCATCGCCACCACCTTGTCACCGTGGCTCATCCACACATCCAGCAACGACTCCCCGGCAGGCGTCAGGTGGTCGGTGATATCGGCCAGCAGCGGGCCCTTGGCTCGCACTTTAACCTGGGCATAGCCGAACTCACGCTTCTCGGAGCTGGCCACGCGGCCGCCAAGCTGTTCGGCCATGGTCTGCATGCCGTAACAGATGCCAAGTATCGGAATACCGCGTTCGAACAGCCCTTCCGGGGCCCGGGGACCGCCCAGCTGAGTTACCGACTCCGGACCGCCCGCAAGAATAATCCCTTTGGGATTGAACTCATCAAGTTCTTCATCGGTGATATCGAACGCCTTGATCTCACAATAGACGCCGATCTCCCGCACGCGGCGGGCAATCAGCTGCGTGTACTGGGAACCGAAATCGAGAATCAGGATGCGGTGGTCGTGAATGTTCTGGGCCATGGAGTCCTCGGAGCTGAATAAACAACGCGGCCCGTAGTGGGCCGCGTGTGGTAAGGCAGTTATTAACCGACGCGGTAGTTCGGCGCTTCTTTGGTAATGGTCACATCGTGCACGTGACTCTCACGCATGCCAGCGTTGGTGATGCGCACAAATTCCGGTTTGGTACGCATTTCTTCCATGGTCGCGCTGCCGGTGTAACCCATCGAAGCACGCAGGCCGCCAATCAGCTGGTGCACGATGTTGCGCATCGGGCCCTTGCAGGCAACGCGGCCCTCAATACCTTCCGGAACCAGTTTCTCGATACCTTTGCTGGCGTCCTGGAAGTAACGGTCGCTGGAGCCCTGCCCCATGGCGCCAATTGAGCCCATGCCCCGATAGGCCTTGTAACTGCGGCCCTGGAACAGCTCCACTTCGCCAGGTGCCTCATCGGTACCTGCCAAAAGGCTGCCGATCATGACGCTATGGGCGCCTGCGGCAATGGCTTTGGCAATATCACCGGAGAAACGGATACCGCCATCAGCGATTACCGGGACTCCGTGCTCTTTCAGCGCTGCGGCCACGTTGGAAACCGCAGAAATCTGGGGCACACCAATACCCGCCACAATACGGGTGGTGCAGATGGAACCGGGGCCAATGCCTACCTTTACTGCATCCGCGCCGGCTTCCGCCAGGGCGAGCGCCGCATGTGACGTGGCGATGTTGCCGCCAATCACCTGCACATCGGGGAAATTCTTCTTGATGAAGCGCACGCGTTCCATCACACCACGGGAATGACCGTGGGCGGTATCCACCACGATCACGTCGACCCCGGCTTCGGCCAGTGCGGTAATGCGGGCTTCGGTGTCGCCACCGGTGCTCACGGCCGCGCCAACTCTCAAACGACCCTGATCGTCTTTACACGCCAGCGGGTAATCTTTCGCCTTCTGGATATCCTTGACCGTGATCAGGCCGCGCAGCTCGAAGTTATCGTTAACAACCAGAACCTTCTCGATCCGATGGCGATGCAGCAGCTCTTTCACTTCCTCGAGACAGGCGCCTTCCTTGACCGTAACCAGCTTTTCCTTGGGCGTCATGATATCCCGAACCAGCGTGTCCATACGGCTTTCAAAACGGATGTCGCGGCCAGTGACGATACCGATCAGGTCGTGGCCGTCCACCACCGGAAGACCGGAGATGCTGTTCGCCATGGTGATATCTACCAGTTCGCGAACCGTTGTCTCGGGCGAAACTGTAATCGGATCCTTCACCACGCCACTCTCGAACTTCTTGACCTTGCGGACGGCTGCCGCCTGTTGCTCAACGGTCATGTTCTTGTGCATGATGCCGATACCGCCTTCCTGAGCCATGGCGATGGCCAATTCTGCCTCGGTAACGGTATCCATGGCGGAAGACAGAAGAGGAATGTTGAGGGTGATACCCTTGGTCAGCTGGGTTTGCAGGCTAACCTCGTGGGGCAGCACTTCTGAATATCCGGGAACCAGCAGAACGTCATCAAATGTGAGGGCTTCTTCGGCAATTCGCAGCATTGGGATCCGCCTTTTGATCGTGCTAAGTTGGGAATTTCCGTGCCGTACCCGCGGCGGTACGACAAAGCAAAATCCTTAATCGATCTATTATAATGGGGCTCTTGAAGACAGTAAACCGGCCCTTTTTTAAGGTTCGATTGCATCTTTTTGAAATTTCGCTATTTTTACCCTCCCTCTTTTCGGCTATTGCGTATGTATAACGACGGATCAGGACCGGCGACGCCGCATCTTCAGGACACCCGGCCCCGGGCACTCAGCGTCAGCGAGCTCAACCACCAGGCCAGACATCTTCTGGAATCGAGCTTTATGCAGGTGTGGGTGGAAGGTGAACTCTCCGGATTTTCTCGCCCCTCGTCCGGCCACTGGTATTTTTCCCTGAAAGACCGGAAATGCCAGGTGCGATGCGCCATGTTCCGGGGCATGAACCAGCGCATCCGCACACCACCGAAAGAGGGCGATCAGGTCCGGATCCGCGGCAAGGTCACTCTTTACGAGAACCGCGGCGACTTCCAGATTATCGTTGAACACGTCGAACCTGCGGGGCTCGGCGCCCTCCAACAGGCCTTCGAGGAGCTCAAGCAGAAATTGCTGGCCGAAGGACTGTTTGAACAGGCCAGCAAGAAACCGCTGCCCTCACTGCCCAGGCACATCGGTGTCGTCACCTCACCCACCGGCGCCGCGATCCACGACATACTCACCGTTCTCGCCCGGCGGTGCCCCGCTATACCCGTAACGCTCTACCCCACTGCCGTTCAGGGCAAGGCGGCGACCGCTGACATCGCACGAGCCATCGAAGCCGCACAGAACCACGGCGTTGCCGATGTCCTGATTATCGGCCGTGGCGGTGGCTCTCTGGAGGATCTCTGGTGCTTCAATGAAGAAGCGGTCGCCCGCGCGATTGCCGCTTGCCGGATCCCCACGGTCAGTGCGGTTGGTCACGAGGTCGATGTAACCATTGCCGATTTCGTGGCTGATCTTCGGGCCCCGACGCCCTCCGCGGCCGCCGAAAAGATTTCGCCGGACCAGTCAGACTGGCTTAAACAGCTAAGAGACCGGGAATTCCGCCTGTCCAACGCCATGGGCCTGGCCCTGAAGCGCCTGGGCACCCAGCTCGGACATCTGAGCGCCCGGTTGCGCGACCCAAGAAGGGAGCTTCTGGAGAAAGCCCAGCGAATGGATGAGCTCGAACTGCGCCTCCGTAAAGCTATTCGACAGCGCCTGACAACCGTTGGCGTGCGCAATGATCACCTGCGCCAGAGACTGGTCATGCAGTCGCCGCACCGCCAGCTCTCGGATAGCCAGGACGCGCTGCGGCGCGTGAGCGAGCGATTGGTTTCGGTCATGCAGCAGGACCTGAAACAGCGTCGCGACAACCTGGAACATGCGGCGCAGACTCTGAATGTGGTCAGCCCCCTTGCGACCCTTGGACGGGGTTATTCCATCGTGCGCGACAACAACGGAAACATTCTTCGGGATGCTTCAAACGTTAACCCCGGCGACACCATCTCAGCCCGCGTTGCACGGGGTGAAATGACTGCGAAGGTGACTTCGGTCAAATCTACAGAAGAAACTGGCCCCTAGACCCCCGAGACTAAGCCAATGGTCTACTAGTCCATGATTTCAAACGGCCTAAAGTTGTCAGGAAACGTATTAAAACAACAACAGGCACGATGAGGTGGAATGTATGGACTACCACTCAGAGTTCCGGCGGTCGATAGACAAACCGGACGAATTCTGGCGTGAACAGGCGGAAAAAATTGACTGGATCGAACCGCCGAAAACCATCTGGCAGCCAACCGACAATGGGCACGGGCAGTGGTTCCCCGACGGCACTCTGAACACTTGCGATGTGGCACTGGATGCCAACATCCGTGCAGGGCGTGGCGAACAGAAAGCCCTGATCTACGATTCTCCGGTTACCGATACCCAGCGCTCCTACACCTACAACGAGCTGACCGATGAAGTGGCCCGGTTCGCTGGAGCCCTCAAAGACCGTGGCATCACCAAGGGCGACCGGGTCATCATCTACATGCCGATGATTCCGGAAGCCGTCATTGCAATGCTCGGCTGCGCGCGAATTGGCGCCATTCATTCTGTGGTCTTCGGCGGCTTTGCAGCCCATGAGCTTGCGGTTCGCATCGATGACGCCAAACCAAAGGCTGTGATTACCGCTTCCTGTGGCATCGAAGTCACCCGTGTGATCGAGTACAAGCCCCTGGTCGACAAGGCCATTGATCAGGCCAGCCACAAACCGGAAACCTGCATCGTTTACCAGCGCCAACAGGTACAGGCCGAACTTCAGGCTGGCCGTGACCACGACTGGAACGAATTGATGGAAACGGCCGAACCAGCCGACCCGGTGCCCGTCAAATCAACAGACCCGCTCTATATTCTTTACACTTCAGGCACCACCGGTAAACCCAAAGGTGTGGTGCGCGACAACGGTGGTCATGCGGTTGCGCTGAACTACAGCATGAAGCTGGTCTACGACGCCAAACCCGGCGATGTTTACTGGGCTGCCTCTGACGTTGGCTGGGTCGTCGGCCACAGCTACATCGTCTACGCGCCATTGTTTGCGGGTTGCACGACCATCATGTACGAGGGCAAGCCGGTGAAAACACCGGATGCCGGCGCCTTCTGGCGAGTGGTTCAGGATCACAAAGTGAACATGCTGTTCACTGCCCCGACCGCATTCCGGGCCGTCCGCAAGGAAGATCCGGAAGCAGACCAGCTTTCACACTACGACATCAGTTCACTGAAAAGACTGTTCCTGGCCGGCGAGCGACTCGATCCCGCCACCTATGAGTGGCTGAAAGAGCACACTGGCCTGCCGGTTCTCGACCACTGGTGGCAGACCGAAACCGGTTGGGCCATTTGCTGCAATCCGGTGGGAATCGAGTTAATGGCGACCAAACCAGGTTCGGCAACCGTTCCCTCCCCTGGCTACAACGTGCAGGTAGTGGACATGAACGGCAGCCAGATGCCCGCCGGCGAGCAGGGTCAGATTGCTGTAAAACTGCCACTGCCACCCGGCTGTATGATGACAGTCTGGGGCGACGATGAGCGTTTCCGCAAAACCTACCTGGAACCGATATCGGGATTCTACAGCTCCGGCGACGGCGGCTTTATTGACGATGACGGGTACGTGTTCGTTATGGGCCGTACCGATGACGTTATCAATGTCGCTGGCCACCGGCTCTCTACCGGTGAGATGGAGGAAGTCGTCGCTTCCCACCCGGCCATAGCCGAGTGCTGCGTCGTGGGTGCGCACGATGATATGAAAGGGCAGATCCCCATAGGGCTGGTTCTGATCAAGGACGGCGCAACCATCGACCATGACGAACTGGAAGACGAGCTGGTGGAGATGGTTCGAGACAAGATTGGCGCCATCGCCTGTTTCCGCCGCGCCCTGGTGGTTGATCGCCTGCCCAAGACCCGTTCCGGCAAGATCCTCAGACGGGTCATCCGCCAGATTGCCGATGGCGAGGAATACGCGGTGCCCAGCACCATTGATGACCCTGCCATTCTGGAAGAAATCAGCGAGCAGTTCCGCCGCTGACAGAGCCACCGTGAAAGCTGCCCGCCCCGCCCGAACCGGGGGCGGGCAATTTTTGCCCAATCAAATCCCAACCTGTTGTTTTTGCCCGCAATAAAACCTTCACGAAAGCTGCAAAAATTTCGTTGACGCCCCCCAAAGTCGGTCTATACTGAAATAGCTGTGAAAATACAGCGGTATTTGGTGAATGCGTTTCAACGTCCTGCCGAAGTGCTCTTCGTTGCCCCTTCCTCAGTACTCTCTGGATTTCTCAGCAACGATTCCATGTGGAATTTTGAAGGTCCCGTGAGGGCAAATTACAGGAAGACAGGAAAGATCAATGTCCGATACTAAAACCGGCCACGTTAAGTGGTTTAACGAGTCCAAAGGCTTTGGCTTCATTGCTCAGGACGGTGGCAGCGACGTGTTTGTTCACTACAGCGCAATCAATGCAAGCGGTTTCCGTACCCTGACCGAAGGTCAGCAGGTACAGTTCACCGTGACACAGGGTCCGAAAGGCCCGCAGGCGGAAAACGTTACCCCGGTCTGAGGGTTTACGCTCCGTCCTTTGCCCCTCACGGGCATCGGAAAACCAACAAGCCGGCACTCGTGCCGGCTTGTGTCGTCAGGACGGCAGGTTTTTCAGGCACCCGCCGATTCAGGTTCGGCTTCCGTCTCAGGCATTTCGATACCCACTGCCTGGGCGACTGCCGAAAACAAGGCCTGCAGGGTGGCAGATGTCGTGTCTTCGGCCAGTGCCGCAGCGCTGCAATGCATACCGTTTGCGGTCAAGCGAATACAGGCCAGTGCGTTGGCATTGGTGCCCTCACCCAGCGCAAACTCGTCGTAAGCCTCGATAGCAATGGAGATATCAAAGCGCATCTCCAGCGCCTCAGATACAGCCTCCACTGCGCCCAGCCCATGGCCATCCAGACGAACCGGCGATGCATCGCGACCCACCGACACCTCGGCATGCACACCCTCTTCGTCCCGGTGCAGATCGTAGGAGCGCAGTGCCCAATCGGCGTGGACTTTCAGATAGCGATCCTCGAACAGGCGATGAATGGTCAGTGAGTCAATCTCGCCACCGTTGGTTTCCGCCTCTCTCTGGACCACCTTGCTGAACTCGATCTGCAACCAGCGTGGCAGACTGATGTTATAATCCCGCTCCAGTACATAGGCGACACCGCCCTTGCCAGACTGACTGTTGATGCGAACCACTTCCTCATAGCGGCGACCAACATCGAACGGGTCGATGGGCAGATACGCGACGTTCCAGGTTTCGCCATCCTTTCGGCGCGCCAGACACTTGCGAATGGCATCCTGATGGCTGCCTGAGAAGGCGGTGAACACCAGTTCGCCGGCGTAGGGATGGCGTGGATGAGTGGAAATCTCCGTACAGGCCTCAACCACTTCGGTGATCTCCGCCATGCCCGACAGATCCAGCGTGGGATCAATGCCCTGGGAGTAAAGGTTCATGGCCATGGTCACCAGATCCATGTTGCCGGTGCGCTCACCGTTCCCCATCAATGTGCCCTCGACCCGATCGGCCCCTGCCATTACGGCCAGTTCGGCGGCGGCCACGGCACAGCCGCGATCATTGTGGGTATGCACACTGATGCTGATGTGTTCACGGCGCTGGATGTTGTCGCAGATCCACTCGATCTGGTCCGCAAACACGTTCGGTGTCGCCATTTCAACGGTGGCAGGCAGGTTGATAATCATCGGCTGGCCCTCTTCCGGACGCCAGACCTCACTCACGGCATCAATCACTTCCGCGGCGAAATCCAGCTCGGTACCGGTAAAGCTCTCCGGTGAATACTGGAACGTCCACTCGGTCTCCGGGTGGCGCGCGGCGATGTCGCGAACCAGTTTGGCTCCGTTGACGGCAATGTCCCTGATACCGTCACGATCCAGACCAAACACCTGCTCCCGCTGAACCGTGGAAGTAGAATTGTAGACATGCACGATTGCCTTTCGGGCGCCGGCCAATGCTTCATAGGTACGCTCGATCAGCTCAGGACGGGCCTGGGTCAGCACCTGTATCTTCACATCCTCGGGGATGCGATTTTCTTCAATCAGCTTGCGGCAGAAATCGAAATCCGGCTGGCTGGCAGCGGGAAAGCCAATCTCGATTTCCTTGAAACCCAACTTCACCAGCAATTCGAACATCCGCGTTTTCTGGGCAACAGACATGGGCTTCACCAGTGCCTGATTACCATCCCGAAGATCCACGGCACACCAGGTTGGCGCCTTCTCGATGACCTTGTCCGGCCAGCGACGATCGGTTTTGGCAACAGGTTTGAACGCAACGTATTTGCGATGATCGAAAGCCATGCGTGTAATTCCTTGCGGTTTCAGAAGTGAACTCTTTGATGGGTACAGGTTAACGCGAAAAAGCTGGTATTTGATTGCGAACTTGAGCGGGGAAGCGTATTTTCTAACCTATAAATTGCTTGATAAACGCCATTCTTGGAATTTTATGACCGAAAACAAGAAAACCCTCGCCAAAATTGACAAGATGGACCGCCGAATTCTCGAACAGATCCAGCAGGATGGCTCCCTGACCAACCAGGAACTGGCAGAGAAAGTCGGGCTATCCCCTTCGCCCTGTCTCCGTCGTGTGCGGGCACTGGAGGATGCCGGTATCATCGTCAGAACCGTCACCATTCTGGACCACAAGAAACTTGGCCTTTCTCTGACGGCGATCATCCTGATTGGCATGGATCGGCATACACCCGAGCGTTTCGCGGCGTTTGAAGAGCAGGTTGCCGAGTACCCGGAGGTGCAGGAGTGCTACCTTATTACCGGCCAGGACGCCGATTACATGCTGAAGGTGGTGGTACCGGACATGGACCACTACCACCATTTCCTGCTGAACCGTATCACCCGCATTCAGGGGGTCAGTGGCGTACATTCCAGCTTTGTACTCCGCAGAGTAATCGACAGTACCGCCCTGCCCCTGGGTTATCTTTCCTGATTCAGGCGACAAGCTCGCGAAGGTAAGCCCGGGCCATGCACTTGAGTTCCTCTACCAGTTGCCGGCCCTGGGCATCAGGGAGAGTCACCGCCAGCCGCAGCACGGTGCCGGCGGACCTTGGCAACAAAAGGCTTGCGGTCCAGCGCCGATCATCAGGAATCCGGGGACACTCCTCTTTGAGTTTCCGATCCAGATCGCGGGCGTTGGTGTACAGCTCTCTCAGATCCAGCTCCCTCAGCTCAGGCATTGCCTCTACACCACTCCAGATCGCCGAGTAGGCGGGCTCGTGGCGATAGAACTCATAAAACTGATCGATGAGAACGTCTACCGCATCGCTGAGATTCAGTTCCTGCAACCGTTCCCGCAGAGCCCGCTCCATCTTCTCCACGTGCTGTTCGGCAATGGCATGGACGATGGCCGCCTTGTTGGGAAAGTAGCGGTAGAGAGAAGCCAGCGACATGCCCGATTGTCGGGCAATGGCTGACATGCTCGCAGCATCGACACCGGTCTCATGAAAAATGGCGGCGGCATGGCGAAGGATGGTGTTAACGCGCTCCCGGCTGCGGGCCTGAACCGGCCGGCGCCGCGGGGCGACATCAATAGATTCGTCGGTCATCATCTGTACCTTGTGCAACAGGCTCCGTACAATAATGGCCACTTTACGACAAATAAAGGCTCCGGCGGGCCAACCGCCGCCTGTCCATTAGTCTAACACTTCAGATTTATTACAAACGGAAGACACGATGCGAGCAAGCCGTTACCTGATTGCCACCCAGAAAGAGACCCCCGCTGACGCCGAGATCATCAGCCACCAGCTGATGTTGCGTGCCGGCATGATTCGTAAACTGGCCGCCGGGCTTTACACCTGGTTGCCGATGGGCCTGCGCACCCTGCGTAAGGTTGATCGGATTGTTCGCGAAGAAATGGACAAGAGTGGTGCTCAGGAAGTATTGATGCCGGCGGTTCAGCCGGCCGAACTCTGGGAGGAATCCGGGCGCTGGACACAGTACGGCGGCGAACTGCTGCGAATGAAAGACCGCCACGGCCGGGATTTCTGTTTCGGGCCGACCCACGAAGAGGTCATTACCGACCTGATCCGGAACGAGCTGAGCAGCTACAAGGAACTGCCGGCCAATTTCTACCAGGTCCAGACCAAATTCCGGGACGAGCGTCGCCCCCGGTTCGGCGTCATGCGGGCCCGGGAATTCCTCATGAAGGATGCCTACTCCTTCCACCTGAACGCAGAATCCCTGAACGAAACCTATGAGCTGATGCACCGCACCTACTGCGCCATCTTCGATCGGTTCGGCCTGGATTACCGTGCGGTGCAGGCGGATTCCGGCGCCATTGGCGGCAGCGCATCCCACGAGTTCCATGTCCTCGCCTCCTCCGGCGAAGACGACATCGTATTCAGCACAGAGAGCGATTACGCGGCCAATATCGAGAAAGCAGAGGCGGTAGCACCCAGCGGAGATCGCCCTGCTCCGGCCGAGGAGATGAAGGAAGTCGCCACGCCGGACCAGAAAACCATCGAGGCGGTGTCCGCGTTGCTGGGCATTGATCCCACCCGCACGGTTAAGACTCTGCTGGTGAAGGCAGAAGCGGACGAAGAAGGCAACTCCGGCCTGGTTGCACTGGTTCTGCGCGGCGATCACACCCTCAACGAAATCAAGGCCGAAAACCTGGCCGGTGTCGCCGAGCCTCTGACCATGGCCACCGATGAGGAAATCGAACAGGCCGTTGGTTGCAAAGCCGGATCTATCGGACCGGTAAAGCTCAACGTACCGGTCATTGTTGACCGCAGTGCTGCCCACCTGGCGGACTTTGTCTGTGGCGCCAACCGGGAAGGCTTCCACCTGACCGGCGTGAACTGGGACAGAGACGCAACGCTTGATCGTGTGGAAGACCTTCGCAACGTGGTTGAGGGAGACTCCAGCCCGGACGGCAAGGGCACTCTGGAAATCCGTCGCGGCATTGAGGTCGGCCATATCTTCAAACTCGGGAACAAGTACAGCACCGCCATGAACGCCACAGTTCTGGATGAGAATGGCAAAACCGTGATCATGGACATGGGCTGCTACGGCCTGGGCGTTTCCCGGGTTGTTGCTGCAGCCATTGAACAGAACCACGACGACAACGGCATCATCTGGCCAGACGCCATTGCACCGTTCCAGGTGGCCATCGTGACCCTCAATGCCCACAAGTCACCCACGGTTGCCGAAGCCGGTGAAAAGCTTTACGAGCAGCTTCGCCAGGCGGGCTACGACGTGCTTCTGGATGACCGCAAAGAGCGCCCGGGCGTGAAGTTCGCCGATATGGAACTGATCGGTATCCCGCACCGGTTCGTGGTTTCCGAGCGCGGTCTGGCAGCCGGAACCCTGGAGTACAAGGGCAGAAAGGATGCGGAAAAACAGGATGTACCGGTAGCTGAAGCGCTGCCATTCCTGGTCAACGCATCGCCCCGAAAAGGGCTCTGATCGCTGTCCGCATGCGCGGACAAGCCTCTGACGGCACTTGCATAAAGCAGTGCCGTCAGGGATTTTCCCTTCCCGAACCACCGACAATCCCTGGCTCCATTTCCAGGGTGACACCGAACCGGTCAACCACTGACTGACGAACTTCTCTGGCAAGCTCCAGTATGTCGGCACCTGTGCCGCCCGAGTGGTTAATCAGAACCAGTGCCTGTCGGTTATGCACGCCCACCCGGGCATTCCGGAAGCCTTTCCAGCCACTTTGATCGATCAGCCACGCCGCTGCCAGTTTGACCCCCTGCTCCTGAGGATAAGCCACAATATCCGGGTGCCGCTCGCTGAGTGCCTCGAACGTTACTCCGTCAACCATCGGGTTCTTGAAGAAACTTCCGGCGTTCGGAATCATATCCGGGTCCGGCAACTTTCGTCGGCGAATGGCCATTATGGCCTCTGCCACATGCAAAGGGTCGAGGGCGGTTTCCGCTGTATCACCGAGGTACTCCCGGAGATCCCGATATCCGAGCACCAGAGCACGTGAGCGGGACAGGCCCAAACGGATTTCGGTGATCACATAGCGACCCGGCGTCTGTTTGAAGAGGCTGTCGCGGTAGGAAAAACGGCACTGGGCGTTATTGAGAACAACCAGCTCACCCGAATTGCGATCCAGTGCGGTGACGGATTCCAGGCAATCGCCGAGCTCAACACCATAGGCACCAATATTCTGGACGGGCGCCGCGCCGGCCGTGCCCGGGATAAGCGCCAGATTCTCGATACCGCGATAACCGGCCCGGGCAGCATACAGGACCGCCTCATGCCAGTTTTCACCCGCACCAAGCACCAGGGTCGCCCTGTGGTCCTCAATGTGCTCCCAACGGCGGCCACGAATCGCCAGACGCACCACCAGCCCCGCGAAGTCACCCGCGAACACCAGGTTACTGCCGCCCCCCAGAATCAGGACTTCCTGATCCTCCGATGAGGCCCAGTCCAGAGACCTGACCAACTCATCTGAGGTGTGAACTTCGACATAAAAACGGGCTTTGGCCGGCACGTGCAGGGTATTCAGCGCCTCCAGCTCTATGTTTTCCCGAATTTCCGGCTGCTGACTCAAGCCAGGCGCCCCCGGATGTCCGCCAGCAGGCCCTCGCCGGCTTCCTGAATCAGGTCAAGCACGGTTTCAAAACCTGCATCACCACCGTAATAGGGATCTGGCACTTCCTGATGGGCCGACTGACCGAACTCCAGAAACAGGGCTGGCCGGGTGCCGCCATTCTGATGCCATACGTCCTTGATGTCCGCCAGGTTCTGGCGATCCATCACCAGCACGTAGTCAAAGGTGTCCAGATCCTCCGGACTGAACTGGCGGGCCCGTAATCCACTGATGTCGATACCCCGCCGACGGGCAGCCTCCTGGGCGCGGGCGTCAGGACTCTTGCCAATGTGCCAGTCACCGGTGCCGCAGGAATCGATGTGGACCTGCTCTGCAAGGCCCGCCTGCTCCACCAGTGAGCGAAACACACCTTCAGCACTGGGCGATCGACAGATGTTGCCCAGGCACACGAAAAGAACGTTTACCGGTTCAGCCATTCTCGCTATTCCTCTTCTCCAGCCAGCCTCGGACCCTATGCAAATCGGCATCGGTATCAACGCCGCCCGGCGGGTTGACCGCGGCCACATCCACGTGAATACGGGCACCGTTATAGAGCGCCCTCAACTGTTCCAGAGATTCGGTTACCTCGGTCGGCGCAGGCGCCCAGCTGACAAACTCGGCCAGGACGGAAGCACGGTAACCATAGATGCCGATATGCCGGAAATATCCGACATTATCCGGCAAGGAGGTGTCCAGCCCCGTCAGAGGTGTGCCCTCCAGCCACTGATCCCTGGCCCACGGGATCGGCGCACGGCTGAAATAATGGGCGATCCCCCTGTGATCGAACACCACCTTGACCACATTGGGATTGAACACGTGCTCCGGATCGTGGATCCGCTCACACAGTGTGGCAATGGCGACTTCAGGATAAAACTCCAGATTGTCGGCCACCTGGTTGATCAGTTCGGGCGGGATCAGGGGCTCGTCACCCTGCACGTTAACGACCCGATGATCCGGCCCGAAACCCAGCACCCGTGCAACCTCCTCAAGACGGTCTGTGCCGCTGGCGTGATTGGGTGATGTCATGACCACTTCTGCACCGAAGCCTTCGCATGCGGTCCGGATCCGATCATCGTCCGTGGCGACAACGACCCTGTCTGCGCGGCTTTCCGCGGCACGCTCACAGACATGCTGGATCATCGGCTTGCCGGCAATGTCTGCCAGAGGCTTGCCCGGAAGGCGGCTGGACGCATAGCGGGCCGGAATCACAACGGTAAAAGACATGTAGTAACCACCTGGCTGACTTGGGTTTAACGCTTGTGCAGACGCTCATCAGTAGAGAGCGTCCGGGCTTCGGTAGCCAACATCACAGGAATCCCCTCGCGGATCGGGAACGCCATGGCGTCCTGGTAACAGACCAGCTCGGTTCTGTCCTCGTTGAGTTTCAGATCGCCCTTACACACCGGACAGGCCAACAGCGCCAACAGTTTTTTATCCATGTTGCTTACTCACTTGATATCAGGAAGTTAACGGCTCGGAACATTGGCGAACCCGGGCCAGAAACGCGTCCCGGAACGGCCCCGGCAATCTGGCCTCAACGTTGAGGCTCCAGGCATTATCGGGTGCAAATTCCCGGCATTTCACCGCGTCTTTTGCGGTCATGACTATCAACTCATCGGTATCACTGTTCAGATCCTCAGGACGGAAACGATGGTGATCCGGAAAGGCCGCTTCGGTAACATCGGCGCCAAGGGTTCTCAGTGTATCGAAAAACCGGGCCGGGTTTCCGATCCCGGCCACAGCCCTCACGGCCTTGCCCCTGAGATCGCCAACCGCTCTCGACTCCCCTGTTTTCAGGTGAACGAGGGTTGCAGGCTCAAGAATCATGGAAAATATCGCAGGGTGGTCAATGCCAACAAAGCTTTCCATAGCCTGCTCTGAAAGCTCTTTGCCATTTACAATAACAAAGTCTACAGAAGCCAGTCGCGAAACCGGCTCCCGAAGCGGGCCAACGGGGATCAAGGCGCCGTTACCGATGCCCCTTTGTCCATCAAATACCGACAGCTCCAGGTCCCTGGGCAACTTGTAGTGTTGAAGGCCGTCGTCACAAATCAGCACATCACCCAGATTTTTCTCAAGAGCGTAATCGGCGCCCCGTCGGCGACGCGGATCAACAACAACCGGGCAACCGGTGCTCAGCGCCAGCATGACAGGCTCGTCACCGGCTTCGGAAGGACTGGTCTCCGCCGCAACTTCCAGCGGGTACTGGCCAGCATCCCCACCATAACCCCTGCTTAGAATAACCGGCCGCCAGCCATCGGATGCCAGTGCGGAAACCAGCCAGGCGGTGAGCGGCGATTTGCCGGTTCCACCGGCAGTGATGTTGCCAACCACAATGACCGGAACCGGGAGCGACGCATCTCTCGCATCCCAGGCGGCCCGACGGCGGGCTTCCGCGATGCTCCGGTACAGCCAAGACAGCGGTGCCAGAAAAGCCAGAGGGCGCTTCCTTCCATACCAGAGACGCTCAACCAGCGAACTCATGGCAGATTGCACCGCGCTCATGACTGCTCGCTGAACTGCATCTGGTGCAATTGAGCGTAAGCGCCGCCAGCGGCAAGGAGTTCGTCATGTCGACCGGATTCGGCGATCCGGCCGTTGTCCATCACCAGAATTCGGTCTGCTTTCTCGATGGTGGACAGGCGATGCGCAATGACCAGAGTGGTACGGCCCTGCATAACCGTTTCCAGCGCTTCCTGGATGTGACGCTCAGATTCCGTATCCAGCGCCGATGTGGCTTCATCAAGGATCAGAATCGGGGCGTTCTTGAGCAGCGCCCGGGCGATGGCGAGCCGCTGTCGCTGCCCACCGGAAAGCATGACTCCATTGTCACCGATCATGGTGTCCAGGCCTTCGGGCATACGATCAATAAATTCCAGCGCATGAGCCTTGGCGGCAGCCTCGCGGATTTCTTCGCGCGTGCAGTTCCGGAGAGAGCCATAAGCTATGTTGGCCGCGATACTATCGTTAAAAAGCACTACATTCTGGTTCACGAGTGCAATCTGGGACCGAAGCCCTTTCAGGGAAAACTCCTTTAGCGAATGCCCATCGATACGAATGTCACCGCCGGTGTATTCATAGAATCTTGGAATGAGACTCACCAGGGTGGACTTTCCGCTCCCTGAACGACCGACAAGTGCCACACTCTGACCGGCAGGAATGCTAAAGGAGATACCTTCCAGAACATTATCGAGCTGATCCCGGTACCGAAAGGCCACCTCATCAAACTCGATGTCGCCCTCAACGCGATCCGGCGAATACGTACCCGGATCCTGTTCCGGCGATTCGTCGATTGTTTCGAACACATCGTAAGCGGCTGCAACGCCCTTCTGGATCTTGGCGTGAACAGAGGTAACCTGACGGATGGGCTTGGCCATGGTCGTCGCTGCCGTAATGAATGCCACCAACTGGCCAGTGGTCATCTCACCACGAATTTCCGGCGCCAGCATCATCCAGACGAGCCCGGCAATCGCGATGGCCACCAGCACCTGAATCACTGGAACACTGATCGCCTGAGTCGACGCCATCTTCAGACTTTGCTTGAGGTTTTTGTTATTAACCTCTTGAAAACGCTGGCGTTCGTAATCTTCACCGCCGAACGTACGAACAACCCGGTAGCCGGTAATGGATTCAGAGGCCACGTGGGTAATATCACCCATGGAGCCCTGGATACGTTTGCTGATCTTGCGGAAGCGCTTGCTGGCATAGCTTACAACCGCGGCAATAAGCGGCCCTACCGCCAGGAAAATCAGCGTGAGTTTCCAGTTGGTATAGAACATGTAACCCAGCAGACCGACGATGGTCAGACCTTCGCGGAGCGTGATGGTCACGGCGTTGGTTGTCGCCTCCGCCACCTGCTCGACGTTAAAGGTAAGCTTGGACACCAGCCGTCCCGCCGCGTTGTCATCGAAATAGCGGGAAGGCAGTGTCATCAGTCGATCAAACACATCGTTACGGAGCGCATTGATGACCTGGCGACCGACATAGCTAATAAAGTACTGGCTCAGGAAGGTGCCCAGCCCACGGAATGCGAACACGCCAACGATAACCAGGGTCAGCATCAGACGATTCTGCTCGGTCGGATTCTCGATCGCCGCGATGACATATTCCATGGCTGCCGCCATGCCCGTCGATGCGGCGGCATAGATGATGTTACCGAGTACCGCCAGAGAGAAGGCCAGCAGGAAGGGCTTCACATAGGCGAGCAGGCGTTTGTAGGTTTCCCAGCTGCCCGCCGGCAGGCCGGCCGCAGGGTCTGGTAAAGGCTCGGGTACCTTCACTGGCTCTCAGCCTCCCGCTCAGTGGTGATACTGAGCTTGGCGAACCCCAGGCGTCCGGCAACGTCCATGGCACGAACCACAAATTCATGGGGTGTGCGGGCGTCAGCGGTAATGATGAACGGAAGCGAGTTATTGCCTTCAGCCAGTTCACGGACACCCCGCTCAAGGGTTTCCCGCCGATTATTGACCAATGTGCGGTCGTTCAGGATGTACTGCCCCTCGGCATTGATCACCACGTCGATCTGCTGCACTTCAGATGCCGGCGCAGGCTCGCCACTGGCCTCAGGCAATTCAACCTGAAGATGGCTCTCGCGGGTAAAGGTCGTGGAAACCATAAAGAAAATCAGCAGCAGAAACACCACGTCGATCAGTGGCGTCAGGTCTACCCCGACTTCCTGGCTCCTCTGGCGCTTGAACTTCACGGCGTTCAGGCTCCTTCCACGTCGATTTCGCGGTCTCCGTGCACTACCTCAACCAGCTTGATCGCTTCCTGCTCCATGCCGACGACCAGCTCATCCACTCTCCGGATAAAGTAGCGGTGGCAGATAAGTGCCGGGATGGCGACGCTCAGGCCAGCGGCCGTAGTAATAAGCGCTTCAGAGATACCACCGGCAAGGTTGCCGGCGTTGCCAACCCCGGCCAATTGGATCTCGGCAAATACCTTGATCATGCCAATGACGGTGCCAAGCAGCCCCAGCAGAGGGGTGATCGTCGCAACGGTGCCCAGCGGGTTAAGGAAACGCTCGAGATCATGGATGACCTGGCTTGCCTCGTGCTCGATGCTTTCTTTCATGATTTCGCGGCCATGCTTGGCGTTAAGCAGGCCACCGGCAAGAATCCGGCCCAGGGGTGATGACCCCTGCAGGGCTTTCAGTTTCCGGCCATTGAGTTCTTTCTTCTTGATCCAGCGCCATAACTCATTGATGGTCTGGGGGGGCGCGACCCTGGAGGCGCGAAGGGTCCAGAAACGCTCCAGAATGATGGCCAGCGCCAGAATGGAGCAGGCAACAATTGGCACCATCAGAATGCCACCGGCTTTCAACAGCTCGAACACGCTTGGTCTCCCTGATTGTTTGCAAGCCGCGCTACTTTAGCATAGCTACCCGTGGAGGCCACACCTGCAATGTCACGGTATTTTACATTGGTCACGGGCAAGCCCCGAACCACCGATCCAGAACGACGAGCCATGCCGCATTTCCTTGAATACCAGCTTTTTATCGACAACGGTCATCTCGGCGCTGCCTGAACATGCTGTGTTCAGCGGCACCGCTCCGACCCCCGCGTAACGTGCGGTTACCGTCGGGTGGGGATGACCGTACCGGTGGCGATAGCCAGCGGTATAGATGACCCGATCTGGTCTCAGCACGCGCACCCAGGGTTCGGAAGATGAGGTTTTGCTCCCGTGGTGGGGCGCAACGAGCACGCGAGTCGAAGGAACCTGAACATCCTCTCGGCCAGCCATATAAGCCAGATACTCTGCCTCCACGGGTTCGGTAATATCTCCCGGCAAGAGCCACTCAGTTCCGGAGTCAGGGTGGTAGATACGCAACACACAGGAAGCGTCGTTACCCTCTTGTGCGCCCTCACCCTGCCAGAACTCGAGGACCAATCCTCCCAGCCTTTCTTCAGCCTGTTTGCAGGCTTGCACAGGCAGTTCGCCAACCTGCTGTCTGACCGGCGCAGGCTCACCAGCAATGACACGGCCGACACTGACGTTCCGGGAAAGCTCCGAAATGCCACCGGCATGATCGCTGTCGGCGTGGCTGATCACTAGGGTGTCAATTCGCTTGATTCCTTCAGCCGCCAGATTGGGCAAAAGCGTGGATTCGACGGCCGAAAACACGCCGGGCACGGCGGGACCGGTATCGTAGACAAGAACCTCGCGCCCGTGTCGGACCAGAACCGAAAGACCCTGCCCAACATCCCATACCCTTACAACTGGCTCTGCCACGTAAGAATTCCTTTCGGAAGAAGGAGCCGGATACACCAGCCACAACACCGCAGAAAGGACCGCCACAAGCCGGAACATGGCGAAAGGCATACACAATACCGCGACGCTCAGCAACGCCCAGCCAAACAGCTCCGGGACACAAGCCCGGATGTCCGGCGCCTGCCACTGCGCAAGCCACATGAGCCATTGCCACAGAACACCGAGGGTTAGATCGAATATTGGCAGGAAAAGCTGGGCGGCACCTGGAACTAAGGCGGCAAGCAACCCACCCGCGACAAGCACTGGCATAACCACAAGGGATACCCAGGGAATCGCGACCAGGTTGGCCAACAAACCTGCCAGGGGCTGGCCCTGCCCCAGTATTTCAAGGATTGGCCATAATCCGCCAAAGACTGCGAGCTGGGCGAGGACGAGCCCTCTCAGCCACCCGGTTCCAGCCAGTCGCGACGAGAATACAGTGATCAGGGTGGCAACCGCAGCGAACGAAAGCCAGAATCCCTGGTCCAGGGGCGCGAAAGGGTCCAGCACAAGAACGGCAGCCAACGCGGCCAGGAAAACGTTCCAGACCGGGGCCTGACGACTCATCAGTACCAGCCACCCACCGGCCACAACCATCACCAGAGCCCTCTGGGTTGGAACGGTAAATCCCGCCGCCAGGGCATAAACCAGACAGCAGAGGATAACGGCCAGGAAGGCAAACCAACGCCTTGAGCTATCGCTGACTATTTGTGCCGGAACAGTCAGCAACAGTCGCCGGCACAGAAACCCTGCCCCCAGGGCGATCAGACCCAGGTGCAGGCCCGATATGGCAACCAGGTGAATGGTGCCGGTCGCCTTGAGCACATCCCAGTGCTTCTGTTCCATGTGGCCGCGATGACCTATGAGCAACGAAGAAACCAGCGGAAAATGACGGGCACCGCCAAATTGCTCGATGGTCCATTGGTGAAGCAAACGATGCAGCTTCCGGTACTGGCAATGGACGAAACACCCGACATGCCGGTCAACCTTCACGCTACGAATGCTGCCCGTGGCCCGGTAGCCCTTGCGAAACAGCCAGTCCTCGTAGCGAAAGCCCGCGGGGTTCAGGGAGCCGTGGGGGCGCTTGAGCACAACTTCCAGCCGCAAACGTTGGCCCGGAAGCCGCTCCATTCCGTGACCGTACCAGGACAACCTGAGCAGATCCGGCATCCTTGCTTCCTCTCGGGTCGGGATGGGAAGGTTGTGCCACTGGGTGACACAGAAACTGAAACGTAAACTGTTGAAGCTACCGGGCGAAGGAATATCACATACGTATCCCGAGACAGAGAGACGCTCGCGTTCCAGGCTTGCCGGCAGTACCGTTGAAAGCCGGTCACCGGCATGCCACGAGGCCCAGGAGAGTCCGACGATGAGGCCAAGAGCAGATACGAATGCGGAGCTGGCAAAGGTCGGGAAAACGCAGATCCGGCCGAAGGCCAGCAGTGGTATCGCGGCTATCAACCACGTGGGAGGTGGCAGTATCGACAACCAATACAGTAAGATAACGCCACAAGAGAAGGCGATAACGCCCAGCGCTGCGGAACCGGAGTCGCCCGAAGGGCCCACCGGTCTGTTGATACTTCCGGACAATCCTTGTCCTCCTGTATGTCACAAACACCGGCAACATCCGATGAGCCGGTCTACTAACTCCGTCTAAAGGCAGAACTTCCAATGCCAAAGAAGTTCATGAAACGCTATCTGCCCTCACCAGAGAAGGTGCAAGCGATGCAGTCGCTGAGCTTTCTGGGCGATATCCTTCATGAACCGAACCTGTGGCACATCAACCGTCATAGTGTTGCGCGGGCCTTTCTCGTCGGCATCTGGTTCTGCTTTATTCCCATGCCCTTCCAGATGCTCGCGGCGGCCTTTTTTGCCATCTGGTTCAATGCCAACCTGCCGCTTTCAGTGGTCCTGGTATGGATCAGCAACCCTGTAACCATGCCGCCGATGTTCTATTTCAACTACAAGATTGGCGCCTGGGCTCTGGATCGGCCTGTACTCAGTTTTGATTTCGAGCTCTCGTGGTCCTGGATCAGCGAGCGGCTGCTGGATATCGGCATTCCCCTCTATCTCGGGTCCCTGGTGGTCGCAACGGTCTCCGCTTGCGTGGCCTACCTGATTATCCAGTATCTGTGGCGCCGGAAAATTCGCTCTGACTGGCAGGTGCGACGCACCGCACGACTCAGACGCCGTCGTGAGGCTGATCAGGCTTCCTGAATCAGGCGACCCTGCTCAAGCCGCATAACACGCCCCAGGCTTCTGGCCATTTTCATGTCATGGGTGACCATGACAAAGGCAATACCCAGCTGATCCCTCAATGACTCGATCAGCGCCTGCACCCCTTCTCCAGTATGTTCATCCAGGTTGCCCGTCGGTTCGTCCATCAGAACACAGTCCGGTTCGTTGACCAGTGCCCGGGCAATGGCCACCCTCTGGCGTTCGCCACCGGACAGCTCACCGGGTTTGTGATCCAGCCGCTCGGCAAGCCCAACCCGCTGCAGCAGGCTGGCTGCCTTTTCCCTCGACCTTGATACCGCCATACCGCCCAACGCACACGGCATCATCACGTTTTCCAGAGCGGTGAACTCCGGCAACAGGTGATGGAACTGATAGACAAACCCGAGATGGGCATTCCGGAACCGGGCACGCCGTCCCTCAGAAAGCCGGTGAATGTCTTCGCCACAAATGGAAATCTGGCCGGAAGACGGCTTGTCGAGCCCGCCCAACAAGTTGAGCAACGTGGTTTTTCCGGCACCACTGCTGCCCACTATGGCAACCGTCTCCCCCTGTGCGACTTCGAGCGAGATATCCGAAAAAATGGTGAGCTTGCCGAGACCTTCGTTATAGGTCCGGGTCACCTGACGGCAGTCTATTACCAGGGCAGAGTGTGCCATTGCGGATTGTTCCTTACTCATAACGAAGCGCCTCCGCCGGATCCACCCTGGAAGCCCGCCAGGCCGGATAAATCGTTGCCAACAGACTCATGGCGAGGCCGGCGCCACTGATGATAAACACGTCCTGCCATTGCAGCTGGGAAGGCAGATAGCTGATGAAGTAAACGTCCGCGCTCAGGAACTGGTGGCCAAGCGCTCCCTCCAGCCAGGAAATAAAGGCACTGATGTTGAGCGCTCCGAAAACGCCCAACGCCGTGCCAACAATGGTTCCGAAGATACCGATGACCGCCCCCTGAACAATAAAGATCCGCATGATGCGTCCCGGTGTTGCCCCCATGGTCCTGAGGATGGCGATGTCACCGGTTTTGTCGGTAACCACCATCACCAGCGTGGACACGATATTGAATGCAGCGACAGCCACGATAAACATCAGCAGCAGGCCGATCATGGTTTTCTCCATGCGGATGGCCTGGAACAGGTTACCGTGGGTTCGGGTCCAGTCGGATACGTAATACCGGCCGCCCAGCGACTCAGCAGCCTGCTGCGACACCTTGGGAGCCGCAAAAAGGTCATCCACCAGCAGGCGAATACCCTCGGCTTTGCCCCCGGTCCGCATGAGCTTGGCGGCATCATCCATGTGAATCAGGGTGTAATTGCCATCCAGTTCTGCCCCGACACTGAAGATGCCTTTGACCGTGAACCTTTTGAGCCTGGGCAGGACCCCGGCCGGCGTAACCGAGGCTTCCGGCAGGACCACGGTTACCTTGTCACCGATCTGAAGACGCAGGCTGGCCGCCATCAACCGACCGATGATGATGCCGAATTCGCCAGAAACCAGATCGTTGAGACTGCCTTCGACCATGTGGTTTTCAATGATAGAAACCGTGCGCTCCTCTTCCGGGAGAATGCCGTTAAGCACGACCCCGCGAACATTTCCACCGCCGGTAACCATACCCTGCCCCTGTATGAAAGGCGCAGCAGCCAGCACGCGGGGGTGCTGCTGCACCTTCGCGTCGATTGATTGCCAGTCGTCAAGCGGCCCGGCGCCTTGAATGGTAGCGTGGGGCACCATCCCGAGAATTCTCTGCTTGAGCTCCCGATCGAAACCGTTCATGACCGAGAGCACGATGATCAGAACCGCAACTCCCAGCATCAGCCCGATCATGGAGGTCAGGGAAATAAAGGAAATGAAGTGATTGCGGCGTTTGGCGGCCGTGTAACGCAAGCCAATATAGAGTGATAAGGGTCTGAACATTGAGAGGTGCCTGTTGCTACCTTCCGGTCTGTCGTGGTCTGGTTTTCCCGGGTACCTTCCAGCACGACGGGAAACTGCTAAACTGTTCTGTACCAAATAAAAATTCAGCCTTCCGGAGCCGCGATGCAGTCGTCCGACATCCCCAACCAACCGGTGGACTATTCACCCGAACGGCGGGACTTTTTCCGCATTGAAGACCGGATCGGCCTGGAGATCCGCAAGCTGGCGCCTGGCACCGCAATGGAAGAAGATGCCTTCGACGGCGACCATCTTGAGAGCCTGAAAGCTGAATTCAGGCGGCTGGATCAGGACGTTAAATCCCAGCTTGCCAGCCTTGCCGAAAAAGACCGGCTGCTTACCGGACTGATCAAATCCCTGAACGGCAAGCTGGACACGCTTGCGCGCATTATGGCCTTTGAGCAAAATCCGTTGCAACCTGAGGACTGGCAGGAAGTAACCCTGAGCGAGGGTGGGCTGTCGTTCTCGAGCAGCACCCCTGCCTGGCAGCCGGGAGACCGGCTCGCCGTTCGAATGACCCTCCCACCCGAACTTTTCCAGCCCCGCGCAGTTGCCCGAGTTATCGAGGTACACCCCGATTCGTCAGGCGGAGCAAGGGTCCACACCGAATTCGCCCGGATTGAGGACAGCGATCGCCAGCAAATCGCACGACATGTGATGCGGTGGCAGATTCGACAGCGTCAAAAGGAGTAGACTGGGGAAAAACGAGTGACTTTTGCTAATCTTTTTCGGATATTACGCTTTATCCATGTCCTCCCGAGGGCATCAGTTTTCATGGAGACCCATCAATGAGAAAGCAAACTACCCTGTTCGGCGCACTGGCAGTGACTGCCACACTGGCCCTTTTCCCGATGATGTCCGCGGTAGCTGAAGAAGTCCGCGTGCCAGTTGGCACCCAGGCCGATCGCGACCAGGCCAGCTTCCCCGGCTCTGGCATGAGCCAGTCATCAGTGCGCGCCTCCTGGGGTGCACCCGTGGAAATTGAAGGTCCCGTGGGCCAGCCACCGATCACCCAGTGGCACTATCAGGGCTTTATCGTGTATTTCGAAGGCGACCGGGTTATCCATACCGTTCTCAAGCCGAATCGCTGAAGGCCCGAGGGGCCTTTCCAGGCTGGAAATTCCCTTCCCATGTCCTGACGTTCAACCAATCGTTGGTTAGAATGGCGTCTTTTATGATTCAAGGTGACGTAGTGACAACCAAACGAGTGTTGCCCGCAGAGTGGGCGCCCCAGAGTGCCGTCATGCTGACCTGGCCCCACCCGGGAACCGACTGGGCAGGCCTGATCGACGAAGTTGAACCGGTGTTCCTCGACATCGCGAAAGCCGTACTCCCACACGAACACCTTGTCATCAGTTGCGAACACGTAGTCCGCCTGCAGGAGCTAGAACGGGACCTCAATCGGTACGCCGAGGACAATGGCTTTCCGGGACGCGTGAGATCGGTTCCGGCACCGGCGAATGACACCTGGGCCCGCGACCATGGACCCATCACCATTCTCACCGATGAAGGGCCGACACTGCTGGATTTCAGGTTCAACGCCTGGGGCGGAAAGTTCCCCTGGGAAAAGGACGATGCGTTAAATAATCACCTTTTCAATGCTGGCGTCTTCGGCACAACCAGGATGCAGCAGGTCGGTTTTGTGCTGGAAGGGGGTTCATTTGAATCGGATGGTCAGGGCACCCTGCTGACCACATCCGAGTGCCTGCTGACGCCCACCCGAAACCCGGCCATGGATCGCACGGCGATTGAACAGCTGCTTTCCGAGGTGCTGGGAATCCGGCGGATTCTCTGGCTCAACCACGGCTATCTTGCCGGGGATGACACCGACAGCCACATCGATACCCTCGCCCGATTTTGCGCCCCGGATCACATCTGCTACGTGACTTGCCCAAATGTGGCGGATGAACACTACAGCGCGTTGGCGGCCATGGAGGAGGAACTTCAGGAGTTCCGCCAGGCCGACGGCGCCCCCTACAAGCTGACGCCTCTGCCCTGGCCTGATGCCATTCATGATGAGGATGGTGAGCGTCTTCCGGCCACCTATGCCAACTTCCTGATCATCAACGAGGCGGTTTTGCTTCCCGTTTACGGCGTTGATCAGGATCAGGACGCCATTGCTGTCATGAAAGAGATCTTTCCGACAAGAGCAATAGTGCCGATCAATTGCCGGCCCTTGATTCGTCAGCATGGCAGCCTTCACTGTGTAACCATGCAAATTCCCGCCGGAGTAGTCAGTTGATGAGCAGTGAGTTGCGCAAAAGCCAAATCAATGTTGCCGCCATCCAGCAGGCCTGTAGCAGCGACAAGGCCGCCAGCCTCGCCACTACCGAGAAACTGGTTCGTGAGGCCGTAGCCAGTGGCGCCAACCTGGTGATCCTCCAGGAACTTCACGCCACCTTATATTTCTGCCAGACCGAGGAAACGTCTGTTTTCGAGCTGGCAGAGCCGATTCCCGGCCCTACCAGCAAGCGCCTGTCTGACCTGGCCCGGGAACTGGGTATTGTGCTGGTTGGATCCATTTTCGAACGTCGTATGAACGGCGTGTACCACAACACGGCGGTTGTATTTGAGAAAGACGGCTCCCTGGCAGGGCTGTACCGGAAAATGCACATTCCGGACGACCCGGGTTTCTATGAAAAATTCTACTTCACGCCCGGTGACGCCCAGTTCAACGATGGCCGCAGCGGTTTCACGCCTATCGATACGTCTGTCGGCAGGCTCGGCGTGCTGGTGTGCTGGGACCAGTGGTACCCCGAGGCCGCAAGGCTGATGGCCCTGGCTGGCGCCGAGATCCTGATCTACCCCACTGCGATCGGCTGGGATGTAACGGATGACCCCGATGAACAGGCGCGTCAACTGGACGCCTGGGTCACCGTGCAAAGGGGCCATGCCGTTGCCAACAACCTGCCAGTCGTGGCTCCGAACCGGGTAGGCACCGAACCCGACCCCTCCGGGCACAGCGACGGCATCCGTTTCTGGGGCAACAGTTTTATCTGTGGCCCGCAGGGTGAGTTGCTGGCCCGGGGCGATGACAGCTCCGAATGCATCCTTGCCGTCACCCTGGATCGCAACCGCAGTGAATCGGTTCGCCGTATCTGGCCGTATCTGAGAGATCGCCGAATAGACGCCTACGGCGACATCCTCAAACGCGTAAGAGACTGAGCCCCGAATGAAAAAACTGGTCGATACCGTAGTCAGTGAACTGAACCAGATACTCTTGGGCAAAGACCAACAGGTACGCCTTGCCCTCTGCGGGCTTCTGGCCCGGGGGCACCTGCTGATCGAAGATATCCCCGGCATGGGCAAAACCACTCTTTCTCATGCCCTGGCCAAGGTGATGGGGCTGACGTACCAGCGCATCCAGTTCACCAACGACCTGCTTCCGGCGGATGTGCTGGGTTACTCCATGTACGACAAACAGGCCGGCAGCCTTGTGTTCCACCCCGGCCCGATCTTTGCCCAGGTGGTGTTGGCTGATGAAATCAACCGGGCATCACCGCGAACGCAGAGCGCTCTGCTCGAAGCCATGGAAGAACGGCAAGTGTCCATCGAGGGCGAGACCCGGCCACTGCCCCATCCGTTCTTCGTGATTGCCACGCAGAATCCCATTGAGCAGGGCGGCACCTATCCCCTGCCCGAGTCCCAACTGGACCGGTTCCTTATGCGTCTTCGCCTCGGCTATCCGGACCCACGGGCCGAGCGGGAGCTGCTGGAGGGCGAAGACCGTCGTGCCATGACCGAAAAGCTGCCGACCCTGCTCTCCCAGGCCGACCTGAAAACCCTGCAGGAAGGCGTCACCCGGATAACCGCCAGCCCGGCTCTTCTGGATTACGTGCAACGGTTGCTGGAACAGAGCCGGAGAATGCCCGGCCTTCTCTACGGGCTTTCGCCCCGGGCGGGATTGGGACTGGTGCGGGCCGCCAAGGCGTGGGCTCTGATGGAGGGGCGTCATCACGTGCTGCCTGACGACATCCAGGCCGTGTTCCCTGCAGTGGCGGCCCACCGTCTCGAACAGGGCGAGTCCGGCAAAAGCGCGGAAAGGGTTCGTCAGCTGTTGGCAACTGTTTCTGTGCTTGAGTAAATAGCAAGGTTTTATAAGCGGAATTGGCCAAAACGAATGGCAGACCGCGCCTTTCATGTTAGCCTTTGCTCCTTTCCCCGAAGCGTCTGGCCCTGAAACCGGGGCCCGGCAACGTACGGCTTTTTCAGTGAGAGAATTCCCAATGAGCGACACCAAACATTCCCGACTGATCATCCTCGGTTCCGGCCCCGCAGGTTACACCGCTGCCGTTTACGCAGCCCGCGCCAACCTGAACCCGACCCTGATTACCGGTATTGAAGTCGGCGGCCAGCTCACCACCACCACCGACGTCGACAACTGGCCCGGCGACAACGACGGCGTTCAGGGCCCGGAGCTCATGCAGCGCATGCTCAAGCACGCCGAACGCTTCGAAACCAGCATCGTCTACGACACCATCAACGAAGCCGACCTCCGTAACCGCCCATTCCGCCTCAAGGGCGATGGCGGCGAGTACACCTGCGACGCCCTGATCATTGCTACCGGCGCCTCCGCCATGTATCTCGGCCTCGAGTCTGAAGAGAAATTCAAAGGCCAGGGCGTCTCCGCCTGCGCCACCTGCGACGGCTTCTTCTACAAGAAGCAGAAAGTTGCCGTTATTGGCGGCGGTAACACCGCGGTCGAAGAGGCTCTGTACCTCTCCAACATTGCCGACGAAGTGACCCTGGTGCACCGCCGCGACAGCCTCCGTGCCGAGAAGATCCTCCAGGACAAACTGTTTGAAAAGGCCGAAAACGGCAACGTCAAGATCGTCTGGGACCACACCCTCGACGAAGTCCTGGGCGACGGCACCGGCGTCACCGGCATGCGTATCAAAAGCACCAAAGACGACTCCACCCAGGAAATGGACCTGGCCGGCGTATTCATCGCCATCGGCCACAAACCGAACACCGACCTGTTCCAGGGCCAGCTGGACATGGAAAACGGCTACATCCGCATCCGCTCCGGCCTCGAAGGCATGGCCACCCAGAGCAGCATTCCCGGCGTCTTCGCCGCCGGCGACGTAGCGGACCACGTCTACCGCCAGGCCGTCACCTCTGCCGGCTTCGGTTGCATGGCCGCCCTGGATGCGGAAAAGTTTCTGGATCAGCAAGACTGATTATGCTTGAGTAAAGAAAAGGAACGCGAACTCAAAAGTTTGCGAAGGTCGGTGGGAGCCGCCTTCTGAAACTGTGCGGAGCCATGGATGGCGGAGCCAAGCGTACAAGGACGTATTCACAGCGTGTTTCAGAAGGCGCCTCCCACCGGCCGGTACTCTGTAAAATAGAACCGAAACATTGCAGTAATTGCCGGAGAAGGATGACCTCACTACCCTGGCTAGACCCGGACCAACTCTGGTTCCCCCCCGCCAACGAAGCCCTGGACGACCCGGACGGCCTTCTTGCCCTCGGCGGCGACCTTTCCACCGAGCGACTCATACTGGCCTACCGGAACGGCATCTTCCCCTGGTACAGCGACGACCAGCCCATTTTGTGGTGGTCACCGAATCCGCGGTGTGTCCTTTTTCCGAACGAAATCCACGTTTCACGGAGCCTGCGCCGGACCCTGAACCAACAACGCTTCCAGGTAACCGCAGACAGACACTTCGGACGAATCATCCGCCTTTGCGCCTCAACCCGTGCCGAAGGTACCTGGATTACCGAGGAAATGATTGCCAGCTACTCAGAGCTGCATCGCATGGGCGTCGCCCACTCCATCGAAATCTGGAACCAGCGTGGTGAATTGGCCGGTGGCATGTACGGACTGGCCATTGGCAGGTGTTTCTTCGGTGAATCCATGTTTTCTCTGGAAACCAACGCGTCCAAAGTTCTCATGGTTCACCTGGCGCACCAGTTACAGCTCTGGGGCTACCGGATCATGGATTGCCAGGTAGAGAGCCGGCACCTGCTTACCATGGGCGCACGGACTATTCCACGGGAAGAGTTTTTATCTATACTCAGGATGACCATCGATCAGAAACCGGATCAGACCGACTGGACCTTCCTATGGCGTTGGCCCGGGCCGGAGGAGTGAATGAGCAATCTCAGAACCCTGGTGTTCTTCGCGACACCACCGCACGATTGCAGCTACCTGCCAGACCGCGAGGCCACCACCATGTTTGTGGATCCGCGGGCTCATATCGACAAAAAGCTTTACAGCCAACTCACGGCTCTCGGCTTTCGCCGCAGCGGATCCCACTACTACCGCCCTCACTGTGAGCAGTGCAATGCCTGCATACCAGTTCGGTTGAAAGTTGATGATTTCAAGCCGGACAGAAGCCAGCGGCGGGTTCTCCGCAAAAACAAGGATTTGCAGTGCACCATGGTGCCCGCCACCTTTGCGGAGAGGTATTACCAGCTCTACGCCAATTACATCGAACAAAGGCACAAGGACGGAGACATGTACCCGCCGACCAGGGAACAGTTCACCTCGTTTCTGGTAGAAGGCGCAACCGATTCCTGGTTTCTGGAAATCCACCAGGGCGAACGGCTGGTAGGACTGGCAGCCGTCGATCTTCTGGACGATGGCCTTTCGGCCATCTATACAGTTTTCGATCCTGATCTGGAGGACCGCAGCCTGGGCACCTTCGCAATCCTCTGGCAAATTGAGGAAGCCCGCCGCAGGGGGCTTCCCCACCTGTACCTTGGTTACTGGATCAAGCAGTGCCGAAAAATGAATTACAAAACACGCTTCCGACCCATCGAAGCACTGAGAGACGGGCACTGGCGTGAACTGGACGCAGGCTAACTTTGCCAAACGCCGATAAATCAGGCAGAATTGCGCAATTTAGAATCACCAGAAGCATATTCAAACGAGGTTTCTACTGAATGCCGAAATCAGATGCCATTGAAATGGAAGGCGTTATTATCGATACCCTTCCAAACACCATGTTCCGCGTTGAGCTGAGCAACGGTCATGTTGTGACAGCCCATATCTCCGGAAAGATGCGCAAGAACTACATCCGCATCCTGACAGGTGACAAGGTCAAGGTTGAGCTGACTCCCTATGACCTGAGCAAGGGCCGGATCGTATATCGCGCCCGTTGATGCTCCCATGACATCTGAAAGCCCCTTCGGGGGCTTTTTTCGTCAGGGCACAAAAAAACCGCTGCCGGTTACCCGGCCAGCGGTTTTTCTTTAATCGAGCCTGTCTCAGACCGCCTCTGCAGGCTCGTCCTCGTACTCGAATACCAGCTCGTCATCCCGCAGGTGGATGAAGACATCCCCGCCTTTCTCTGAAAGGCGCCCGAACAGGATCTGCTCGGCCAGCGGCCGCTTGATCTTGTCCTGGATCAGGCGGGACATGGGGCGGGCGCCCATGGTGACGTCATAGCCCTTCTCGGCCAGCCAGGCCTTCGCCTCGTCATCCACATGCAGAACCACATGCTTCTCATCCAGCTGCGCCTGCAGCTCGGTGAGGAACTTGTCAACCACGTGGGTGATGGTATCGATCTGCAGGTCGCCGAACTGGATGATACCGTCCAGGCGATTGCGGAATTCCGGCGTGAAGGTCTTGCTGATAATTTCCATGCCGTCGGTGCTGTGATCCTGCTCGCTGAAGCCAATAGAGCGACGAGCCATGCTCTCGGCACCAGCGTTGGTGGTCATTACCAGAATCACGTGGCGGAAATCTGCCTTGCGGCCGTTGTTATCGGTCAGCGTACCGTGATCCATGACCTGCAACAGGAGGTTGAACACTTCCGGATGGGCCTTCTCGATCTCGTCCAGCAGCAGGACACAGTGCGGATGCTTGTTCACCGACTCGGTCAACAGGCCACCCTGATCGTACCCAACGTAGCCCGGAGGCGCACCGATCAGCCGTGATACGGTGTGCCGCTCCATATACTCCGACATGTCAAAGCGTACCAGTTCGATACCCAGAACCTTGGCCAACTGCTTGGTAACCTCGGTTTTACCGACACCGGTCGGCCCTGCGAACAGGAAGGCACCCTCTGGCTTCTCAGGGGCCTTGAGCCCGGCGCGAGCCAGCTTGATAGCAGTGGACAGCGATTCGATGGCCGGATCCTGACCAAAGACCGTCATCTTCAGATCCCGCTCCAGATTCCGCAGCAGATCCTTGTCGCTGGTAGACACGTTCTTCGGTGGGATACGGGCAATATTTGCAACCACATCCTCGATCTCGGTGACATCAACGGTCTTCTTACGCTTGCCTTCCGGCTGCAGCCGCTGGCGCGCGCCCGCCTCGTCAATGACGTCAATCGCCTTGTCCGGTAGGTGACGATCAGTAATGTAACGGTCGGACAGCTCTGCAGCCACCCGAAGCGCCTTGTCGGTGTATTTGAGATCGTGGTGCTTTTCAAAATTCGGCTTGAGGCCCTTCAGGATCTGGTAGGTGTCCTCAACACTGGGCTCGTTCACATCGATTTTCTGGAAACGGCGCGCCAGGGCACTGTCTTTCTCGAAAATACCCCGGAACTCCTGGAACGTTGTAGAGCCAATGCACCGGATTTCACCCGAACTGAGCATGGGCTTCAACAGATTCGACGCATCCATCACGCCGCCGGAGGCAGAGCCCGCTCCGATAATGGTGTGGATCTCATCGATGAACAGGATCGCGTGGTTTTCTTTCTTGAGTTCGGCAAGCAGACCTTTCAGACGCTTTTCGAAATCGCCGCGATACTTGGTTCCTGCCAACAGGGCACCCAGATCCAGCGAGTAGACCACCGCATCGGAAATAATATCGGGGACCTGTCCGTCGACGATACGCTTGGCGAGCCCCTCTGCGATGGCGGTTTTGCCAACCCCGGCCTCGCCGACCAGCAGCGGATTGTTCTTCCGGCGGCGTACAAGGATCTGCACCACCCGCTCGACTTCGTGTTCACGGCCGATCAGCGGATCAATGCGGCCCTGACGGGCCTGCTCGTTCAGGTTGGTGGCGTAGCTTTCAAGCGGCTTGGATTGTCCGCCTTCCTCGCCAGCCTCCTCGTGGGACGCCTGATCGTGACTTTCCTGATCTTCTGCGCCCTGAACCCTGGAAATGCCGTGGGAAACAAAGTTGACCACATCAATGCGGGCGATGCTCTGTTTCTTGAGCACATACACCGCCTGGCTTTCCTGTTCACTGAAGATGGCCACCAGCACATTGGCACCGGTTACCTCTTTCTTGCCCGAGGACTGCACATGGAACACAGCCCTTTGCAGGACTCGCTGGAACCCCAGTGTTGGCTGGGTCTCGCGCTCACTGTCGCTGCTCGGAATCAAAGGTGTGGTGGAGTCCACGAATTCGACAAGCTCTTCCTGAAGCCGCTTGAGGTCTGCACCACAGGCTTTCAGGACGCCCACTGCCGATTCATTATCCAGTAGGGCCAGCAACAAATGCTCCACAGTCATGAACTCATGACGCTTGTCCCGGGCATTCTTGAAGGCCGTATTCAGCGTAATTTCTAGATCTTTGCTCAGCATGGGCCACCCCAACGTCTATCAGTCCGCACGTTCAATCTCGCAAAGGAGCGGATGTTCGCATTCCGAAGAATACTGGTTCACCTGTGCCGCCTTTGTTTCCGCGATGTCCCGGGTATATACCCCGCATACAGCTTTTCCCTGTGTATGGACGAGCAGCATCACCTGCGTCGCCTTTTCTTCATTCATTCCGAAGAACTTCATCAACACATCGACCACAAAATCCATGGGCGTGTAATCATCGTTCAGAAGCACCACCCTGTATCGCGCCGGGCGCTTGAGAGCGGGCTTCTCGGGAGCAACGCTGAGGTCATCCTGTCGCCCCGGTTGTTCGTCCTCCCCCTGATTGAATACTAGTAGAGAATTCTCGATAGTCCGCATCATTCCTTACCGGTTTATCGGTGCCCTTGTTAAATGTGGATGTCCGCCCCGGGGTTTTCAAGCGGGGCATGAGATATTTATCAATACGAACATGATACCGCTTCCAGACTGCGTTCAACCACACATTCCCGGCATAGAAACTATTGACTCACCGCAATGATTGGCCGAAAGTTAAGTTGCAATGTAAAATAATGTAAATCCATGCAAGGTTTGTGTAACAGGATTCGGACCGACTGTGCGACGGCGCCGATAGGCACACAGAGAATTAACAAGAATAGAGACAGCAAAAGAACAGGGGAGTTCATCATGCCAAGAGGCAAGGTCAAGTGGTTCAACAATGCCAAAGGGTACGGATTCATCATCGAGGATGGCTGCAGTGACGACCTGTTTGCGCACTTCTCTTCGGTGCAAATGGACGGTTACAAGACCTTAAAAGCCGGCCAGGCCGTAACCTTCGACAAAAAGCCCAGCGACAAGGGCATTCACGCAGTCAACATCGTTCCCGACGAGCTGCCTGCCAGCAAGGCGCAAACTGACGCCAGCACCGACTCTGCCGGACAATCCGGCCAGCAGGAATCAGGCAGGGACGGCTATCCGCCCCGTGCAGTCAACGCCTGACCTGTTCTGGTAACGCAAAATCACACCCACCGGTCGTCTGCTGGTGGGGGTCTCTTTTTTTGTCCTTCAAAACGTCGGGTGACAGGTCCCCCTGGGCGGTGGCGCCCGCCCTACTTTGCCAGCCTTCCTGTTTGCAGTACGCTGCACTGCTCAAAGACAGCGGATATCCGGGAAAGTCCTTCGCATGGCAGAACTCGTGCTTTTCAATAAACCCTTTCATGTTCTGAGCCAATTCACAGACGATGGCGCTTCCGGAAGTAAACCACCTCGCGCTACCCTGGCAGATTACGTACGCATCCCGGGCATTTATCCGGCGGGACGTCTGGACTACGATTCCGAGGGCCTGCTCCTTCTGACCGCGGAAGGCTCCCTCCAACACCGCATAGCGTCACCATCACTGAAGATGCCAAAGACCTATTGGGTGCAGGTAGAAGGAAACATTTCTGAAGAAGCACTGAGACACCTGGCTACCGGCGTGCAACTCAAGGATGGTCTGACCCGGCCGGCAAAAGCCGACAGAATGCCTGCCCCGGCGGTCTGGCCGAGAGTGCCTCCGGTGCGACATCGGGATAACATTCCGACGAGCTGGGTTGAACTGACGATAACCGAGGGCAAAAACCGGCAGGTACGTCGAATGACCGCTGCCGTCGGGTTTCCGACCCTTCGCCTGATCCGGTACCGGATTGGTGACTGGACCCTTGACGGCCTCGAATCGGGAGCCCATCGAACGGTCACCGTCAATCTACCCGCTTCACCAAAACCAACCCGCCGCGGCAACGCCGCTGGCGCCCGAACCAGGAGAAACCGGAAATCATGACCTGGACACCCCATGCTACCGTGGCCGTTATAGTCGAGGATGAAGCCGGCCGTTACCTGATGGTTGAAGAGATCAGCGGCGGCAAGGTTGTTTTCAACCAGCCGGCTGGCCATATCGAAGAAGATGAAGCCATTCTGGATGCCGTCCGACGGGAAACCCTTGAAGAGACGGGCTGGAACATAGAGCCCATACACTTCCTTGGCATTTACACCTACAAGGCTCCGGCCAACGGCGTTACCTACTATCGTTTCTGCTACGCTGCGCGTGCTGGCGACCGGGTTACTGAACAGCTGGACGATGGCATCATCGCCGCCCACTGGCTCACCCTGGATGAAATCCGCGCGCTGGGGGACAAACTGCGCAGTCCGCTGGTCATCCAGTGCATAGAAGATTACCGAAACGGCCGGCGATACCCGCTGGACGTGGTGGTGGACGCGCAGACGCCACCCTCGGAAAGATGATAAACTCGCGGTTTTTTAGTCGGTAACGAAGCTGTCATGACCAACGCACCCGAAGCCTCCTCTCCAAACAGTAACGCCAACACGCGTGTGATCGTCGGCATGTCCGGCGGCGTGGATTCTTCAGTGGCCGCCTGGCTTCTGAAAGACCAGGGCTATCAGGTTGAAGGCCTGTTCATGAAAAATTGGGACGAGGATGACGGCACCGAGTACTGCACAGCCATGACAGATCTGGCCGACGCCCAGGCCGTTGCCGTTGCCATCGGCATCAAACTGCACACCGCCAGTTTTGCAGCCGAGTACTGGGACCGGGTTTTTGAGCACTTCCTCTCTGAATATCAGGCCGGACGAACACCCAATCCGGATATTCTTTGTAACAAAGAAGTGAAATTCCGGGCTTTTCTGGACTATGCCATCACCCTTGGTGCCGACTATATTGCAACGGGCCACTACGCCCGGCAACGGCCGATTGCTGGTTCAACGGGCAAGGCCCAACTCCTGAAGGGACTGGATCCGAACAAGGACCAGAGCTATTTCCTGCATGCCGTCTCCGGCGACCGCATTGCGCGGACCCTTTTCCCGGTCGGCGAGCTGGAAAAACCGGAAGTCCGCCGTATTGCCGAGCAACAGGGTTTCGTTACCCATGATAAAAAAGACTCCACCGGTATCTGCTTTATCGGCGAACGCAAGTTCAAAGACTTCCTGAAGCAATACCTTCCGGCCCAGCCCGGCGACATTGAAACACCGGACGGCCAGAAAATTGGCCGGCACCAGGGCCTTATGTATCACACCATCGGCCAGAGACAGGGCCTGGGCATTGGCGGTCTCAGTGAATTCGGGGACGAGCCCTGGTATGTGGCGGAGAAAGACCTCAGCCGCAATGTGCTTGTTGCGGTTCAGGGCAAACACCATCCCCTGCTCTTTTCCCGTGGCCTCGTATCCGGTCCGATCGACTGGGTTGCCGGAGAGGCACCTGCTGGACATTTCCGCTGCAAGGCCAAGACCCGTTATCGCCAGCCGGATCAGGATTGCCAGGTTCTGTTGATCGACGGCGGTGTCCGCGTCGATTTTGACGACGCCCAGCGGGCTGTCACGCCCGGGCAGTCCGTGGTTTTCTACGACGGCGAGGTGTGCCTTGGTGGCGGCGTTATTGAGCAGACCTGGCGTGACGACGAACCACTTCCAGACCGTCTGACCGGCACACGTTCCGAGGAACAGACCGCATGAGCCGCTCACTCAAGGATCAGACCCTGGCGTTGGCCGGGGTATTCCAGGCCGCCAACCTGGTCCAGCAGATTGCCCACAATGGCCAGTGCAACGAGGCCAGCCTGGAAACATCTATCCGTTCCCTGTTTGCCACCAACCCCGAGAACACACTGGACGTCTACGGAGGCGAGCTTCGCGATATCCGCGAAGGCCTCGTCACCCTGTCCTCGGTGCTCAGCCAGCAGTCACGGCAGCAGGACATCGAAGTTCTGCGCTACGCCCTCAACCTGATCCAGCTCGAATCCAAACTGAATCGCCGCTCTGACATGCTGGACGTGATTGGCAGTCGCATTGATCAGGCCAGGCACACCGCCAGCCACTTCGGGTACACACACCCGAACCTGATCAGCAATCTGGCTTCCGTCTACGCCGATACCATCAGCACCTTTCGCCAGCGTATCCAGGTGAGCGGTAACCCCTCTGTGCTCCAACGCGAGGAGAATGCCGCGAAAGTGCGGGCACTGCTGCTGGCGGGTATCCGTTCCGCAGTGCTCTGGCGCCAGACCGGCGGCCGACGCTGGCAACTGATCTTTGCCCGCAAGAAAGTGATCGGGCTTGCCAAAGAGCTTGCCGAAGAAGCCAATCGCTCCCTCTACCACTGACGGCGCTGATTCAGAGCCGGCGGTGGTGTATGATATGCACCCCTATTTTCTTTTGATCCGATTCTTTGATGACTTGAGAGGTTTTCGATGGAACTCACCGCCCTGACCGCCATTTCCCCGGTCGATGGACGCTATGGCAACAAGGTCAGCGTCTTCCGTGAAATTTTCAGTGAGTATGGCCTGATCCGGAACCGGGTGACCGTCGAGATCCGCTGGCTACAGAAACTGGCCGCTCACCCTGGCGTGGCCGAGGTTCCTGCGTTTTCCGCCGACGCCAACGGCTTCCTGGACCGTCTGGTGAGCGAATTCAGCCTGGAAGACGCAGAGCGTATCAAGGACATCGAACGCACCACCAATCACGATGTGAAAGCGGTGGAGTACTTCATCAAGGAAAAGATCGCCAGCGTTCCTGAGCTGCACGCTGTCACGGAATTTGTTCACTTCGCCTGCACTTCTGAAGACATCAATAACCTCTCCCATGCGCTGATGCTGCGGGAAGGCCTGGACCACGGCCTGCTACCGGCCATGGACCGCGTTGTCGACAAGTTGGCGCAGCTTTCTCATGACCATGCCGAACAACCGATGCTGTCGCGCACTCACGGCCAGACGGCCTCGCCCACGACCGTGGGCAAAGAGCTGGCGAACGTCGTTCACCGTCTGCGGCGCCAGGTAAAACAGATCGGGGAAACCGAGCTGTTGGGCAAGATCAACGGTGCCGTGGGTAATTACAACGCCCATCTCTCCGCCTATCCGGAAATCGACTGGGCCCAGAACGCACGGGAGTTCATCGAGAGCCTCGGGCTCGACTGGAACCCTTACACCACCCAGATCGAACCGCACGATTACATTGCCGAGCTGTATGACTCCGTCGCTCGCTTCAACACCATCCTGATCGATCTGGACCGTGACGTCTGGGGCTATATTTCCCTCGGCTACTTCAAGCAGAAAACGGTAGAAGGCGAAGTAGGCTCTTCGACCATGCCCCACAAGGTCAATCCCATCGATTTCGAGAACTCCGAGGGCAACCTTGGCATCGCCAATGCGCTGTTCAGCCACCTCTCTGCCAAACTGCCTATATCACGCTGGCAGCGGGATCTGACCGACTCCACCGTACTGCGTAACCTGGGTGTTGGCTTTGCGCACAGTTTGATTGCCTACGAAGCCACCCTCAAAGGCCTGAGCAAACTGGAAATCAATCCGGCCCGACTGGATGAAGACCTGGACCATGCCTGGGAAGTGCTTGCCGAGCCGATCCAGACGGTGATGCGCCGTTACAATATCGAAAAGCCCTATGAAAAACTCAAGGCATTGACCCGTGGCAAGGCAATGACGCCGGAATTGATCAAGAATTTCGTTGAGAGCCTCGACATTCCAGATCAGGCCAAGGCCGAACTGATGGCTTTGACGCCGGGCCGTTACATCGGTAACGCAGTCGATCAGGCACAAAACATCTGAAACCGGGAGTAACACCCATGGACATGCTTGGCGGACTCACACCCTCTGAATTTCTGCGGGACTATTGGCAGAAAAAGCCGCTGGTTATCCGTCAGGCGTTTCCCGATTTCCAGTGCCCGGTCAGCGCTGATGAACTGGCCGGCCTGGCCTGTGAGGAGGGCGTGGAGTCCCGGATTGTGATCGAAAATGACGATGGCAAGCCCTGGCAGCTCCACAACGGCCCCTTTTCGCCGGACCGGTTCAGCAGCCTGCCCGAACAGGACTGGACGCTCCTGGTGCAGGGGCTGGACCACTGGGTGCCCGATATTGCAGATTTGCTGGAACACTTCCGCTTCATCCCCAATTGGCGCCTGGATGACATTATGGCCAGTTTTGCCCCGAAAGGCGGCAGCGTTGGTCCCCATTACGACCAGTATGATGTATTCCTCCTCCAGGCCCAGGGCCACCGCCGGTGGACGTTTGGAGGCCATTGTGATCATACCTCTCCCCGCGTGGAGGGCACTCCGCTGCGCATTCTGAGCAGCTGGGATGGCGAAGAAACCGTTACTCTGGCACCCGGTGACATGCTGTATCTGCCGCCGGGTATTGGCCACCATGGAGTGGCCGAGGATGACTGTATCACGCTGTCGGTTGGCTTCCGTGCACCCACCGTGGATGACATTCTGACCGGATTTACCGATTTCCTCTGCAGCCAGTCCGACGCCTCAGATCACCTGAACGATCCGGATCTGAAAATACAGGACAATCCGGGCACGATTCAGCCGGACGTTGTTGACCGCCTCGAGACCGTTATCCGGGAAAAGCTTGAGGACCGCCGGCAACTGGCCCTCTGGTTTGGCCAGTTCTCAACGGCGCCCAAGAGCATGGATATTGTCGTGCCCGCGGAGGAGCCAGCGTCCACCGGAGACGTCGCCGAAGCAATACACGCGGGCGAGCAGCTGCGGTGGAACGAAGGCTCCCGTTTCGCCTACTACGAGTTTGCCAGCGAAACCGCCCTGTTTGTGGACGGCGAGCAGTTCCTGCTCAAGGGCGATGCCCAGCCGTTTGCTCCGCTTCTTTGCTCGGGGGCCCGCGTCGATATGCCGACCCTCGCCCGGCTCTCCGAAGACGAAGCATTGCTTGGACTTCTGACCACCCTCTACAATCAAGGCTCGATTTACTTCGAATAAGCTTTATGAGCATCCGGTTTCGCAAATACAGCTGGCAACTGGCCCCGGCATCCATCCGCGATATCCGCCAGCAGGTGTTTATTGAGGAACAGAAAGTCCCGCCGGAGCTGGAGTGGGATGAAACCGACGAAATTGCCGATCACTATCTGGCAGTGCTGCCAGACAATACCCCGGCAGGCGTGGCACGACTGTTTTCCACCCTTGAAGAGACCGGCCACATCGGTCGCATGGCGATCCTGCCCCAATACCGCGGACAGGGTATCGGGGAAGCGTTGCTCCGGCACCTGATCGCAGAATCGGCTGACCGTTTTGCCGAGCTCAGGTTGTCTGCCCAGGAGCACGCCATTCCTTTTTATCAACGGTCAGGCTTCCACGTCTGTTCGGGCGTTTACGACGACGCCGGCATTCCCCACTTTGACATGCGTAGCCTGGCACCGGGACTCGCGGCCGAGGGCCTTGGCTCCCGGGACCGGCCGATGATTCTGGGCAGCGACACAGACTCCTGGCTGTTTGATACCGAGGCCAGGCTACTGGGGCTAATGGATTCGGTGGTTGGCCAGGCCGGCCAGCGCATCTGGCTGTATGACCGCCTGCTCGAACACGATCTGTATGATCGGCATCGTTTCCGGGAGCTGATCTCCGCCCTGGCCCGTCGGCACCGGCTCAGCGAAGTCAGGTTGCTGATCCATGACGACAAGCCGCTGGTGAAACGTCGACACACACTGGTCGAACTGATGCGCCGGCTGCCGAGCCGCATGGAACTTCGACTGGTCAACGAGGACTACCCGGTTGAGGACCAGCCCTTCATTATTGCGGACCGTGAAGGCGTGGTGTACCGACATGATTTCTACAAGCCAGAGGGTTTCGCCAAGTTCTCGGACGGCGGCCGCGTAAAGCTCTTGTCGGAAAACTTCCAGCGCATGTGGGATGCAGCCCGCCCTTCCCTGGAGCTTCGGGAACTACCGCTCTGAGTGATGGGCCTGGGGCGCGTCCGGGGCTTCGAACCTGGCCCCGAACGGAGCAAACTCGGTATCCACCTCCGTAGCCACCTCAGCAATCAGTTTGCGCAGCCATTGATGATCCGCGTTGTGCTGCAACAGAGGGCTCCAGGCCATTTTCAGCTCGAACGGTGGAATCTCGAACGGAGGCACCTTGACCACAAGATTCGGGTTGTCTTTCTGCAGCCAGGCTGCCCGGGATGGCAGCGTGGCAATCAGGTCATGCTGCTCGGCCAGCAGCATCGCAACCTGATAGTGACGGGTGAAAACGGAAATCTGTCGCTTGCGCCCCATTCTCGACAGCGCCTCATCAACCCAGCCCAGTCGCTGGACATCCTTTGGGTTTACACCAACACCAACACCAAACCCGGTCTTGCTGACCCAGATATGGCTGGCGTCCAGATAGGTGTCCAGGGTGAAGGGCTCCTTCAATACCGGGTTACGGGCGTTCATCAGGCAGGCAAAATACTCGGTCCAGAGGGTCTTCTGATGGAAAGACTGGGGGATCTTGTCGAACCGGTTGATCGCCATATCCAACCGCCCCTGCTCGACATCCAGGAAGCTGACGTCACTGGGCGTGAGCACATCCAGGGTGACGTGCGGGGCTTCCTGACGGATCCGCCTCAGAACCCGGGGCATCAGGCAGGATTCGGCATAATCACTGGCCATAATCCGGAACACGCGCTGGCTTTCAAGAGCCGAAAACGGTGTCTTATCTTGCACGGCCTGCTCAATATCCGACAGGATTCCACGCACCAGCGGTTGTAATTCACGCGCGCGCTCCGTGGCCGTCATACCCTCACTGGTTCGCACCAGGAGCGGATCACTGAACAGATCCCGCAACCGCTTCAAACCATTGCTCATGGCAGGCTGGGTAATACCCAGGTGGTTCGCTGCCTTGGTCACATTCCGCTCGCGCAGCAACACATCCAGGTACACGAGCAGGTTCAGATCAACACGGGAAATATCCACAAAAACTCCGGAACACCAGAACAACAGGAAAAGCGAGGCTCATTCACGAGAGCAATATACATGATAGCGAGGATTCACGTAATCAATCAGCAACACGATCTTTCACATTTGAAAACGGATCTGGAGCGGTATTTCTGCTAGTCTTTCGGATACTTGCTGAATAATATCGGTGTTTTGAGGCCGGTTTGTACACCCGCCATCATTTGATCCTGAAGCCGGAGTCGTTACTGACAAAATGGATACCACTACGATCGTCCTTTTGCTGGCGGCCATCGTGACCGTCTCGATTGTCATTATTGTGCTCAGTCAGATGCGGGAACGCGCCCGCATTGAACGGGCGCGCAAGATTACCGCTCAGGAAGACGCCTATAAAAGGGCCAATCGCCTGCTGACCGAAATTCCAGGCCAATACCTGACAGCCGATCTGAAACTGCTCCTGATTAAACGCATGGAAGAAGCTTGCACGGAGTTGGCCGGCCTGAAGTCGAACCTGCCGGTCAAGGAATGGCAGAAGTCCGCTGCAGAACTGAAAACACAGATCGTTGAAAAGCGCGACACCACCACGCCAGTCAAGATTGATTCCGCGGAAAAGTCGAATTACGTCAAGGAATTGCTTCAGAATCTGTTCAAGATGATTGAAGCCATGCACAAGAGCGGGCGGATTGATTCGGCCACCGCCAAGAAAAACCTCAAGTATGTGCTCTTCCTTGTCCACAAGACCCACGCGGATCTTCATGTGTTTCAGGCCCGGGACTATGTTCGCCAGAACCAGATCCGGAAGGCCATTCATGCCTATCACCTGGCCAGTACCGAAATGGGTAAATCCCGCGACAATCCACTTGCCATGAAAGCAGTGAAGAGCTTCCGGACGCGCATTCAGGAACTTGAGGCCATGAGTGCAGAGGGTAAGGAAAGCCCGCAGGGAGAGTCCAAACTGGACCGAGAGTGGGATACTTTTCTCCACGACGATGAGTGGAAGAAAAAGGCCGATTACGACGACTGAAGGTACCGAACGGGTCGCTGTGAGAGGCCCGTCAACAGGGACAGTGCAAACCCGTGAGCAACGGCTTCAAACAACGGCTTTCCTATAGACTGACTCGAGACACGGTCCTCGTTGCCATGGCCCTCGGGCTGGTGCTGAATGTGGTCCAGATTACCCTGGACTACTTTAGCGCGAAGGATTCCATGGAGAAGGAAATCCATGCGCTGATCGATATCAGCAACAGCCCGGCCTCCCAGATTGCCTACAACATCGACGTCCGCCTGGCGGAAGAGTTGCTCGACGGCCTGCTTCGCCATCCCGCGACCATTGATGCCCGGATTACCGATAATGACGACGAGACCATGGCAGCATCCAGCAAGAGCAGCCCGGTCTCGCCCTATCGCTGGGTCAGCGATCTGCTGTTCGGGCCGGATCGCGTATTTCGACAGGAGCTCCGGGTTCCGCAACTTGAGGATCTGCCACTTGGGCATCTGATCGTCACCATTGACACCTATCACTATGGGGCGCTCTTCCTCCAACGAGCCGGATACACGCTGATCAGCGGGCTACTGAAAAGCCTGATCCTGTCTGCAGCTCTCCTTGCCATTTTCTATTTTGTGCTGACCCGTCCCATGCTCAATGTGATCAGCGCACTGAGCCAGGTGCGGGCTACCTCTCCGGAAAAGGTCAGGCTTCCGATCCCGGCAAACCATCGGGAAGACGAGATCGGGACCATGGTTGGTATCATCAACCAGCACCTGGAAACCATCGATTCCAGCCTTGCACAACTCCGGCACGCCGAGAGTGCCATGAAAAACTACTCCACCCAGCTTGAGCAGGAGGTGGCGGACCGGACCCGGGAGATCTCCGAAAAGAACGATGCTTTGCAGCGCGGTAATCGCGCCCTGGTCAAAGCCAAGGAAGATGCAGTTCGCCGGGCGCGGGCAAGGGCCAATTTCCTGGCCAGCATGAGCCATGAGATCCGGACTCCGCTCAATGGAGTTCTCGGGATGCTCGGCCTGGCACTCGAGAGCGAGTTGGATTCTGCCCAGCGCAACAGGATAGAAATTGCTCTGAACGCCGGTGAAAGCCTGCTCGGGCTGCTTAACGACATACTGGACATCTCGAAAGTAGAGGCCGGCAAACTCAGTCTGGAAAACATCCCCTTCAGTGTTCGGCACCTGATCGAAGAGTGCGCGACACTCCATGCCCAACAGGCGCGGCGCAAGCGTATTCACCTGGTCACCGAAATCGATCCGGATCTGCCTGAAGACTTCCTGGGAGACCCGACACGGGTACGCCAGGTGCTCAACAACCTCCTGAGCAATGCCATCAAATTCACGGACGAAGGCAGCGTGAAATTAAAGGCAGCCTACTCCGGGGGTAGCCTGAGAATCGATGTCGTGGATACCGGGATCGGTATGTCTACTGAGGGCCTGCACCGGATTTTCTCACCCTTCTCCCAGGCTGATGCAGAGACCACGCGGCTTTATGGGGGCACCGGGCTCGGCCTGACGCTCTGCCGTCAACTTGTCGAACGCATGCATGGCCAGATTCTGGTGGACTCCCGGGAGGGCAGCGGCACACACTTCACCGTCACCCTGCCCCTGCCGGTTCATGGAGCCAGCGAAGATTATGATCTGCCCCGCGTGGATTCCCGCCTCAAGGACATTGGCATAGCGATGGCCATACCACCGGACAACCCACACCGGTCTGCGATCGAAGCCCAACTTCGCAAATGGGGCATCCCGATACGCGGCGCGAGCAGACACCCTGATGGAATTCTACTTGCACTTGCCAACGCCGGAGACGAAGAAACCCTGGCATTCGCAGACAACTGGCAAGGCGCCGGCGTCGTACTGGTGGACTCTTTCGGCACCCTGCCCCCTGCACTGGGGCAGCAACAGCTGCTCTCGTTGCCATTGCGACGGGATGAATTGCTACGTTGCCTGCTTCTGGCCGCGGGGCTGCTGAACAGCGAGGAACAAACGGCTACCGCCGTGGAAGACGATGAGCAAACCGGCACGGAGGCTTCCCTGAAAATCCTTCTGGTGGAGGACAATCAGGTCAACCAGATGGTGGCCGTCAGCCTGCTCAAGAAACTCGGCCATCGCACAGATCACGCAGAGAACGGCCTCAAGGCCATACAGGCATTGGAAAACAACCACTATGACCTGGTACTGATGGATTGCCAGATGCCGGTTATGGACGGCTACGAAGCAACACAGAGGATTCGGCAAAACCCCGAATGGAAAGACCTGCCGATCATCGCTGTTACCGCAAATGTGATGCAGGGCGACCGCGAGGACTGCCTCGCCTCAGGCATGAACGACTACATTACCAAGCCGTACAAGCGCGAAGAGCTCAGGACGGTCATCGACCGCTGGCGCCCCGCGATTTGACCGCGACCTTCAGGCCGGTAACAGTTTCTCGATGTCGGCCCGAATATCCTCCGGCTTGGTTGTAGGCGGATAGCGACGGACTACCTTGCCATCAGGAGCTACCAGGAACTTGGTGAAGTTCCACTTGACCTTTTCAGACCCCATCAGTCCCTTGGCTTCATGCTTGAGAAAGCGAAACAGTGGGTGGGCGCCATCACCGTTGACTTCGACCTTGGAAAACATGGGGAAGTCGACCCCGTAGTTGAGACTGCAGAACTGGCTAATTGCATCCTCGTCGCCCGGGTCCTGATTAAGGAACTGGTTGCAGGGAAAACCCAGAACCTCAAACCCCTTACTCCCCAATTCGTTGTGCAGGGACTGCAGGCCTTCGAATTGCGGTGTGAAACCACATTTACTCGCGGTATTCACGATCAGGAGCACCTTGCCCCGGTACTCTGCCATGCTTTGTTCATTACCCTTGATATCCCTTACCGTAAAATCGTAGACCGTCTCGCCTGCCATGAAGCTCTCCCTTCGATGTTTGTGTTCGTCGTGACTCCATTGTTCACAACACAGACCAAAAAACCATGGCAATGCAGGCTCTACGGCGATCATTTTTAAAAACCGGTTCAGGTTTGTGTGCTAAATCTGCCTTAACACGACACAATTCATCATAATTCCCCTGTTGCCGCCGGGCCTCGCTCCGCTAGAATAAAGGCCTCTCGTATTGGCAGGTGCCATTTTTCGATCTCAAAAGAAGGACGTCCGGGTCTTATGCAGAACTACTACAAATCCGCCAAGCTGGATAACGTGTGTTATGAAATCCGTGGCGTGGTTCTGCGGGAGGCACGCCGGCTAGAGGAAGAGGGTCACCGGGTACTCAAGCTTAATATTGGCAACCCTGCAGCGTTCGAACTGGATGTCCCGGAAGAAATCCAGCAGGACGTCATCTACAACATGCACCAGGCCCAGGGCTATGTGGAGTCGAAGGGGTTGTTCTCCGCCCGCAAGGCGGTCATGCACTACTGCCAGCAGCGGGGTATCGACAAGGTCGATATCGACGATATTTTCCTGGGCAACGGCGTCAGCGAGTTGATCGTTATGACGATGCAAGCCATGTTGAATACCGGCGACGAAGTCCTGATCCCGGCCCCCGACTACCCCTTGTGGACCGCAGCCGTCACACTTTCCAGCGGCAAGCCCGTGCACTATCGCTGCGACGAACAGCAGGACTGGTTTCCGGATATTGACGATATCCGCAAGAAGATCACCCGGCGGACCCGTGCCATTGTTCTGATCAACCCCAACAACCCGACCGGGGCAGTGTATTCAAAGGAGCTTCTCGAGCAGGTCATCGAACTGGCCCGCAAGCACAACCTGATTATTCTGTCGGACGAGATCTACGACAAGATCCTCTATGACGGTACCCAGCACATCTCGACCGCCTCGCTGGCCGACGACGTGCTGTTCTTTACCTATAACGGCCTGTCCAAGAATTACCGGGCAGCGGGTTACCGCTCGGGCTGGATGATCGTCAGTGGAGCAAAACACCGGGCGAAAGATCTGATCGAAGGCATCGACATGCTCTCGAATATGCGCCTGTGTGCCAACGTTCCGGCCCAACTGGCCATTCAGACAGCCCTGGGAGGCTACCAGTCCATCAACGATCTGGTGGCGCCAGGCGGGCGGCTCTACGAGCAAAGGGAAACCGCCTGGCGCATGCTTAACGACATTCCGGGCGTGAGCTGCGTCAAACCCCAGGGTGCGCTTTACCTGTTTCCGAAACTGGATCCCAAGCACTTCCCTATCGTGAACGACGAGAAACTGGTTCTGGACCTGCTGTTGCAGGAGAAGATCCTCCTGGTGCAGGGGTCGGCCTTCAATATCGATGACAGGCAGCACCTGAGAGTCGTGTTCCTGCCCAGGGAAGATACCCTCGAGGATGCTATGGGCCGGCTCGGCAATTTCCTTGGCCAATACCAGCAATAACGGGGAAAACGATGGCGGATATTCACGTCGAGGAATTCTACAAAGATGCGGCCATTGCCCTGGTGCAGTTGTACGGTGCCTTTCCCAGGCGCATCAACCTGTTTGTCGAGGACATTGCCGGCCCGGATGAGCCGGACGAATTTGGCCTGCACAGCAAGCGACACATGGCCTGTTTCGGCGCCCTGCTCTGGCTCGCAGAGGAAGGTCTGCTCCGGTACGTCGACACCATCCGCCAGGAAGCTCTGGACCAGGCGGTTCTGACCAGAGACGCCTTTATCCGCCTGAGCGCGCCGGCGCCAGAGACTCTGACCAGCGAATTCGGAATCCCCGAGGAAACGGCTGCCGGTAATCTGCCCCCTTCCGTTCAGGAGGATCTTTCCACTCACATCCACCTGATTCGCAAGGCGCTGCGCGGGGGGAACTCCGCCCGAATCAGCCAGATCATGCAGGCAACCTTTTTTGCCGACCGCGGCAATTATTAAATCACCGTAAGCTCGTTGATTGATTGAACCGCGACCGCATATAACGGTCTGAATAGCGGCTTTATTTTCTTTGACGAACTGATCAGGGCACCAACATGCGTATTCTGCTGTTTCTGGCAACCAACCTTGCTGTCATCCTTGTCGCGAGCTTTACACTGCGGCTGTTGGGCGTGGATAGCTACCTCGCCCAGAATGGTATTCAGTATGGCTCTTTGCTGGCCTTCGCGGCGGTCTTCGGATTTGCCGGCGCCATCGTGTCTCTGCTGATATCCAAACGAATGGCCAAGTGGAGCACCAGGGCCCGGGTTATTGATTCCCCGAGAACACCTGCCGAGCGCTGGCTGGTGGATACCGTAGCCGAGTTGGCGAAGAACGCCGGTATCGGAATGCCGGAGGTGGCTATTTTCCCGGCGTCCCAATCCAACGCCTTCGCAACGGGTTGGAACAAGAACGATGCCCTGGTCGCCGTCAGCGAGGGCCTTTTGCATCGCTTCAACAAGGACGAAATCCGGGCAGTTCTGGGCCACGAAATCGGCCACGTGGCCAATGGCGACATGGTGACCCTGGCTCTGATTCAGGGTGTGGTGAACACGTTCGTGATCTTCGCCTCCCGGGTCATCGGTTCGTTTGTTGACCGGGTGATATTCAAGAACGAAAGTGGGCATGGCCTTGGGTTTTTCGCCGTCAGCATCGTTGCCGAGATTGTCCTGGGCATTCTGGCCAGCACGATCGTGTTCTGGTTCTCCCGCCGGCGGGAATTCCGGGCCGACATCGCTGGCGCCCAACTGGCGGGGCGCACAGCCATGATCAGCGCGCTGGCAAGATTGAAACAGGAGAGTGAAGTGCCGGATCAGATGCCGGATTCGCTCCAGGCATTCGGCATCAATCGCGGAGCCCGGGGCGGCCTGAGCGCCCTGTTTATGACGCATCCGCCCCTGGAAGACCGGATACAGGCATTGCAGCACGCCAAGCTGTAAAAAAACGGGGCCCTCGGGCCCCGTTTTTTGTTGTACAGGTGAGACTCGTTCAGATTTTCAACTTGAACCCAATGGCCCGGAAACTGTCCTGCAGCGATTTGCTGGTGCCCTTGAGCTGAATCTTGAGACTGGAACACTCCCGACGTACCGGGTAATCACGACGGAGCCTGTCAAACGCCGCACCTCGCTCTTCAACGGATCCGGTCATGGCATTCCGCAGCCGGGCATCGTCGGGACGAGGGTCATAGCAAGCCCTCAGCGCAATGCGGATGGCATCTTCTTCGTCGGCCGAGCTGGTAAAGGAAATCTTGCTGAGCGCCGGCTCGGGTAAAAACTGGCCGGCTTTTTTGCGAACCGGCAAGCCCAGAAACTGGCTAAGCGACTGGTAGATCATTTCCGTCCCCTGAACCTTGCCTTCGAGGCTGTATCCGGCGATGTGCGGTGTCGCCAGCCAGACCCGGTCAACCAGTTCGGGGTGAATCCTCGGCTCCTGTTCCCAGACATCCAGCGCCACGGTCGGCGCGTTACCCTGGTCAAGCCGGGCCAGCAATGCTGACGAGTCGATGACTTCTCCACGACCAGCATTGATAAGGAGCTGATTTGCGCCCAGAGCCTCAAGCTCGGGATGACCAATCATATGCAGCGTGGGATGGTCCCCTTCTCGCGTCAAAGGTGTGTGCAGGGACACCACATCACACTTCATGGCCTCTTCCAGCGACACAAACTCTTGGTCGTCCTCTTCCCGATCCGCCCTGGGCGGATCACAGAGGCGCACATCAAATCCAAGGCGTTCCAGTTTGTGGGCCAGTTCGCCACCGACATTGCCGACCCCGACTATACCAACACTGAGTTGGGACCAGTCTGCAAGGCCACGCCGCTCGGCATGCAGCGAAAGCACAGACAAAACGTACTCGGCAACACTGTTGGCGTTGCAGCCGGGCGCCGCCGAGAAGCGAATACCCGCGGCCTCGAGCCAGTCGAGATCGACATGGTCGGTACCGATGGTGGTTGTGCCAACAAACCGAACCCGACTGCCCTCCAGGAGCTCACGATTTACCCTGGTGACGGAACGAACCAGGACGATATCGGCATCCCGGACATCCTCGTTCGACATGGAACGGCCGGATACCCGGCGAATCTCGCCGATATCGCCGAAAAAGGAATCCAGTAAGGGAATGTTTTCGTCTGCTACGATCAACATGATGATATTCGGCCCTGTCAGTTCCTGCGCTGACGCTGATTGCGCCCACCCTGACCACGTCCACCGCCACCCTGCGGGCGACGACCGCGCTTGCGGGTAATTGGCGGATTGTCCATCGGCGCCATGAGCGCTTCATCGGGCACGGCAGTCTTCAGCTTCTGGCTGATGTAGGTTTCGATGGCGGGAAGCGCGAACGAGTCATCCTCACCGGCAAAACTGATGGAAACCCCGTGTTTGCCAGCCCTGCCTGTGCGGCCAATCCGGTGCACATAATCTTCAGCATTATCAGGCAGATTGTAGTTGAAAACGTGGGTGACGCCGTTGACGTGAATACCACGGCCAGCCACATCGGTGGCCACCAGGACCTGGATGCTGCCTTTTTTGAACTGGTCCAGGGTTTTGAGGCGCTTGTTCTGGGCTATTTCGCCTGACATCAGGGCAACTTTGACGCCCTGATTCCTCAGATCTTCTTCCAGGTCGCGGCACTGATCCCGGCGGTTGGCAAATACCAGCGCCTTTTCCACTTCCGGCCGCTTCAGGAAATTGACGAGCACCGGCAGCTTTTCATCGTCGCCCACCAGGTAGACGGTCTGCTCAACCCGCTCCGCCGTTTTCTGCTCCGGTTCAATTTCGACAAACTCCGCGTTGCTGGTCCACATGGAGGCGAGGTTCAGCACGTCCTGGTTGAACGTGGCACTGAACAGCAGGGTCTGGCGCTCCTCTTTGGGTGTGCATTTGCGGATAATGCGCTTCACATCGGGAATGAAGCCCATGTCCAGCATGCGATCAGCCTCATCAAGGATCAGGATGTCGAGCTGGTCCAGAAACACGTCCTGGGATCCGAGAAAATCGATCAGACGGCCCGGGGTCGCAACCAGAATGTCGACGATCTCATTCTGCAGCTGATCGCGCTGCTTGTCATAGTTCATGCCACCGACAACGGTTACTACGTTGTGCCCGGTATGCTGGCACAGTTGCTCAGCGTCTTTCGCGATCTGCATCGCCAGTTCCCGGGTTGGCGCCAGGGCCAGAACCCTCGGCTCGGAGGCAAAACGGTCCTTTTCGGGAATCGGGGTTTCCAGCAAACTCTGGATCGCCGTAATCAGAAACGCAGCGGTTTTGCCGGTGCCGGTCTGCGCCTGACCAATCAGATCTTCGCAGGCCAGTGTCCAGGGCAGTGTTTCGGCCTGAATGGGTGTGCAGTATTCAAAACCAATGGCCGTAATGGCATCCAGCAAACGTTTGTCGAGGTTCAGATCGCTGAATCTCAGATCGCCGGTGTGTTTTGGGTCAGATGTCATAAAGTCTCAGTTTTCCTGGGAATGTCCTGATTCAGAATATAGCGGAGCGATACGTCGGGCATCTTCATGCCAGCGTTCTTCTAAGGTTTCTCCGGTACCGTAAAATGTGGCCAGCGAGTCAAAAAATCTCTGGGCCCGGGGCGGCAACCCCTGTTCCAGATACTCACCTGCCTGGTCTCTGACTCTTTGCCGAAACCGCTCTTCATCGGCGGCGCCAACGCCGGAGAGGTTGTCCACGCTGATGTGAAAACGGGCTCCTGCGGCCACCGAAAACAACCACTCAATGGCCTGGGGCCTGACCTCAACCTGCTCGAAAGCCTGCTGCTGCTGCAGTGTCCGGCCATCCGGACAGTACCAGTAACCATAGTCATGAAGTGTGCGCCGGTGCTCACCAGCAATACACCAGTGGCTTATTTCATGCAAAGCACTGGCATAATAGCCGTGAGCGAAAACGACCTGTGCGAGACCTTCCGGATCGCTGGCAGGCAAGTATTCAGGTTCATCACTGCCTTTGACCAGAACTGTCCGGTATGCTTCCCGGAAAAGGTCATTAAACAGCATGATAAGATCATTTGGACTGTGATTCATTGGGTGGCTATTGTGCGACTTTACCGCCCCCAATACCAGAGGGAACTTTGACAGTCACGTCGTGTCCATGGCTGGCTTGCGCCGGCGCCGATTGCGGTGTAACAGTCGCAATTGAAAAGACTCTGAACAGAGAGACACCAACCGGGAAATCTTACAATCAATGATGGCTTTTGCTGTAGTAACGACGATAAAACGCCAATGGGCGAATCCTCTGGGCCTGATTCTGGCACTCGCCCTTGTGTGTTTGAGTTCCCCCTCCGCCTGGGCACTCGGCGGCAATGGAGGCTCGCTTTTCGGTGGCCAGGGTAGCGACTTTCTGCCCGTCGACGAAGCACTGCCCTTCAGTTTCTCAACCAACGCTGACACCGTGGTTCTCTCCTGGAATATCACGCCCGGGCACTACCTGTATCGCGACCGGATCAGCATCACCGCTACAAATCCCGAGGTAAGCCTGGGCGAACCCACTTTCTCGGCGCCAGGCACGGTGACCGAGGACGAATTCTTCGGCAAAACCACCGTTTTCTTTGATCCCGTTGACGCCCGTGTGCCTGTCGCGCTGCCTGCTGGCCTTCGGGAAGCAGAACTTCAGGTAACCTACCAGGGCTGCGCCAAAGCAGGCTTGTGTTACCCGCCCCAGACCCGGGATGTACTGTTCTACCAGGGTGGCGGCGGATCCGGCTCACAGACCGCCGCAACAGCTGGTTTTGCGTCAGGCGACAGTGTTCCCGTCGACACGGAAACCGCCACCGGCCTCGCCGGCTTTCTGGCCCAGCAATCCACCCTGGTCATTGCCGGTGTATTTTTGCTCCTCGGGTTGGGACTCACCTTCACCCCCTGTGTGTTGCCCATGGTCCCGATTATTTCCTCGCTGGTTTCCGGCAGAAACACCCGGACAACCGGCCATGCCCTGCTCCTGTCCGGTAGCTATGTGCTGGGCATGGCACTCACATACGCTGCGGCCGGCGTGCTGACCGGCCTGCTGGGGGCCAGCTTCAATCTTCAGGCACAATTGCAGTCACCCTGGGTTCTGAGCGTCTTTGCGCTGATGTTTGTCGTTTTCGCACTGTCGATGTTCGATCTGTTTGAAATCCAGCTGCCTCGCTTTATTCGCGAACCACTCAATGATGCCAGTCACCGGCTCACGGGAAGTCGGGTATTCAGTATTTTCGGTATCGGCGCCCTGTCAGCGCTGATCGTATCGCCCTGCGTATCTGCGCCACTCGCTGGCAGCCTGCTGTACATCTCGACGACCCAGGACGCCGTAATCGGCGGGGTTGCCCTGTTTGCGCTTGGACTTGGAATGGGCATTCCTCTGATTCTGGTCGCGGTGGGTGGCCGGAAACTCCTGCCAACAACCGGCCACTGGATGACCGCCGTGAAGCACTTCTATGGTGTGATGTTGCTGGCCGTAGCCATCTGGCTGGTAGAGCGCCTGGTGCCGGGGTGGCTGGCATTGACCCTGTGGGGCCTCCTGGTCGCCATCACCGGCGTTCAACTGGGGGCCTTTGACGCTGCCAAGGCGGGCTGGGAGCGCACTCGTAAAGGTCTGGGCCTGGTCCTCTTCGCCTATGGTCTGGCGTTATTGGCAGGCGCCGTGGGTGGCGCCAATGACCCATTAAAACCCCTGGCACCATTCACCATTGCCTCGGCATCGTCAGGCGGCATTGGGACCGCTGGCATTCAGCACGCTGATTTCGTGCGGGTCGAACGGCCAGCGGATATTCAGGCGATGCTAGAACAGGCTCGTGAGCAGGGCCGGCCCGTGCTGCTCGATTTCTACGCCGACTGGTGCATCTCGTGCAAGGTGATGGAACGCAATGTTTTCAGCAAACCGGATGTAATCCAGGCGCTCAGCCCCTTCACCCTGCTTCAGATCGACATGACGGACAACACGCCCGAGCAGCAGGCCATGCTGGACGAACTGGGCCTGTTCGGGCCTCCAGCCATACTATTTTATGGCAGCAACGGGGAAGAAATTGCCCAACGAAGAGTGCTGGGCGAAATGGATCGGGAGGAATTCCTTGGTCACCTGCAGGCGCTGCAGCCGGAAGTCTGACTGACAAAATCGCTATTGTCCCCGGCGTATCAGGTAGATAAACAGATCGTCCTCTTCCAGCTGTTTCACCAGTTCATGGCCGAGAAACTGGCAGAACCTCGGTATGTCCCGGGTGGTAGAGGGGTCTGTCGCCACAACCCGCAACACGCCACCAGGTTGGACATCGTTGATCCGATTATGAAGCATCATGACCGGTTCCGGGCAGAAAAGGCCCCGGGCGTCCAGCTCAAGGTCGTAGTCAGTTGCGGTCACACGTCGTCTCCTGTCAATGAACCTGATTTTTCGTAAAAACCTGCTAAATTATTGTTTATAACAGTTAAACCACTTGGAGGTTTCTCATGATCCGGGTTCTGATCGAACGCCATATTGCCGAAACCCTTGAAACAGCCTACGAAGAACGGTCGCGCAAGGTTCTGCAGCAGGCTGTCAGTGCCCCCGGTTTCATTTCTGGCGAAACCCTGCTCGACAGCCACGACCCCAATCACCGGATAACACTGGCGAACTGGCGCTCCGAAGCAGACTGGGATCGATGGTTTCACTCCGATGAGCGCCGTGAACTCATGCTGGAGCTTATCCCCATGATGGACGAAGAAGAGCACATTACAGTGCTGGAGCAAAGCGCCTTTTAACCCGTCCGCTCGATGAAACAGGTTATTTCTTCCCTGTCATGGTAAAGGTGGCGGGCTTTAAGGCGAAAACCGATGCCCGCCTCTTTCAAGCCATCAACGAGAATGTCCCGGCAAATCAGCCACTCGTCATAGCGCTTTTTCATAGGCAGCTTCAGATTGAAAACCGTGTAACGGCAAAGGCCGTCACCTAGCCAGGTCACAGCCAATTTTGCCGTTTTCCGGGGCTGATCCACAATGTCGCAGACCATCCAGTCGATGCCGCGCCTTGGCCGCCAACCATAACCATCCGCCTCAACATGCTCCACCTGTCCAGAGGCCATCAATTCAGGGTTCATTGGGCCGTTGTCCACTGCGGTTACCATCATCCCCTGACGCACAAGCTGCCAGGTCCATCCGCCCGGAGCGGCCCCAAGATCCGCGGCCTTCTTGCCACCACCAAGGTAGTCCAGCTCCTGTTCCGGAGGCAGAAACACCTTCCAGGCCTCTTCGAGCTTGAGGGCAGAACGACTGGGCGCTGATGCCGGCAGCCGCAGGCGCGGGATGCCACCAACGTAACGTGCCCGGTTATCCGCCAGACTGAAACCGACGACCGCCGACGTAAAATCGGGGAGGAAAACCTCGAGACGCGCCGGCGCAGGAGCATTCTGGTCAGCCTTCAGGAGGCCGGCTCCTCGCAAACCTCGGGAGAGCGGCGACACCCACTTTCGGGCAAAGTTTCCAAGGTCTCCATCCGCGTTGTTTTCCGGTAACCGGACTTCCAGCCGCGCACAACCCGGAAAACCGCGCCCAAGTCCACGGATTCCCTCGATAACGGCACCGACTCTGTCGGTCTCTGGCAGTCTGAATTGCCCGAGAACGACAATCCAGTCACGGACGAAGACCAGCTCCTCAAGAGGTAGACGAGCCATCACATCATCGGCAGTTTCCGGAACTGCCGGGTAGAAGCGCACCAGCCCCTGGTCTTTCAGGGGCTCGAAATACCCGAAAATACCTCGCTCCGAGGCTGAGTCGGTCATTTCACGGCCGGCTTCGGTTTCAAAGCCTGGCCGGCAAAACACAAGAATCTGTTCCATGCATTTCCTGAATCAGGGTCGGAGACCAACCCGTAAAAGTTGAAACTGTTTAACAGCTTAGATTGTCTTCTCTGGCTACACTTCCCGCTCTGATAACCGCGGGAAGCCATGAATGTCGTCCGTTTTGCGTTTGATTGCCATTCTCTGCCTTTTGCTGGCCCCTGCCCTGGCGCTGCCAGACACGGGTTCGATGGCGTCGGACTGCCCTGTCCTCGAGGCCACCGATACTGCTGCCCGCGCTTCCCTGATGCAATACGTTTGCTATTACAGTGCGCCGCCGGGCGCGCCCGGACATGAAGCAAGGAATCCGGACCAACTCCCCCGAAATATCAATTGGACCCCTGCAAACGGCCGGGACCTGGTATTCAGCCACACCAAATCCGTTTACTGGGTACACCTGCACGTCAGGAACTCCGGCGCTGAGCGGGCCGCCTGGTATCTGAAACTCAACTACCCGCTGCTGGACGAAGTCACATTCTGGCAGACGGGGAATGATACTACAGAGACACTGGTTACCGGAGATCAACGGCCTTTCGGGTCCAGGGCGGTAGACTACCGGTACTTTCTGCTTCCCGTCACACTGGATGGCGGTGAAACCCGGTCCCTGACGATCCGAATCCACAGCAATGGCGCTCTGAACGTGCCGCTCAGCTTTGAAACCCTGGCAGAAGTCATTGCCCGCAGTAATCATCTGACACTGACCCACGGGCTATTCTACGGCGCGCTCCTGGTCTTTGCGGTCTTCAACCTGCTGCTGTTTTTCAGCTCCGGGACCGGCTATTACTTCTACAACGCGTTTTACCTGGCAGCACTCGGACTCTTTCTGTTCGCCATGGGCGGCTTCGCGAACCAGTACTTCTGGCCAGACAACCCGGGCTTTGCCAATACATCCATCCCCTTGTCTTTGTCCCTTTGCGCCCTGGCCATGATCCTTTTCGGCCGGTCCTTCCTGGAAGTAGACCGCGGAACCATCTCGGAAACAGTCCTCAAAGGGCAGGCCTGGTTCTGCATTGGCTTCCTGGCACTAACACTGATACTGCCCTACAACAAACCATTCTGCTCAATACCGTTCTTGCACTGACGGTTATTTCAAGCCTGTTCATCATCGCAGCGGTTCGTTGGAAACAGGGGTATCAGCCGGCTATGTGGTATCTGCTGGCCTGGCTGATCATGCTCGTTGGTGGCCTGATCTATGCCCTGGCGGCTTTTGGCTATCTGCATGACTTTCTTGCACGGGAGGCGCTGATGCAATCCGCAGTGGGAGGACAGGTGATCCTGCTGAACTATGCGATGGTGCAGAGGTGGCGCCTGCTGAACCAGAAGCTTCTGGACGTGGAACATAATGCGAGGACAGAACTGGAATTCAAGGTGCATGAACGAACCGCGCAGCTGCGGAACACCATGCGGGAACTGGAAAAGGCCAACCGCAAGCTATCGACATTGAGCCTGAACGACGCCCTGACCGGCCTTTACAATCGAAGGCACCTGAACAACATATTCCCGGAATTGTGCGCCGAAGCGCGGCGCACGTCCCAGCCACTGACCCTGGCGCTGGTCGATGCCGACCATTTCAAGAACATTAACGACACCTGGGGCCATGGCTTTGGGGACAGCTGCCTTCAGTTCATCGCCGAAATGCTGACCCGGCACGTGAAACGTCCCCGGGATGTTGCCATCCGATTCGGTGGTGAGGAGTTTGCGTTACTGCTGCCCGGAACCGATGCAAATGGAGCTTTGAATGTCTGTTCTGCATTGCTGCAAGACATCGCCAGGACGCCACTGCTCTCCCCAGACGGCAACAAAGTGAGAATAACCCTCAGCGCAGGTATCGCGTCACTCGTCTCCGGAGAGACCCAGAACCAACTGTTCGAACGGGCCGATGAGGCCCTGTACCGTGCAAAAAGCAGGGGCCGCAACCGCGCTGAGCTCTCTGAGGCTGTCGGGGTGCAGTAGAGATGAGGCTCAAAGCCGCTCGTCCACAAAGATCCGGGTTTCCCGGGCAGCCACCACGATCAGCTCCGCTTGGGTCTGTGGTTGGCTTTTCAGCGGCTGGAAATCATGATTACCCCCTTCCAGCCAGTGCAAACGGATTCCCTCCAACTCCTGCTCATGGCCAGCCATCTCGGACGGTTTCCCGAATGGATCCCTTGTCCCCTGAAGCACCAGCATAGGGCAGCTCACATTCTGGAAGTGCGCGGTACGCCAGCGGTCGGGCTTACCGGGCGGATGGAAGGGATAACCAAAGCAGGCGACACCATCAATACCCTCGCGACGGCTCGCCAGGATGCTTGCCATGCGTCCACCCATGGATTTGCCACCCACCAGTACCCTGCTGCCAGTTCCGCAATCTGATCGCACCTGATCAACCACCCGGGTAAAGCAGTCCAGCAACACGTGCTCTCTGTCGGGCGGTCGCTTCTTTCCATCCAGACGCCTTTTCTGCATATACGGGAACTCAAAACGTACTGTCTCAATGCCCTCTTGCTCCAGCGCTGCCGAAAGCTCCTCCATGAAGGTCGAATCGGCCGGCGCACCCGCGCCGTGGGCCAAAATCAGTACAACTTTCGGCTCATTCCCATAGCCTTTGGTCTTAATCAACTCCACAGAATTCACCTCATCCAGTTAAGCGACTATCATTGCACTCAGGCAACACACATTCCCTTAGCTGAAACAACTCCAATAACGGCACTGAAAAGGAAGCCATGTTGCTGATTTCGGCGCATTTGACGGATGTCAGGACTTGACCTGAGTCATTGCAAACAGCTAATCGTTTCTCCATACTTGCGCCCGCATATTTCCCCACTTTAAACCCATTGGTAAGGCTATGAGCACAGTAAATGCAAACCTGACATACAACTACAAGGTGGTGAGACAATTCGCCATCATGACAGTGGTATGGGGTATTGTAGGTATGGCGCTGGGTGTGCTGATTGCAGCACAGCTGGTCTGGCCGTCCCTCAACCTCGACCTGCCCTTTACCCACTTCGGCCGTCTCCGGCCGCTGCATACCAACGCCGTTATTTTCGGCTTTGGTGGAAGTGCCCTGTTTGCTACCTCCTATTATGTCGTTCAGCGCACGTGCCAGGCTCGACTGATTTCGGATAGCCTGGCTGCGTTCACTTTCTGGGGCTGGACGGCGATCATTGTCGCGGCAGCCATTACCCTGCCATTGGGCCTTACCACTTCAAAGGAATACGCCGAACTGGAGTGGCCGATCGATATCGCCATTGCGGTCGTCTGGGTGACGTACGCTCTGGTGTTCTTCGGAACCATCATGAAACGGGCCACACCGCATATCTATGTGGCTAACTGGTTCTATGGCGCCTTTATCCTGACCGTTGCAGTGCTTCATATCGGGAATAACATGGCGCTGCCAGCCGGTGCGTTCAAGTCCTACTCTGCCTATGCGGGCGTTACCGACGCCATGATGCAGTGGTGGTATGGACATAACGCAGTAGGCTTCTTCCTGACCGCAGGTTTCCTGGGCATGATGTACTACTTCGTTCCCAAGCAGGCCAATCGTCCGGTCTACTCCTATCGCCTGTCGATCGTTCACTTCTGGGCCCTGATCGCAACCTATGTATGGGCCGGCGGCCACCACCTGCACTACTCCGCCCTGCCGGACTGGGCACAGACAGCCGGCATGGTGATGTCCCTGATTCTGCTCGCACCTTCTTGGGGTGGCATGATCAACGGCATGATGACTCTGTCAGGCGCATGGCACAAACTGCGCACTGACCCGATTCTGCGCTTCCTGGTGGTTTCCCTGTCGTTCTACGGCATGTCCACCTTCGAAGGTCCGATGATGTCCATCAAGACCGTGAACGCACTCTCCCACAACACTGACTGGACCATCGGCCACGTTCACTCCGGTGCTCTGGGCTGGGTAGCCATGATCAGTATCGGCGCGGTTTATCACCTGGTACCGAAGCTTTGGGGACTCCAGGGCATGTACAGCACAGCGATGATCAACGTGCACTTCTGGCTCGCCACTGTGGGCACCGTACTGTACATCGTTGCAATGTGGGTTAACGGCATCATGCAGGGCCTGATGTGGCGTGCGGTTAACGAAGACGGCACGCTGACCTACAGCTTCGTTGAATCTCTTGAGGCATCCTACGCTGGCTACTTCGTCCGGTTCCTCGGCGGCGTCATCTTCCTGTCAGGCATGCTGATCATGGCTTACAACGTGTACATGACCGTGCGTCAGAAAGATGCGGTTGCGCAAGATAACGCGGCAACTCAGCCGGCGTAACGGGAGAGAGATCAGATGAAACACGAAATTGTCGAAAAAAATATTGGTCTGATGATCGTACTGATCATCCTGACCATCAGTGGCGGCTTTCTGGCCGAAGTAGTGCCTCTGTTTTTCCAGAAAGAAGTTAACGAGCCGGTAGAGGGGCTTGAGCCCCTGTCAGCGCTCGAACTGGAAGGCCGGGACATCTACATCCGCGAAGGCTGCCATGTGTGCCATACCCAACAGATCCGCCCGTTCCGGGCGGAAACCGAGCGGTATGGCCACTACTCCGTTGCGGGCGAGTTTGTTTATGACCGCCCGTTCCTGTGGGGCTCCAAGCGCACCGGTCCGGATCTGGCCCGTGTCGGCGGACGCTACTCCGATGCCTGGCAGCGCCAGCATCTGTACGACCCGCGCAGCGTAGTGCCTGAATCCAACATGCCGGCATTCCCCTGGCTGTTTGAAGACAAGGTCGACCACAGCAAGACCGCTGCCAAGCTGGAGACACTTCAGACTCTGGGCGTGCCCTACACCGACGAGCAGATTGCCGAAGCAGCCGCTCAGGTGGAAGGTAAATTCGAAATCGAAGCGCTGGTCGCGTACCTGCAACAGCTGGGTACTGTGATTTCAGACAGACGGTGAACCATGGATATTAATGAGTTACGCGGCATTCACACACTTCTGGTAATGGCGGTTTTCCTGGGAATCGTCTGGTGGGCCTACAGCGCCCACCGCAGGAAGGCCAACGACGAGGCAGCTCACCTGCCCTTCGACGATGACGACGTGGAAAAGCGTACGCTCGAACAGGAAAAAACGGAGAAAAAAGAATGAGTACCTTTTGGAGCATCTGGATCAGTGTGATCGTGCTCGGTACCGTGTTCGGCTGCTGGTGGCTGCTTTGGGCAACCCGCAAGAGCCAGACAACCGATACCGAAACCGACCGCACCATGGGCCATTCCTTTGATGGCATTGAGGAATACGATAACCCACTGCCAAAGTGGTGGTTTTACCTGTTCCTGGCCACTTGTGTTTTCGCCCTCGGTTACCTGGCCCTCTACCCGGGACTGGGCAACTATAAGGGTCTGCTTGGCTGGACTTCCACTAATCAGTGGGAAGCAGAGGTCGCCGAGGCCGAGGAAAAATACGGCCCGATATACGCCCAGTACGGTGAGACTCCGGTTCCCGAACTGGCCGAGAACAGCGATGCCATGAAAATAGGCCAGCGTCTGTTCGCCAACAACTGTGCGGTTTGCCACGGCTCTGCCGCTCGTGGCCAGGTTGGCTTCCCCAACCTGACCGACGACGATTGGCTGTGGGGCGGAACACCGGAAGCAATCCTGGAAACCTTGCACAATGGCCGTATGGGTAATATGCCGGCCAAGGGCACCATGCCCGGCATGACCAACGAGCAGGTGGATCAGGTTGTGAACTATGTTCTGAGCTTCAGCGGTCGGGAAAAAGACGCCGAAGCTGCCAAAGCAGGCGAACAAGTTTTCGCTCAGGCCTGTGTGGCCTGTCATGGCCCCGAGGGCAAAGGCATGGAGGCCATGGGCGCCCCCAACCTGACGGACAACACCTGGCTCTATGGTTCAACCTACGAGTGGATCAGGGAGACCGTCGTGCACGGCCGCCAGAACCAGATGCCTGCACAGGATCGTCTGCTTTCAGACGATCAGATTCAGATTCTCGCGGCTTACGTCTACAGCCTCTCGAACTGAGTCAGCCGGCCGGGGTGAAGAGCCCCGGCTCGGTCTTTTCAACCCTGTGCCTGCGCCGCGGGCACAGGCTTGAAAAGATCAGCAGCCTAACGGCCTGTTGCCCCGCATTACCATTTCCCTGGAGGTAACGATGAGCAGTGAGATCCCGGTCAAACAGGTTGACCCGTCCTCTGACCCGTCCTC
>PBED01000051.1:0-22546 GCA_002718255.1 Marinobacter sp. | reverse complement strand
GCATCGTGACCGGCGATTCCGGAAAAACGCCCGAAATCGGTCACGATAAAACGGAATGAGCGGTCACGATCAACCGGAACAGGCGGTCACGTTCAAACGGAATGGGCGGTCACGATGGGCCGGAATATGCATGAGGCGCAATTTCCAGAGGACAGTAGTGAATGGTAAGGACTACCGCCGCTTTGCAATGACAAAAAAGGTACTCCTGAACGAAGGGGAACAAGGGATAGCGTGGAGCGCAAAGGTGCAGTACATACGAAAATCTCCGAGACTGGTTGTTGTATAACCATCCGCCAGCCCGCACCAGTGGCTAGGTTGAGGCCACACACAATACAACCTGAATGAATGCCCACGTTTGTGGAGGCCTGAAAATCAATCGACCTGGGCTAATGCACAAAGCCTGAATTTGACTCCTCAGAGGCGCCGCCAGTCAGTTAGGAAAACTCAGTATTTGTTTGATCCCATGCGGTGGATGTGAACGCCAAGGTTTGGTGCTATTTTTAAGGGTCATTCAAGGAAGGAGTGAATTATGCGGTTGTTAATAACGGCATCATTGCTTGTATTTTCTACTGCCACTTTGGCGCAGTCCATCACCGAATTATTCTGCGACGAAACCAAAAAGGTCATCGCTGAAGCGCAAGGTCAGTTGCCCGTGCAAGTTGATGTGGCGACTCAGTGGATAGGTGCTTCAGCACTATACGTTGGCGGCAAGTGTCACGTGAACTACGGGTATTTTGTTGACTCGGAGTCCATTATTAATATCACTCAAAGGTCGCTTAATCAGCGGGGCGCGGATACAAGCAGGCAGGATTTGGTCAATTATTATGCATCGGAGGAAGGCTCGGAAGACATCAAAGAGACCATGCGGGCAGACTCTGAAGAGTATTTTGCTGACGCTTTAGCCATTCCTAATGTGCAGATCAGACTTCGATATGACACATCTGAACCTATTAGGCCGTTTACTATCGTTTTAGAGTCGGAATGAACCAGAAAAACAATGAACTAACCCTCATTCAGCCTGGAAAAAACCGGCTCGCGCATGAGCCGTATCACTATTACCTGCTATCAAAAGTTAGCATTCTGGTTGCGAAGTAATGCTAAGGGCCGGCTAAGGCGCAAAGAACCATAGAAATACCTGCTAGTTCCAGAGAATGCCGGGGGGTAGCCGTTTATATTTGGGGGTCCTTATGGGGGTATTTTCTACCCAAACTGAGGGGGAGCCATGGGGGAATTATGGGGGAGTGATGCGCAAAAAATGGCAAGTTTGAGCAAAACCAGACAATACAGAAAAAAACATAACCCTATGTTTTTATTGTCATCATGTTTTGTCTTCATTTGTGCTTAGTCACTGCTCTGGTTCTCATAATCCCTTGGTCGCTGGTTCGAGTCCAGCTGGGCCCACCATACTCGCCGTGTCGATTTTTTTTTACACAGCCTCCGTCACAACGTCCAGAAATGCCAATAAAAACAACAATGATGGATCCTGGCCCAATTTATGCTTTCGAACGGGATAAGAGGAACTGATTTCCTCATTGCAAGCATGGAGAATGGGCATGTTGCGGAAAGTGAGAGATATCTTAAAAACAGCTTTGATTACAGGGGTAGTTGCCTTCGGAGTATTTGGTGTTGGCAGCGCCCACGCTCAGCTGATCAAAATTTGGTGTACAGCTGACGAACCTTGCGGGGAATCATCAGGAACAACCGTAGACGGAACGATATTTGAAGCAGAGGCAAACCCCACAACCCCTGCTACCGGTACAGGCGTTTTTAAACCCTTCGTTCGAGTCCAAGATAGCTCTGGCACACAAAGTGGTTACAACACTGATACAGGTAACCCCGACATAAACTATGACACCAAGGCAGGCCTATGGACTCACTCCGTCTTATTCGGAGACTTGGGCACGGTAGACATCGGGGGGCTTTCATATTATCAATTCTCCCTGGATGCGAATGAAAACGGAAATGCAGGAAGCGATGCCAACAAAATTGACCTCACAGCCATTCAGATCTTTTTAGGAGGCGAAAAGTTAAAGACTCCTGAAAGCTTCGGTGGCTACACAGGCACACAGTTTGACGGCAGTGCTGCTGATAACGAGCTTGCCGGATACGCACCAATCTGGAGTCTCGATAACGCCACAAACGGGGATGTAACGGTTAATCTGCAGGCCAGTATTTGTGACACAGCAGGCCAGTGTGGAAGCGGAAAAGGGGACTTGAAACTTTTTATCCTCGAGAGCCTGCTTAAAGGGAATGCCGAAGATTATTTCGTTTTTTACACCGAGTATAACAACGTCGGCAGCGGATTTGAGGAATGGAATTATCTTGCCAAAAGCGTAACTGTTCCTGAGCCAGGCACACTTGCCATGCTTGGTTTGGGCCTTACGGGTTTAGTTGTTTTTCGAAGAAGAGTACGTCACAGCTAAAAGCGCAGTGTCGAAAAACTATACAGTTGATTCAGAAAGGCCCCTCTTTGGGGCCTTTTCCTATATGACTTAAAAGCGCCGTTCGATAACTAACGAAATCTCCACCCAGCTAAGAATTCACTCAACTTGTGTAGTGGCATAGTGAATCTGGCCACCTGATTTTGAGTGTATGATCACTCACATAATGAATCAGGTGAAGACGATGGCGAAAACTAGAAACTTCAGTCCGGAATTCCGTTTGGAGGCTGCCCAGTTGGTGGTCGACCAAGGATACACGGTGAAAGCTGCCTGCGATGCCATGGGTGTCGGTAAATCCACCATGGAGTATTGGGTCCGTAAACTTCGTTCCGAACGGGCAGGCAAAGCACCCAGAGGCGAGGCCCTGACCACAGAGCAGCGTGAGATTCAGGAACTGAAGCGCCGCCTTCGTCGGTCGGAGGAAGAAAAGGAAATCTTAAAAAAGGCTACCGCTCTCTTGATGTCGGACTCCCTGAGCAATTCTCGATAATCGAGCGACTTGAAGAGAGCTATGCGGTGCAGCGCCTGTGTCAGGTGTTTGGGGTGCATCGCAGCAGCTACCGGGCATGGCGTGACCGGGATAGAACGCCCTGTGACGCTGAGCAAGCGCTCCAGGAGCAGGTTATTGAGGCCCACGAGACCAGCAATGGTTCAGCCGGGGCACGGACGATTGCCAGCATGGTGACACAGGCCGGAATACCGCTGAGCCGTTACCGTGCCAGCCGACGGATGAAGCAGCTGGGACTGGTCAGTACGCAGCCGCCAAGCCACGTTTACAAGAAGGCCGATCAGCCGCACCTGGATATTCCGAATCTTCTTGACAGGGAGTTCGACGTAGAGGGGCCCAATCAAGTATGGACTGGAGACATAACCTATCTGTGGACTGGTGCGCGCTGGGCTTATCTGGCTGTTGTGATCGATCTGTTCTCCCGTAAACCGGTGGGGTGGGCCATATCCCTGTCGCCGAATACGGACCTGGTGAAGAAGGCTCTGACGATTGCGTATGAATCCCGTGGGAAGCCATCAGGAGTCATGTTCCATTCGGACCAGGGGTGCCAATACACCAGCCTGAGGTTCCGGCAGTTGCTATGGAGCTACCAGATGAAACAGAGCCTCAGCCGACGGGGGAATTGCTGGGATAATGCCCCGACAGAGCGCTTCTTCCGGAGTCTGAAAACAGAATGGGTGCCGGAAATCGGGTATCCATGCTTTGCCGCGGCGAAGCAATCGGTCACGGATTACATGATCGGCTATTACAGTGCGCTGCGACCGCACAAATACAACGGCGGATTGCCGCCGAACGTGGCCGAACAGGCCTACTGGAAAACTCAAAAGACGGTGGCCTAAAACACTTGACCACTACACTTGTCCACGCCACGAATGTGGTTGTAAAGACCTCGATTCTCGTCAAGTAAGCCAACGTCCCCAAAAGACAAGCCGAATACACTACCTCCTGAACAAAAATACCAGCCGTGCTCACCACCAGTGCGGCCCGAGTATAAAAACAACGAAGTAATGGAGTGTATCAATGGCTTTTTCCTCCCGTTCCCGGTCAAGGGCACTTTCCCTTGCAATCGCCACCGCCTCTGTCGGTTTCTCTATTTCGGTTAACGCCAGTATGGGCAACCTCGGCACCACCTATGGCGTCATGCCAGTGGATGTTGCCACAGCCCAGTCACTGTCCATGTTCAACGATCAGGTGTCAGCCACCTATTACAACCCAGCCTATCTGACCAAAGATGAGCGTGGGGAGCTGACCGCTGGCATTCTGCACGCCGAACAGGAACTGCGTTCTGCCAACCCGAATGCCAATGGCGACATCCTGGCCAACTCACCAAGCCAGCAGGTGCTGATTGGCATGAAAACCAATCTGGGTTCGCTGACTCGCTTCAAGCACCCGATCTATCTGGGCTTCATTGCAGGCGTCGAGAAATACGGCAAGGAAATGCTGGCGTTCGATTCGCAGACCACGGAGAACGGCCAGTTCCTTCAGTACGGTAAAGAGCCCCTGTTCCTGAACATCGGTGGCGCTACGCCGATCTGGCGCGGCATCTCCGCCGGTGCTTCGGTGCGCGTCACCCTGGATGCCCAGGCAAACCTCGATGCTGTCTCTACTCTGGGTGGCGAGACCAGCCGGGAACGCCTTGCGGTCAATGCCGAGCCCTCACTGAAAACCATTCTGGGCACCACCATTGATCTGGGCAGCACGTTCTGCCCGGACAGCGACTGCTTCCTGAACGGTTGGGAAACCGCACTCACTTATCGAACCAAGTCAGCGGCCTCCACATCCGTGGACTCCAACATCATTGTCACCCAGACCATTCCCGATCCCGGCCTGAGTCTGGCGGTCTCTACCATTGATTCCTTCCAGCCGGAAACCTTCGGATTTGGCGCTCAATACATGGGCGAAAACTGGCGGATTGGTGGCAGCGTAGAGCAGCAGAACTGGTCAGAGCTGGAGAAGGAATTTTCTTCCGATACGATCAAGGATCAGCAGTCTGCGCCAGCGGGCAGCCGGATTCAGTTCGACGACGTGCTGATTCCACGGATCGGCGCCGAGTACGCACTCAACAAGAACTTTTCTGTGCGCGGCGGCGTTGCCTATGAGGAGTCGCCGCTCAAGTCCACTCGCAATCCGGAGATCAATTATCTCGATACCGACAAGATTGTCGTCGGCCTCGGACTGAGTGCCACCTACGACCGCACCCGTCTGCTCGCCTACCCCGTCCGTCTGGACATTGGTTATCAGTATCAGCAGCTCCAGGAGCGGGATTTCACACTGGTGGATTTTGACGGCAACGAAACGCCGGTTACGGCAGACGGCGACGTTCACGTTGTCAGCGGCTCCATCACCCTGAAGTTTTAAGGAGGGCACGCCATGAAGTACAACAAAACACTGGCACTGATTCCCGCCCTGTTACTGGCCGCCTGTGGCGGCAGCGAACAGAAAATGAACGAAAAGGTTGCTCCCGGCTCGGTGGTTTATTCCTATCCTGCCGACGGGCAGCCGGATGTGAGTCCGAAGGCTGACGTCGTTTTGCGTTTCAGCCATGCCGTCACCGATGAGGATGCGGATCTGCAGAACAAGATCCTGCTTGAATCCCAGGGCCAGTCCGTACCCTTCGCGATCAGCAGGGTAGATGGGGACAAGAGCCTGAAACTGTCGCCCTCCTCGGAACTGAACAAGCTCGGAGCCTACACGGTGAGCTTCAGTGCGCCACTGATTGCCGAGGGTGGTCGGCAGATCGTCACCCCTAACGCGGTGGGTGACGCCGGAATCCAGTTCGAAACCCGGGGGAGCATCGCCGGGCCAGCGAGCACAACCAACTCGGCGGCGGAGTTTGGTATTGCCTGGCAGGTGCCGGCAAACAATAGTCCCTTTGAGGCTATGAACTTTTCCACCTTCCGACTGGCCATGACCCATCCCGTCCACCCCGACTGGAAGGCTCTTGGCGGGTCGATCCAGCTCCTCGATAGCAACGGCGATGAAGTCCCGGCGACGGTTCTGGTAAAAGGCAACCGGATAACCGTGGATCCCTGTCTGGTAGAGGACCCGAGGGAATGTGGTAGCAAGGATGACGTTCTGGACACCAATCAGACCTACACGCTGAAGCTCGAAAATCTGGCCAGTTTGACAGCAACGGAAACGGAACGGTTCAGTGAGGAGATCGCGTTCACTCCCCGCGACACAGGCCCGACAGTCGTACTGCAGCAATCGGCTGTTGATTCAGGCCTGGCCGCAGGCACTGCGGAAGAAGACGCGACGCGGTCCGTGCTGAACGGCCAGATTATCAACGGCGTTACTCTTAATTCGGTCCTTCAGGGCGAAGCCGGCCCTTCCCAGCAGAGCGGCGACCTGTTTGCAGAGCTGGCCTATGCACCGGCGTTCGAGGCTGATGAAGCACTGCCGTTGCGGATTGCCCGTGGCAGCGTGCTAAACAGCACAAGCCTTGACGTTCTTGTGGGTGGCGAAGTTCCGGTTCTGGATGCCGCAACAAACCAACTCCAGACAACCGGCAACATCAAGGTCACCATGTTGTCAGATGCCTCCGGCTATCTCAGCCCCAATCCCTATACCGACGACCTGAACGCACCACGGCACATCACGCTGTTTATGGATGTTTCCATGAATACCGAAAATGCCCAGCCCAACGCGGCTCTGTCGCAGGACCTGATGGGGGTGGAACTGCGAGGTATCGCCCTGGTTCAGGACGGTGTTCTGACCATCGACGCCATCGGCATGGTGGAGCCCAACCTTCTTGGGCAGGAGTACACCGATTCGACCATTGCCTTCCATCTGCAGGCGGCCACCGATGCGGATTCCGTGCTGGATGCCGAGATGCTCCGTGAACTGGACACCACAGCACCAAACCTGGTCAGCTGGATGCCCGGCCCGGACAACGCCATTCCGGATACCCGCCAGTCGATGCAGCGGCCCGGGGACCCGGTTGTCCTGTTCTTTGATGAACCCATTGATTCCGAATCTCTGGCTGATGGTCTGGTTCTTGATGCAAACGGCAATCCACTGACAGTGACGGACGAAACGCTGGAAGCCTTTGTCGACGGAACGGCGGTGGTGATCAATCCGGTCGATGGCCTGCAACATGGCATTGACTACACGTTGAACATTACCAATGAACTCACTGACCTGGCAGGCAATCCGGCTGCTAGCCGCAACCTGTCCTTCGCGTTACCAGAAATATCTGATGGTAGCGAGGCAGACCCCGCCTCCCCCCTTGCCCTGACCACCTATCCTGGCTACCCCTGCGCCACCACGGGCGTGGATCTTTCAAGCAACAGCCATGGCCAGTGTCTGGATGACGCAGCAGGAGGGCCGCTCGGCCAGGCACTTCCCGTAACCACAATGCCAGAAGACCGTCCGATCGTGGTGGTGTTCTCCCAGTCCATGGATTTGGACACGATTAACGAGAATACCTTTATCGTAGAGAAGGTAACGGACGCGAGCACTCCGATCGGTGCCGGAGAACCAGTCGCCGGTCGACTTGAGAAGAACAACCAGCGGGTGCGTTTCTATCCGGAGACAGCCTGGGAGATCGGGGCTCATTATCGTTACACCATGACCTCATCCTCGGCCGTCAACGATTGTTCCACAGCTATCTGCTCCGAACAGGGATACCCTCTGCAAACAGACCTGTTGGTAGATCCGGAAGACATCGGCGGTCCGGATATGACCATCTACTTCCGTGGCAGCGAGTCCGTGAACACGGTCTTTACGCCTCTTCGCAACCTGCCGATACGTGATACCAACTCGAACTACGTCATCGATTGTACAAGTCCGGGCGCCACCGATTGCCTGGAGCCATTCGACCATGAAGCGGACGGAGCCGGCGGTTTCCTCCCCTCCGCCAATGCGGCGCGTCTCAGAGTTGAAGGGCAGCAGGCCAACGCACTCGGGGTGCCAGTAGGAGCCAGTGTTGGATGTTCGGCGAGTGAGGAATGCCCGGAGAACAAGTTCATCTATCAGACCTATGGCCTCAACACAGAGATCCTTGGTCCGGTCGTCGTGAACGAGGAGACGGGACAAACAGGCGTAAGAGTTCTGCTCTACCCGACCATGCTTGCCACCACATCAGCCAGTGTCTTTCTGGATGGCTTCGGCGAACAGGCCACCGGGCCCCAGATCCTCCGTATGACCTATGGCACGCCAACTGAAGGCAACCCTCAGGGACTTGTTGAAGGACTGATCATTGAGGACGAGCAGGGGCGCCCGCGATTCCAGACCACGGCAGATCTGACACTGGATGCGCCAAACCTGTCTCTGCCTCTCGCCCAGGCGCTCTCGCACGACCTGTACAGTAAGCCGTTCACACTGGAACTGGACGGACCTATCGTCTTCTTTGACGATGGCCGCATGCAGGTAGAGCAGCGCAACACCAATGTGCCGCCTATTGATGTCAACGTGGAAGTGGAGATCCCCCTCGTTGGAGAGTTCATTGATTTCTTCCAGTGTATTGGCGCGGGCAACTCGCTATCCGAGTGCCTGAGCGGCTCCGGCACGGATTCGGGCGATATCCGGATACCTCTGCAGATCCCCGAACAGGGCGTTTACCTCAACTTCATCTCCAATCCGGTCAAAGAGATCCCGGCAGAGCAGTAGAAGGCTCTGAAACCTCGGCAAAGGGCCAGCCTTCGGGTTGGCCCTTTTTGCACCGGGTACAACCGAGGGTTATTTCCCCCTCCAAGTCATTTACTGCTAATCTGGTTGCAGATTGAAACCGCTATAGCAGAACAACAATCCTTCAGGAGAGGCCCTTCATGGAAAACGGCACCCACTATCGTACCTGTCACCTTTGCGAGGCCATGTGCGGTGTCGCGATCGAAATGAAGGACGGCCAGATTGCCTCCATAAAGGGTGACGAGAATGATCCGCTGAGTCGGGGGCATATCTGTCCGAAGGCGGTTGCGCTACAAGACCTCCACGAAGATCCTGACCGCTTGAAAAAGCCTATCCGGAAAACCGAGACTGGCTGGCAGGAAATAGAGTGGGACCAGGCCTTTGATCTGGTTGCGGAAAAGCTCCACCAGACCCGCCAGGACTACGGCCGAAACAGTGTCGGCGTTTACCTGGGCAATCCGAACGTCCACAACCATGGCTCTCTGGTTGCCACCATGCCGTTGCTCCGGGCAATTGGAACCCAGAACCGGTTTTCAGCCACGTCCAACGATCAGCTGCCACACATGCTGGCCAGCCTCGAGATGTTCGGGCACCAGGTTCTGTTTCCAATTCCGGATATCGATCACACCGATCTGTTTATCTGCATCGGCGCAAATCCCATGGCATCCAATGGCAGCCTGATGACGGTTCCGGACTTCCGGGGACGACTCAAGGCCCTGAAACAGCGCGGCGGCAAGATGGTTGTGGTAGACCCACGCCGCACCGAGACTGGGAAGCTAGCCGACGAGTTCCACTTTATCCGGCCCGGAAGCGATGCCCTGTTGATGATGGCCATGGTGAATACTCTGTTTGACGAGGGTTTGGTAGACCCCGGCCCGGCCGAAAGGCTGGTGAAGGATCTGGACCTTCTGCGTCTGGCCGCCATTTCCTTCACCCCTGAAGCCGTCAGCGAGCACACCGGCATCTCCGCGGAGGAGATCCGGGCACTGGCCCGTCAGCTAGCCACAACCCGGAAGGCGGCACTTTACACGCGCATGGGCACCAGCACCCAGACATTTGGCGGTGTTGCCACATGGCTGGCTTACTGCCTCAACATCCTGACCGGAAAACTCGACCTGCCGGGCGGCATGCTGTTTTCGCAGCCGGCCATCGATCTGGTGGAACTGGGTGCCATGGCCGGTCAAAAGGGGCACTTCGGAAAGCGCCACAGTCGTGTGAAGGGATTACCCGAATTCGCCGGCGAGTACCCTGCCAGCACCATGGCCGATGAGATGCTAACGCCCGGCGAAGGACAGATCCGGGCCTTTGTCACCGTTGCCGGCAACCCGGTGCTCTCCAGCCCCAACGGGCGGCGTCTGGAGGAGGCTCTGGGCGGCCTCGATTTCATGGTCTCGGTGGACTACTACCTGAACGAAACCACCCGGCATGCCGATATCATTCTGCCGCCGACAGCTGCACTGGAGCGCAGTCACTATGATCTGATTTTCAGCATGTTTGCGGTGCGCAATGTCGCCAAGTACAGCGAAGCATTGTTCGATGCCGGCCCGGATACCCGTCATGACTGGCAGATTTTACTGGAACTGGCCCACCGGCTGGAAAAGATCCGGAAAGACGGGCGCCTGCCCCTCCGCCAGGAGCTGGGCTGGCGCGCTTTCAAACAGATTGGTCCGGATCCAATTCTCGATTTGCTGCTGCGCTCCGGCCCCTACGGCGCCGATGCCGGGCGCGCGCGCGGATTGCTGCAGCCCGCGGTTGATCTGGTGATGGACATTCTGCCGAAACGACACCCGCTTCGTGGACTGGCCAAACTCAGCCCCCTTAACCGCAGCTGGGAGGAACTACCAAAAGGGCTTTCCCTGAGTGCCCTGAAGGATAATCCGAACGGTGTCGATCTTGGGCCGCTGAAACCCTCACTGCCGGAACGGCTGTTTACCCGCGATGGCAAGATCAACCTTGCGCCCAGGCGCTACCTGGACGATCTCGGCCGGCTGCACGATGCACTGGCTGCGCCGACCGGAGAGTCCCTGCAACTGATCGGCAGACGCCATGTCCGCAGCAATAACTCCTGGATGCATAACAGTCAGCGGCTGGTTAAGGGCAAGGACCGCTGCACCCTGATGATTCACCCCAGGGATGCCAGCCGGCTGGGTTTGCAGGCCGCCGACTCTGCAGAAATAACATCTGAATCCCGGCAGATTGTGTTACCGGTGGAGATTACCGAGGACGTCATGCCGGGTGTGGTGTCTATCCCCCATGGCTGGGGTCATGACCGGGACGGCACCGGCCAGTCAGTCGCGGCTGCCCACGCTGGCGCCAGTATCAATGACGTGCTCAGCGACGGCCCCATTGATCCGCTCTCGGGTACTTCCGTATTGAATGGACAGCCTGTTGCTGTCAAAGTCTGGCGCCCGGAGCGCCAACGTAAACGGGCCTGATTCGACAAAAGGAGCGGACAATGCCCCAGTGGCTGCAGTGGAGTCTGATTATCGCCGGCCTGGTTGCCATCATACTTTTGGCAGTGTTTATACGCCGTCAAATGCAATTGCTGTCGGAAAACCGCAAGCGGCAGGCCAAGGCCGAAGAGTTCCAGACAAACCGCAGAAAAGACATGATCCGCAGCGTTCGTGTCATCGCAATGGCGGTTGAAGAAGACCAGATCGAGTACTCGGAGGCCTGTCTGAGGCTCAAGGGCCTGCTGGACCATATTGCCCCGGAGCTACTGGAGCAGTCGCCTTTCAGGGTATTCCAGGATGTGCATGACCAACTGCAGCATATGCCCACCCATCGGGCACGGCAGGCAACGGAAACGAAGTTCGTGGAAAAAATGGATAAAGAACGCCTGGATGTTGAACAGAAGCACGCCGATGCGATTCGCCGTGCTGCAACGGCCATCCGACACCATTCTTTTTAAACCTCACGCCAGTAATCCGGTGCACCTGGCACTGGCCAGACCTTATTTTTGTAACAATATGTAACCGGAATAGCGGTAAATGAGATATTTTAGCTCATCAAATCAAAAGGTTCTGTCGACTTGAAAAACTGACACGCCGCTCACTTCTTCCAGGTTACAACTATTGACTTTTCTTTTTTCCATCAGAGTCTAAATTGAAAACAGGGAGGCACCTATCATCTGCGGCAGGTGCCACCTAACGTTGTTTTCTCCTGATAAGTTTGGACGACTCTGCAATAAAGCGGGTGAGCTTGCCGGCCTCTGAGCCGGCTTTTTTTTGAATCAAAATATGGGGATGTAGACCTTACTGGCTCATCATACCGGCCATTGCCATAACGCTATCTTTATTGTGAACCAGTTCATCGAACTGTTCCTCAACCTGCCCTCGATCAAGACCCAACTCATCGAAGACTGCCTGATCAACCTCTTCACCGGCGCCGAGAGCTACACCTCGTGCCGTTAGCAACTGCCGGCCGAGCCAGAGCAAACGGGCGTAAACGCTGTTCGATCCACTGTAGAAGCGATTCTTTTGATAACGGATTGCCAGTGTGACCTCGTCGGGCATGCCCCAGTTTTCCATGAGCTGGGCTGCAATCTGCTCTCGGGTAATGCCAAGTAAATAGTGTTCAGTAACGGAGGAATCAATATCAGGATTCACTTCCAGCGAACGGCATACCAGCTTGAAATGTGGCGGAAACACTTGCGCCAGAACCAGGTGGCCAAAGTTGTGGAGAAGGCCTCCCAGATAGGCAAGACCAAAGACAGGACGCTCTCCGCGGGGCATCATGCTGGCCAAAATACCGGCGGACTGGGCTTGCCAGATAGCCTGCTGCCAGTAATCCACATAACCTTCGGGATGATCCTGAGGCTGCTTTAATGCCCGCCCCAACGAAAGGCCCATGGCCAGGTTCATGACAAGGTCGAATCCGAGAACTCGGGACACCGCATCATGGACTGATTTTACCCGGCCGGCGGCGGCATAGAACGAAGACGACGCCCAACTGACCACCTGCGCTGCCAAGCTTGGATCGCTCTCGACGATATCAACGAGGTCCCCCATCACAGCATTGGGATTTACTCGTAAATGGATGATTCTCTGCGCGGTTTCAGGCAGTGGTGGTAACTCAAGCGTATCTTCAAGTCTCTGCTGTATTCTTAAACCGGTGAATTTTTTGATGGCCGAATGGAATTGATCCCGATCTCTGTCGTGGTCATCATAATTAACCGAAATGGATTCCAGGGCGACTGCAAGAGAGTGTCGATCGGCGTTGGCTGTCAGAGCCTGAAAGTCCTCTGCAGGCATGACCATCGCGAGATTCTGTTCGCCAAGCTCCAACGCAACCGCAGAAAGTTGATCCACACGCTCATCAACAAGCGTTGGCCAGCCGGTCAATGAAGGCAGTGCTGGAAGCGCTTTAAGGCCAGCCCGCTCTCTCACCCGCACTTGCTCGCGGCGCTTCATCAGACTCAGATCACGCCCGAGTTCCTTGTTCATCTGTTCTAAATCAATCAGATCGTCCTTGCGACAAATCACCTGAAGGTTACCTTGCTCATCAGTCAGCAAGACCATGCGTAACAGTTCTTTTCGGCTGGCGGTGCTGACATCCCTCAAGGATACACCCGCTGCGGTCTCACCCAGAGCCTGCTGAACTGCGACAGGTAATTCCATAAATTTCTCCCGAATATTGCTGTTTTCCGCCGGATAACCCGAACCCGAAAATCATACTGAACCCAGTATAGGGCAAAGAAATGACTCTGACGTTGACTGAACTCTATTTCCAGAGCGTTTTCATACGCTTTCAGTGAATAAACGGACGCCTTTACACATCGCCGTAACGGGTTCTCTCACCGAGCCATCGTCGCACCAGAGCGCGGACAGTCTCCGGATGAACCATCAATCCCGGCGCCATTTTCCGAACTGGCTCAATCCAGCCCTTGTCGCGTTCGAAGTCCGCCAGACGAAACTGCATCATACCGGTTTGCCGGGTACCCAATACTTCGCCCGGCCCCCGAATCTCCAGGTCTTTCTCGGCAATAAAGAAGCCATCCTGGCTGTCCCTGAGCGCCTGCAGCCGGGCCTTGCCATTGGCGGACAAAGGCGGGTGGTACATCAGGACACAGAAACTTGCCTGCTCGCCCCGGCCAACACGACCACGGAGTTGATGCAACTGGGCCAGCCCCAGGCGTTCCGGGTTTTCAATGATGATCAGCGACGCGTTGGGGACGTCCACCCCAACCTCAATCACCGTGGTCGCGACCAGCAGGTCCAGCTCGCCAACTTTGAACTGCTCCATCACCGCCGCCTTTTCCTGAGCCTTTAGCCGGCCATGCACCAGCCCCACTTTCAGGTCCGGCAATCGCTCGGCAAGCTCCTGGGCAGTCACCTCCGCGGCTTGACACTGCAGAGCCTCGGACTCCTCGATCAGAGTGCACACCCAATAGGCCTGTCGACCTTCCCTGCAGGCGCCCCGAACCCGTTCAATCACATCTTCCCTGCGGCTGTCGGGAATCACGATGGTTTCGATCGGCTTCCGTCCTGGAGGCAGTTCATCAATCACCGAGGTATCGAGATCGGCATAGGCGCTCATGGCAAGCGTACGGGGAATGGGTGTTGCGGTCATGATCAACTGGTGAGGTGCCAGTGAGCCACCGACACCCTTTTCCCGCAAGGCCAACCTCTGGTGGACGCCGAAACGATGCTGTTCATCAACGATGACCAGGGCAAGACGATGGAACCTGACATCATCCTGAAACAGCGCATGGGTGCCGATCACCACGGCGGCATCCCCTGACTGGACCGCTTCCAGCGTTTCGGCCCGGGTCTTTCCTTTTACCTTCCCGGATAGCCACGCGAGACGGATGCCCAGAGGCTCTAGCCATGCCCGGAAATTCTGAAAATGCTGTTCGGCAAGGATTTCGGTGGGCGCCATCAGGGCTACTTGTGCACCGGCGCCAATAGCCTGCAACGCCGCCAATGCCGCGACAACGGTCTTGCCCGAGCCAACATCGCCCTGAACAAGCCGGAGCATCGGCAGTGGCTGGCTCAGGTCCTGACGGATATCGGCCAGCACATGGCGCTGCGCACCGGTGAGTGCAAAGGGCAGGGAATCCAGGAAACGCTCGGGCAAATCCCCCGTGGGCAGGAGCGGGAGCGCTTCACGGGCCTGAATCTGTTCACGCACCTGGAGCAAGCTCAGCTGATGGGCCAGCAGTTCTTCCATCACCAGGCGCTGTTGCGCCGGATGGCGCCCTTCCATAAGCAGGTTGACCGGCGCGCTGGCTGGCGGGGAATGCACCAGCTGGACAGCTTCGGTGATTCCGGGCAGCTGATACTCGGCCAGCAGGTTTCCGGGCAACCAGTCACGGATCGGGAACCGGTCAAGATAGCCCAAAGCCTGCTGGCAGAGCGAGCGAACGCGTGGCTGCTGGATGCCCTCTGTCAGCGGGTAAACCGGGGTCAGGGTCGCCTCACCTTCCGCTGGCATCGGCGGCTGATTTACCTGGTATTCCGGGTGGTAAAACTCATACCCTGCACGGCCCGGACGAACTTCGCCAAAGCAGCGAACCCTGGCGCCTTCGCTCAGCTGGTTTTTCTGGGCGGCGTTAAAATGGAAGAAACGCATGACCAGAAAGCCGCTGCTATCCCGCAGGGTCACCTGCAGACTGCGCCTGCGCCCCATCACGAGATCGGCTTTCATCACCTCCCCTTCCACTACCGCGACGTCGCCAATGCGAAGACTTCCCATGGGTATAACGCGGGTTCTGTCCTCGTACCGATGCGGCAGATGGAACAGCAGGTCCTGCAGGGAGATAATGCCCAGCTTGGCGAGCTTCTCGGCCAGGGCACTTCCTACGCCCTTGAGCTGGGTGACCGGTATGTCATCCAGTGACGTCATAGGCAGGCTCAGGCGCTTTCGGCCACAACGGGTGTATCCGTTTTCGCCTTTTCAATCACCCGGCACTGGCTTGCAGCCAGGGAGAGCACATCAATAGCCTTGGGCCGCGGGAAAGTAACCCGCCAGGCCAGCGCCACCGTGCGGAACGGCACCGGGGACGCAAACGGTCGAACGGCCAGAATGTCCTCGTGGTACTGCATGGCGGTGGCCGCCGAGAGTGGTAAAACTGTGATGCCCAGGCCGGAAGCGACCATATGGCGAATGGTTTCCAGAGAACTGCCTTCGGTCACCAGCGCCGGTGAGCCGTTGTTTGCCCGGTGGGTTACGGCTTCTACCAGGGGGGGGCAGGATTCCAGAACCTGATCCCGGAAACAGTGTCCGGGCCCGAGCAATAGCAATTGCTCCTTGGCCAGCTCGTCGGCAGTCAACTGCTCCTTGCTGGCCAGCGGATGTCCCGCGGGCAGCAACACAACGAACGGTTCGTCATAGAGCGGCAGGGTAACCACTTCCGGCTCCTCGAACGGCAGGGCAATAATAATGGCATCCAGCTCAGACTGCCGGAGTTTCTGCCTCAGGTTGGCGGTATAGTTCTCTTCGATATAGAGCGGCATTTCCGGGGCCGCCCGCCTCAATTCGGGGAGCAGGTGCGGGAACAGATAGGGACCGATGGTGTAGATCGCACCGACCTTCAGAGGCGAATTGAGCTGGTTCTTGCCATCCTGAGCCATGTCTTTGATTAGGCCGACCTGATCGAGCACCCGCTGGGCCTGCTCGATGATGCGCAGACCGGTTTCGGTCACGCGGATGCTGCTTTTGCTTCGCTCGAATAGAGGGATACCGAGCTCGTCTTCCAGCTTTTTCACAGCAACACTGAGCGTTGGCTGGCTGACATGGCAACGCTCTGCAGCCCGGCCAAAATGCCTTTCGCGGGCCAGCGTAACGACGTATCGTAACTCGGTGAGAGTCATGGTGAGCTCCGGTCAGATAGATGCGGGTCGAAGTTTCACGAATTTATGAGGTAAAGCATAAGGATTGAAATTGTCTATGGCAATCACTGAACGTCGTAAGACGCCCCGAATTCTCGTTGCCGGTTGCGGCAAACTCGGTGGCGCCATTGCCAGCCGGCTGACAACCTCGGCCACCGTGTTTGGCCTGCGGCGAAATCCCGGGCTTGTTCCCGAGGGCGTTCACGGCATTGGCGCCGATCTGACCAGGCCTGAGACCCTGGCCCGCAAACTTCCTGCTGATCTCGATATCATCCTCTATTGCCTGACGCCCTCCAGCTACGACCAGCAGGGCTATCGCGATGCCTATGTGACTGGCCTGGAAAATTTGTTGGCGGCCGTCGGCAGTCAGTCTCTGAAGCACCTTTTCTTTGTGAGCAGCAGCAGTGTCTATTCACAGGATGACGACAGCTGGGTAGATGAATCCAGCCCCACAGAACCGGCCCGGTTCAGCGGCGAGCAGGTCCTGGCCGGTGAACAGACCGCATTGGAAAGCGGCCATCCGGCGACAATCATTCGATACAGCGGCATTTACGGGCCTTCACGGCGGCGTTTTCTCGAGGAGGTCCAGGAGGGGCGCATGAATCCGGCGAAGCCAGCACCGTTCAGTAACCGGATTCATGAGGAGGATGCAGCGGAGGCCGCTGCCCACCTTGTGAAGCTGGCACTTTCGGGAGCGTCACTGGAGACCTGCTACCTTGCCAGCGATTGCGAGCCGGTAAGACTTGATGAGGTAGTAGATTGGGTGCGGCAGCAAACGCCCTGCGCCGATCCGCAGCCTGATGCCCGGAAAGGTGGCCGGGCCGGGAGCAAACGCTGCAGCAACAAGCGACTGCTGGACACCGGCTTCCAGTTCCGCTACCCGGATTTCCGTGCCGGCTACCGCGACATGATTGATCAGGGGTGAGCCTTCGGCATTAAAAAAGGCGGCCAAGGCCGCCTTTTCTCAATTCAGGTGTTTTCAGGTCTTAGCTGAGCACCATCACCGCTTCCATTTCAATGGGCACTCCCTTGGGCAGCGCCGCGACACCTACCGCCGCTCGGGCCGGATACGGTTCCTGGAAATAGGTGGCCATGATCTCGTTGACCGTGGCGAAATTGGCCAGGTCTGTCATGTAGATGTTCAGTTTCACAATGTCCTTCAGCTCGCCACCGGCGGCCTCGCAAACGGCCTTGAGGTTATCGAATACCTGCCGGGTCTTGGCAGAGAAATCGCCGGCGACCACTTCCATGGTTTCCGGCACCAGCGGAATCTGGCCAGACAGGTACACGGTATCCCCTGCCTTTACCGCCTGGGAGTATGTGCCGATCGCCTGGGGCGCATTCTCGGTCTGAATTACGGATTTGTTGGTCATGACCCTTGGTTTCCTCTCTTCCAAAACGCCAATCCTCGCCCTTGCGTGGCGCGCCTGTCAACCGGGCTTTGGTCGGGGTCAGTGCCGCACACGGCTGATGTGGGTAATCGCACGAATGTTGCGGATCCGGCGCATCACCCGGGCCAGGTGCCGGCGACCATTAACGTGTACCACTAGACTGACAACGCCAAAGCGGGCGTTCTGCTCTTCCACGTTAATGCGCTCGATGTTGCCGTCCGCCATGGCAACCGCATTGGCCATCTCGGCAATCACACCGCGCTGGCGCTCCAGCTCTACCCGGAGCTCCACGGAAAATTCGTCGGTAATGTCCTTGGCCCATTTAAGATGCGTGAGGCGAGCCCGCCCCTCATCGTCCTCGGGCAACCGGGAGCAGGTATCGGAATGAATCACCATACCTTTGCCGGAATCCATCACCCCAACCACCGGGTCTCCCGGAATCGGTTTGCAACAGCTGGCGAACCGGACCAGAAGGCCTTCCGTGCCACGAATGGTCACCGGGCTATGATTGCCACCCTCGATATCCCTGGGAGCCTCAATGGCTTCGGCAACCTCTGAGCCGCTCGCGAGCTGACGAGCCACCAGATAGGCCATCCGGTTGCCGAGCCCGATGTCACTGATCAGATCATCAAAACTGTTCACCTGATTGTGATTGACCACCGCCTGCTTCTGGGCGTCGCTGATTTCCGACAGTTTCGCCCCAAAGCCCTTGAGGGATTTCTTGAGCAATGTGCGGCCCAGCTCGAGCGATTCCGCGCGCTTCTGGCTCTTCAACACATGGCGGATACTGCTGCGCGCCTTGCCAGTGACCACGAAACTGAGCCACGCGGGATTGGGCCGGGCACCGGGCGCGGTAATAATCTCGACAGTCTGACCGCTCTGCAGAGGCTGGCTGAGGGAACCCAGGTTGCGGTTGATGCGACAGGCGACAGTCGCGTTGCCAATGTCCGTGTGAATCGCGTAGGCAAAGTCCACTGGCGTTGCCCCGCTGGGCAGCTCCATGATGCGGCCTTTCGGGGTGAACACGTAGATCTCATCGGGGAACAGATCCACCTTCACGTGTTCGATGAACTCCATGGAGTCATCGGCCCGCTCCCGCATTTCCATCAGCCCCTTCACCCAGCGATCAACCCGCGCCTGATTGGCACTGGTCACACTGCTGGGTTCGTTTTTGTACATCCAGTGCGCGGCAATGCCGTTGTTGGCGATATGCTCCATTTCCTCGGTGCGAATCTGGATCTCGATATTCACGTGCATACCGAACAGCGTGGTGTGGATGGACTGGTAGCCATTGGCCTTGGGCATGGCAATGTAGTCCTTGAACCGGCCCGGCAGAGGCTTGTAGAGGCTGTGCACGGCGCCCAGTATGCGGTAGCAGTCGTCCTCTGTGTCAGTAATGATCCGGAAGGCATACACATCCATGATTTCATGGAAGGATTTCTGCTTGAACTTCATCTTGTTGTAGATGCTGTTCAGGTGTTTTTCCCGGCCCAGGATCCGTCCGGGCAGACCGCGCTCTTCCAGCTTTTCCTGAAGCTTGCCGCGGATATCCTCGATGATTTCCCGATGGCTGCCCCGGAGCTTGTCCACCGCCTTGGAGATGTACTTGGAGCGCATCGGATACAGGGAGGTAAAGCCCAGATCCTCAAGCTCGGTACAGATGGAGTGCATACCCAGGCGGTTTGCGATGGGGGCGTAGATATCGAGGGTTTCGGTGGCAATGCGCTGGCGCTTCTCATAGGGCATGGGGCCGAGAGTGCGCATGTTGTGCAGCCGGTCCGCCAGCTTCACCAGGATTACCCGGATGTCCCGCGCCATGGCCAGGGTCATCTTCTGGAAATTTTCGGCCTGGGCCTCTGCCCGGGAGCGAAATTCAATCTGGGTCAGTTTACTGACCCCATCCACCAGGTCCGCGACATCATCACCGAACTGTTCCGCCAGGGCGTCCTTGGGAATGCCGGTGTCTTCGATCACATCGTGGAGCATGGCCGCCATCAGGCTCTGATGGTCCAGCCGGAGATCGGCGAGGATGTGGGCAACAGCCAGGGGGTGGGTGATGTAGCGGTCGCCGCTTTTACGCATCTGGCCCTCATGGGCCTGCTCGGCATAATAGTAGGCCCGTCGCACCTGATTGATGCGATTGGTATCCAGATAGGAGCTGAGCTCTTTTGCCAGCCCTTCAACCGTAGCCTCTGCCGACACCGCGCCTCCACGACTTCATGAAATTCAGGGACAAAAAAACCCGAATGCACGCATCCGGGTCCTTCCAGAGTCCTTCCAACAACGCTCTATAGCTACACTATAAAACCGCGGGGACAGATTTCAATGCTTCTCACTTGCGGATAGGTACTTATATACCCGACATCCGCAGATGACTTACTCGTCGTCTTCTTCCTTGAGCAGATCACGAGTAATCTTGCCTTCGGCAATTTCGCGCAGGGCGATTACCGTAGGCTTATCATTTTCTTCAGCCACCATCGGCTCGGCACCCTTGGTAGCGAGCTGACGGGCACGCTTGGTAGCCAGCATTACCAGCTGGAAGCGGTTATCAACGTTTTCCAGACAATCTTCAACGGTAACTCGTGCCATAACTTCCCCGACTATAAAATGACTGTTCTCAGCAGACCGCACAGTTTACTGTGGCCGGTTCAATTTGTATACAGGAAAACCCCGTATCAGCCCGGGCCGGACAATCCCGCCAGTAACACCCGGTGCCTTGGTTGCTGCTTTTCCATGCGCAGGCGCTGGGCGCGGACAATGGCCAGCAGATCAGCGAGAGCAGCATTGAAGTCATCGTTAACCACCAGGTAGTCGAACTCCACCGCGTGACGGCACTCCTCCTCGGCCTCTGCCAGACGACGTTCCACCACCTCCGGCGCATCCGTTCCACGCCCCACCAGTCGCTCTCGCAACACTTCGGGCGAAGGCGGCACGATGAAAATGCTGACACACTCGGGAATCAGTCGGCGCACCTGCGCGGCACCCTGCCAGTCAATCTCCAGGATTACATCCTGCCCCTTCGCCAGGGTTTCCCGAACCCAGACCTGGGAGGTGCCGTAGTAGTTGCCGAAGACATCGGCGTGCTCCAGGAAATCACCCCGCGCAATCATCGCCTCAAATTCCGGCCGGATGACGAAGTGGTAGTTAACCCCGTTTTGCTCACCCTCTCGCATGGCGCGGGTGGTATGGGAGACAGAAACACCGAGCCTCTCGTCATTACGGAGCATTTCCGCCACAAGGCTGGTCTTGCCGGCACCGGATGGCGCGGAGATAACGTACAGAGTACCCTGCTCAACTACCTGACTCATAACCCGAGAACTCCAAACCTGGACGCGACGGCCGTGCGTTCCGGCCGGTAAAGCACGGAATTATACGGGCTTTGACAAAACACCGCACCCCAGAGAGCGCCAGCTGATACCATTTGCCTATCCATTCGCTCAATGACTGAAAGATTCCATGCGAACCACCGCCGATATCACGCTCAAACAATCCGAAAAAGCCATTGACACCCTCAGCGAGGCGTTGCCCGGGCTCTCCCGCCAGAAGATCAAGGATGCCATGGCGAAGGGTGCCTGCTGGTGGACTCACAAGGGCAAGCGCCTTCGACTGCGCCGCGCTACCAAGGAACTCAAGCCGGGCATCCGGCTGCAGCTTTACTACGATGAGAAGGTATTGGCGAGAACACCGGAGAACCCGGTTCTGCTGGAGGATCTGGAACGCTACACGGTCTGGTTCAAGCCTCATGGCCTGCTCGCCCAGGGCTCACAGTGGGGTGACCATTGCAGCCTGCTCCGCCTGGCGGAAGTCCGGCTCGAGCGGCCATGCTACCTGATCCACCGGCTCGACGCCGATGCCGCCGGGCTGATGCTGATCGCCCACGATCCGAAAGCGGCAGGCGCCCTTTCCCAGCGCTTCTCTGGCCGAACCATGACCAAACACTATAAGGCTCGAGTGGCCGGTTTGGTGGACGCTCAGGACCAGCTCGTTGATGCGCCTGTCGAGGGAAAACCGGCGGTCAGCCGTGTCTCGACGCTGGAGCAGAACGAAGAAGAGCAGACCTCCGTGGTTCAGGTCAGCATCGAAACCGGGCGGAAACACCAGATCCGCCGCCACCTGGCTGGCCTGGGACATCCGATCATCGGTGACCGTCTTTATGGTCGAGCCGCAGGCGTTCCCTTGCAGCTTCTGGCCTTTCATCTGGAATTCGACTGCCCTCTGAAAAAACGCAAAATGCAGTTCGAGCTACCGACAGAGCAGGACACCCTGAAACAGAATTGACCACCAGCGCAGAAGCCCGGTTTATTCCAGGTTGGACCTGCTCAAAGAATAATAAATTAAAATCCTTTAAAAACAGGCGCTTACTATAGCTTTTTATCTATATTCGCCCAGTACTACCCATTTTACTACCCATGAATAGAAACTTTATCTCTGATTGGCCCAATCGGTTACTACCCATGATTATAAACTGGGATAAGTGGGAAACTGGGAATTTCTGATTATTTTCCGATTTACCAACACCTTGCCTCAACCGAAAAAACCTGCTGGCAAGTCTAGCAAGAGCGGCACTCCCGATGCACCACTGCGGATACATCTAAGTTTGTACTGACAGCACAAACTATTGATTTTACTATATTTTTTGCAATTTTTCTCTTGCATATTTGAAACTTCGTGCGAGTATTTTAGAAAACGCAGGAGTTCAAAATGACCAAGTTGAAGACCATTTGTTTTGCTGTAACTACAGCCGCG
>PBED01000050.1:0-48606 GCA_002718255.1 Marinobacter sp. | reverse complement strand
CATCCTTGGGGAACAGGTCATGATGGCCATCGTATTTCTCGGGCTCATCACTGAGCACAACAACCCGATTCACCCCTTCTGCGGCCATTTGCTGGGCAATCCTGTCGACGGTGATCTGGCCGTCCACCGGCTGACCGCCGGTCATGGCCACGGCGTCGTTGAACAGGATCTTGTAGGTAATGTTGATGCCGGCAGCCACCGCCTGACGGATAGCCATGGAACCGGAGTGGAAATAGGTGCCTTCACCCAGGTTCTGGAACACGTGTGGGTTGCCGGTATAGCGGCTCTTGCCAATCCAGTTGACCCCTTCGCCACCCATCTGGATGAGGGATTCCGTGTTCCGGCCCATCCAGGACGCCATGAAGTGGCAGCCAATGCCGGCCAGGGCCTTGCTGCCCTCAGGGACCTTGGTGGAGGTGTTGTGGGGGCAGCCAGAGCAGAAATAGGGCATACGCTTGACGCCACCCGGATCCTGAGCCGTGGTCATGGCACTGATTTCAGCCATACGCTCACTGAAGTCCACCTCGAAGAAGCGACCAAGACGGGCCGCCAGGAAGCCGGCAACCAGTTTCGGGCTCAACTCGCCGACATAGGGGATGAGCGGTCGGCCCAGCTCATCCTGTTTGCCGGTAATCAGAACCTCGCCAGGACGGTCCGGCTCGGACATATACTCCTTGATCTGGCTCTCGATAATGCCGCGCTTTTCCTCGATCACCAGCACTTCTTCCTTGCCGTGAACGAAGTCCAGGATGCCGCGACGCTCCAGGGGCCAGACCATGCCCACCTTGTAGATATCCAGCCCCATGTCCCGGGCCTGGTCTTCATCGATGCCCAACAGGTCCAGGGCTTCAAGCAGATCCAGGTGACCCTTGCCGGTGGTGACAATACCAAAGCGGGCTTCCTTGTTTTCGAACAGGCACCGGTCAATGCGGTTAGCCCGGGCAAAGGCCTGAACAGCCGCGAGCTTGTGCTCGATACGGGTTTCCAGTTGCGGCCCCGGCAGGTCCGGCCAGCGGTAATGCAGGCCGCTTTCCGGAGCGGTGAAATCGTCCGGGGTAACAAAATCTGGTTGCGGTGGAATCTCGACAGAGGCCGCGCTTTCCACGGTTTCGGAGATCGCCTTGAAGCCGACCCAGCAGCCGCTGTAGCGGGAAAGGGCATAACCCCAGAGACCGAATTCCAGGTATTCCGCGATGTTGGCCGGGTTGATGGTGGGCATGAAGAAGCTCATGAATGCCACATCGGACTGGTGGGGCATGGACGATGACACGCAGCCATGGTCGTCGCCCGCTACCACCAGCACACCGCCATGGGGGGAGGATCCGTAAGTGGTGCCATGTTTCAGGGCGTCGCCGGCTCGGTCCACGCCCGGGCCCTTGCCATACCAGAGGCCGAATACGCCCTCTACCTGACGGTCTTCATCGGTTTCTACTTGCTGGGTACCCAGCATGATCGTCGCGGCAAGATCCTCGTTGATGGCGGGAACAAAATCGATCCGGTTCTCGTCCAGCAGGTCTTTCGCCTGCCAGAGTGCCTGGTCGACCGCACCTAGGGGGGAACCACGGTAGCCACTGACCAGGCCGGCGGTATTCAGGCCTTGCTTGCGATCCAGGGCAGCCTGCATCAACGGAATTCGGACCAGGGCCTGTGTGCCGGTCAGGAACACCCGACCGGATTCCCGCAGGTAGCGGTCTTCGAGTTTGTAATCGTCGAGTTGTGGGGTATCGGCGGACATGGCGCCCTCCTTTTTGTCGATTTTATGACCAAAATTCTAGAGGGAAGTCCTCAAAAGGTGCTTGCTTATTGGAAGGAGGTTTTCAGGATTTGCGAAAGAATGTTTGATAAAAGACAATAAAGAGAAAGAACCTTTGATAAAAATCAGGTGTTACAAAATGAAACAGGTGGAGCTGGACAAGCTGGATCGGAAAATCCTATCGGTGCTGCAGCAGGATGGGCGCATCAGTAACCAGTTACTGGCCGAACAGGTGGGTTTGTCACCGGCTGCTTGCTGGCGCCGGGTGCGCACACTTGAGGAAAGCGGTGTGATTCAGGGATACAGCGCAAGAGTGGATCCGGAACGCATTGGTCAGGGGCTGTGCGTGCTCGTCAATCTGTCACTGCAGCGGCACAACGTCGACAGCACGGCGGAGATTGAGCAGCAGGTGAGCAGTTATCCGGAGGTGCTTCAGTGCTTTGCGGTGACCGGTAATGCCGATTTCGTGCTCAGGGTAATCGTGCCGGATATGGCCAGCTACGACAGGTTCCTGAATGAAAAAATCTTTACCCTGCAGGGCATTGCCCAGGTGAATTCGAACTTTGCGTTGCGGGAGATAAAAAATACCGAGACGATCCCGGTGGAAGGTATTCTGTAGTTTCGGCAAGGAGCAACAACGAAAAAAGGCAGCCGAAGCTGCCTTTTTCTGAACGTGTCGTCTGTTATTTACAGAGCGACAACGTTTTCCGCCTGAGGACCTTTCTGGCCCTGGGTAACGGTGAACTCGACCTGCTGGCCTTCAGCCAGAGTCTTGAAACCGCCGCCCTGAATAGCGCTATAGTGAACAAAAACGTCCGGGCCGCTTTCGCGAGTGATAAAGCCAAAACCTTTTGCTTCGTTGAAAAACTTAACGTTGCCGGTAACTGTAGACATAGTATTCTTCCTGATTTCAATCATTTAATGTGCCGTCACGTCATCTTATTGATGGCTGATCGGCGGTATGCGGAAACAAAAAACTGGCGTGATCAAAAACAGGACGTGCTACTTATTACAGCTGAGCGGTCTTATTGATGAAATGCTTTGCTAAATCTTTCCAACGAGGCCCACTGTACTCCTGCCACGGGGAAAAGCAAAGCTATTTCTTGTAGGCATAAACCGGGGGAGTGGAATTCGCGGTTCCAAGGCTGTCCAGCCTGCGCGGCCTGGCAATGGCGAAGCCCTGGGCGTAGTCCACCTGGATCTCTTTCAGGGTGTCCATGATTTCCATGTCTTCCACGTATTCGGCGATGGTCTGAAGATCCAGAAAATGACAGAGCTCGTTGATCGACCTCACCATGGCGTAGTTCGTGAGGTTGGTCGCCATGTCCTTTACAAATATGCCGTCAATTTTCACGAAGTCCACTGGCAGTTTCTGGAGGTACGCATAGGAAGACAGGCCGGTGCCGAAATCATCCAGTGCGAACCGGCAGTTCAGCCGCTTCATCTCGCGCATGAAATCCGAGGCAAAATGGAGGTTTGCGACGGCAGAGGTCTCGGTTACTTCAAAGCAGAGCTTGTGGGCCAGCTCCGGATTCGCCCTGAGATTGGATTCCAGGCCGAGCATGAAGCTGTCATCGCTCAACGAAGAGCCTGACAGGTTAACGTTCAGAGTGGCAATCCTGGCGAGCGCCGAGGGATTATCGCGCATCCACGCCAGCACCTCGGAAATGACCCACAAATCAACCCGTGTGCTGCGTTTGAACTGTTCGGCTGCCTCGATATAGCCCTGGGGCGAGATCTCCTTGCCAGAACTGTCTTTCAGGCCGAGCAAGAGTTCATACATCGTGCCTTCGCCGTCTTCCGGTTCAAGGGCAACGATGGGCTGGGCCCGAAGGTAGAGGCTGCCATCACGGATGGTCCGGTCTATTTCGGTGACCCATTGGGGGGTGCCGAGCCGGGACTGGTCCCGGTTTTCCCTGGCCAGTTCAATCCGGTTCCCGCCCAGCTTCTTGGCTGCTTTAAGCGAGAGGCTCGCAAGATTGAGAAGGTCGCCAGGTGACTGTCCCGCCCCGGTTACCGGCCGGATACTGATGCTGACGGTTGCCCGATATTCCGCCTGCCCATGCCGGAACACATGTTGCTCGAAGTTGCGCCGCAGGGACTCTGCAAAATCCAGGCAGTCTTCTGTACTGATGTTATTGATGAGCACCGCAAACTCATTGCCGCTGATCCGGCCAACGTGGGACTCCGCGAATCGGGATTCGCTCTGCTTACGGAGTGTGTCGGCGACATGCCTCAACAGGGCGTCGCCGGCTTCCGCGCCATAGGAGGCGTTGATGACACTGAACTCGTCTATATCCAGAACCATCAGGGCGGCGGCATGGTCTTCAGCAGATGACGGCAGGATGCTGATCAGCTGAGAAACCTGTTTCTCGAAGTCATGGCGGTGCATACACCCCGTCAGGGCATCGTGGGTTGCCTGAAAATTGAGCTTCCGGTAAACATCTTCAACGATGCTGAACAGGCTTTGGTCGAGGAATGGGATGTCTCCGCTCTCAACCAGCCAGGCTTCGCCTTCAGCGAGTTTCTGCACAAACTCGGGAAACCCGTAACTGACTTCGCTCATGCCTTTGGGCGAAAGAAAAACAAACCTGAGTGAATCCTCGCTGCCCCACACCAGCCGCAACCGGCGGGTCTCGCCGGTATCCAGACGAACCTCAACCCAGTCGCCTACGGAAATCTCCTTTGCCCTTGAGGCCCAACGACTGTCTTCAAGCTCCGGTGGCAGCGGGACCGGCGCTTCATCGGCGTCACCGTACTCATCAACCCATGTGGTTTCTGCTTCCCCGTTGCCCTCGAGAATTCCGGATAACTCGTCAATAACCGGCCTTACGCGTGAGACTTCCCCGGCGGTTTTCAGCTCTCGCTCGATGAACTGCAGCATGACGCTGCTCTCCAGCTCCCGTTCAAATGCCAGCTCTTCGGAGGTGTCGGCAGGCGAAAGCCAGGCCTGGAGCTGTGCAACCACATCAAGCAGTTCCTCACAATGCCGGCTTTCCGGACCTTCTCTCAGCATGGTCAGGACGATCAACTGCTCCCAGCCCGCCTGAAGAATGCGGATCAGAATCTTCGGAACCTGTCTGTTGCTCAAGAGCGAGTTCAGCCTCTGCCTTGCCTCCTTGCGGGTAAGGCGCAGGCGCTCCTTGCCCTCCAGGGTTTTTGCCAGCCGTTCCGAGTTGCGGAGAAACGATTGGTCCTGACGCTCGACAAGCTGTTTCAGGCGTTCACCCAGGCTTCCCATCAGGTCCGGATCCGATACCTCGATCTCTGTCAGCTCCTCGACGATATCGGCAACCGTTGCTTCCAGCTTCTTGCTTGAGGCTCTCTCGGCAAGACAGATGTGCATCAGGTTATTGATGATATCCCGGGCCGGGTGGTCGCCGGCATTCAGAAAATCCGGTGTTTCAACCAGCGTTTCGAATACGGGTAGTCGAAGCTTTTGCAGTTGGTGGCGAAGCGAGCCCGAGAGTTCATCGTGGGTTTTCAGAGGCTCGAACAGTCGGTCCACCAGATTGGCCTTCTCAACGGCCGTGTGATCCAGTGAGCTGGCCAGGTCGGAGTCCGAGTTGGCCAGTTCCCGAAGCAGTCCGGCCATATCGGGCTCGTCGCCGTGCAACCGGTCCAGGAGTTCCCGGCGCCGGGAGCGGAGGTTTTCCGAAAGCCTTGGATTGGGCTCCTCCCAGTCTGCAACTTCAGACGAGGGGTTTGAATCCAGTGCCATCAATTGAAACAGGGAGCGACCGACCGAAGGCGACCCGGACGCCTCGTGCCTGGCGTGATTGGTTTCCGGAGTTTCTTCGGATGAGTCTTCTGTGGCTGTCGTTGCTGAACCTGAGTCGTCCGTTGCGTGCTCCCGGTCGCGGAGTGACCAGTTTGCGGGCAGTTCGGTGATATCTATGGCCTCAAGGCCAGCTCGTCGGCAGTCATTGATCAGGGACCGGATGGCCGCGGGCCAGACCCGGACCAGAGCATTTTCCCAGGCGCGGTAGATGGTCAGGCGGTGCTCCCGCGCAATGCCCAGATGATCGACCATATACTGCAGGCAGACGCACAGGGCCCGGGGCGTCAGAGGATTGTTGTCATCGTTGACGTCCTGTCGGAAAATCTGGTTGAGAAACTGGTTGAGCAGGAAGTTGGCCCCGGTATTTGCTTTGTTTACGCGGGTGGCGATGGCCTGCAGGTCCAGCCAGTCCTCGAACTCGTGCTGTTGCAGCAGGTGCAACTCCTTGTTGCCGGCCCGGGACTCGGCGGCGGGCTCAAGGTTTGCCTGATTGGCCTGGAACTGGGCCTGGAAATCCTGGAGCATTCGTTGCTGGCGACTCTGGAAAATGAAGCGCATGTCCTTGAGCCGGGTAATTTCACGCAGCTCTGCAGCTTCTTCCAGGTCGGCTTCAATGCCCTCGAAGGTGCCTTCCATAAATTCCGGAAGCAACTGTTCCAGAAGCCGACGGCAATGCTGGTGGTAGAGCTGTTTCAGTGAAGGATCCGGAGTCGCGGCTTCGAGCCGATTCGTTCCAGTGTGCTGTAACAAACACTCAATGTCGTTGCTGAGTTCCTCAGTGTTCCCCGCTATGTCCAGCGAAATGCCGCTACTGCGGCCAACCTGAACCGTGCCTCTGTAATGGATATGCTGTTTTTCACGGTCATTATCGAGGAAAACATGAAGATCGGTCTGTGCAGCGGCAGACGATGACAGTTGGTCGAGTACCGCGGGCGACGAAAAGTGCTTCAGGGTGAGGCGCAGCCCTTCTTTACCCAGAGCCACGCTGTCAATGACACAGCCACAGGGAATGAGGCCGGGCGCGACGACAACCGCATCCTTGCTGAGTCTGGAGTGTTTTGCGTTGAGCCGGGTCATTGACCGCCTTCCTGAGCAGTGAAAAATGAATTGTTGTTCAATTTATTGTGGGTTCAGTTTAATTTGAACTTCAGCAAACGCAAAGTGAATCTATAAAAGCGACACATATAAGCTTGGGCGGCTCGTTTAATCCACGCCTGTATTATAGACGCTCGATGGGCTTCAGCATCAGATCCCTGTTGAGCTCATAACAGGCAAAATCCTTTGCCAGATAAAGGTTTCCCCGATAAATGCCTTTGGCTTCGGATTCGATCTCACCAATGTGCGGATAGGCATCCGGATTGAACTGGTAACGGGAACTGAAGTGGGTAAGGACGAGATTGGGAACGCCTGCGGCCTCGGCGAAGCGGGCTACCTGGGCAGCGGAGCTGTGTTGCGGCCAGGGTCCGACCCGGTCGGAGACTTCCTGGGTGTAGGTCGCTTCGTGGATGACCACCTGAACACCCGTGCACGCTGCCAGAAGCAAGTCGGGCTGGTCGTTGTCGCCGGCTACTATAACCTTGCGAGGTTTTCTGGCAATTCGGGTGTAATCATCACAACGGGCGAGGCGCCCATCTTCCAGTACCACGTCGTCGCCCTGTTGCAGGCGGCCCCAGGCGGGACCGGCCTCAATACCATCCGCTTCGAGCCTGTCCCGGACCAGCTGGCGTTCCAGATTCTTTTCCGTGAACACAAAGGCCCTGCAGGAGACACGATGGGACAGGGGGACTGCAGTTACCGACAGGGAGTCGTCTTCCCAGTGGAAGTTCTCTGCTTCGGAATCGACAAATCTCAATTCATAACTCAGGCTGGAGTCACTATTACCGATGGCGGCCTCTATGAAGGTTTTTACCGGTCTTGGCGCAACCAGGTACAAAGGAGCAGTGCGGCCGAGCATGGAGGCGCTGGTCAGCAGTCCCGGCAGCCCGAACGTATGGTCGCCATGGATGTGGGTGATAAATATTGCCTGCAGCTGCATCACGGAATGATGGGTTCTCAGCAACTGGTGCTGGGTGCCTTCACCGCAGTCAATCAGGTACCAGTGTTTTGGTCCGCCGTGGCTCAGCGCCAGACCGGTTACGTTGCGCGATTTTGTCGGCGTTCCGGCTGACGTGCCGAGGAAGGTGAATTCCATACCAGGCCTTTTCGGGTTAACGTGTCGTGTCTCTGTCCGCCATAATACGAAGGTAGCAGAATTGACGATACATTAGCCGGGGCGACCGCTAATGAGCCGGTTAGCGACATTTATATAAGGAGTGCTGTCTTGTCTGAGTTGTCCAGTTACGAGAGTTTTTCGATTGAGGTTAAAGACCACATCGCCCACGTTCAGTTCAGTCGTCCGGAGGCCCTGAACACCATGAACAAGGCGTTCTGGCTCGAGTTGCCCCGGTGCATGCAGGATATTGAGGCCAACACCGATGCCCGCGTTATCGTCATTTCCTCCACCGGCAAACACTTCTCTGCGGGCATGGATCTGGGTGTATTCAGCGATCCCAAAGCCGTGCCCATGAACGGTGACCCCGGGCGCATGGCGGAAAACCTTCGCAGGGTTGTGCTGCAGTTGCAGGATACTCTCACCTCTCTGGAAAAAATCCGGCTTCCCGTGCTGGCAGCCATCCACGGTGGCTGTATCGGTGGCGCTCTGGATCTGGTGTGTGCCGCCGATAGCCGTTATTGCACGGAAGATGCCTACTTCACCATCAAGGAAACCGAGCTGGGCATGACCGCCGACGTCGGCACGCTCCAGCGCCTGCCCAAACTGATGCCCGAGGGCGTGGTTCGTGAATTGGCCTACACCGGCCGAAAATTCTCCGCCACTGAAGCGCAGAATCTGGGCTTCGTGAACGCCGTTTACGCCGACCAGGAATCCATGCTGGCAGGCGTTATGGCCATTGCCGGCCAGATTGCGGCGAACTCTCCTCTGGCCGTCACTGGCTGCAAGGAAATGCTCAATTACAGTCGCGACCACAGTGTGGAAGACAGCCTCAAGTATATGGCCACCTGGCAGGCCGGCATGTTCCGCCCGACGGACATGATGAAATCGTTCCAGGCCAAAGCCCAGAAGCAGGCGCCAAAATACGATGCGCTGTTTCCAGTGAAGCCCTTGTTCGACCAGTAAATGGCGTTGGGTAAACGACGAAACTCGGGTATGTCCTCCAATGCCGCTCTGTTATTCCAGGGCGCCATTGGCGTTATCGGATTAGTGGCGATACTGCTATTCGGAATTCCGGTGCTGCATGTTGGGCCAGGCCTGTGGCCCAGCATCTTCCTGGGGACGGTTGGAGCCGCTCTTACCTACGCCGCTTTGCTGTTGCTTACGCGGGTGCCCGGCTTGTTCCCGGAGAACCTCGAGCGGCAGATGCAGGGTTTGTATGACTTTGCCTCCAGCTACTCCCCGGCTGTACTCATTCTGCTATCCCTCCTGGCCGGAGTCGGTGAGGAACTGTTGTTCCGGGGCGCAATCCAGGGCTGGCTGATGACAAAGACGGACCCTGTAACGGCCGTGCTTGCGGCATCGGTGTTATTCGGGCTGGTGCACTACGTTTCATTTACCTATTTTCTGGTGGCTACCGGCCTTGGCATGGTCCTGGGGGCGGCCTACCTGTTATCCGAAAGCCTTGCTCTGGTCATGGTCTGGCACGCCCTTTACGACATGATTGCCCTGTTTTTTCTGCTCCGGTTTCCGCGCTGGTTTGGTGTCCGGGTCGTGAATTCCGGCGCAAACAGGCCTCACGAATAGTCGACATCTTCCCGGCCGGCACTCTTGCGGGCCTCAAAGCTGGCCAGCTCGACATTGATGGCATTGGTTGAGATCTGGATTTCGTACAGCGAGTACAGCAGCGAGAAAGACAGCAGTACCAGGCTGGCGCCAAACGCGATCACCCCCGGCAGGTCGGCACCCAGGAAAAGCAGGAACATGGAAACCGTACACAGGAAGAAACTGAGTACGCCGAACGCCTGCATGCGTTTGGTCAGCACAATCCGTTTGCGCAGCATGCCGATCTGTCGGGCAATCAGGGCGTGGTCTTCCTCGGTGTCCATCTGCTTGAGTTGGCGGATCAGCTGCGCCAACACCAGAAACCGGTTGGTGAAGGCCAGCAACAGCAGTGAAATCGCCGGGAAGAGCAGGGCAGGCGTTGTCAGGTCCAATCTGGTGTCCTTATGGTGAAGGTGTGTGGGCTATGGTCTACCAGCTCCCGGAGCGCAGCCGCTGGATCGTTTTAACCGGCCGATTGTAAATGTACACCCAGGCAGACCCGTGGCGAGTGTCCATGGTCTGGCGGATATACAGGCTGCTTTGCGGGCGTTCAGGAAAGAAGTCTTCCAGTTCGTCCAGTGTTTTCAGCATCGTATCGGTAACCGCATAGACTTCCACGCGGACGCCCGGGGAAGGTTCCTCTATGGCACCCGGGTAGGGGCCCAGGTGATACAGGCTCAGTTCGGGCATCCAGTCTGTCCCGACAAAACGGGCGCCTCGCAGAATATGGCTGTTGTTCCGGCCACGTTTCAACGTGCCGTAAACCGCCACAAGGTGCTTCATTCTGATCGTTGCTCCCCCTGTTTACATGTTTGAATTCAACGTGGCCGCAGACCGCAAGGCGTTGGTCAGGCGGTCCATCACGCCGCCGCCATGGCGCCAGAAGTGCCAGTATAGCTGCACTTCCAGGGTTTGTTCAGGCGCGATGCTCACCAGGCGCTCGGCAGATATTTCCGGGCGGGCCTGCATTTCCGGAATCATGCCATACCCCATGCCGGCCAGCGCCAGTTTCACAAAACCTTCCGAGGATGGGCAAAGGTGGTGGGGGAAGGTGCCGTGATACCCGCACTGGGCCAGGAACCGGTGTTGCAGCTGGTCATTCGGCCCGAAAACAATGGCCGGGGCATTCTTCAGGCTGGTTTCGCTCAGGCCTTTCCCGAAGTATCGGTGCACATAGTCCGGAGTTGCCAGTGGCATGTAGGTCATGGTGCCAATGGGCACGCAGCGGGCACCGGCAACAGGCTGGGGGCTACTGCACAGGCAGGCAGCCACATCCCCTTCGCGCATCCTGCGAAGGCCAATGTCCTGGTCCTCGACCACAAGATCCAGCAGCAGGGTCTCCTCCGCGCAGAAGTTGCCTACCGCGGCCGCCCACCAGGTGGCGAGGCTGTCGGCATTCAGCGCGATGCGCAGTCTCGCTGTGGGTTCCGAGAGTGCCGGGATGGACTTGGTCAGGTCGCGCTCCAGCAATTGCACCTGCTGAACGTGGTTGAGCAGACGCTGTCCGGCCGGTGTGGCCTTGAGTGCCGGGCTTCGCACCAGAACCGGTTGTCCGAGCCGGATTTCAAGGGTGCGAATTCGCTGCGAAATGGCCGACTGGCTCAGCCCGAGCGCCAGGCCGGCACGTTCGAATCCTCCGCACTCAATGACCGTCGCCAGGGCTTCAAGCAATTTGTAGTCAATCATAAGTAAAACTGATGCAGCATTATGAGTATGAATTTCAAGTATAGCTGGGAAGCGGTAACCTTGCGCCATTCATTAAGGAGAGATTCACGTGCTTGAGAGTTACCTGACCGGTCTGATTGTGTGTGGCGGCATTATCGTGGCGATTGGTGCGCAGAACGCCTACCTGCTGAGCCAGGCAATACGCCGGGAACATCATTGGTGGTCAGCCGGGTTGTGCATAGTGGCCGATATCACCCTGTTTACCCTGGGCATGTTCGGCATCAGTGCTGCCCTGATGGCCATGCCAGAGGCCCTGGAGATTCTCCGGTGGCTGGGTGTGGCCTTCCTTGGCTGGCTTGCGATTCAGTCCTTCGTTCGCGCCAGCCGCGGCAGAGCGGTTCTTGAAGCGGGTGAGGTAACCAAACGAAGCCTCAAAGCCGTGGTGTTCACGACCCTGGCAGTCACTCTGCTCAACCCTCAGGTTTATCTGGATACGCTGCTGTTGATTCCTGCCATCGGAGCCCAGCAAGAGGACGCGACCACCTTTGTGGCCGGTGCGAGCAGTGCCTCGATTCTCTGGTTCGGCCTGCTTGCCTGGGGCGGCTCGGCGCTGGCGCCCATTCTCTCCCGGCCGCTGGCCTGGCGGATTATCGATGGTGTCATTGGAATCATGATGGCCGCCATCGCCCTGCATCTCACGTTCAGTGGTCTTTAATATTCAAACGATCGTATGAATTTCTTGCATCGGCGCGCGTCGGGTTGGAAGATAGCGTGCTACTGAATTTGCAGTCATTTATACCATCGAGGATGTTTGATGAACGCCACTCTACGTCGCTGGCTTGCCAGTGCCGGGGCCATGCGCCGTGTTCTTTCCACGTTTGCTCCCTATATCGGTGCTGGAATCCGGGTGACCCACATTGCTGAGGATTTCAGCTCGGCCCGGGTGGAGATGGGCCAGCACTGGTACAACACCAATTACGTGGGCACGCACTTTGGCGGCTCGCTCTACAGCATGGTTGATCCCATGTACATGCTGCTGCTGATGCGACGGCTGGGCAATGACTACATCGTGTGGGATAAATCGGCGAGTATTGATTTTATCCGTCCCGGCAAGGGCAAGGTGATGGCACGCTTTGAATTGACCGATGAGCGTGTTGAAGAGATCCGCGCCGCAACGGCAAACGGAGACAAAATGCTGCCAGAGTGGGACGTGGATATTGTTGATGAATCCGGTGAGCTCGTCGCGCGCGTCCACAAAGTACTCTATGTGCGCCGGAAAAAGCGTTGAAGCGGGCTATTCAGCCTGGCTCAGTCAAAGCGTCTCGCTTCGGTCAGGCGGCCTTTCCAGTAGTAGCCGCTGATCGAGGACTGGATTACGCCGGCCGATGTTGATGCGTGGATAAAGCGGTCCCCGCCCATGTAGATACCGGCGTGTTGTTCCTTTCCGCCAATCCGGAAGAACACCACATCGCCCGGTCGAATCTCGCCGGGATGAACCACGTCACCACTGGCAAGCATTTGGGTCGTTGTCCTGGGCAATTGTTTGCCCAGACCTTCCTGGTAGGCGGTAAGAATGAATCCTGAACAATCGAAGCCGTTGCCGGAGGTGCCACCGTATTCATAGGGGGTGCCCCGGTAACGCTCGAACACCTGCCAGAGTTTTTGGGCCTTTTCCGAACTGGATGCCTCGACAGGAACGGCCTGTAGTCCAGGCGTAGAACCCGACTGCAGCTTTCCGCTACTGGCGCAACCGCCGAGCGCAAGCGCCACGAATGCCAGAAATAAGATGTTTTTTAAGGAATAACGCATCTCAGACCCTGTGCAAGTTTTCACTGTCTTCACTTTAATTGTCGCGCCCGGGAATGTCAGGTTACGGAGCGTGAGATTTTGTTGATGCGGCTCCACTAAGTCGCCGGGCATCACCGGCTATCTTTTCCTTTCACGCAGGAATAGTCTGTCACGAGACCATTCGGGAGAGCTGCAATGAGCGAAGGAACACGCAACACCCCCATACCGCGAGACACCCTGGCGGCCATCCTCGAGAGCGCAACATTGGCGCCATCAAGCCACAACACCCAGCCCTGGCGATTTGAACTCGGCGAAACCGGGATTTCCCTGTTTGCGGACCGGTTACGGGCATTGCCGGTCAACGACCCCGACGACCGGGAACTGACCATCAGCTGCGGGTGTGCCCTGTTTAATCTTCGGATTGCCGCCGCTCATGCAGGATTCAATACCGAATGCCAGCTTTTGCCGGACCCGGGCGACGAGGATCTGCTGGCGACCGTCTCGTTCACACCGGTATCCGGGGAGGAGGGCCGTCAAACGGAACTGTTCCGGGCGATTGCCAGGCGACGCACCTATCGCAAGCGGTTTGAGTCAAAGCAGGTGCCTTCCGAGGTGCTGGGCATCCTTGAAGAGTCGGCGGAGACCGAAGGAGCATGGTTCCAGGTTCTGGAATCGGAGCATGCGCGTCATCAGGTGGCCGAGCTGGTGGCGGAGGGCGACGCTGCCCAATGGTCCAACCCGAGTTGGCGACGGGAGTTGGCTGCCTGGATGCATCCCCGCCGCAAGGGAGACGGTTTGACGGTTCCCGGCATGGTTGCGCCCGTGGCCCAATTGGTGGTGCGCACATTTGATATGGGCAACGGCGTTGGCGCCAAGGACCGTCAACTGGCGGATGAATCACCCGTGATTGCTGCGTTGGGAACGGCCGGGGATGGCGTAGAAGACTGGCTGAAGGCCGGGCAGGCGCTGGAGCGGGTTTTGCTCCGGTCCCTGGGGCAGGGGCTGCAGGCTTCCTATCTGAACCAGCCCATTCAGGTCGCCGTGCTTCGCCCGAAACTTCAGCACCTCCTTGGGCGTTCGGGTTTCCCGCAGATTCTGCTCAGGTTGGGTTACCCGGCGACAGATTTGCCGGCGGCTCCGAGGCGGAATCTTCAGGAGGTTGTGGAAACCGCAGACACCCGGGATATCAAGGCAAAACAGGCGGGTCAGGGACGCCAGCGCTGACTGACCTCCTCTTATCAGTGCCTGGCCTTGGTTACCACCTCCGGTGTTGCCGGCTCACCGGATTTGCTGGCAAGAATGCGGTCTGCATCCAGCGAGGCAATCGGAACCCGGGTATCCCGGGGAACGTCGCCGCTCAGCTGGAGCTCCAGATAGCGGAGCGCACACACCCGAAGGAAGGACGTGAAGTTACCGAGGTCGTGGCCGGCATCAATGGATTCGTGGTAAAGCCGTGTGATCATCTGGGGCAGGTTCATGCCATCCCGTTCGGCCAGATCGGCCAGTGCCTGCCAGAAGGCGTTTTCCATTCGCACACTGGTCACCATGCCATCGATTCGCAGGGAGTGGGTCCGGCTGACCCAAAGCTCCGGATCGGCGTTGATAAAGAGCTTGCACATGCGGGCCTCCCTGAGAGCGTGGCGGGGCCGGTGGGCCGGCCCCGTTTGCATTACTGATCCAGCAGCTTGAAAAACTGCGCCAGCCAGGCCGGATGAGCGGGCCATGCAGGCGCTGTTACCAGATTAGCATCGGTAACCGCCTGATCAACCTCGATACCGGCGAACGTGCCGCCGGCCAGTTCCACCTCCGGCTGGCAGGCAGGATAGGCCGAGCATTTGCGCCCCTCCAGAACCCCGGCTGCGGCCAACAACTGGGCACCATGGCAAATCGCTGCCACTGGCTTGTCAGTCTCGAAAAAATGGCGAACCAGATTCTGTACATCCTTGTTAAGCCGCAGGTACTCAGGAGCGCGACCGCCGGGCACCACCAATGCGTCGTAGTTCGCGGGGTCCAGCCCGTCAAAATCCGCGTTCAGGGCGAACCGGTGCCCCGGTTTTTCGGTGTAGGTCTGGTCACCCTCGAAATCATGGATGGCGGTGGCAACCGTGTCGCCGGCTTTCTTGTCGGGGCAGACAGCGTGAACCGTGTGCCCGACGGCCTGCAGTGCCTGGAACGGCACCATGGTTTCGTAATCTTCGGTGAAGTCACCGGTAATCATCAGAATCTTCTTCCCGCTCATGGCTGTCTCCTTGTGATTGTCGTGCCAAGTCTGGAAACAGTATCAGCGTCGGTGAAGAAGCGGGTATTAGAGGATTACTACAGGCCTCAGGCTTCCCGGATCAGGTCCGGCGAGTTATGCCTCGGATTATTCACCTCCGGCGAAACGGGAATGGCTTTCAGCTGTTCAGGATCCAGGCGATGGGTCACTGCTCGCAATTGTGTCCGGTCGGTGATTTCCGGATTCAGCCAGTCCCTCAGGCAGGCCGGATCAAGCACCACGGGCTGACGTTCATGGATATGCTTCAGGTGTTCGCTGGCCGGTTCGGTGATGATGGCGCAGGCGGTGGTCTCGTCGCCTTCTCTCGGGGTCCAGAGGCCGGCGAAGAAAATCGCCGGATACTTCCCGGAATTCGCTGGCGTTATGTAGTGAGGTTCTTTCCCATGTTCCGTTTGTTGCCATTCGTACCAGCCATTGGCCGGTATCAGGCAACGGTGATGGGCAAAGGCGTCCCGGAAGTATTTTGATGTGGCTGCTGTTTCTGCACGGGCATTGATCGGAGCCGGCGCTTTCTGATCCGCCCAGGCCGGCCGGAAGCCCCAGTGGGAGTGAGCCATGATCAGGCTGCCGTTCATGCTCATCCGGATCATGGGAATACCTGTGCCGGGAGGGATGTTGTAGCCGGGGTCAAAATGCCCGTCCACCTCCATGCCCTCGGGAAAAAACTCGAGGATCAGGGTGTCCGGTGGGGTATAGAAGGTGAATCGTCCGCACATGATAACTGGTTGTTCCTCGCACAAATCCCGGTGCTGAAAGCCCACGGTTCTGGATTCTGTTAACCTTAGCAGATGCTGAAACTATCCAACGCTGTTGAACTTGCTGACTGGGAAATCGAAATCACCCAGATCCGGGCCCAGGGTGCCGGCGGCCAGAACGTGAATAAAGTCGCCTCCGCGGTGCACCTGCGCTTCGATATTCCCCACTCCTCTCTGCCACCGTTCTACAAGGAGCGGCTGATGTCGCTCAATGATCAGCGAATCAGCAAAGAAGGTGTGCTGATCATCAAGGCGCAATCTTTCCGAACCCTGGAGTTGAACAAGGAAGATGCGCTGGAGCGGCTGAAAGAGCTGATCCAGGAGGCCGTCAAACCCCGCAAGGCCCGACGTCCCACCAAACCGACCCGATCCTCACAGCGCAAGCGTGTGGACAAGAAAACCAAAAAAGGTAAAACCAAGGCCCTGCGGGGCAAGGTCCAGGTTTAGGCCGAAGCCTGTTCGCTACCCCGGGACTCCAGTTGCTCCAGGAAAGCCCTGATGTCATCGAAAGCCTCCTCCGCTTCCGGAAGTAAGGGCACAAAGATCTGCCATACGTGCACCATTCCCGGCCAGGTATGAAGGGTAACCGGAGAACCTGCTGCTTCTGCCCGCGCGGCGTAACGCCGGGCGTTGTCCAGCAGCATCTCGGTGTCGCTGGCCTGTATCAGCGTTGGGGGCAGGTCCTTCAGATTCCCGCGTAATGGTGAGGCGACAGGGCTGGTCGGGGAGACCCGGAATGCCGCCAGTGTGGCCCACCAGATGACCGGCAGTGGGATTTTCGACAGGCCACCAAACACAGGCCCGAGCAGTGGATCGGTACCGATGTTGTTGCGGTTGCTCGGCGCGGTCAGGGTCAGATCGGTGGATGGTGAGAAAGCGATGGCGGCGTCCGCCTGGCGCAGGCCATTGTCCCGAATCCAGGCAATCAATCCCAGAGTGTGACTGCCCCCGGCAGAATCCCCGGCGACCACCATGAAATCTACCGGCTCGGCACCGTCGGGCCCGTGTTTCAGCAGCCATTTATAAGCCTCGCGACAATCCCGGACACCGTCCATAAACCGGTTCTCCGGCATTAAACGGTAGTCCAGTGCGAACACTGCGGCTCTGGTTATCTGCGATAAACGGTCGGTAATGGCCCGATGGCTTCTGGGGCTGCCAGCGGCCCAGGCGCCACCATGAATGTACAGGATGCGGCGGCGGGTATCACATCCCGGGGCGAGAACCCATTCGCCACGGGGTGACTCGCAATGGCGCAGCTCCGAGGCCAGTTCAATGCCTTCACTCAGCCCGTCCATGTGTTTTCGGAGCGCCATCAGCCGCGCCTTACCGCGCAGGCCTTTTGAAGATTGCCCAAGCTCGCGGATGCGTCCCAGCACCTCCCGGTTGGCTTCGCTTGGTGTTGCGTCTTTGATCGGGTAATCATCCCGGTCCAGATGAGACAGATCCTCAAGCCGGAACAGAAGCAGGGTTGCGGCAACGATGAACACGATGATGGCGAGAATAATCCAGAGCATGGTCGATCCGTATGTTATTGGCCCCACCGGGCAGGTCGAACTATCCTTCAAATGATACTCGCAGATTTGTCCCGGTTCTGCCCGGAACGGTCACAGAAGGAGTCGCGTGTTGCAAATAGCCTATCGGGCCAGAGACATAACCGAAGCCCACATTGTGGCTGGTCTGTTGGAAGCCAACGGTATTGAGGCCCATGTCGGAGGTCATTACCTTCAGGGTGCCATGGGTGATATTGGTGCCGCGGGCTTCAGCAACGTGCATGTCGATGATGAGGATCTCTACCGGGCGCGGCAACTGGTGTTCGAGTATGAGCAGACGTCCGGCAGCAGTCTCAGCCGGGCTGCCAGCGACCAAGAGGACCGCCCCGACCACTACGCCCGCTGGTTTCTGTTGGCCCTGGCCATCGTCGCTCTCATCCTGCTGCAGATCTACTGACTGATCGGTCTGGGGTCACCGGGCGTAGCCCTACCCACACTTCCCAAGCAACAGGAGAAAAAGCTTATGGCAGATCAACCTGTAATGCTGATTACCGGCGCGTCGTCAGGCATCGGCGCGGAAACAGCGCGAGCGGCCGCGAAACAGGGCTATCGGCTGGTTCTGGCCGCGCGATCTGAAGACAAACTGAAAGGCCTACAGCAGGAGCTGGGTGGCGAGGAAACGGTGTTGACGGTCCAGTGCGACGTCCAGAGCGGTGATGACCAGAAAAACATGGTCGACCAGGCCCTGAAAACCTTTGGCCGCATTGATGCGGTGTTTGCCAACGCCGGCCGCGGTGGTGAGCCGGGCGGATTCAGCGGCGCTGACCCGGACGTCTGGAAGGATATGATCCTCACCAATATCTACGGGGTGGGCCTGACCCTCCAGCATTGCATGCCGGCGCTCAAAGAGAGCAAGGGCCACTTGCTGTTAACCGGGTCTGCGGCAGGCCGTGCCACCATTCCCGGTTCCATGTACAGTGCGACCAAGTGGGCGGTAACCGCCATTGGCTATGGTGTTCGTGAGGAGCTTCGAGGCTCCGGTATCCGCGTTACCCTGATCGAACCGGGCATGGTGGACACGCCCTTCTTTGATGAACGTCCTGGCCATGCATTGAAGCCGGAGGACATTGCCAATGCGGTCATGTATGCCGTGGCTCAGCCGGCACATGTCGATGTAAATGAAATTCTTGTCCGGCCCACGCCCAAGGTTGAGTAACCGGTAGGGGCGGTCGTAACGGAGGTTGTTTTGAGTCAAACCGATCGCGTCGCATTGGTGACCGGCGGCGCCAAAGGCATGGGCCGGGGCATTGTGCTTCACCTGGCCGCTGCTGGCTGGAAGGTGGCGTTCTGTGACACCGACAGTGCCGTCGGTGAGCGGTTGGCCGCCGGTGCAGATCATGCACTGCACTTTCTGCCCGGCGATGTGGCTTCGGAAACCGATGTGGAGCGCATCGTTACCGAAGCCCTTCGCTGGAGTGGCCGTCTGGACGCCGTTATCAATAATGCCGGAATCGCCAACCCCGAGACGGGGCCGATTGAGGAACTGAGCCTGGATCAGTGGCAGCGCCGGCTGGACGTGAACCTGACCGGGCCGTTCCTGGTCACCAAGCATGCGGTGCCGCACCTTCGAAAAACGAAAGGCGCTATCGTTAACATGGCCTCCACAAGGGCGCTTCAGTCCGAGCCGGACACCGAGGCGTACGCCGCTACCAAAGGCGGTATTGTGGCACTTACTCATGCGCTGGCGGTGAGCCTGGGGCCGGATATCCGTGTGAACTGCATCAGTCCCGGCTGGGTCGATACCCGGGCCTGGCAGGGCGGCGCAGAGCCGGTTGAACCGCTTTCCGAAAACGACCACCTGCAGCACCCGGCGGGCAGGGTAGGGCAACCTGGGGATATTGCCTCCTTGGCGGCCTACCTCATTTCGCCTGAGGCCTCGTTTATCACTGGCCAGAATTTTGTGGCCGATGGCGGCATGGTGCGCAAGATGATCTACGAGGAATAGAGCGTTGCCACGGCTTTTTTTCGGGCTGGAGCTTCCGGCTGAAATCAAGGCCCGGTTGTTGAAGGTCAGATCACCGGTGACAGGCGCCAGATGGCAGAGTGCTGAGCAATTGCACATCACCCTCCTGTTTCTGGGGAAGGTGAGCGGGGAAGGTCTCGAAGCCGTAGCCAGTTCAGCCCGTGAGATAGATTCGGAATCCTTCCCGCTTGAGGTTGCCGGCGTTGGTTGTTTCGGCCAGCCCGAAAGGCCGAAGAATCTATGGGCCGGTGTTCAGCCGGCGGCACCGGTGGCTGCGCTGCACCAGACTCTCGGGCGGCGACTGGAGAGTCTGGGCTTTGTGGCTGAACGTCGGGCATTTCGCCCGCACATTACGCTGGCCCGTTTCAAACGCCAGCCGGGTTCTGTTGAACCGTTGTTGGTTGAATATGGTGACCATGGATTCGGCCAGTTCCGGGTGACTGAATTTGTGCTTTTCGAAAGCAAGCCTGGCCCGGCCGGTTCCGTGTATTCAGTGGTCGATCGCTTCTCCCTGCGCAACGCCGGATAGCCGATTTGTCTTGACGAATCCCTGTCGTCCCACCAAAGATGAGGGGAAATCAACGCCTTTCCTGAGGTGTCTATGTGCCCCCCGTTTTCCGATCCTGATCAGCGTCTGTACGTCCGCAATGCCACGCTTGCAGATATCCCAGGCATCATCCAGCTCAGTCGCCGGGTTTATGAAGGCACGGGCATGTACGGCTATACCAAGGGGCCGTTGACCGGGCAGATCAATACCTTTCCCGACGGCCAGTTTGTTGCCATGCTCGGAGACACCGTGGTCGGCTACTGCGCCACGTTCCGGATCGCGGAAGAGATCGCACTCGCTGCCCACGACTGGACCTCCATCACCGGTAACGGTTATGCCTCGCGGCATGACCCGGAGGGGGACTGGTTGTACGGGATGGAAGTCTGTGTTGATCCGGAATGCCGGGGTTACCGCATTGGGGAGCGGCTCTACAACGAGCGCAAGCAGTTATGCCAGGCCCTGAACCTGCAGGGAGTGGTGTTTGCCGGCCGTTTGCCGAGCCTGCGCCAGCGGCTGAAGAAGTTCACGAGCGTCGAGGAATATGTGGAGGCCATTCGAAGCAAGGAACAGAAGGATCCGGTGCTTTCCTTCCAGCTTCATCAGGGCTTCGAAGTGCACGGAATTATTCCGCATTATCTCGATGCCGACCACGATTCCATGGGCTATGGTATTCATCTGGTCTGGCGTAACCCGAAAGTACCCCAGTCGGAGAACAACGGCCGTCGGAAGCGCTACGGTCAACGCATGCGCGATACCGTGCGCATAGGCACGGTTCAGTACCAGCAACGCCCGGTCGGATCGTTCGACGAATTCAGCGAGATTGTCCGCTATTTTGTCGATGTTGTTTCCACCTACAAGGGCGACTTTGTGGTGTTCCCCGAGCTGTTCACCCTGCAGCTGCTTTCCATCGAAGCCCGCAAGGGCAGCCCCGCCGAGACCTTTGCCGCAGTCACCCATTACGCAGAGCGTTATCGTGAACTGATGCGGGATCTGGCTCTGCGCCACAACATCAATGTTGTCGCCGGCTCAACGCCAGTCCGTGAGGAAGACGGCACCATCCGGAACATGGCGTACGTGTTTCTCAGGGATGGCCAGGTGTTCAGCCAGCCCAAGATCCATCCGACGCCCAACGAGGCGTTCTGGTGGAACGTTCAGGGCGGCAACCGGGTCAGCGCCATCGAGACGGACTGCGGCACCATCGGTGTGCTGATCTGCTACGACGCGGAGTTCCCGGAATTGACCCGCCACCTGGTGGACCAGGGGGTGCATATCATCTTTGTGCCTTTCTGTACCGATGAGCGGCAGAGCTACCTGCGGGTTCGCTATTGTTGCCAGGCCAGAGCTGTAGAGAATCAGGTTTACGTGGTGATGTCCGGCAACGTCGGCAACCTGCCGAACGTACCGAATATGGAAATCCAGTACGGCCAGAGCTGCATCTTGACGCCCTGCGACTTTCCCTTCGCCAGGGATGGCATCGCCGCTGACACCGAGCCCAACGTGGAGACGGTTGCCTTTGCGGATCTGCGCCCGGAAGTACTGATCACTGCCCGCAACAGTGGTACCGTTAAAAACCTTCAGGACCGCCGGCACGATCTTTACAGCGTGACCTGGCGTGGTGAGTAAACCGAGCCGACAGGAGCGTCGTTTTGCCCAGTAGAGGGTCTGTAAAGCCTGAACGCATCGGCCGCGGGCTTCTTTGGGCCGGTGGTATGGCTCTGGTGGCCTGGCCCCTGGCGGTTGCAGGCTGGTCCTTTGCCATTGAACAGAGCTCGGTGGGTATGGCATTGCCGGATATACGGTCCGGCGGATGGGAAGTAACAGGCAGCCGTGCAGATGTCCGGCCTTCTGTGACCGCCAACGGTGATGTCGCAACCATCGATTTTGCTCCTTCGTCTCTTGTTCTGACCAAACATCTCACGTTTGTCGGTGCAGACCAGCCGCTGACGCTCAACAACCTGCGCACGGATCTCAGCAATACAACGGTAACCCTGTACTATGGCGCAAATGGCCCCTGGGCGCAGCGCATTTCCATTGATGGCGACATCAGGGTCGATGCCGCGCGCGTCGAACATCCGCAATTACTGCCGCAAACGTGGAACTTTCAGGGAAGGGCAAAGGGCCGCCTGGCAGATCTCAGGGTGCAGGGCACCTTGGCTTCCGAGTCCGGCTTTACGGCTGATCTCGATATCCAGCTCAATCCCGAAGGCGGCGTATCCGTCGCCATCGACTCTGTTATCGACGGTAAACAGGGCGTTCAGGCCCTGGCAGAAACCCTGGTCGGATGGCCGGATCTGCTGACAGTGGATTCTGGCAATGCCCGGTTGTCGATGGAGGTTTCGACCGGCCAGGGTGGTGAACTTGCAGCCAGTGGCAGCGTTGAACTGCAGGATGTTGGCGGGGTATTTAACCGGACCGCGGTATCAGGGCTCACCGGCCAGGTGCGGGGATCGCTGGAAAATTCCCGGATTACGACCCGTTTCAGGGACATGACCGTTGGCGAGATCAATGCCGGCATTCCCGTCACCTCGGTTCTTTTTTCAGGGAATTACAGCGCGCCGGTCACGGAACTGCTGGCCGGCACTCTGGAGGTTCAGCAGGCCAGGGCCCGGTTCCTCGAAGGCACCCTGAGAGTGCCTCCTGCCAGGTACGATTTAGGCGGTGGGTCTGGTCGCATCCCTGTGGAGGTTGAGGACGTCTCCCTCAGCCGTCTGATGGCCGTGTATCCAGCCGAAGGACTGTCTGGAAGCGGGTTGCTTCGAGGGCGAGTTCCTCTGGGCATCAGTGGCGACGGGGTGCAGGTGAGTGCAGGCAGTATTTCCGCAATAGATCCTGGCGGCCGTTTGCAGTTGCCGGCGGACAAGCTCCAGGCGATGCTCGGTGGCAACCAGGCCATGGACATCGTGGTCCAGGCGTTGCAAAACTTTCACTATTCAGTCCTCAACAGCACGATAGACTACGATGAACAGGGTAAGTTGAGCCTTGGCCTTCGCCTCGAAGGTAAGAATCCGGACCTGAGGGGTGGGCAGCCGGTGGTACTCAATGTCAATCTTGAGGAAGACATTCCCGCGCTGCTCACCAGTCTGCAGTTGAGTGGCAGGGTCAATGAAGCTGTTACCAGGCGCGTCCGGAAATTGCTGCAGGAATCCGGTGAGGAGAAAGCACCATGATAAAACCCGTGCGGCCCTGGTGGCCTGAAAGGTCGCCCATGGCAAGAACACTGATGATACTGATGCTTCCTCTGGCGATGGCTGCCTGCACGCCGACAGTGCAGATGGCGGCGCCAAAGGAGCCGATTACGGTCAACCTGAACGTGAAAATCCAGCACGAAATCTACGTGAAAGTGGATAAGGAAGTGGATGATCTGTTCAGCGAACAGGGCTTGTTCTGACTTTGTCCGGAAAGTTTGAGGGGTTGAAGATGAAACGATTGATACAGATGTTTGCGCTGGTTCTGGCGTTCGGTATCAGCGCCTCCGTGCTTGCCATGGGGCTGGATGAAGCCAAACAGAAACTGGACTCGGTCAAGCAGCAGGGGCTGGTTGGAGAAACACCGACGGGTTATCTGGAAGTGGTGCGCGCCGAAGGGCAGGCGAAGGAAGTGGTGGAAGCCATTAACAGCGCCCGTCGGGATGAGTACAAGCGCATTGCCGAAAAACACAACATTCCGGTAACCCAGGTGGAGACGGTTGCAGGCAAGAAGGCGATTGAGAAGACTCCGTCCGGCCAGTATGTGCAAATGGGCGGTAAGTGGGTGAAAAAGTAGCCCGGCGCGGCCAGGTGCGAGCCTCGCTTACCGTTTAACGCTCTTTTGCCTTGGCTTGCCGCCTTTTGGCCGTTTGCCCGATGCCGGCTTTTTGCCAGGTGCGGGCTTGCCTTTCGGGCCGGGGCGCCTGGCGCCACCGGGCTTACCTGGTGCGGATGCAGAGCCAGGCTTGCGATCAGGCTTTGGTTTGGCCTTCGTTCCGGACTTCTTTTTTGCTGGCTTGCCAGCGCCGGGCGGGGCTTCGGAAGACGAATCCCGGATGGCATCGAACAGCCCGGCCAGCTCTTTCTCGCTCAGGTCCCGCCACTGGCCCACCGCAAGCCCTTTCAGGCTCACGTTCATGATCCGGATCCGTTCCAGTTTGGTAACCTCGTAGCCAAAATACTCGCACATGCGACGGATCTGGCGATTGAGGCCCTGAACCAGGGTGATCCGGAAGACAAATCGTGACTCCCGCGACACCTTGCACTTTTTCGTCATGGTTCCGAGGATCGGCACACCATTGGCCATACCCTCCACGAATTCCCGGGTGACCGGCTTGTCGACGGTAACCAGGTATTCCTTTTCGTGGTTGTTGCCCGCCCGCAGTATCTTGTTGACCAGGTCGCCGTTGCTGGTCATAAAGATGAGGCCCTGGGAGTCCTTGTCCAGACGTCCGATCGGGAAGATGCGTTCGCTGTGACCCACAAAGCGCTGGATATTGTGTTTCTCCGCGCTGTCCGTGGTGCTGACAATCCCTACCGGCTTGTTCAGTGCAATGAACACGAGATCTTCTTCAGCCCGTGGCTCGATCACCTGGCCGTTCACCTTGACCGTGTCACCCGGAAGCACCTGGTCGCCCACGGTTGCTCGTTTGCCGTTGATGTAGACGTTGCCTTGCTCGATATAGCGATCGGCCTCCCGGCGGGAGCACATGCCGCTTTCGCTGATGTATTTGTTGAGCCGGGTGGAATTGCCAGTGGTCATCGGGTGTCCGGTTGCCAGTGAGAATGACGGGCATCATATCAGTCTGGAACCCCGGTCGCAGCAGGGGTGGTTCTTTCCCGGCGTCTCTGCCATTCTTTGCGCCTATCCTTAAAACCAACAAACCCTGAGCCGCCATGGAAAAGACACGCATCACCATTGTTGCCGTTACCTGCATTGCCCTGTTTTTCCTGACCAACTACCTGTTCCGGTATCTGATCGGATTTACCGGGTTGCTGGCCTCATTGGTCATTGCGGCCCTGATTGCCGTCTACATGAGCTTCTCAATCGCACGGACCCTTGAGCGTTTGCCGATGCCTGAGGAGCGCTCACGGGCGCTGTGGATCTATGGCGGTTTTCTGGGCGCCCTGTTCGTCGCCTTCGGGGCCTGGATGTTCCTGGATGCCGGCATGGATGCAGTCACCCTCGCCACGCTGTTTGTTCACTATCTGCCCTATCCGGCACTTGCTCATGCCCTGCTATCAGACAAGGCCGTCGGACTGTTCCTGAAAGAGGATCGTCCTGGCGGATAAATTGTTATAATATAACATTTTGATTCTTAGAGGAGTGCCTCCGGCGCCATGGCTCAACCTATTCCTACCAGCCTGATACTTGGTTTTCTGGGTGTCGGTAAAACCACCGCCATTCTGGATCTTCTGAAAAGCAAACCGGAAAACGAGGTCTGGGCGGTTCTGGTCAACGAGTTCGGCGAGGTGGGCATCGATGGCGCCATGCTGAAGACCGAAGGCGCCTTCATCAAGGAAATACCCGGCGGATGCATGTGCTGTGTTGCCGGCCTGCCGATGCAGATAGGGCTCAACCAGCTGATTCACAAGGCAAAGCCCGATCGTCTGTTGATTGAGCCGACCGGGCTCGGTCACCCCTCTCAGATTCTGGACACCCTGACCAGCGAGCACTACCAGGATGTACTCGCCATGGGCCCTGTAATCTGCCTGGTGGACCCCCGAAGGCTCGAAGAACCGAAGGTGCTCGGCAATGTGCAGTTCCGGGATCAGGTGGCTGCGGCGGATATTCTCGTTGCCAACAAGACTGATCTTTGCACCCCGGAGCAACTGACTCATTTTGATGAGTGGGCCGCACAACTGGAACCCGCCAAGCGGGCGATTCACCACACGCGGTTCGGGCATCTGGCACCGGGCTGGCTGGACGGCCAATCGGATGCCCTGCCGGTGACCGATCCGGAAGCTCACCATCACCACCATCATAAGACTGCATCGCCGGCCCCCACTATTGATGACGAGCCCTGGCAACAGATTACCAATCAGGGACAGGGGCATTTCAGTGTTGGCTGGCGCATACATCCGGAACTGATACTCGATGAGAACGCATTGCTGGTGATGGCCATGGACTCGGCCTTTGTGCGCTTCAAGGCTGTCGTTCAGACCGTGGACGGCTGGCGGGCGATCAATGTGGTTGATGGAGCCCTGACCGTTATTCAGGGTGAACCGCAAGCCTACAGCCGGGCAGAGATCATAGCGTCCGATCAGATTGACGCCCGGGAACTCGATGCCCGCATGAGGGCGGCCGCGGGACTTGATCCGAGGTGAGGGCGTGAGTCTTTGTCCGGTGTGCGAGCAGGGCAGTCTCTCGGATTTCCGTTCAGTGAAGGCCCAGCGTTACCTTCGATGTGATGTCTGCGAGGCGACGGTGATGGATGCGTCCTGCCGGTTATCGCCTGAGCAGGAGCGGGAAATTTACCAACTGCATGATAATGACCCGTCTCATCCGGGGTACCGGACATTTCTCTCGAAACTGACAGAACCTCTGCTTGAGCGCCTGCCATCGGGCGCCAGCGGCCTGGATTTCGGCTGCGGCCCCGGCCCTGCACTGGCGCAGATGCTTGAGGCGGAAGGCATGGCAGTCAGTCTCTACGATCCCTATTTTTATCCCTCAGCAGTGGCTCTCGATCAGACCTACGATTTCATAACCTGTACCGAAGTGGTAGAGCATCTTTACGCCCCCGCTGGCGTTTTCAGGGAACTCGACCGGATGCTGAAGCCCGGTGGTTGGCTGGGTGTGATGACCTGCTTCCAGACCGACGATGACCGGTTCGACAACTGGCATTATCGCCGTGACCCGACCCATGTGGTCTTCTACCGGGAATTCACCTTCAAGCTGCTCGCCAACCGGTTTGGCTGGCGCCTGGAAATACCGAGAAAGGATGTGGCTCTGTTCCGGAAGCCAGCCTAGGGGGCTTCCCTTGGGCACTCGGGAAGTGCAGGACACTGTTCCGCGGATGTGGTGCCTTCTTGTTTGAGCAATTCTGATTCACCGAAGCGGTCCGGTGTCAGTGCGGCGGCGCATCTCGCCGCCTGGGTCGCAACGTTTGTGCAGCCGCTCGCCTGCAGCGCGAAAGCGAGGTTGTTCCAGCCTTCGGCGAATTTCGGAAAACGTTTCACCGCGCGCAAGAAATGCTCCTGTGCTTCGCCTCGGTGGCCCAACTGCCAGGCAAGGTTGCCTCTGGCCATAGTGGCCGTCGGTTGGTCCGGCCAGGTCGTCTCGGCTGTCTTATAGGCCATGCCAGCGGCTGTGGTTCGGCCGGTTGTCTCGAGGTCGTGGGCCGATTGGAGAAAGCGGAGTGGTTTTGCCGTGGCAGGCACCCGGTCGGGCGGAAGGATGGTTACTGCCCAGTTATCGGCCCGCCCCCAGGTATTGGCGAAAACTTCCAGATCGATCGCTTCATGCTTGCGGGTATCGGTGTGGAGTATCAGGTCGCGCTCACCGGCGTCATAGCCGATCACAACCGCAAAATGCCATTGGGGCCACCAGCCAAACCTCAGATTTTGCATCACCAGGACTGGATTGCCTGCTGCGATCTCGGTCAGGACACTTTCTAATCTACCGTCCAGCGGGTAAACCAACATGCCATGGGCGCGTGCGCCGGCGATCATTTCGCCGGTTCCAACCATGCCGGCGGTAGCGGTGGCCGACCAGACGGAACCAAGAGCCATCATCATGGCCATAAAAAAGGAAACGTACCTCAAGTGCTTGCGAATGCCTGACATGGGTCACTCCTGCTCGTTGGCTACTTCCGGTGTAGCGGTTTGTTAGTCATCTTGCACTAACCGGACGATAAAACAGTCGGTTGCGTTCCCTCAACATACGAATCGTTCAGGATTCACAAACCTGCAGCTTTCGTTCCGGCCAATGGAGTATAGCCGAGCGTGCGACCATTCGGCTGGCGAGGTCTGGGTACGCCTGGCGGATAACGTTGGCACCGAACTCTGCCAGGAACGCCGATTTCAGTTCTGCCCGGGCCTTCTGGGTGCCCGGTTCCTGGTAGGGCGCGGAGCAGAGCAGCAGGAAACCATCATCCGGAACACGTCCATTATCCATGTTGCTCTTTATGATCCCGGCGGCCTGGCGGATGGGATGGGACAGATCCGGGCTGTAAGGGCCGATGATCAGGGCTACGTTGGGTGCGTGCAGGAAATCGAACCCCCTGCCAAGGCAGATGACCCACTCCCGGTGCTCTATGTTCAGTTCCCGGTCAAAACGCCGAATCTCGTTCACGTGCCGGATATTGCCCTCAACCAGGGGCAGCAGATCACGCTGAACCGGTTCCGGCATATCCGGACAAAGGGAGGCGATTTCGGAGGCCATATCGGCAAGTCGCGTTACAGGAATGGTAGACAGATCCAGCGTTCGCTCCTGGCTACCGTGCAGAACCAGTGCATCCTCGTCGCTCTCGAAACCACATACCAGGGGATAGACCGTTCGGTGGCCGTTTCCGAACAGCTTTTCCACCTGGCTTCGGATCTGGAACGCATGGCGCATGGCGGCCTCACGATCGCAGTCAAAGCCGGCGCAGCCCCGTTCCCGTGAACCTTTTGAATAGTGGTAGGTAATGATGATCAGCACCCGTCGTCCCTGGGTTACGGCTTGCTGGACCGTGTCCGCCAGCATGTCGCCAAGGTAGGGCCAGCCCAGCTCAAAGATCCCGCCAAGGTTCCGGAACGGGTGAATGACACCAAGAGGCGTCTGGGTCACGTAGGGCAGGTGGATGCGGCCATCCATGCACTTCATCGCAATGATCTGGGTATTGTGCTCTGCCAGGTAGCGCTGCCTGGCCAGATGGTTTTCCGGGCTACAGAAGCTGGCCGAATGGGCCCGGCTGAGCTCCATCAGCCAGTCGATACGCTCTGCGATAGGGCGCGCATGCACGGGTGTTGTCATGGCTTTTGTCCTGTTCTGTTCAGAAGGTCGACAGGCCGGTCGCCTCCATAATCCGGTAGCGCCAATAGCGAAGTCTGGATTCGTCGGCCCAACGCTCGTAGGGCAGGCTCATCACCGGATCGTCGCCAGGGCCTTTTTGCCATTGCTCGTCAAAGAATCGCCGGGCTCCGCTCGCAACCTGTGACTGCTCCACCACCGATACCCAGACATCGGTCTCGAGATTCAGATCGTCGAGATTGCGCCGGGTAAAATTGGCCGAACCCAGGAGCAGTTCTGTTGCGCCGTTTTCTCTGGCCAACATCAACAGTTTAGTGTGGCATTGCTCACCCAGGGTATTACACCAACGTACCGGAACGCCCGCGCGAACCAGTTCCATGGCGACCTGCCTGTTGGGAATGCCACTCTTCTGGTGGCCGAAGGCCTCGTTGTTGGCATCAAGCAGAACTCGCAGTGCAACGCCCCGTCTGGCGGCGTCGACCAGGGCTGTGACAATATCGCGATGTGAGAGGTAAAACATGGCCATGTCCAGCTGATCACCGGCCGAGGCCTCTTGAATCATGGACAGAGCCTGATCCCGGATTTCCGATTCGGTCAGCACTGCCACCAGGGGGATTTCGGATTTCTGCGGTTCTCCAGTGACTTCGGGAGCCATGCTGATTCGCTCATCAATGGGCGTGGTGTCCGCTCCCGACATGGCGAGAACCGCCCGCTCGCTTTTCAGCAGATCAAAGACCGCCGGCCCCGTGAAGCTAAGCCCCAGGTTGCTATGCCGGCTGCTGCCGTCGTGGGGGTTGGCCGAGGTAACGATGGCCCTCAGGGAGCCCGCCTCATCCGCGACCATAAGCTTGCGATGGTTGGCCTTGAAGTTCAGTAGGGCGAGATAGCTTCGAAGGGTAACAGGCCTGGTGCCCAGGGCGTTGTCCAGCCAGCCTCCATCGGGGTTGTTGCCGAACCACTGACAACACAGCCGCCAGATTGAAGACCAGGTGGGATTACTGTCCCGTAGCGGCCGGAGTGCCGTCTCCACAACCGGAATGCCACCATCGCGCAGGGCTTGAAACCAGGGTGAGGTCGTGCCGCCATACATGGTGTTCAGGGGGTCGGAGATAACCGTAATGGATAGCTCCGGTTTTTCCGCTTTTCTCGCCAGCAGGGCCTCTGTGAGCTGTTGAGCCAGAGGCCGGTGGGCTACATCCTCCGGCTTGGTGCTGTTGAACAGAAACATGTCGATGAGAATGAACTCGTTGGCTTGTCCCACAAGCCGGAACACCTCGTCGAAGATTTCATGGTCTCGCTCCTCACGGCCGTTCTGATAGTGACGGGTGACGTCTGTCAGCAGGACGGGTTCCTCCAATGGCACCGCGGTTCCACGATAGCTGATGCCTGGCGGCAGTGGCTTTTGGGTGTGGTAAAGGCCGATGCCGGCCAGAGAGAGCAGCACCAGAAGAATCAGAAACTTCAGTATCATGGGCGTGTTCCGATCATCCTTGAGATAAACGACGACATCACTATACGTGACCTTCCTCGCAGGTAAACAAACACTTACAAAAAACTCCCCGGTAGTGGTATCGCCCTGCACGAACGCTTTCTAAACTAGTCAGATCAACCGTTTATAACAAAGTTGCCTGTGAACGCCATACTCTCTTTCATACCGCGCCTGTTCAGTCTGCGGGCCGTTATTCTCGTTCTGGCTGTTGTGTTTGCCGTCATGGGGGACCAGCTTGCCCTCGTTGGCTGGGCTGACCGTGCGCTATTCAGCATTCTCGGCGTGCCAGAGGGCGCGACCCCGGCCACGATTCTCCCGCAGGAGGCATTCGGGCCGGCTATGGCTGATCGGGGGCTTTCGGAACCACTCTGGTCCGACATGGCGGTGACCGCCGGGCTGGCAATTGCGGCACTGTATCTGGTGCTTGCAATTCCGGCGATGGGCGCGGCCGTTTCCCTGCCGGTCACTCTTTTGCTTGGTGGCTCGCTCGTGGTGATCCAGGCGGCTTTGATGTTCTACCGCAATGCCTGGGTGCCGTTTGGCGTGGTGCTCACGTTGCTGGTGGTCGGTTACGTGGTGATGCTGTTCTGGCTGCAGCCCCGCAAACACATCCGTGCACTGACAGATAATGTGCGGGATGCGCGGCTGAAGCTGGCCAAGGTATTTCTGCAACAAGGTCATACAGACGAGGCCCTCGAAGCGCTGGATCGCTGCCCCGACTGTGAAAGCGAGATCGAGCTGCGCTACGACGCCGCCATCCAGCAGGAGCGCAAGCGCCAGTACGACAAGGCGGTCAGCACCTACCGCAGTATTCAGGAGCGAAAGAAAGGTTTTCGGGATACCGCCGCGAGGCTGTCGGCATTGGAAAAGCTCGCGCCGGATAACTCGTTGATGCAGGGAGGGAGTTTCGACAATACCCGTACCCTGTTGATGCCCGAGCCCGCCGTTAGTCGCCCGACCCTCGGAAGATACGAAATCGAGCGGGAGATTGGCCGAGGGGCCATGGGTGTGGTTTATCTGGGCAAGGATCCGAAGATTGCCCGTACCGTTGCCATCAAGACTCTCAGCTACCAGGCATTTGATGATGGACAGCTTCAGGATCTCAAGGAGCGATTCTTCCGGGAGGCAGAAGCCGCTGGCCGCCTGAGCCACCCGGCTATCGTCACCGTGTATGACGTTGGCGAGGAGGCAGACCTCGCCTATATCGCCATGGACTATGCGAAAGGACGTCCGCTCAGTGAATTCGGCAGAACCGGACGGTTACTGCCCCTGCCCAGGGTTCTGGATATCGTTGCCCGCGTGGCGGACGCTCTGGCCTACGCTCACAGCCAGAAAATCGTCCACCGCGACATCAAGCCCGGGAATATCATCTTCAATCCCGACAATGGCGATATAAAGATCACCGATTTCGGCATTGCCAAGATCTCCGATGACTCGCGAACCCGCACCGGCGCGGTAATGGGCAGCCCATTGTATATGTCGCCGGAGCAGTTGAAGGGTCAGAAGGTAACCGGTGCCTCCGATATCTACAGCCTGGGCGTAACGCTTTATAAGCTGGTGAGCGGCGAAACGCCCTATCAGGGCGATACCCTGGCCAACCTGACCTACCAGATTCTTAACAAGCGCCCACGCAGCGTCCGCGAGTTCAACGCGGATCTGCCAAACGGGGTGGTCCGTCTGATCAACAAGGCTATCCAGCGCGAGCCGGACAAGCGCTTTGCCAGTGCCGCCACCATGGCCGAGGCCGTGCGTCGTCTGGCCGTTCGTGAGGCTGGCCAGGAGGTGTCGTCCTGATGCGATATCACGTTGCCGGCCAGAGTCATCGCGGGGCCGTCCGGGAATCAAACCAGGATGTGGTGGACTGGCGGATCAATGATGCGGGTGACCAGGCGTTGTTGGTGGTTGCTGACGGTATGGGCGGTCACCAGGGAGGCGAGGTTGCCAGTCGCCTTGCGGTTGATGCCATCATCGAATCCCTTGAGCCTGAAATCGCCGGTGCCTCGAGCGGCACCACGGATGCGGATATCCGGGGAAAACTGGATCGGGCCTTCAGGTTGGCCAATGAGCGCATAGTGAGCCGCCGTTCCGGGGATCCAAGACTTGAAAAAATGGGCACGACACTGGTGGTGGCCTGGTTGAGTGGCAATCAGGCGCATATTGCTCACATTGGCGATTCCCGTTGCTACAGCCTGCGTGGCAGCCAGGCGCTGTGTCTCACGCGGGACGATACCGTGGTCCAGAACATGCTGGAAGACGGCAGCATTACCAGGGCCGACGTGCCCAATGTGCCGTTCCGGAATGTCCTGACCAGGGCCGTGGGAACGGTGGAGCAGGCGGCCCCCAGTTATCGGCGTGAAACGCTTGATGAAGGAGATGTGCTGCTGCTGTGTTCCGATGGGTTAACTGATTCGGTTCCGGAATACCGGTGGCTTGAAATCCATAAGGAAAGTGACGGCATGGAGCGCACGGTTCAGGCAATGATTGATGCCGGCCTGGCAAACGAGGCGGGTGACAATGTGTCTGTGGTATTACTGACGTTGGAGTATTGAGGAAACTGACATGGCTTCGCTTTCGCAACTGGTGGATAACGTTGTTGTTAACACCTTTGAACTCGGGCAACCGGAAACGCGCATCGGTCGGCGCCCGGACAACGATATCCAGATTGATGAAATTTCTGTGAGCGGCCAGCACGCCCTGATAGAAGCGGTGCCCAATGCCTATCTGGAAGGTACGGTGGATTACTACATTACCGACAGCAACAGCACCAATGGCACTTTTGTGAATGAATTGCGGGTTGCTGACCGCCAGCGTCTCAACAGCAACGACATGGTGCGCATTGGCTGGAATGAGTTCCGTTTCATCGATGAAGAAGAGCAGGCAATGGAAAAAACCGCCTATATCCTCGACTGACCCTAACGGTTGGCCCGCGAATTACCGGATCCGATCCTGAACAAATCTGCTGAAACGGGAAAGCAGCGAGGACGCATCCGGCGCTGGCTTTACGCCGGCGATCAGGGCCTCCGCATCAAGCCCCTCCCGTGTCAGGTCGGGCGCCTGGACCTTCAGGTAGGCGCTCATAATGGCGTCCGTGAACTCTGGATGGAACTGCACGCCCCAGGCGCAGGGACCAATTCTGAAAGCCTGATGAGGCTCGAACTGGTTGCGTCCCAGCAACACCGCTCCTTCAGGCAGGCGCAGCACGGACTGCCGGTGTGTCAGCTGGGCCGGAAATTTTTCCGGTAGCTCCCGGAACAGGACATCGGAAGCTGCCTCGGGAAGGAGTTCAACCTCGTGGGTGCCGGTTTCCCGGCCATTCGGATGGTAACCAGCTTCCCCGCCCAGCGCGTGGGCCAGTAACTGGTGGCCATAGCAGACACCAAGCACCGGCACTTCGCTTCTGACGGCTTTTACCAGCCAACGCCCCGCGTTCTCGCTCCACTCGGCCCGGTCGCTCACCATGGCAGGGGAGCCCGTCACCACGATGCCGTCCCAGTCTTCCGGATTCCCCGGCAGTTCACCGGCTTCGGCATTGGCAACGGTTATATCCAGCTCATCTGACAACCCGCGCAGGAACCACTCGTCAAAATCGCCAAACCTTGCCCGAATGTCCGGGTAGGTGGTGCCTGTTTTAAGGACCACCACGCGCGCCTTGCGGTTTGTGGGAGCGTTCTGTTGCATGGTGCTATCTTCCTGCGCGGCCGGCGGCCCGGGTTGTTTACTGCTCTGGCAGTTCGGCGTTGTGGAACACGTTCTGCACGTCGTCCAGTTCGTTCAGCATGTCGAGGAATTTCTCGAACATGGGGATGTCGTCGCCTTCCACCATTGTGGTGGTTTTGGGCAGAAACTGGATTTCATCCACTTCAAAATCGATGTCTTCGATTGCGTCCACGAGTGCCTGGCGAGCCTTGGCGTATTCGGTGTTCGGTGTGAACACGGTAATCAGGCCATCTTCATTCTCGATGTCGGTTACATCGACATCCGCTTCCATCAGCGCCTCAAGTACGGCCTCTTCATCCTCGCCCTTGAACGCAAAAATAGCGCTGTGGTCGAACATGTGAGACACGGCTCCGGGCGTGCCGATCTTGCACTTGGTCTTGGTGAAGGCCAGGCGCACGTCGCCAAAGGTGCGGTTCGGGTTATCGGTCAGGCAGTCCACGATCACCATGCAGTTGCCCGGTCCGTAGCCTTCGTAGCGAGCTGCAGCATAGTCTTCGCCGGCGCCACCCTTGGCCTTGTCGATGGCCTTTTCAATGACGTGCGAAGGCACCTGGTCTTTCTTGGCCCGCTCGATCAGTCCGCGCAGGGACAGGTTGGCCTGGGGATCGGGGCCTCCGGACTTGGCGCTCATGTAAATCTCGCGGCCGTACTTGCTGTAGACCTTGGTTTTTGCCGCAGCCGTCTTGGCCATGGATTCTTTGCGGTTCTGGTAGGCTCTGCCCATCTGCGCTGCCTCTTGGTTCTCTGGAAAAGGCCGGATTTTACTCAACATTGCCGGTTTGGGACAGGCTTATTTGGCCCCTGTTCCGGGATGGTTTTCACGATCCGCCAATACCAAGGTGCCAGCAGGACAGCACTTTTGATGCACAGACCTATAGGCAAGCCACTGCTAGCGTGAGAGGACAACTGGCAGGCGTCGGGGAACAGAATGCAAAGACAAAGCGCAACGCAGACAATGGTTCGGATGCTGTTTCTGTGCCTGGTCTTTTCATGCTCGTTGGCGAGTGCCGGGGGTAACGAGAACGGCGATCAGGACCAGGTGGCACGGGACATGATCCGGGTTCTCAACGCTTATGTCGTCTACAAGATGGGGCAATATGAATCGGCCTTCGAGCAGTATCTGGAGCTGGCAGAGGAGTGCAGCCGCCAGGGCATGCTGAATGTGGCCAACATGTATGCCCAGGGGCAGGGCGTTGAACAAAACCAGGAGAAAGCCTTCCAGTGGTACCTGCGGGCAGCCGACAGTGGTGATTCCATCAGTATGGTCGAAGTGGCCATGGCCTATGAAGAGGGCAGGGGAACGGTCCTGGATAAAGACGAAGCACTCAGTTGGTATCGCCGAGCTGCGGAAGCGGGAAACAGTGATGCCCGCTGGCGGCTGGGCAAAAGCCTTTTTGACGAAGGCCGCATGGCTGAAGGCTTGTGTCTGATCCGGCTGGCGGCAGTTGACGGCGGCCAGCCCTCAGCACAGCAGTTCCTGTCAGCGCTGGGGCCGAGTGCCGGACCGGAGAATAAATTGCCCCGGTCTCGGTGCTCGCCTTCCGGCAGTTAAACGTAATCGACCGGGCGCCGGTAGTTTTCCTGGGTCATCAGGTCGATGCCACACTCCATATCGCTGACCCAGTTCAGGAAGCGATCAACCATCACCGGTCCTTCGAAGCGTTTGCCGTGCTGGGGCACAATCATCGAAACATCCATGTCGCGGACCATATTCGCCCAGAGTTGGCAAACCTTCCGGGAGGCAATGTAGCGCCGATGGAAGCCGATCATGCTCGGTATATGCTTGTCGAAGTCCTTTACTGGCAGGTGATCGTCCTCGCCACCCATGGAGGCGCCCAGGTCGCCCGAGAACAGAATCTTCGAGACCGGATCATAGAACTGCAGGTTGCCGACCGAATGCATGAAGTGGGCTGGCAGACATTGCAGATAGGATTCCCCGAACTTCACATTGGCGCCAGCATCCGGAACGCTAACGATGCGGTCGTATACGCTGCCGCTGAGCTGGTTGGTCACGTAGCTGGAAACCAGGTGCGGAAGGAACCGGGCCCAGAGTTTCGAAGTTACGATCTTCGCGCGGGTATGAACGATCCAGCGGTCGATGGCACCGATGATGTCCGGGTCCTGGTGAGAGGCGAACACGTAATCCATGTCGCGGATGTTCATGTAGCGTGATGCCGCCACCGACAGCGGGGTGTAGGTGAGGTCACCACCCGGGTCGATCAGTGCTTCATGTTTACCGTCGACAATCAGGAACTGGTTGGACTGGACGCCCTCTCCGGTTACCAGGGAATCGAACATCAGGCATTTGTGGTGTCCGTTATCGAACAGGACAATGGGTTCGGCTGCCATTTCGGTCTCCCGCAAAATACAGTTTGATCCGGCCGGAATGGCCGGATATTGCAAGCTGCGCGGAGATTACAAAATTGACAAAAGCCAACTCTTGCCTCAGGTCAATTCTCTGATATTCCTCAAGTAACGATTTGTTGTTGCCGGCTCTCAGGCCAGCTGTGGTACCCGTTTGATCCCGCGGCGAATACCCTGTTCAAGGGCGCTGCTGAAGACCTTCCCGGTGAACGGTACGATGTCTTCGAAGGTGATGGTGTAGTTCACCCGGGTGTGGCCTTCCGGTGTGTCCTCGAAACGGATTCTTCCCAGATGGTTGCGGATCGGGCTCATGCTGGTGATGGTGTATTCGATCAGTGAATCCGGCTCGAAGCTGGTCACCGTTTCTTCCAGGCCGACCGGCCCGATGCCGATTTTGCGAACGGAGCCGATGCCGTTGGGATCAGCCTGATCGCTGTCCTTGATTCGTTTGACCGGTGCTCCCAGCAGTTTTCCGAAACGGTAATGGTCGGCGAACAGGGCGAAAACCCGTCGTCGGGGTACGTCAAAGGTTTCATCAATTTCAATGGTGTACATGGCCATGGGCTCACTCTTTTTGTGATTTGATGCCCCCAGCCTAACCCCTTGGCTCCTACAACAAAAGTCGTAGAAGGCGGCAGGTTTCAATCTGGCCTCTGTCGACGGGTCAGTGCCGGGCGGTATGCCGGTAGTCCCGGGGTGACTGGCCCATTACCTTTTTGAAAAGCCTGGAAAAATAGTAGGCGTCGTCGTAGCCCAGCCGTCGGCTGATGTCTGCAAAACTGAGGCTGCTGGTATCCAGCATCTGGCAGGCCCGCTCTACCTTGAGGTGCAGGAAGTGCTGGATCGGGGAGGTGCCGGTCTGTTCCCGATAGCGGGTGGCGAAATGGGCGGGAGACAGGCCGGCAAGATCGGCGAGTTGCTCCAGGCTGATACGCTCGTCCAGATGCTCCCGCATATAGTTGTGGATGGTTTCCAGTTCTGCCTGCCGCTCGTGCCCGGTTTCGTCGGCGTTGATCGGAACCGCAGCCAACAGTTGCCGAAGCCGGTTGGCCGCGTGGATCAGGCCGCGGGCCCGGAAACCGGTCTGTCGCACCGATAGCAGGCCATTGAAGTCAACCAGAAGCCGGGGTTGCCGGCCCAAATGACGAATCCGGGTCGGGCCGTCGAACCCCATGTAGTGTTGAAAATCTGCTGCCAGTGGTCCGGTGTAGTGCACCCAGTGAATGGTCCAGGGGTTGTCCGGATCGGCGGTATACCGATGGTTGGCACCGGCCGGCAAAAGCAGCAGATCGCCAGCCTCCACCGTGTAGGGCTCCCCGCCTACGTTCAGGAACGCACGGCCTTCCGTGCAGTAGATCAAAAGATTGTCGTGATGGTGTTCCCGATGCATGTGATGGCCGACGGCGCGCCGGTAGTGGCCGAACGCCAGCGGATAGAGATCCCGGGTAAGTGGATGGCTCGCGAGCAGTCGAATGATCGGCTCAGGCACCACGTAGCGAATGCTGTCTTTGGGCACCGGCCACTGTGAGGTTTGGGTCATTTCTGGTCTTGTTTGTTTGAGCTTTATCGAAAGATAGTCCATTACGGGCGAAATTTAGTCAATCACCCATTGGTCAATCCCGTGCTAGCCTTTGGGTAAACGTGGCAAGGAACCCTCAGGTTCCGGCCGGCTTCCCGCACAACAACAAACAGGGACATCAACATGAAAAATGTACCGTTGTATATTGCAGGTGAATTCATCCAGAGCCAGACCAAGGACTGGATTGAAGTTACCAACCCCGCCACCAACGAAGTGATCGCCAAGGCTCCGAACACGACTCATGCGGAAATGGAGCAGGCCATCAAGTATGCCGGTGAGGTATTCAAGACCTGGAAGGAAGTGCCGGTTTCCGAGCGCGCCCGGGTTATGCTCCGCTATCAGGCACTTCTGAAAAAACATCATGACGAGATTGCTGAAATCCTTTCGCAGGAAACCGGCAAAACGTTTGAAGACGCCAAAGGGGATGTCTGGCGCGGTATTGAAGTAGTTGAGCACGCTGGAAACGTCGCTTCTCTGATGATGGGTGAGACGGTTGAGAACGTTGCCCGTGAAGTGGATACCCACTCCTGGATCCAGCCGCTGGGCGTGTGCGCCGGCATTACGCCGTTCAACTTCCCGGCCATGATCCCGCTGTGGATGTTCCCAATGGCGATTGCCTGCGGTAACACCTTTATCCTCAAGCCTTCCGAGCAGGATCCGTTGACCCCCATGCGCCTTGCCGAGCTGTTTGAAGAAGCCGGTGCGCCCAAGGGCGTTCTGCAGGTGGTTCACGGTGGCAAGGAGCAGGTTGACGTACTGCTGACTGATCCCGCCATCAAGGCCGTTTCTTTCGTAGGTTCTGTGCCTGTTGGCCGTTACATCTACGAGACCGGCACCCGCAACATGAAACGTGTACAGAGTTTCGCCGGTGCCAAGAACCACATGGTGATCCTGCCGGACGCTGACAAACAGCAAGTGATCAATGCCCTGGTTGGCGCCTCGGTTGGTGCTGCCGGCCAGCGCTGCATGGCAATTTCGGTCGCGGTCTTTGTGGGCGAAGCCCAGCAGTGGATTCCGGAGCTGAAAGAAGCCATGGCGAAAGTTCGTCCAGGCGCGTGGAACGATTCCGGTGCCAGCTATGGCCCGATCATCTCTTCCAAGGCGAAAGACCGTATCGAGTCCCTGATCGCGACCGGTGAAGCGCAGGGCGCTAACCTTCTGCTGGATGGTCGCGGCTGCACCGTAGACGGACTGCCCGATGGCAACTGGGTTGGCCCGACGCTGTTCTCCGGTGTTACCACCGAGATGGATATCTACAACGAGGAAATCTTCGGTCCCGTGCTCTCCTGCATGGAAACCGACACCCTCGGTGATGCCATCGAGCTGGTAAATAACAGCCCGTACGGCAACGGCGTCTCCATCTTTACCAGTTCCGGTGGTGCCGCGCGTCGCTTCCAGCATGAGATCGACGTAGGCCAGGTGGGCGTGAACATCCCCATTCCTGTGCCCCTGCCGTTCTTCTCGTTCACCGGCTGGAAGGGTTCCTTCTACGGTGACCAGCATGCCTACGGCAAGCAGGCGGTTCGCTTCTACACCGAAACCAAAACGGTTACCTCCCGCTGGTTCTCCAGTGAAGCGACCAGCTCGGAAGCCAACTTCTCTATCCAGTTGCGTTAATTGCGTTGAAGGTGGGGTATTTGGGCCGGAACCTGTTTCCGGCCCCTTGTTTTCCCCGCCCAATGCCAAGCCCTCTATATCTGGAGCGTAACGATGGACTTTAACCTCACCGAAGATCAGCTGGCGTTTCGCGAGGCCGCGCGGGCGTTCGCGGAAAAATCCATGGCGCCCCACGCTGCGAAGTGGGACAACGAGCATATTTTCCCGGTCGATGTGATGAAGGAAGCCGGCGAAATGGGCTTCATGGGTATGTACACGCCCGAAGCGCTTGGCGGCATGGGGCTGTCCCGGCTGGACACCTCGGTCATCGTGGAAGAGCTCGCTGCTGCGTGCCCTTCGACCGCCGCGTTTATCACTATCCACAACATGGCTACCTGGATGGTCGCCAGCTTTGCGTCGGATGATCTCAAGCAGGAAATCGTGCCTAAACTCGCCAGCGGCGAATGGCTCGCATCCTACTGCCTGACCGAGCCGGGTGCCGGCTCAGACGCGGCCAGTCTTCGCACCAAGGCCGTGCGGGATGGCGACAGCTACGTAATCAACGGCAGTAAAGTATTCATTTCCGGCGCTGGGGCCACCGATATTCTGGTCTTGATGGCCCGAACCGGAGCGCCGGACTCCGGCTATAAAGGCATTTCCACCTTCGTGATTCCCGCAGATGCCGACGGCATTTCCTACGGCAAGAACGAAGAAAAAATGGGCTGGCACAGTCAGCCTACCCGGATGATCAGCCTGGAGAATGTCCGCATTCCGGCCAGCAACCGAGTTGGTGACGAGGGCGATGGGTTTGCCATCGCCATGAAGGGGCTCGATGGCGGGCGTCTGAATATCGCCACCTGTTCCCTTGGTGGTGCCCAGGCGGCTCTTCTCCGTGCCCGTAACTACATGCACGAGCGGGAACAGTTCGGTAAGCCGCTGGCGGCTTTCCAGGCTCTGCAGTTCAAGCTGGCCGACATGGCCACCAACCTGGTTGCCGCGAGGCAGATGGTTCGTCTGGGCGCGTTCAAGCTTGATAACGCCGATCCGGAAGCGACACTGCATTGTGCCATGGCCAAACGGTTCGCCACCGATGCCTGTTTCGAAGTGGTCAACGAGGCCCTGCAGCTTCACGGCGGTTATGGCTACATTCGTGAATACCCGCTTGAGCGCTATCTGCGTGACCTGCGTGTGCACCAGATCCTGGAAGGCACCAACGAAATCATGCGTCTGATTGTTGCCCGTCGCCTGCTCGATGACGGCGTGGCTGAGGCAATTCAATAAGCATAAAAATGGGGTCTGATGAAAACGTCATCCGACCCCATTTTCAGTATGAGGAATAGCAAATGAGTGACCTGATTCAGCTCGAAAAACGCGGACATATCGCGGTACTGACCATCAACAATCCACCGGCCAACACCTGGACGAAGGATTCCCTCATTGCCCTGACGAACATCGTCAAGGAACTGAACGAAGACCGGGACATCTTTGCCCTGGTAATGACCGGGCAGGGCGAGAAGTTCTATTCTGCCGGCGCCGATCTGAAAACCTTCGCCGATGGCGACAAGGCCCGGGCGAACGAGATGGGCCAGCTTTTTGGCGAGGCCTTCTCCACGCTGCAGCGGTTCCGCGGTGTTTCTATCGCGGCGGTGAACGGCTACGCCATGGGTGGCGGCCTGGAGTGCGCCATGGCCTGTGACATCCGCATTGCCGAAGAGCATGCCCAGATGGCACTGCCCGAAGCAGGCGTTGGCCTGCTGCCCTGTGCCGGCGGCACCCAGAACCTGCCCTGGCTGGTGGGTGAGGGCTGGGCCAAGCGGATGATTCTGTGCGGTGAGCGGGTAAAGGCCGATACGGCACTGCGAATCGGCCTGGTTGAGGAAGTGGTGCCGAGCGGACAGAGCCTTGATAAGGCGCTGGAGTTGGCGGAAATGGCGTGCCAGCAGAGCCCGTCGTCAACGGCTCGTTGCAAGACCCTGGTGATGAGCGCCCGCGATGGCCGCAGCCACGACGACGGCTGGCGCATGGAGCGGGAACTGTTTGTTGAGCTGTTCTCTACCGAAGACCAGAAAGAAGGCGTAAACGCGTTTCTCGAAAAGCGCAAGCCGGAATGGAAAAACCGCTGAAGCCGGCTTTGATGGCTGGCTCAAGGACCTGTTATGAGTGATCAACCCATTATCTTCGAAGAATGGAAGACGGGCGATGGCGCGCTGATCGCCGTGGCCCGGCTGAATACGCCCAAAGCGCTGAACTCGCTGTCTCTGGAAATGATCCGGTTGCTGACTCCGCAACTGAAGCGTTGGGCGGAGGACCCCGTAATCCAGGCCGTCTGGCTGGAATCCGAGGGCGACAAGGCGTTCTGTGCCGGTGGCGACATCGTTGCCCTGTATCGCAGCATGACCGAGCCACAGGGTGCCAGTGAGGGTGAGGCATTCTTCACCGAGGAATATGAGCTGGATTACCTGATCCATACCTTCCCGAAACCGCTCGTTTGCTGGGGACACGGCATCGTAATGGGTGGCGGTATGGGCATTATGGAGGGCGCGTCTCACCGGGTGGTGACGGAAGGATCGAAGCTTGCCATGCCCGAGATCACCATCGGCCTCTACCCCGATGTTGCGGCGGGCTGGTTCCTGAACCGCACCCCCGGGCGCACCGGCTTGTTCCTGGGTCTGACCGGTGCTCGCCTGAACGGCGCTGATGCAATCTTTACTGGCCTTGCCGACCGCTTCATCCGGCATGATCTGAAGGCCGATGTTGTTGCCGAGCTGTGCAAGCGTAACTGGCAGGGCGAAGATCCTCATGCAGTGGTCGGTAGTGTGTTGCGTCAATACGAGCGTGAGAGCGCCGACGCCATGCCGGAGTCACCTGTTCGCACTCATTTCGATGAGATCAATCGGGTTACCGATGCTGACTCCCTGGAAGCGAACGTTAATCAATTGAAAGAACTGTCTGGTGGCGACGGCTGGGTGGCGAAAGCGACCCGCTCCCTGGCTGGTGCGTCACCCACATCCCTGGCTTTGGTCTGGCGGCACCTGCACGGCTGCAAACACGACAGCCTTAAAGAGGTGCTCGACAAGGAACTGGTGCTTTCCACCAAGTGCCTGACCAAGGGCGAGTTTGCCGAAGGCATCCGAGCGCTTCTGATCGACAAGGACCAGCAGCCCCGCTGGCGCTATGCGTCCCTTGCCGAAATGGACAGCGCCTGGATCGACGATTTTTTTAGCTGATCTATTACAAGAACAAGGAGAAAAGACATGGCAAAGATTACCTTTATCGGTCTCGGTAACATGGGCGGCCCAATGGCCGGAAACCTGGTAAAAGCGGGCCACGAGGTCACCGTATTCGACCTGTCCAAAGATGCTGTAGCTGCGCTGGTCTCCGAAGGCGCAAAAACGGCAGACACGGCCCACGAAGCCGCCAATGGCGCTGAATGTGTCATCACCATGCTGCCTGCCGGGCAACACGTGGAAGCGGTTTACCTGGGTGATGATGGCCTGCTGGCGAAACTGCCTGCTGGTACCCTGGTTATCGACTCCTCCACCATCGCGCCGGAAACAGCACGGGGCGTGGCCGAAGTGGCACGAGCCAAGGACATCCCGTTCCTCGATGCGCCGGTATCCGGCGGCGTGGGCGGTGCCAAGGCCGGTACGCTGACCTTCATTTGCGGTGGCTCGGAAGAGGCCTTTAACAAGGCCAAGCCGATTCTCGATGCCATGGGCAAGAACATCTTCCACGCCGGTGATCATGGCTCCGGCCAGGTGGCCAAGATCTGCAACAACATGCTGCTGGCCATCCTTATGTCCGGCACCAGCGAAGCGCTGGCATTGGGAGTGAAAAACGGTCTGGATCCGGCGGTGCTCTCGGAAATCATGAAGCAGAGTTCCGGTGGCAACTGGGCGCTGAATGTCTACAACCCCTGGCCAGGTGTGATGGAAGGCGTACCCGCGTCCCGTAACTACGAGGGCGGCTTCCTGGTCAATCTGATGACCAAGGATCTGGGGCTGGCGTTCGAAAACGCCGTCAAGAACCAGGCTTCCATTCCCATGGGCTCTCTGGCCCGTAACCTGTTCCAGCTGCACGCCGGGCAGGGTAATGGTGGCCTGGATTTCTCCAGCATTCAGCGGCTTTACAAGCCTGAATAAAGGTTGACCAAGGAAACGATTAAAACGCCAGACGAGCGCTACCTTGTGATCAAGGGGCGCCTTTGGCGTTGTTCGGATCCCAGTCTCCCGGAATCGGTGTGTCAGGAACAGGTCAAGCGCCTGATGGCTGCTCGCCGGATGGTGCGTGATGCGAAAGCGTCCGGCGATGAGAGCCAGGAGCGTGATGCCCGGCAACAGGTGGATCACGCCAAGCGCGCCCTGGGTGAGCGCGGGCCGGTCTGGTGGTCTGATGACGAACCTGACTATACCCAGTGCAAGATCGAGAACACGCCGTACGCCGAATGGTATCGTTCGCTCCAGGAGGCGAGTGAGTAACGTTCGGTCTTTTCGTTGAATAACCGCGACTACGCTGTTAATGTTTCACCCGCTACGATGGAAGAACTGCCAGGGATAGTGCAGTTTTTGTAGCAGAATCATCCGGATTGATGACTTCAAAGGATTGAAGACATGCCCCAGGCAAATGGATTGCAGTTCACCGTCCGCGTTGGCGGTCTCCCCTCTGATATTTTTTCACTCGTCGGTTTTACCCTGACCGAATGCCTGTCCGAGGTGTTTCACGGTCGGCTTGAGCTGGCCAGTACCGATCCCTCAATTCAGGCAGCGGAAATTCTTGAGCAACCGGTGGATCTTGTGGTCTGGCAGGATGGCGAGCCTCTAAGGCGCTTCACCGGTGTGGTCAACGAATTTGTTCGGGGCGATGCCGGTCACCGGCGCACCCGCTATGAACTGAATATTCAGTCGCCGCTCTGGCGTCTGGGACTGATGCACAACAGCCGGATTTTCCAGACCCAAAGCAGCGATACCATCGTGGGTACCTTGCTGGAAGAGCGCGGCATTATCGACTCGGTTTTCGATCTGAAACGCACTCCAGAGCAGCGGGAGTATTGTGTTCAGCATCGAGAAAGCGACCTGGCCTTCCTCGAACGTCTCGCGGCTGAAGAGGGCTGGCATTACAGGTATGAACACGGGAGCGTGGACGCAGACACACAGCCGGCGCTTGTAATCGCCGACCATCATGGTGATGCACCGAAGCTGGAGCCGGCAGAATATAACGCCAAAGCCGGCGGCGGCAGCAGGCGCCCGGTCATGTACCGATTTCGATATGAAGAGCGGGTAAGGGTGGCCTCTGTGGCCATGAAGGATTATACCTTTAAGAATCCCGCCTATGCTTTGATGCATCAGCATGCTTCCGGCGACCTGAAGCACCGGGAAGATTACCAGCACTACGATTACCCCGGCCGCTTCAAGGCCGATGCCAGTGGCCAGCCGTTTACCGAAGCCAGACTGCAATCCCTCCGCAATGATGCCAGTACCGCATCCGGTGAGAGCAATCGCCCGGACTTCAGCGCCGGCGCCAAGGTTGAGCTGAAGGAGCACGACAGCGACGCCCTGAATCGGGAATGGCTGCTGACCGCCGTCACTCACACCGGCACCCAGCCCCAGGCCCTGGAAGAGGAGGGCGGCAGCGAACCCACCACCTATCACAACCGGTTCAATGCCATACCTGCAGACCTGACCTGGCGTCCCCGAACGCCCCATCGTCCTCTGATGGACGGCCCGCAAATTGCGATTGTCACCGGCCCGGAAGGCGAAGAGATCCACTGCGATGAACATGGCCGGGTCAAAGTCCGTTTCCCTTGGGATCGCTACTCGAAAAACGACGAACACAGCAGCGCCTGGCTCCGAGTCAGTCAGGGCTGGGCCGGTGGCCAGTATGGCTTCATGGCCTTGCCACGAATCGGCCACGAAGTAATTGTCTCCTTCCTGGACGGCGACCCGGACCAGCCCATCATCACCGGGCGAACCCATCACATCACCAACACGCCACCCTATGGGCTGCCGGAACACAAAACCCGCACCACCCTGAAAACCAAGACCCACAAGGGCGAGGGCAGCAACGAACTGCGGTTTGAGGATGAGGCGGATCAGGAACAGATCTACGTCCACGCCCAGAAAGACCTGGACCTGCTCACCGAGAACAACCGCACGGAGGTGATTCGAAACGACAGTCACCGCACGGTCGAAAACAACGAATTCAGTCACGTCAAAGGCAATGAGCACCGAACTGTCGATGGCGAACAGCGTGAGTCGGTCGGAAGTGATTACAGCCTCTCCATCGGTGGCAGTCTTCACAGCAAACAGGGCAAAAACCAGCTCGTTGAAGCTGGCACCGAGATCCACCACAAAGCGGGTATGAAAGTCGTAATCGAGGCGGGCGCCGAACTCACGCTCAAGGCGGGTGGCAGCTTTCTGAAGCTTGATCCCAGTGGCGTTACGGTCTCCGGGCCCTCGGTGCGCATGAACTCTGGCGGTGGGCCTGGGAGTGGGAGTGGGGTGTCGGCCCAAGACCCGGCGCTTCCGGCCAGCCTGAGTGAAATTGCCGATACGAATAAACCGGCACAGCTTGCTGAAACCGACACCCGGGCTTTAGCAGGTCCGACTCCAAGTTCGGTGCAGGCCCTGAAAGCGGCGGCCAGGAATGATGTTGCACTGGTCAAGCAATGCGGGCGCAAGTCGGATGGCACCTGCGCCCTCTCATCCTGTTCATGCGAGGATGTGACTGCATGATAGGGCTGGATGAAACAACCAGGGTGAAGGCCTACATTCTTTTTGACGGTGCATTGTTTGATGCACCGCGCTTCACCTACGAGCATGATGATCAGCCCCAACTGGAATATCTGTTCTTGGGCACACCACATGAAGCGGCTATGGAAGTAACCCCTTGCCTGGTCAAACCCTCCGAGGGTACACGGCTTTGGCGTGCCCAGCCGGAGTGGCAGGATAAAGCCATTATCCTTCTATCGGATCAAAGCCTCCCCCTTGTGGCGGGCCATTTGCGCAGTTTGCTCAGTGTGCAGATGCCGAATGGGGGATTCTCCTACCTGCGCTATTACGCACCCAAGCAGCTCACGCGGCTGATGTCTGCACTGAATGAGCAGGAACGCGCTCGCTTTAGTGGGCCAGTCAGAGAGTGGCTGGCCTTCCAGCCGAACGGAGAGCTATCCCGGTTCGATTCAGATGGCTCGCAACACTTCAGGAAAGCGGCTGAGGAAGGCTGGTTTCTCCTCACTGAAAATCATGTGGCAGTGCTGTCACAGAGCGCCAGGCATGAATTCGTCGAGAAGTTGGGCCGTTTTCTCGACATCACGGATCGAGCACGGTTGGAGCAACTCATCAATGAGGCAACCGCGCTGGGTTTTCGAACCGAAAAGGAGGTTAGCCGTTACTCAGAGCTGGCCGTGGTTCACGGGGAGCGGATCAAGCTTGCCGAAATCCGCACCATTCTGTCTGACTCTCAGCTCTCGGCTAGCGCACGTCTGAAAGCAGTGGATAACCATTTGGCATACGGAGTTGCCTGATGAATTCTGAATACACCGTTCGCTCCGGCGACACCCTCAGTGCGATTGCACAAAGGCATCAAACAACCCTGAGCAGCCTGATGCGGCTGAATCCTGCAATTGAGAACCCGGATCGTATCTTCCCCGGACAGCTGCTCAAGCTGCCAGCGGCCAACGAGGCTGATTTCTCCAACTGCGAAGTGGGATCTATTGCTCTGGAGCCTCCCTGTTCCGAAGAAATCGTGGAAGTTGTTCATGTAACCGGGTCTGACGAACTGATTCTTCTGACTGAGGCAGAGTTGGCGGATTGGGTCGAAGAAGAGGAGTTTGTTTGTGGTCCCATCACTGAATTTTACGGAAAGCTTGACGGGCTTGATGAGGGTGAAACCGACTCTGAACTGGGCGTGAGTGAGGGCGAAGGGCGCTTGCTGTCGGAAGTACAGGAGGAGAAAGAACGGCTGATAGACGAACTTGAGGCGCGCTCAGTCCTGACCAACGACATGCAATCCATTCCACCGATTACTGAAATAAAGCGGTTGGCCGGCAATAAGCACGTCACATTTGTTCGCTCTGACAAGATCGCGAACCACCCTCGCCGGTATTCGATGGCATCGCGAGACAGGGAGCGCAGTAAGGGTTGGCTAACCGAGAACGGCGTTGATCCGGCTAAGCTACGAGATGCTATCCGAAGCGAACTTAACATCAAGTTCAACGCAACCCTCTGGGAGCCGGATAAAAATGGCGCGCTGATGACGACGTTGAACAAGTTTTACGATGAGGCATCCTGGTCCATCTGGGGAGACGCGGAAGCCAGGCGGGAAGCGGTCGATGAAACCGGGTTTGATGCCTCTGCGGAGGCACAGTTCATGCGCTTTGCTGCCGGTGCGGCAGCTTCGGGTGAATTTGATCCGCGCAAGGGGAAAGTGCATTTCCAGGCGAAAGCGGAAGCGCAGTATGCCCTGGCGCAGGGCAAGGTTGGTGTTGAGCAGGCGTTTCCGGTGAATAACCGGTCCGAAATCCGGATTCCTTATCGGGTTGGAGGCTGGGATGGCGAGCGCAAGATCGCGTCGCTCGGCCATTTCCAGGCAGCGATCAACGCCTCGCTGACCGGATTTGCCGGCGCCTCGGCTCTTATTGCTGGAAATGTTCACGTGTCCACCAAGGACGGCCTCCCCACTCTGAAGGGCATTGCTTCGAGGAATAACGGGCAGAAGGCGGGTGCTGAGGCTGGGGTATTCGCAGGCATTCGTGGCGGATGTGAGGTGGCAGGTGAGCTGCGTTGGAAAGACGTACTGACCGAGAAGCGAGAGTGGGAAAGGCTTTGTAGGGTAGGTAAGAAGGTCGAGGCAGCGTTGGGGGCTGGGGCAGAGGCCGAACTCAGGCTGTTATTCAGCCCGGCGACTGGCAAATTTTATGTAAATGCACACGCTGGGCTTGTACTAGGCGTTGGGCCATCCGGAAGCTTTCTCTTAGAGATTGAGACTCAGAAAGTCATGCGGATGCTCCATTTCGTCTACAACGCACTATTGGATGTGGATTTCAGATAT
>PBED01000049.1:0-35011 GCA_002718255.1 Marinobacter sp. | reverse complement strand
CGCGGATCAAACCAACCCGGAGGATACCCTGATTATTGTCACCGCTGATCACAGCCATGTGTTCACGATGGCCGGTTATCCCAAGCGCGGCAACCCCATTCTCGGTAAGGTGGTGAGCATTGGGGCGGAGCAGCCTGAACTGGCGTCGGATGATCTGCCATACACCACCCTGGGGTATGCCAATGGCCTCGGCATGCGCGACTATGGAAGCGAGACCGATGCGGACCGTACCTATGGCGACCCCATCAACGCCGGCCGAAAGGACCTGACCAACGTTGACACCACCACGCCGGGCTTCCACCAGGAGTCATTGGTGCCACTGGGCAGCGAGACACATGCCGGTGAGGATGTGGGCATTTATGCCAGGGGGCCGGGTGCCCATCTGGTAACGGGCACCAACGAGCAGAACATGATCTATCACATAATGGATTATGCCTCGGATATCAGCGGGGCTGCCAACCTGGCTGTGCGATAAATCCCGGGATTAATAGCTAAAAACGCGCTAAACACCGCAAGCCCTGCCCACTTGGTAACAGAGTGAGTCGGGTTTGCGGTTTTTTGTTTCAGAAACCCCTTTTCCTGCCGATAAGCCAGTTACATACACTAAAGTATGAGTTATAAACTCATATCAATTTATTAGTCTCCATGATGGCCTTAAATAACAAAATATTGGTAGAAGCAACGATAAAGAAGAGGTTCCTATGGGGTTGCTGGATCGGGCTTCAATAATATTGGGGGTGGTGAGTGCTGTTGTTCTTGCGGTCATCAGTGCAGTGGTGGCGCCTTTGCTAGGCCTTGAACCGGCATCAATACTGGTTGGACTGGTGGTTGGCCTTGCAGCCGCCGCCGGCTTTCTGGTCATCCGGGTGCTGGAGCCTGCCGAACGCGGTCTCAGGGCTCTGGATAAGGGCACCCTGGCAGAAGATCATCCGCTCCGGGCCCATTGCCGGCAGCTGCTTTCCGATGCGAAAGCCGGGCGGGCTCTGGTGGAAACCCTCTCCGGAAGCGCTGACAGGAACGCTATTTCCGCCGCCCAGGTCTCCTTTGCCGCAGACCAGCTCAAGATCCGGCTGGACCGTCAGGTTGAAGAAACCGCCCAGATGGCCGATTACGCGGGCCAGATTACCGAGACCGTGCGGGAATCCTCCGAGCAGGCGACCGATGCCGCCACCATGGCTCTCCAGAATAAGCAGGTCAGTACCGAGGGGCGCGAAGCGCTGGTCTCGGCCATCGATAGTGTGCGCGCGGTACACCAGCAGTCCGGTGAGAATCTCCGGCTGATCCAGGAGCTGAACGAGAAATCCAACAAGATCCAGGGCGTGACCGCCACCATTCAGGGTATTGCCGAGCAAACCAATCTGCTTGCACTCAATGCGGCCATTGAGGCCGCCCGTGCGGGTGATCAGGGTCGCGGATTTGCCGTGGTGGCGGATGAGGTGCGTCAGCTGGCGGGCCGCACGGCCCAGGCGACCGGTGAAGTGGCGGAAACCCTCGAGGAAATACGGTCCGATACCACACTGATTGTATCCCGCATTGAAGATCTTGCCCGCAGCATTGAGGAGGGCCTGACGTCTGTGGAAAGCGTGGGTGAGCGTCTGGAACAGATCAGCGAACAATCTGATCGGGTCCAGCAGCAGGTTGCCCGGATAGCCGAAATAGATCAGAACAACGAGCAGAGTCTGGCCCAGGTGTTCTCCGCCATTGAAACGGTGCGTGACCAGATTTCCGAGAGCGATACCAGCGTTTCCTCGCTGGCGGAGCAGGCTGCTACTTTGATGGAGCTTGCGGAAAAAGCCAATGCTTCATTTGCCCTGAACAGCGAAGCCAGTTATCACCGGCCGTTCTTCGATCAGGCCAGAGCGGGCGCTGACCAGATCGGCCAGATGTTCGAGCAGGCAATCCGGGATGGCAAGCTCTCAGAAAGCGCGCTGTTCGACAAGAGCCGGACTCCCATCCCGAACACGCACCCGCCAAAGTACTCAAGCAGCTTTGACAAATTTACCGATCAATACCTGCCGACCATCCAGGAGCAGGTGAAAAACGCCCATGAGGCCATTGTCTTTGCCATAGCCGCTGCGCCTGACGGGTATGTACCGACCCACAACAGGGATTTCGCCCACGCACCGACCGGAGATCCGAAGGTGGATCTGGTCAAGAGCCGGAGCAAGCGGCTGTTCAACGACCGAACGGGCATTCGTTGTGGCACGCACACCGAGAACATGCTTTTGCAAACCTATCGCAGGGATACCGGCGAAATCATGCATGATCTCTCCGTACCTATTTATGTGAATGGCAAGCATTGGGGCGGTTTCCGCCTGGGCTACCGTCCGGACAATCACTGACCGCGGCGGGATTTTCGGCCACGGGGGCTGTGGTAGACTCCGATTAATAGATCAATAGGAGACTTGTCTTGGCTGAACCGGAGTTTATTCCTGCCGACACGGACCCCGCCTCCCGCCGAAGTGATCCGGCGCGTAACCTGGCGGTGGTGGTCTACATCCTTCAGGCGCTGTCGTTTTTCGTAGGAGGCATTACCGGTCTGGTGGGCGTGATCATCAATTACGTCAAACTGGACGACGTCCGTAATACCTGGGTGGAGCGGCACTTCCGCTGGCAGATTCGCACCTTCTGGATCGGCCTGCTCTGGACCGTGATTGGCATAGTGACCACGCCGATCATCATCGGATGGTTTATTCTCCTTGGTATTTCTATCTGGATCATCTACCGGATCGTGAAAGGGGCTCTGGCCCTGAATGACGGCAAGGCGCCCTCCTGAACGGGCGACCGTTATCAGTCTTCGGTCACTTCCTTCAGCCCCATGGCACTGAACATCCCAGCCAGCCCCATCAGGCCCAGAACGATGATGACCGCCACTTCTGAGATCATTGACACGAGGGCGGTGAGGCCGCCGGTAACAAGCAGCAGAACACCGATGACCGTGTTGCTCACCGCCGTGTAATCGGTACGCTTGTTGCCCCCTGCCATGTCCACCAGATAGGTTTTACGCCCCAGCCTGACGCCCGCATGGGCAATGCTCAGTACGAAAAACGCAATCGGGTAAAACCAGACGCTGCCGATTTCCGTCCCGATAAACAGCGCGGTGAAGCCGACGATCAGGCACACACCGCTGGCCATTGCCGCCCCACGGATCATGACTCTCCGACTGGAGGTGTCTGCAGCCCAGCCCCAGAAGCTGGCACTGAGCGAGCTGGCGAGGCTGCTGGCCAGCAGGAAAACGCCCAACATCCAGCCAATGTCGGATTCTTTCTGTGCCAGTACGACCAAATAGGGTGAAGCCAGTGCCGAGCTGAGCAGCAGGGCCCGGGTAATCACGAAGTTCCGGAACGGAACGTCATCCCGGAGCAGGGACAGGCTTCGAAATGCCTCGTTGATGGCATTTCCGCCGCCACCGGTTTCACCGTCGTATTCTTCCACTCCGGCAAACAGCAGGCCGGCGATCACCCAGAGTGCCGCGGCCAGAAGTAATAATACGGTGTAAAAGGCGAGGGTGGGGTCGCCGCGTTCCCAGAACAGCAGCGCGGTCAACACAACGGTGGCGGTGCCGCCAATGGTGGAGGCGAGCCCGCCGAGCCTTCCCCGGCGGGTTTTCGGGATGCATTTGCCCTGTACATCTTTCATGGATACGGAGCAGAATCCACGGGCGAGGGAAAATACAATGAGGGCTGCAATGATCCCGGAACCTGCGGCATACCCCTCGAAAAACCAGATGCTGGCCGCCATGGCCACAACACTGGCGGCCTGTCCGAAGCTTCCAAGAGTCCAGAACCACTTGCGAACAGGTTTGCGGCGGACCCAGGCCGCAATGACCATCTGTGGGACGAGGGAACCGGATTCCCGGATCGGCACCAGCCAGGCCACCAGCGCGGGTGCACCAATGGCGCTCATCAACCAGGCCAATACGGTTTTGGGACTGATCAGCAGGTCGCCCAGTTTGGTCAGGACGTTGCTGGCAAGAATCAGAAAGAAATTGCGCGGCACTTCGCGACAGGCGTCATCGGAGATGTCGGTACAGACCCGTGCATCCTCTTCGTTGGCAATCAGGCCATAAAGTTGTTCGATGGTGTCCTTTCTGCTCTCAGGCAAACCGCTATCCTCCGGAAAATGTGTCGAAAGGATACCAGTGTGGCGCGGTATCCTTAAGTCCGGATTACGGCAACTGCGAGCGATCAGACCAGATGGTGGTCCCAGTGAACGGATAGATCTGCGAGTTCTCTGGCGGGTTTGCCGGCGCCGAGCCGGATAAGTTTTCCCCGTCCGGAGGAAACAAGAAAATCCCCTCCGGCAAGGGTCTGGATGCCCGCGCAATCGGCGATGTGCGCGCGGCTGACCAGCTCACCGGTCTTGCCCCGAAAGATAATGGCCGTTCCACCAATCGGCGAAGCCGCAGCCACGAGGTCGTTTTCCGGATGCGCAACCACGCTGGAGATGTAGTTGGCCAACGCTGTCCGGGTATCCTCATCGAACCGGTATTCCCGCAAAGTTCCCTCTTCAAGACGTGCCAACAAAGGCGGCGTTTCGTAGAGTGGGCCCTGGTGCTGATAGGCCACATACACGCGGCCATCGCCGCTGACGCTGACATGGCGGGCGCTTTGCTGGTGGTGGGGCGGCCTGAAACGGCCAACGATTTTGCCGGAGTGACGATTCATAAGTACCAGGGCTGGATCCATGGTGTCCAGATTCAGTTTCATGCGGTCGTAATCCGGGTGAGTGAGGATGCCTCCGAGACCGATCACCAGGGTTTCGCCGTCGGGGTGCAAGGTCAGCTCATGGGGGCCGATTCCCGCCAGATCAAAGGTTTTTGTCCGCCGATAACCCTTTTCGGCATCGTAGACTGCGATGATCCCCGCGCCCTGATCGTACCGGCTGGCGGTGACGTAGAGGCGTCGGCCATCGGTCGAGAACACACCGTGGCCAACAAAGTGTTCGCCCGGCTCGGCTGAAATATGGTGTTTCCGGGCACCTGTAGTGCTATCGAAAACGTAGAATGACCAACCCGGGCGGCGCTCGAAAAACAGGGTCTCTTGCTGGTGAGGTCGGTTGCAGCCGCTATGGCAGCGGGAATCGACAGGCGCCTGCCACACTATCCGGCCGTTGCGGTTGAATGCGCTGACTCCAAAACTGCCATCCGGGAACCCGACGGCGCCGGCATAGCCATCAGGTTGGACTGACGCTTTTCGGGGCAGCAGGGAACAGCCGGTCAGGCCCACGGCAACGCCGCCGGCAATGGACACCTTGAGAAGGGCTCTCCGGTTCAAAAGCATAGGATCAGGTTCCTCAGTCGCCATCGCTCGAGTTGAAGCCTCGTACTACGCCAAGTGCCACTGCCGCCTGGTCATTCACCAGCGTGGTCAACTGGGAAATATCAACGTAAAGGCTCTGCAGAGCCCGGAACTGGTCTTCTTCTTTCAAAGCCGTTGCCAGGGGTAGGTGGGCTCCGGGAAAGTTCTGCTGAACCTCGTTGAATTGTTTGCGAATGCGGTCTGCCAGGTCGGACGCCCCCTTTGCTTCCAGCGAAATTTCGAGCCCTGGTAAAAAGTACCGGTTCAGGCCGTCGACAGTCGCCGCGACAGTCTGCAGGCTTTTGCCGCTGCGCCAGGCGTCCGCGATGTAAGGATTGCGTTTGTTACTGCCGCGAAGACCCATGGGTTGGGCCAGCCTTCTTTCTTCCAGAATTTCCAGTGTTGCCATACCCGCTCGGATAGTGGTGTCGAAGTACTGCTCGGTCTCCAGATAGTGCGGTCTGAAAGCCTGCCAGCCAGCCATCAATGCGTCACTGTTGCTTTTCAAGTGTCCCGCGACGTTCGTTAGCAGCTCGCAGGTCCGGGCGACTGGGAGTGAAGTTTCCCCGGCATTGAACTCTTGGTCGAACAGCAGATATTCGATCATCGGGAAGCCTTGCACAGCGACACCGGACTGATTGATCACGCTCGGGGTGATCGGTTCGTCGTTTCCGATCAGGTAAGCCGCTTTCCGTGCAATCAGATTCTTCGGATCCGGCCAGAACTGGAACTGCCAGGAAAGGTTGTTGTTTTCGACCGGGCCGAAATCGACTAAGCGCACCTTCTGCCAGGCCAGGAAGGCATTCAGCCAGGCGGCTTCCACGTGTTCCCGGCTTCCCTCGGCTGGATTCTGGCAGTAGTCACGGGCGGATTCAGCCAGCTCTCCCGCTTCTGTGGTCAACGATTGATAGCCGGTCGCAATGCCTTCATACCACTGCTGGCGGGCCTGGATGTTGGCATCGCTTGCCCACGCCAGGGGCGAGGTTAGTGTCAGGATAGATGTGCACAGCAGTCTGGTGATCCCTTGCATGGCTGATCCTCAGAGTGAATTCAGGAAATCGATCAGAGCGGATCGATCTTCGGGCGACATCTGGCGGTATCGGTCGGCGGCCGCCTGAGCCTCGCCACCGTGCCAGAGCACGGCTTCTTCCAGAGTTCGGGCGCGGCCGTCGTGCAGGAACCCGGCTTGCGGATTCACCACTTGGGCCAGGCCAATGCCCCAGAGCGGCGGGGTTCGCCATTCATTGCCATTGGCCAGGAATTCATCGCGGCCGTCGGCCAGGGCAGGACCCATGTCGTGCAGCAACAGATCCGAATAGGGCCAGATAGTCTGATTGCTAAGGTCCGGGCGATCGGCAACCTCGCCGGTCTGATGTCTCGGCGTATGGCAGCCAGCGCAGCCACTTTCGTTGAACAGCCTTGCTCCCTGCCGGACGGATTCAGACTCAATATCTCGACGCGCGGGTATTGCCAGACTCTTGGCGTAGAAGGTCACGAAGTTGGCGACCTTGTCGCTTACTTCCGGTTCACCGCCATGGGTAAACCACTCACAATTCTGCTCGGGCATGCAGTCGGTTTTAGGTTTCAGAGTAGAGGTCAGTCCCATATCTCCGGCGAACGCACCCATGCTTTGCTGGTGGACATCGGGCTCGGCTGCCTTCCAGCCGAATCGACCGGGCACTGTCTGTTCCGTTGCCAGATCCCAGACCTGGTTAAGCTTTCCGGAGATGCCGTTTCCGTCCGCATCATCAGTGTCTTGGAGGGCTTGCAAATCTTCGATGGGGATGGCTTCCAGCAGACCCATTCCGATCATCTGCGGTGCTACCCGGGGCGATACCAGAAGGTCCTCGGGCAGTGGCCCATAATTTGGGTTCTCAATGCGGTACACGGGCTTGCGCAGTTCCACCACCGTCCCATCCGCGAGTGTTTCCTTCACTGGCGTCCATTCGACGATCAAATCAGCCTCTGGTTTGGCTGCAGGAAGCGCGGCTGTCTGGAGCTGGCTGCCATATACTGGCGCCGGTTTAAAACCGTGTTTGCGCAGAATGTCCGCGTCCAGCTCCGGATCAGCAGGGACTGCCAGTCTCAAAAACAGGGAGACCGGCGGCTCGTCGACACCGGGTGGGTGTCCGCGACCATCCTTGATATGACATCCCTGGCAGGAGTTGGTATTGAACAGCGGGCCCAGGCCGTCACGGGCGTCAGTGCTTGCCGGGGCTTCGACCCAGGGGTTCCGGAAGAAACTGTTGCCGACACTGAAGTCCAGACGTTTGGTCATGGACAGATTGCCCTGGGGAAGCGAGTAGGCATTGGTGTCTGACTGTTGTACGGTGCCCTCACCACCAGAGGCCGGAGATGTCTGGATCGGATAGCCCTCGTGAGTCTGGGCACAAACGTGGGCGCTGGCGATCGCCAGCGCCCCGATTAAGGCAAGCGGTTTCATCATGCTCAGAACGCGTGGCCGGCATCATCGGGAGACAGGGCTTCAATGCCCAGGTCGCGCGCAGCCTGCTCAATGGAACCGGTCTGTGCGACCAGCGCCATGATAGCGCCGTTGACGATACGAGTGCCCTCGGCATTCCCGGGTGCAATCATGGTGTCAAAAGCCATGGGATTTTCGCTGCTCTCCGCGCGGGCCTTCATTAGCGCCAGGGCTTCCATGGAGGCGTCCAGCTGGTTGTTAAGACGGGCGTCCAGCTCTGGGTCGCTCTGCTGAACCAGATCAGACAGGGAAGGGCCGGTCACCAGGCTGCCATCCACGCGACGATAGGTACCCGTGTAGACGTTCTGGATACCCTGGCCGTTGTAGTAGTGCGAATTGTGGGTATTGTCGCTGAAGCAGTCGTGCTCGTCCTCATAGGAGTTGGCTTCCAGAGCAACCTTCATTCGCTCGCCGGCCAGCTCGCCCAGAGACAGTGAACCCATGCCGAACAGCATTTTCTGAACACCCTGATTGGCGTCTGCAGCGGTCAATTGCGCCCGGTAGTTGTCACTGGCGCCCGGCGCCCACTGGGCCACCATCCACTCGAGGTCGGATACCAGAAGGTCTGTTACCGCATCCAGGTATTCGCCACGACGCTCACAATTGCCATTGGTGCAATCAGCGCCCTTCGCGTAATCCGTGACCGGACGCTCACCGGCGCCGCTTTCAAAACCGTGGAGATCCTGACCCCAAAGCAGGAATTCAACCGCGTGGTAGCCGGTAGCAACGTTGGCTTCAGAGCCGCCAACTTCGTTCAGGTCTGCGAGCAGAGCAGGGGAAAGAGATGCCACATTCAGAGTCTCACCACCCACATTGATACTGTTGCTTGCGATGATGTTTGCGGTGGCACCGGCGTTGCCCAGCTCGTGCTGGTACCCGTCTGCCTTCACATAATCGATCAGGCCTTCATCGAGCGGCCAGGCGTTCAGCTGGCCTTCCCAGTCATCGACAATAGCATTGCCGAACCGGAACACTTCTGTTTGCTGATAAGGAACCCGCGCTGCCAGCCAGGCTTCTTTTGCGGTCGCCAGATTGGCTTCGGTCGGATTGGCGATCAAGCGGTCAGTTGCTTCGTCCAGCGCGCGGGCGGTGATCAGCGCATCTTCGTAGTTGGCATGAGCCAGATCGGCGTAGTGATCGACCACTGAGTCTTTGGTTGCTGGCTGATGGTCCTTGGTGGACCAGAGATGATTAGCGCAGCCTGCAGTGAGCAGAGCGGTTACTGTCAATGCCAGGGGGGCTGGACGAAACATGGACGTCATTCCTTTCTCCAAGTTCTGTTAATGGTAGTTATAATGAGAAGTATTATCGTTAAATATTATGAGTTCCGTTTTATCGAAACGCAAGCGGGAAACGGACTCGATCGATCAGGATTGACGATTGTGCTCTTGCCCCGGGCAACCGTGATCGGGCTTAATGGCCCCGTCACCAGGGAGCTATTCTTGTATGTTGAGTTATTTGCACGCCTTCCACGCCGGCAATTTCGCCGATGTCCAGAAACATGGAGCCCTGGCACTGGTCCAGACCATGATGCGGGCGAAGGCCTCCGGTATTGCCTGTTTCGATACCCATGCCGGCAGTGCCATATACGACCTGCGAAGTGAGCGGGCCCGCAAGACTGGAGAGGCCGACCACGGAGTTCAGAGACTTTGGGGTGCCAGAGATCGGTTGCTGTCCGGGGACTGGAAGCCGTTTCTGGACGTGCTGACAGGATTCAATGCCGGCGGTGGTGAGCTGTCCGTTTATCCCGGTTCTCCTGCGTGGTTTCAGCATTTTCTACGGGATGGAGATGCGCTGACGCTGTTTGAACTGCATCCGTCTGAGGGCGAGCAACTGGCGGACTGGGCTTCCGAGGCTCCCATTCGCGTGCTCAGACAGGACGGCCTGGCAGGTCTGCTAAGACAGTTGCCTCCCAGACAGCCGCGCCTGCTGACGCTGATTGATCCCTCTTACGAGGTCAAAACCGACTACATTGAAGTGGCGCACACTTTGGGGAAAGCATGGCACAAGTGTCGTCATGGCATTTTTCTTGTCTGGTACCCGATACTGACCAGTGGCCTGCAGGAACAGTTGAAAGATGCGGTCAGGGGCACTGATGCGCGCAAGATACTCTGCAGTGAGGTGCATCTGAATAATCCGCCGGAGCGAGGCATGGTCGGATCGGGCATGCTGGTGGTAAACCCACCCTGGGGTTTTGACTCCCGGTTTGCCGCAATGATGAGCGATGTTGCCGGGTCGGACGTTTTGAATTTGTCTCACGATATTGGTTGGCTGGTTCCTGAGTAATTGAAAGGACGGCAAGCAAGGGAGCAACGAGGTTGAAGGATAAGCCAGTAAACAAGGCAGGATCCGTGTGGATGCCCGGCGGCCTGATTCCGGTTGAGCAGTGGAAAGTGCCTGAAACGTCCGTGAGACGTTCACTCAAAGATGCGTTGCGCCATGCCCTGGCCCAGATTCGGGCGGGCGTGGTTGCAGAAAAGGAAGTGTTTGAAAGCCTCGATAACCTTCCGGAACTTTCAGCCGCCCGGCTTGAATCCTTTGCACCGCGGCCAGATCCAAGCGTGCTGGCGGAAGTGCTATCAAGGGCCCTTGAAGAGCTTGGGCTAAACCATGATTCCGGCAAGAGAGTTGCGTTACTGGTGGCTCCACCGTTCTCGGGTATTCGTTCTGCCCTTGAGTGTTTTCCCGAGTTTGAATTGCAGCAAGAGGGCGAGGCGGGCCGGTGGTCGCTGATCCTGCCACCCGAGAATCTGCTTCTTGATGAACAGGGCGCCAGGGAGTGGTGGGACACGCAGGATCTTTCCAGGCCGTGGGTGATTCCGGAACTGGCTGATTTCTGGCTGCGCCATCTGTCCGGACTGGCTCTGGTTCGGGAATTACTCCGTCGGGTTGCCGCGGGAGGCACTGCTCCTGGTGCTATTGGTTGCTCGAGCTGGTGTTGGCAATTCTGGTCCTCTTACTTCAGGGATGCGCACTTTTCGCCGATGACACCTTCGCCGATGGCAGCAGTCGAACTTGGTGAATGGTTCGAATCCCTTGCTGCCGGTGATAGTGATTACTCAATCACGGCCCGAATGGCAGACGATGGCCTATGGGTATTGCCGATGACGGAAGGAAATGACGGGAAAAAGCGCAAACACAGTGGCTTTCTCCGGGATCTCGCCTCAGTAGCAAGAGGTAATCCCGGTGTTGCGCTGGCTATATGGCGACGCGCGCTGAGAGACCGCCCTGAAGAAGAGGCGGGCACGGAGGAATCCGGCCCGGGTTCTTCAGACGGCGGTTCAGTCACCCGGGCCTGGGTTATCCCTTTTGATCAACTGGGTTTGCCAGCGGTCCCCCAGAGCCAGGGCGACAACATTGGCCTGCTATTGCACGCCCTGCTGTTGCACGATGGACTGGACGCCTCTCATCTGCAGTTGGTAACAGGGGTCGCGGAACATGAGGCAGGGTTTGTGCTGGCACGTCTGGCCCGCGCGGATCTGATTGAGCAGCAGTCATCTGGTGGTCGCTGGCAAGTCACCGCTCAGGGATACCCCTCGATTCGTCGGCATTTGCAGAGCTGGGGATTTCCGGTCGACACTTTCTAGGAGATGAGTGATGGGTGATCTTGGCATTCGGGAGGCGTTTTCAGCGATCACGTCGGAAGCGTTGCTGGAATCGTTGATGGTTGTGCTGCTGGCGACGGGCCTGATCATCGTAATACAGAAGCTGTTTCCGAGAATCGCAGTGAAACTCGGGGGCAAGCCCCGGTTTTATATCCTGGCGTCGGTGCCCTTGCTGCGATTGATCATTATCGTGGTGACCATCATCGTTGTGGTTCCGATCCTGGTGGAACCTTCGTTCGAGAACATGGTTGCCATTTTCGGAGCCCTGGGACTGGCTCTCGGGTTTGCCTTCAAGGATTACGCGAACAGCCTGATTGCCGGAATCGTAACCCTCTACGAAATGCCGTATCGGCCTGGCGACTGGATCGAGGTGGACGGGCAGTACGGAGAGGTCCGTTCGATTGGCACCAGAGCCGCGGAACTTGTTACGCCGGATGATACCGTGGTGGTGATACCCCACGGCAAACTCTGGGCGTCCCTCATTGCCAACGCCAACAACGGAACGGATAACCTGATGTGCGTGGCGGAGTTCAACCTTGAACCCCACCATGACGTCAGCCGGGTTATGGCGCTCTTGCGGGATGTGGCCTACACCTGTCCTCTTACCCGCACGTTCCGGCCTGTCGTGGTGGTGGTCTCCAACAAACCCTGGGGCATGTGTTATCGGCTGAAGGCATACCCGATCGAGTTGAAGGATCAGTTCCGGTTTATTTCCGAGCTCACTGCAAAGGGCGCAAGTGCGTTGGCTTCAGAGGGCGTCAGGTTTGTCTCAGTCCCCGTCACCGGAAACCCCTGAGCTTTGCTTGCGGGTTTCCGTTTGCTCAATCAATTGATTCAACCTGCCGAGAATACGCTGCCCGCTTTCACCGGTGCGCTCGAGGTAAATGTCACGCACCGGCATGCTGGCTTCCCGAAACGCCTCGCGTTCTGAATCGGTCAGGCGGACCACTTTCATGTGGCCCCCTTCCAGCATCTGCTCGAGCCGGGTCTGATTCAGCTCCTCCTGAGTCTCCCAGGCGATCTGCGCGACGTCCTTGAGTCCGTTGTCGAGCCATTGTTGCTGGTTTTCGGGCAAGGCGTCGTACCACTCAAGATTCGAGACCACTGAAGCGACGAACTGGGCCGGTCGCGCCAGGGTCATGGTGGTCTGCACTTCGTAGAAATCCATTTCCTCGATGGCGAAAACCGGATTGCTCTGGCCATCGATCTTGCGCAGCTGCAGGTCACTGTATACCTGGGAATAGGGGATCTGGCTGGGCTCGGCACCATAGGCCCGGAAGGTTTCTTCCGCCATGTCGGAGGTCATGGTTCGGATTCGCTGTCCGGTGAAGTCTTCCGGCGACCGCAGCGCCTTGTTAGCTGTCCAGGCCATCCAGCCTTCAGGCACGAAACCCAGCAGTTTCATGTTCTGGTTGGCATAGGGCGATTCAAACAATTCGAGCAATTCTGCGCTGGCCAGAATCTCTCGTGTAACGTCGGCGTCGTCCGGAAGAACATAGTGCAGCGTGAAGAGACCGACTTCAGGGATGGTGTTGGCAAGATGCCCGGGGGAGGCGAACGCCAGGCTTATGGAACCATTGCGAACCAGTTCAGTAAGCTGTGCCGAGGTTCCCAGAGAACCGTAGGGAAAAATATCGATTTCAATCCTGCCGTCGGAACGCTCCTCAATCCGTTCCTTCAACGCTTCGGCATAAGCATGCTGAACGCTACCCTCGATCTCCTCAAGGGCAAAACGCCAGGTAACCGGGTAATCGGGGGGTTCCGGGACATCGGCGGTCTCGTCCTCACCGCTGGTCTGGCTGTCTGAACAACCGGTCAGTGCAATGGCCAATGCCAGGCTCAATGGCCAGAACCTGAAACGGACGGTGGGCATAACGGGAACTCCAGTTTTCTCGATCCTTGGTTGATATTGCCATACAAGGTAACACAAGAATGCGCACTGCCGTGGGTTACGGGGTTGGATTGAATTACACTGTCGACCCAGACGATCAAGTGCATCTAGGAGACAGTTCATGGAGTTTCAGTGTTGGGCAGGAGGCCGGGAATGACAAACCAGAAGCAGGCGATGCTCTATGGCCTTGGCACGGTGCTGTTGTGGTCTACCGTGGCAACCGCGTTCAAGCTCTCGCTCAGAGAGCTCGCGCCCGTTCAGATGCTGCTGATTGCGTGCAGTGCGTCTGTGGTTGTGATGGCCGTCATCCTGATGCTTCAGGGGCGCTGGCACCTGGTGTTCTCGCTCAGTCGCAAACAGTATGCCCAGTCTTTTGGCATGGGGCTGATCAATCCCTGTCTGTACTATTTCCTGTTGTTCGGTGCCTTTGATCGACTACCCGCCCAGGAAGCGCAACCGCTGAACTACACCTGGGCTCTGGTGCTGGCCTATATGTCGGTACCCTTTCTGGGGCACCGGCTACGCAAACTGGATATTGTCGCGGGCCTGATCTGTTATGCCGGGGTCGTGGTGATTGCCACCCGCGGGGCTGTCACTTCGCTGAGCTTCGAGGATCCACTTGGCGTTTCTCTCGCCCTCGGAAGCACAGTGGTCTGGGCGTCCTACTGGATTATCGCCACACGGGATACCCGAGATCCGGTGGTTGGCCTGTTCCTGAATTTCCTGTGTGGATTGCCGGTGATTCTGCTCATTTGCTGGTGGACAGAGGGGCTCAGTTTTGCTCCGGGCACGTCGCTGGCTGCAGCGCTCTATGTAGGCGTGTTCGAGATGGGTATCGCTTTCGTTCTCTGGTCCTATGCCATGAAAAAAGCGGAGAATACTTCGAAAGTCAGCAACCTGATTTTTATCTCTCCGTTCCTTTCGCTGGTGTTCATCTACTTTATTCTGGGCGAGCATATCCTGCCCTCCACATACATTGGCCTGGTTCTGATCATGATGGGGCTATGGATTCAGCAGAAAAAAGTGAAGGATCGGGAAGAGGCCCTGAACCTTGGCTGACTGGTTTGTCTACATGGTTCGAACCGCCAGAGGTTCGCTCTATACCGGCATAACCACTGACGTTGAGCGGCGTTTCCATGAACATCAGGGAGGCGCTCCCCGGGGCGCGCGTAGTCTGAGGGGGAAGGGGCCACTGGAACTGGTGTTCAGCGCGCCAGCCGGAGACAGAAGCCGGGCTTCACGGTTGGAGTGGCGCATCAAACAATGGCCCCGGCCCAGGAAAGAGGCCCTGGCCCGGGGCGAGCTCAGTCTGCCAGATGACGTTTGATGTGTTCGCCTGCGGTTTCCAGCGCGGCAGTGGCTCGATCCAGCTGACCACTGTGTACCTGGAAAACGTGCCAAAGACTGTTATAGACCTCAAGGCGGGTTTCCACATCGTTCCGGCTTGCGGCCTCGGCGAGCCGTTCGGCGTCGTTCAGCAGGATTTCCTGGCTGCCTACCTGGATCAACAAGGGTGGCAGGCCGCTTAAATCCCCGAAGATCGGCGAGATCAACGGGTTGGTAAGGGGTTCCTTTCCGGCGTAAAGCCTGGCGGCCTTGCTAGTCCAGCTGGCCTGAAGTACCGGCTCAATTTCCGGCGCATAAAGCTGCTCCTGGGTGAGGTCTATCCAGGGTGAAAACGCGGTGAGCGATGCCGGAAGCTGCAGGCGCTTATCGCGCAGTCGCATCGCCAGGGCAACAGAGAGCCCCCCGCCAGCGGAATCGCCGGCGACGGCAATCTGGTCCGGTTTCAGGCCAGCCTCCAGAAGCCCGTTCCAACAGGCTTCGGCATCATCCAGCGCAGCGGGAAACGGAAACTCGGGAGCCAGCCGGTAATCCGGCGTAACGATGGCGCAGCCGGTTGTTTTCGCCAGATGCCCGGTTATGCCACGGTGGGTACTCGAGGACCCGATGATGTAGCCTCCGCCGTGCAGATAGAGAACGGCGCCCCGGGGATCATTGCCGAAGGTTGTCCGGGTTGCTGGCACTCCCCCAATGGTTATGTTCTCGAATTTCGCGCCTCTCGGTGGTGTCGAACTCCGATAAGCCTGGCGAACAATGCGTCGCTGAAGTGGCACCGGTACCGCCGGGTTGAGAACCGGTCTGACCAGCCGGTTCATGGTCTGGCGCAACGCACTCTCTAAAACGTGTTGCAACATCTGTGTCTTTCCCCTGCTATGGGTTAGGCCCGCTATAGGTTAGGATTGAAACCCCGAAATAGATAACTCATTCATGACAGGCGTTTAACTCTACGTGTACTGGAAAACGGATACCATAGAAATACCGGATTGGGACAGGCACTCACTTCTGGACAGACTCGAACCCTTCGACCCGACCCGCTCGCGTGATCTTAGTGATGAAATGGTGGCCTATTGTCGTTTTTATGGGCTGGATCTCTGGGTGGAACATCCGGACGTTGCTTATCATCAGGGTTACGTCAAAGCCTGCGGTCATGAAGTCATGGTGCATTATTTCCGATTGCCGGACCAGTCAACAGAGCGTGGCACGGTGTTCATTCTGCACGGCTATTTCGACCACGTCGGGTTGTACAGTCAGTTGATCGATCGGTGCCTGGGAGCCGGGTTTGATGTGCTGGCCTACGATCAGCCCGGCCATGGCCTTTCCAGCGGCACGCCCGCAGCCATTGGCAGTTTTCTTGAGTATCAGGGCGTTCTGTCAGACGTGATGGCTCAGGTCAGGGACAAGTTGCGTCAGCCCTGGTTCGCGGTTGGGCAGAGCACCGGTGGAGCGATCCTGATTGATTATCTGTTGTCCAACCATCACAGCCAGCAAACCTCCGACTTCCGGAAAGTGGTGCTTCTGGCGCCCCTGGTGAGGCCGGCCGGCTGGTTGGGCGCAAAAATACTGCATAGCATGGTGAAGCCGTTTATTTCCCGCTGGCGCAGGGTATTTGCAGAGAACAGTGGCAACGGTCGTTTCCTCAGGTTCTTGAGGGAGTACGACCCGCTTCAGGCGAGGGCAGTGCATGTCGACTGGGTGAGTGCACTCCGAAAATGGGTCCCCCACATTGAATCTGCGCGGCCGGTCGACTTTCCGGTGACCGTCGTGCAAGGTGAGAAGGATCTGACAGTCGACTGGCAACACAATTTGCGTATTATCCGGAATAAATTTTCCTCGGTTGAGGAACGGAAAATCCCTGACGGACGTCATCATCTTGTGAACGAAGCTCAGGATTTGCAGGCAACCGTATTCAATACCATTATTGATACATTCACGAACTCGGCGGAAAAGACCCGTTAAACGGGTTGGCTGAAGAAACCAGGCACAGGAGAAAGCTGTGAAGAAGATGATTCTTGTATTTATGGTGGCAACTTTCGGTCTCGGCGGTTGTATGACCTATGACCCCTACACCGGTGAAGAGAAAACTTCGAATGCGACCAAGGGAAGCATCATCGGCGCTATTGGCGGTGCGGCTATCGGTGCGGCAACCTCCAGCAAGAGTGACCGCGGAAAAGGTGCCCTGATTGGTGCGGCCAGCGGCGCGGCCATTGGCGGTGGCGTTGGTTACTACATGGACAAACAGGAAGCCGAGCTGCGTCGCCAGCTGGAGGGCACTGGTGTTCGCGTGGTGCGCAACGGCGATGAGATTGAACTGGTGATGCCAGGCAATATCACCTTTGATCTGAATGAATCGAGCATCAAGCCGTCATTCAGCGGAACACTGGAATCCGTGGCTCTGGTGCTGAAGGAGTATGACAAGACCATCATCCAGATTGAGGGGCATACCGACAGTTCCGGCTCTGACAGCTACAACCAGCTGCTCAGTGAGCGTCGCGCCTCATCCGTGCGTGACTTCCTACTGAACCAGGGTATTGAGCCGAAGCGTACCCGTGCTGTTGGCTACGGCGAACGCTACCCTGTTGCCTCAAATGATACCGCGGCCGGCCGTGAGCAGAACCGTCGTGTTGAGCTGACGCTGGTGCCCATGCAGTAAGCAGAGCGTTCGCAGCCATAAAAAAACCGGAGCAAAGGCTCCGGTTTTTTTGTATCTGGCAATGAATCAGAACAGTACGCGGCAGCGAATGGTCCCTTTCACTTTGAGCAGCTTTTCCTGCGCCAGTTCGCCGTACTCTTTGTTCACGTCGACGACAACATAGCCGATGTCTTCCTTGGTCTGCAGATACTGGCCGCAAACGTTGATGCCATTCTCTGCAAACACCTGGTTGATCTCTGACATCACGCCGGGAACGTTCTCGTGGATATGCAGCAGACGGTGCTGATTGGGGTGTGACGGCAGAGCGACTTCCGGGAAGTTCACGGAAGAAACCGACGTGCCGTTGTCGCTGTACATGGCCAGTTTTTCTGCCACTTCCCGACCGATGTTTGCCTGGGCTTCGATGGTGGAGCCGCCAACATGCGGGGTCAGGATGACATTGTCGAACTCCCGCAGCGGAGAGACAAATTCCTCGTCGTTGGATTTGGGCTCAACCGGGAATACGTCAATGGCAGCACCCAGCAGTTTACCGCTGCCCAGAGCATCGGCCAGGGCGTCGATGTCCACCACGGTGCCGCGGGAGGCATTCATGAGAATGCTGCCGGGTTTCATCTGGGCGAACTGCTCGGCCTTGAACATGTACTTGGTGGCCGGGGTTTCCGGTACGTGCAGGCTGACCACATCGGCAATGTTGAGCAGCTCCTGGAGCGTACCTACCTGGGTGGCGTTGCCGATCGACAGTTTTGAGACGACATCGTAGAAGTACACATCCATGCCCAGGCCCTCGGCCAGGACGCTGAACTGGGTGCCGATGTTGCCGTAGCCGATAATGCCCAGTTTTTTGCCACGGATTTCATAGCTGTCCTTGGCGGATTTCAGCCACTCGCCGCGATGGGCCTTGGCGTTTTTCTCCGGGACACCGCGCAGGAGCAGAATGGCCTGGGCGAGAACGAGTTCCGCGACGCTCCGGGTGTTGGAGAAAGGCGCATTGAAAACGGCAATACCGCGCCGGGTGGCCGCCTGCAGATCCACCTGGTTGGTGCCAATACAGAAGCAACCCACAGCCACCAGCTTCTTGGCGGCCTCAAATACTTTCTCGGTCAGCTGGGTGCGGGAACGGATGCCGACGAAGTGCGCATCGGCAATCTTCTCGATCAGCTCTTCCTCGGCCAGCGAGTGAGACAGGTACTCAATGTTGGTATAGCCCGCAGCATTCAGCGTATCAATGGCAGATTGATGCACGCCTTCCAGCAGCAGGATACGGATTTTGCTCTTCTCAAGAGACGTATTTGACATGGGCTTGCTTCCGAACCTTTCGTCACGTGAAATGACCCGTGGCCAGTGATCGTCAGGGCTGGCTCACAGAACAGGGGCGGTATGATACCATAAACAAAGATTTTCACAGCGCGCCGGTTTGCCTGAATCAACTGTCTGTGATTCCTGTTGCAGGATGCTCCGGCCCAAACCTGACGAGACCGAAAAATTCATGAATTCTGAACAGATCATTGCTTCTCTCAAAGACCTGATGGCCACCGGCGACGCGCCCGGCAAGGTGCTGACCGACCCGGCAGATCTGGATACCTACGGCAAGGACTGGACCAAGATCTACCCGTCCAAGCCCCTGGCGATCGCATTGCCCAAGACCACCGAGCAGGTGCAGGCGCTGGTGAAGTTCGCCAACGAGAATCAGGTGGCGCTGGTGCCCTCTGGCGGCCGGACAGGTCTGAGTGCCGGTGCTGTGGCCGCCAACGGTGAGGTGGTTGTGGCGTTCGACAACATGAACCAGATTCTGGACTTCAATGCCAGCGACAGGACGGTTCGGTGTGAGGCCGGTGTTGTGACCGAGCAGTTGCAGAATTGTGCTGAAGACAACGGTCTTTACTATCCGGTTGATTTTGCCTCCGCCGGTTCCAGCCAGCTCGGTGGCAACCTCTCCACCAACGCCGGCGGTATCAAGGTAATTCGCTATGGTATGAGCCGGGACTGGGTTGCCGGCCTCAAGGTCGTGACCGGCAAGGGCGATATTCTGGATCTGAACAAGGATCTGGAGAAGAACAACACGGGTTACGATCTGCGTCATCTGTTCATCGGCGCTGAGGGCACACTGGGCTTTATTACCGAAGCCACCATGAAATTGTCCCGGAAGCCGGATAACCTGACGGTGCTGGTGCTGGGTCTGAATGACCTGACCAACACCATGGATGTGCTGCAGACTTTCCAGAAAAAGATTGATCTCACCGCCTACGAGTTTTTCTCCCATCAAGCCATGGGACACGTGCTGGCCCACGGTCAGGTTCAGGCGCCGTTTGAAACCGAGGCGCCGTATTATGCGCTGCTGGAGTTCGAATCTGTCTCCGATCAGGTGATGGACGATGCCATGGCTCTGTTTGAACAATGCGTGGAGAACGGTTGGGTGCTGGATGGCGTGATCAGCCAGAGCGAAACCCAGGCCCAGAACCTCTGGCAACTGCGCGAGCGCATTTCCGAGTCCATCGCGCCCCGCACGCCCTACAAGAATGATATTTCCGTGGTCGTATCCAAGGTGCCGGGCTTCCTGCAGGAAATTGATGCCGTGGTCACCGAGCACTATCCGGATTTCGAGATTATCTGGTTCGGGCACATCGGCGATGGCAACCTGCACCTGAATATCCTCAAGCCAGAGGACATGGCCAACGAGGATTTCTTCGAGAAGTGCCAACAGGTCAACAAATGGGTGTTCGAGATTGTCGAGCGCTATCAGGGCAGCGTGTCAGCCGAGCACGGCGTGGGTATGACCAAGAAGCCTTATCTGCAGTACACCCGTAGCGAGGCAGAAATCGCTTACCTGAGGGGAATCAAGCAGGTATTCGATCCCAACGGAATCATGAACCCGGGCAAGATTTTCGACTGATGCAGGATCATATCGTAGTGCTGACAGGCGCGGGCATAAGCGCCGAAAGCGGTCTCTCCACCTTCCGGGACAACGGTGGGTTGTGGGAGCAGCACAGCGTCTACGATGTGGCTACGCCCGAGGCGTTTGCGCGCAATCAGGAGCTGGTGCTGCGGTTCTACAATGACCGACGCCGCCAGCTCGCCTCTGCCCAGCCGAACCGGGCCCATCAGCTGCTGGCGGAGCTTGAGCAGCGCTACCGGGTCACCGTGGTCACCCAGAACGTGGACGATCTTCACGAACGGGGTGGCGCGAGCAACGTCATTCACCTTCACGGTGAGCTTACCAAGGCGCGCAGTTCAAAATATCCGGAGCTGGTTTATGACATCGGTTATCGTGATATTAACCCTGGCGACACCTGCGACCGTGGCGCCCAGCTTCGTCCTCATATTGTCTGGTTTGGCGAGGAAGTGCCCATGCTGGACAAGGCTGCAGAAGTTGTCCGCACGGCCGATCACCTGCTGATCGTGGGAACGTCTCTGCAGGTATACCCGGCTGCAGGACTGGTTTACGAAGTGGACAGAGATGTCCCCATCACCGTGATTGACCCGGGCGAGCCGGCGTCAGTGTCACGGGCCCGGTTTATTCGCAAGGGTGCCGTCGAGGGTGTTGCCGAGTGGGTTGCCCATTACCTGTAGGGTTCAGGCTTTCAGGTACCTTTCCAGTTCTTCCCTGAACGCGGCCTGAACACCCAGCCGCTTCAGCATCCAGTAATGACCGGCAATCATCCGGTCGATAAAGATGCTTTCCACCGGCGGCTTGAAGTAGTCGAGGTATTTGAACACGGTGCTGGTTTTCTCGGCCACGCGCTTGTGGATGTCGGCTTCTGCGAAGTTATAGGGCACCTCCCGATCCTCAAAGGGCACCACCAGAATGTCCCGCCACATAGCGTAGTAGGCTTCATCCACGGCTGGCTGGCTTCCGACACGCGCGCCCAGGTCAATCAGATGACGGTCAAGCGCTTCGTAGTCTTCCTCGAGGGCAGAAACCAGGGCGTTGCGGTAGGCGGCGATGATTTCCGGTTTCAGCTTCTTTACGCAGCCGAAGTCGTACATGACGATGGAGCCATCAGGCCGGTAGGCGAAGTTGCCGGCGTGGGGATCGCCATGGATGCACTGGAAACGGAAAAGCTGGTCCGCCATGAGCATGAAGATCCGGTGACCTATCAGGTTGATGGTGTCCTGGTCGTACCGGTCTCTCGTAACCTTGCTGACGTGATCTCCCTCAACCAGTTCCATCGTCAGGACACGTCGGGTTGAGTGGCTCTTCGCCACGGAAGGGATGAGCACCCAGGGCTGATCCTTGTGAAACTCCCGAAAGAGTTCGATATTTCGTGCTTCGTTCTCGTAATCCAGTTCTTCTTTCAGTCGCTCCCGGATTTCGGCGAACAGCCGGTCGACCGACTCCTTGGGCATTTTCAGCAGGCCGCCCAATCTCAGTGCCATGCGCAGTTGCTTGAGATCTGAATCGCAGGATTCGTCCACGCCGGGGTACTGGATTTTCACAATAACATCGGTGCCATCGTGGAGTCTGGCGCGATGCACCTGGCCGATGGAAGCCGCAGCGTAGGGTGTCTCCTGCAGGTACTCGAAAAGCTCGGAGACCGGTTTGCCCAGTTCCGATTCGATCTGCCCCACGATGACCTCAAAAGGCATGGGCGGGGCTTCTTTCTGAAGCTTCTCGAGCGCGTCCGAGAATTCCTTGGGCAGAAAGTCCTGGGTCTGGGAAGCGATTTGCCCGACTTTCATGACCGCCCCTTTCAGCTCGCCCAGGGTATCGGCGATCTGGTCGGCCATGCGTGTGTAGCTTTCGCTCTGCGCGCCCTCGTCATTTTCTGAGCGGAACAGGCGGCGCGCACGCTGGCCGGCATATTGCCCTGCCACAGAGGCAGTCATGCCAGCGAGTTTGAAGAAGCGACCACGTCGGGAGGTTACCGGTTTCTTTGCCATAAACAGATGTACGCCTTTGACCGGATTTGGGTTTAGCCGGCCCTGCACGTTAAACCACTTTGGTCTCCACGAACAGCAGGTCTTCCAGTTCAAGCGACAGGGTCTGGCCAGAAACCAGCGGGCCCACGCCTTTTGGTGTTCCTGTCAGCACCACATCGCCGGGCAGCAGAGTGAACTGGCTGCTGATGTGAGCGATCAGGGGAATGATGGGGTTGAGCATATCGCCGGTATCGCCGGTTTGCTGGCGGTTGCCATCAATGTCCATTGTGAAGTGAATGGGGGCATCGGGAAACTTATCGGCCGCGACAAACGGCGAAAGCGGACAGGCACCATCGAACCCCTTCGCTCTTTCCCATGGCTGGCCTTTTTCTTTGAGTTTGCCCTGTAGATCCCGCAGAGTCAGGTCCAGTGCCAGACCGTAGCCCAGTATTGCGGATTCGGCTTCGCTGGCTGAAGCCCGGGTCAAGGGGCGACCGATCAGAACCGCCAGTTCGGTCTCGAAGTGAACCGCCCCCTGGTCTCTTGGAAAATCCAGGGGGCGGGTGATATGCACCGCCGAGGTTGCGGGTTTGATGAACAGCAGCGGTTCATCCGGCACCGGGTTATTGAGCTCCCGGGCATGCTCGGCGTAGTTGCGACCAATGCAGACGATCTTTCCCAGTGGCAGATGGACGGGTGTGCCATCCTTCCAGTGGTGTTGGTAATCCGGCATGGTCGCCTCCTGATTGCTGTTGATTATTCCCCTTCAAACGAGCAAACAGTATAAACCTGAAGGCCTTCGTCCTGCAGCTTGCGGGAGCCGCCGAGATCGGGCAGATCAATCATGGCTGCCACTTCCACAATTTCCGCGCCAATCCTGCGGATCAGACGGGTCGCGGCGAGCATCGTGCCGCCAGTGGCAATCAGATCATCCACCAGAACCACGTTGTCGCCCGGCTTGAAAGCGTCCTTGTGCAGCTCCACGGAGGCGGTACCGTATTCAAGCTCGTAGTCCTCCACCAGCGTATCGAACGGAAGCTTGCCTTTCTTGCGTACCAGTACCAGGGAGGCGTTGAGCTCATAGGCCAGTGCCGAGCCAATGATAAAGCCGCGCGCATCCACCGCTGCCACGGCATCAATCTTGTGGCCGTGGTAGCGGTGTACGAAGGCATCAATCAGTTTACGGAAGGCAGTCTTGTCCTGCAGTACCGTGGTTATATCGCGAAAGGCCACGCCCGGTTTTGGCCAGTCCGGGACCGTGCGAATGGCCTTTTTGATGCTTTCAGAAAAATAATCCATAAACGTTCCGGTTAATGCCCTGGAGGCGGATCAGGCCGCATCCAGGAAAATGAATTTCAGAACAAACACAACCGCAATGATAACAACACTGGCGTTCAGATCTGCCCAGCGGCCACTGAGTGCCTTCAGAATGGCGTAAGTGATGAATCCCAGGGCGATGCCGTTGGCAATGGAGAAGGTCAAAGGCATCATCAGGGCAGTGACAACAGCCGGGGCTGCATCAGTGACATCCTCCCAATCAATCAGTTTGAGGCCGCTGGCCATCAGAACCGCCACGTAAAGCAGTGCCGGTGCGGTGGCGTAGGCAGGGATGATGCTGGCGATCGGTGACAGCAGCAAACAAGCAAGAAACAGCGCGGCAACCACGACAGCGGTCAGGCCGGTTCGGCCGCCGGCGGAGATGCCCGCGGTGGATTCGATGTAGCTGGTGGTGGTTGAGGTACCGAGGGCAGCACCGGACATGGTCGCAACCGAGTCCGACATCAGGGCCCGGCCGAGGCGCGGCAGTTTGCCGTCCTTGTCGAGGAGGCCACCGCGCTGTGCGGCGCCGATCAGGGTGCCGGATGTATCAAACAGATCGACGAACAGAAACGCAAAGATCACGCTGATCATGCCGATATTCAGGGCGCCCGCCAGGTCCAGCTGCATGAACGTCGGCGCTATGCTCGGGGGTGCTGAAACCAGACCGTTGTACTCCACCATTCCCAGTGCCATGGCTACGCCGGTAACCGCAATAATACCAATCATGACGGCGCCGGTTACCTGGCGGAAGGACAGTGCGCAAATCAGCACGAAGCCGCCGAAAAACAGCAGGCTCTCTGCCACTTTCACTTCACCCAGCCCCACAAGCGTGGCGGGGTGATCCACAACAATGCCGGCATTCTTCAGGGCGATCAGGGCCAGGAAGAAGCCAATGCCCGCGGAGATGCCGAAGCGCAGGGACATGGGAATGCTGTTGATGATCCATTCCCGCACCTTGAAGATGCTCAGCAGGAAGAACAGGAAGCCGGAAATGAACACCGCTCCGAGCGCTATCTGCCAGCTGTAGCCCATGCTGCCGACGACCGTGAAGGAGAAAAAGGCGTTGAGCCCCATGCCTGGTGCCATGGCGATCGGGTAATTGGCCCATAGCCCCATGATCAGGGTGCCGATCACGGCTGCAAGACAGGTAGCAACAAAGACAGCCCCGAAATCCATGCCGGTCGATGACAGGATGCTCGGGTTGACCACGATGATGTACGCCATGGTCAGGAAGGTGGTAATGCCCGCAACCACTTCTTTACGAACAGTGGTGCCGTGGGCCTGGAGTTGGAACAGTCGTTCAAGCATGACGGGTGTCTGCCTCACAGGATGCTGAAAGTTTGTGTTTGGGGGGCTGGTCTGGACGGAATTCTTGAATTGCGTGAAAAAACGGCAATATTACCGGCTCAGCCTCCTGAGGCCAAGGGATGATTGACAGTTCGTCAAAGCGAATGTGGCGTTAGTTGCTGTGAGAGTCACGCTGGAGCCGGATATCGAAGCGGACCGCCAACATCCGCACGATGACGATAAAAAGCAGGCCAATGGTCAGCGGCAGGACCTCGTTGTCGAGGAACCACTGGCAGACAAAGTACAGCCAGCATCCGGCAAATGAAATCGAGGCGTAGATCTGGTCTTTGCGAAAAATATAGGGGACCTCGTTACAGAGGGTATCCCGCAGGGCGCCGCCAAAGGTGCCCGTCATCACTCCCAGCAGGGAAGCGACAAACCAGGAATGTCCCAGATCCAGGGCCAGTTGGGCGCCAAGGATGGAAAAAACGCCGAGTCCGATGGCGTCGGGGAACACAATTCTTGACTCCCGCAGCCGCTCTGCTTTTTTCCAATAGCTGAAGACAACCGCCATGGCCAGAATCAGCATCGGTTGCTCTTCGTGCTTGATCCAGTAAAGAGGGTGGTTGTCCATGATCAGGTCGCGCAGGGTGCCACCCCCGAGTGCCGTGATGAAGCCGATGGTAAATACGCCCACAGGATCCATATTTTTGGAGCGCGCCACGATCATGCCGGAAATCGCAAACGCGACGATTCCAACCATTTCAAGCACGTAGATGATGTCGATCATGGCGAGCCCCGAGATAGGCCAGGAGTGGCCGGATGCCTAAAGTCAAAGCGCGCAGGATAGCGAAAAAGCGGATGGCTTTCACCTGAGGCCAGATAGGTGTCAGGAAGCGCGGGCCTCCGGACTGTGATCCATAGCGACAGTTCTGAACGTATCTTGCATTCAACTTACCTGTATCCTGTTGTACGGAGTTGCTATGTCCCTGATGCGCCTGGCCTATGCCAGTGAAGCCACGTTTGAAGCCAAACCGGTGGAAAAGGGTGTTGAACCCCACGTTGCACGAATTCTGATGACCTCCCGTAAGAACAATGCCAAAGACCAGTTGGTCGGTGGCCTCTACTACGGAAACGACCGGTTTTTCCAGTATCTGGAAGGTGAAGAGGACGCCGTCCGTCGCACGTGTGACAGGATCCTGAAGGATGACCGCCACCGCAACATCGTCACCTTGATAGAAGAGCCCCTCAAGAGCCGAACGTTCAGTAACTGGTCCATGAAATACGTGCCGCTTTCGAGGGACGTTCGGGCATTTCTGGATGATCAGGGACTTGAATCCTTTGATCCGGCCGCGTTCACCTCTGAACAGTGTGAGAAAATGATCGAGCTCGTTCGCAACTCCAGCCAGGAACAGAATCTGTCTACCCGTGATGATCCTAAATCTGTCGGCGACGCGCCTCAGGTGCTGTCCTCAGGAATGAAAACTGGCCTGATTGTGGCCGGGGTGGTTTTGGTTGGCGCTCTCGTGATCGGCGGGACCATGCTCTGAATGGACTCGCGCTGAGAAATAAGCGCCGCTTATGCGCTTAGATAAAAGAACTTTATTTGCTTCATGTTAAGACTCTGTTTAGCTTGACGGATAACAATCACAGGCGCCTGTCGCCTGGAATCCGATCAAACAAAAACGGAGCACTCATGAAAGCCATCCTCTGCAAGGAATATGGTCCGGCCGAGAAGCTGGTCATCGAAGAAGTTCCCAGCCCCGAAGTGAAAGGCCGCGGTGTCAAAGTGCGCGTTAAAGCCGCCGGCCTGAATTTTCCGGACACCCTCATCATCGAGAACAAATATCAGTTGAAGCCAAGCCTGCCTTTTTCCCCGGGTGGCGAAATGGCGGGTGAGGTTATCGAGGTTGGCGACAAGGTAACCCGCTTCAAGGTAGGCGACCGTGTTGCTGGGCTGACAGGTTATGGCGCCTTTGCCGAAGAAGTCATCGTGCCGGAGCAGAATCTTCTCCCCGTCCCCGATGGCATGTCCGACGAGAAGGCTGCGGCCTTCACCATGGTTTATGGGACTTCCTATTATGCCCTCAAGCAGCGCGGCAACCTTCAGCCTGGCGAATCGCTTCTGGTTCTGGGCGCCAGCGGTGGCGTGGGCCTGGCAACGGTTGAGCTCGGCAAGGCCATGGGCGCAAAGGTTATTGCAGCCGCCAGTTCGGCGGAAAAGCTAGCGGTTGCCAAGGAAGCTGGCGCCGATGAGCTGATCAATTATGCCGAAGAGCCTCTTAAAGACGCGGTGAAGAAGCTTACTCACAGCAAAGGCGTGGATGTCATCTACGACCCCGTAGGCGGTGACTTCACCGAACAGGCTCTCCGCGCCATGGCCTGGAATGGCCGCCACCTGATCATCGGCTTCGCGGCCGGCGAGATTCCGAAAATCCCGGCAAATTTGACTCTTCTGAAAGGTTGTTCCGTTGTTGGCGTATTCTGGGGCAGTTTCACTCAACGCGAGCCGGAAGCCAGCGCCCAGAACATGATGGAGCTGATGAAGCTCTATGCCGAGGGCAAGATTGATCCGAAGATCAGTGCCGTCTATGACTTCGAGGATTACGCCTCTGCCCTTGGAGCCCTTACTGAACGCAAAGCGACTGGCAAGGTTGTGCTTAAAGTCGGCTCCTGAGTTTTATCGAAGCCTGAAAGCTTTGGGAGGTTGCCGGTTGGAAGCACCTCCCAAAAACCGCTACGAGCACATCCATGTGCGCTTGGCGTCGGCCATCCATGGCCGCCGACATTTTTGGGAAGTGCTTCCAACCGGCAACTTCTGGAATCAGTGGTATCTCTGAGTATCAAGACTATAACGCAATAGCCCGGTGGTGAGGGTGGGCACCTCCTCCCAAAAATGTAGAGGGCCATGGACGGCCCGAAACAAGCGCACACGGACGTGCTTGTAGCGGTTTTTGGGAGGAGGTGCCCACCCTCACCAATCCGCTAATCCATAAGGCTAGGGCCCAGACAAAAGGCCAATCATCAAAACCGGACCGAACCCGAGTCAATCTCCGAAACCAGCTCCGGCGTCAGCAGGGTATACCCATCAGTCCCGGGCAACCAGGCATAGACTTCCTCGCCGTCCCTAAGCGAATAGCCCAGCTTCTGGATATCCACCTTGCGGTATTTGAAGGTTCCGGTTTTCTCGATGGCGTGGGTGATGCGCACAAACACCGGTACTGCATAGGCCGGCAGATTGTCCCGCAGATAGGCGAATAATCTGTTCACATCGAACTCTTGGCCATTACTGTGGGGAACCAGGGTCACCATGCCGGCCTTACCGTTGGAGCCGGGGATCTCGACGCCGTAGACGATGGCTTCCTCGACCATCCCCGAGCCGTCGATGATGTTTTCCACTTCCGTCGTTGAGACGTTTTCGCCCTTCCAGCGGTAGGTATCGCCCATACGGTCGACGAACTGCAGGTGGCCGCACCCGATTTCCTTCAGGACATCGCCAGTGTTGAACCAGGCGTCCCCCTTCTTGAAAGCGTTGCGGAGGATCGATTTTTCCGTGGCCTCTTTCTGGGTGTAACCCTCGAACGACCATTTCTTGGTGATCTCGCCGATCAACAGGCCGGGCTCGCCTTTTGCGACTTCCTGCATGAAGCCTTTTTCGTTACGAACTGGATCCCGTGTGCCGTCGTGGAATTTCACCAGCTTGTAGGGGGCGGTGGAAAAGCCCACGGTGTTGTCCATATTGAAAAAGTTGCTGAAGCCGATGTTGCCTTCGCTGGAGGCGTAGAGCTCTGCGACTGTCTCTATCCCGAAGCGCTGCTTGAATTCCTTCCAGATGGAGGGGCGGAGGCCGTTGCCGATCATTTTGGTGAGGCTATGGTTCCGGTCCTGTTCGCTGGGTGGCTGGTTCAGCAGGTAGCGGCAGAGTTCGCCGACGTAGCCGAAGGTGGTGGCGTGGTAATAGCGAACGTCGTCCCAGAAGGCGCTGGCGGAGAACTTGCGGCGCAGGGCAATGGCGGAGCCGCCGGCCAGGACGGACCCCCAGCAGACCAGCAGAGCGGTGCCGTGATAAAGGGGGAGCGTGCAGTAAAGAACGTCCTCCGGCTTCATGGCCAGAGACATCAGGCCAAACCCGCCGTAGGCCATTATAAATTTGCGGTGTGAGCCCGGGGCGGCCTTGGGCAGGCCGGTGGTGCCGGAGGTGAACAGGTAGATGGCGGTATCGCCCATTTTCGGCGCATCGCTCAGAACCGGGGCGTCGCTGTTGAAGGTGCTGACCTGCGCGGCCATGTTGGCGTAACCGGTCGGTGCGTCCCCAAAGGCGTTCAGCGTGTTGGTGTCTGCCAGAAACTGGAATGGCTGGGGATGGGCGGTCTTGAGATCTGTCTTTATGCCGTCGAACGCTTCGATCAGTTCCTCGCCAACCACCACCATTTTGGGCTCGATCAGGTTGATGCTGTGTTCGAGTACCTTGCCTCTCTGGGAGGTGTTGAGCATGGCGCAGGCGACCCCGAGTTTGGCTGCGCCGGCTACCACGGCCAGCAATTCGGGGCGGTTTTCAAGGAAGATCGCAATGGCATCCCCTTTGGCAAGCCCCTGGTCCTGCAGGTAGCGGGCGATGCGGTTAGCCCAGCCATTCAATTCGCTCCATGTGATCGAGCGGTCTTCAAACAGAATGGCGGGCCGGCTGCCCAGGTTCCGGGCGTTGTTCTCGATGAGTGTGCCGAGCGTAAGCTCACGGTTCTCGTTTTTCAGGGCATAGTAATACAGCCCCCGGGTTATGGCCGGCAAACGCCGGAATATTCCGGGCAGGCTGCGGGCAATGTCCAGTGCGGATACGTTGTCTTGGCTCATGGTGTTTCCATTGGTCCCTTTTATTGTGTGGACGTTGAACCCGGAACAACGCATGCCTCGGGTTCAGTCCAGAAACAGGTCCGGCATCAGGGGCTTATCGCCCGGCTCATACCGGTAATGCTCGAAGTCGGTGATACCGTCCTGCCGTAGCAGGTCCTCGTCGATCAGGGTCTGACCAGTCATAGTCTCAGACGACCGGTTGAGGATGCTGACAGCAGCATCGGCCATGATGTCCGGCTTCCTGCCCTGGGCCATCATCTGGGGCCCGCCAACCTCAAATTCGATGGCTGCCGTGGCAATCAGCGTTTTCGGCCACAGCGTGTTAACCGCAATGCCGTACCGCCTGAACTCCTCCGCCATGCCCAGGCTCAGCATGGTCATGGCGTATTTTGTGGTGGTATAGGGGCCGTATTGGGCGAACCACCGGGTATTCAGATTCAGAGGCGGCGACAGGCTCAGGATGTGAGCCCGGTCCGACTGTTTCAGCCAGGGCAGTGCGGCCTGGCTGCAGGCCATGACGGCCCGGGCATTGACCTGATGCATCAGGTCGTACCGGCTGACCTTGAGGTTTTCCACACCGGTTAGCCGAATGGCGCCTGCGTTGTTTACCAGTGCGTCGATTCCGCCAAAATGCTCGCCGGCCTCATCAATGCGCTGGCGGATCTGCTTTTCATCCCGGACATCCAGAACCAGCGGTAGCGCTTTGCCTCCAGCATCCCGAACTTCCTCCGCCACCGTATGGATCGTGCCTGGCAGCTTCGGATGAGGCGTGTCTGATTTGGCAGCAATCACTACGTTGGCGCCCTGACGGGCGGCGGCGAGGGCGATGGCCCGGCCGATGCCACGGCTGGCGCCGGTGATAAAAACGGTACGATCACGCATGGTACTCATGCCTCGTTCTCCTGTTCGGCCGTCTCGTTGGCGGTTATCTGGACCAGTAACTGACTGCGTTTTACCTGGTCGCCCTTGCTCGCAAGAATCTCGGCGACTCTGCCGTCGCGGTCTGCTTTTACCGGATGCTCCATCTTCATGGCTTCCAGTATCACCAGCGTATCGCCCCGGTGAACGCTCTGACCAGCTTCAACCAACACATCAATGATGGCGCCATCCATGGTCGCCTGGATGCGACCGCTGCCCGCGCCGCCAGCAGTCCTGGCTGGTTGGTGGGTAACATCGCGCACCGACCAGGATTGCCCGAACGTCTGCAAATATAGGGAATCGCCCTGGCGGTGATATTGGCAGGCCTGACGAACGCCGTTGTCGATAATGCACAAATGGCCATCCCTCTGGCTTTCAAGTACCAGGGAATGCCGGGTTTCGCCCATACTGACAGACAACCGGCTGCCGCTGCGGGTCACCAGTAACTCGACAGTGGTGTCGCCGGTTTCCAGTTTGATGGGCGTCATGGTGGCCGGCGCATTGCTCCAGGCGCTCTGGCCCGAAATGCCATGGTCGAGCACGCAGGCGGCCAGGGCCAACTGGCGAATGGTCAGGTTTTGCGGCTGAAGGGACGGATCGTCCTTGAAGGCCTGCTGAAGGAAGGCCGTGGTCGCCCCGCCGGCCCCGAAAGTCTCGTCTGCGATAATCCGGCTCAGGAAATGGCGGTTGGTGGTCACGCCGAACACGGTTGTGTCCTCAAGCGAGCGGATCAGCCGCCGGCGGGCTTCATCCCGGTTTTGGCCCCAGGCAATTACTTTTGCCAGCATCGGGTCGTAGTGGGGAGTGATAGCATCTCCAGATCGTACCCCGGTATCAAACCTTAAACCTTCGCCTTCGGCTGGTTCAAAGGCGTATAGCGGTCCGGTCTGGGGTGTGAATCCGTGGGCAGGGTCTTCTGCATAGAGTCGAACCTCAATGGCATGGCCATTCAGGTGAATATCGTCCTGGCCGAGCGGCAGCGGGCGTCCCTCAGCCACGTTGAGCTGCCAGGCGACCAAGTCCTGGCCGGTAATGAGTTCGGTGACCGGATGCTCTACCTGCAGGCGGGTGTTCATTTCCAGAAAGTAGAAGTTTCGGTGCTTGTCGACCAGGAACTCGACGGTGCCGGCGCCTTCGTAGTTGCAGGCCAGAGCCGCTTTGACTGCAGCCTCACCCATGGCCTGTCGTAGTTCCGGCGTGACAAAGGGGGAGGGTGCTTCTTCCACTACTTTCTGGTGTCGGCGCTGTACTGAGCAGTCCCGTTCGCCGAGGTAGACCGCATTGCCGTGGCGATCCGCAAACACCTGGATTTCCACGTGGCGGGGCTCAATCACGGCTTTTTCCAGGATCAGTTCGTCGTCGCCGAAGGCCTGTTTTGATTCGGAACGGGCCCGTTTGATGTTGTCGGCCAGTTCGGATTCACTCTCAACCAGGCGCATGCCGCGGCCACCACCGCCGGCAGAGGCTTTGATCATGAGGGGGTAGCCGATGTCTTTGGCGGCGGTGATCAGTTCGTCGTCGTTGGCGTTGTCGCCTTCATAGCCAGGCACCACTGGCACGCCGGCCTCCTGCATGGCGATTTTGGATCGGCGCTTGCTGCCCATGAGTTCGATGGCCGAGGCGGGAGGGCCAACAAACACCAGGCCGGCGTCTTTGCAGGCGTTGGCGAAGGCGGCATTCTCGGAGAGGAAGCCGTAACCCGGGTGGATGCAGTCGGCGCCGGTTTTGCGGGCGGCTTCAAGAATTGCATCGCTGTTCAGGTAGGAGGCGGATACCTGTGCCGGGCCAATGCAGACGGCCTCGTCGGCGAGTTCCACGTGCATGGCCCTGGCGTCGGCCTCGGAGTAGACAGCTACGGTGCGGTAACCAAGGGCTTTCGCGGTGCGGATGACGCGGACTGCGATTTCGCCGCGGTTGGCTACTAGTAGTTTCTTTAACATGTTCTTGTTCTCTCCTTTGGAGTAAGCCGCGAGGCTGAGTGCCGTCTGGCTTCCAGAAAACCGCTACGAGCACATCCATGTGCGCTTGGCGTCGGCCATCCATGGCCGCCGACATTTTCTGGAAGCCAGACGGCACTCACCCTCGCTCCGCATCAGTCCGATTCGCTTGCCCAGGCTGGTGGACGTTTTTGCATGAAGGCCATGGTGCCCTCCGTTCCTTCGCTTCCCCGGATGGCTTCCGCAAATTTTTCAGCCGCGCTGTCCAGCAAACCGCTCATGGGTTCATGGCCAACCCTGTGTAGCAACGCTTTGGTTTCTGCCGTGGCAACCGGTGCGCAGTGGCGGACACGATCCAGAGCGCTTGTCAGCATCTCTTCCAGTTCATCCTCTGAAGAAGCCGCCTGGTGAACGATGCCAAGACTGCATGCTTCGTTCGCATCGATTCTCAAACCGAGCAGGGCCAGCCGCCGGGCCTGAGTGAGGCCGATTCGTTCAACCACAAACGGCGCAATCTGGGCTGGAATCACGCCGAGGGAGGTTTCCGGCATGCCGAACTTGGCGCTCGGCCCGGCGATGGCGACGTCGGAAGCGCAGGCCAAACCGAATCCACCGCCCATGACGGCGCCTTCGGTGATCGCGATGACCACTTTCGAGGATTCGTTGACCTGTTGAATCATCTGACCGAAAGCGCGGTTCAGACGATAGAACGGGTCCGCCTCACCCTCGACCGCTTTCTGGCCGCGGGCTCCGGCCATGTCTTTGATATCACCACCGGCGCAGAAGTGCCCACCGGCGCCCCGGATGACGACGGCGCGAATGTGCAGGTCGTTTTCAATCTGGGTGAACACCGCGGACAGTTCCGCCACCATCTCGAGGCTCATGGCGTTGCGCACGTCTGGTCGGTTGATGGTGATAAACAGGGTGGGGCCCTGTTTTTCCAGAATCAGTGTTTCGCAATGTGGTACCTGGCCCATAAATGACTCCACCGTCCGTTTCCTAGTCGCGTTTCTTGCCCGGGAGGGTTCCCATCATCTTGCAGATAATCCCGAGCATGATTTCGTCGGCACCACCGCCAATAGACACCAGTCGAACATCCCGGTGCGCGCGGGAAATCGGGTTATCCCACATGTAACCGTTACCGCCCCAGTACTGCAGGCAGCTGTCTGTGACCTCACGCCCAAGACGTCCGGCCTTGAGTTTGGCCATGGAGGCCAGGCGGGTGACATCCTTGCCTTCAACGTGCAGCTCGCAGGCCTGGTAGGTGAGGGCGCGCAGGGCCTCGACTTCGGTTTGCAGTTCGGCCAGGCGGAAGTGGATTACCTGGTTGTCGATCAGTGGCTGGCCGAAGGTCTTCCGCTCGCGACAGTACTCGATGGTCTTGGTGATGCAGTTCTCCAGCGCCTTGATCACGTTCGCCGCACCCCAGATTCGCTCCTCCTGGAACTGCAACATCTGCATCATGAAACCGGTGCCCTCGGCGCCGATCCTGTAGCGCTGGGGCACACGGACGTCGTCAAAGAAAATCTGCGCGGTTTCGGAAGAGCGCATGCCGAGCTTGTTCAGGTGCGGGCTGAAGGAGATGCCCGGCGTTTTCGTGGGCACGATGATCAAAGACTTGTTCTTGTGGGGCTTGTCGTCCGAGGTGTTGGCCAGCAAGCAGATGAAGTCGGATTTGGGGCTGTTGGTAATCCACATCTTGGAGCCGTTGATGATGTAGTCGTCGCCGTCTTTCTTGGCAGTGGTTTTCATTCCCGCTACATCAGAACCTGCGCCAACTTCACTGACGCCAATACATCCCACCATGTCGCCGGCAATGGCCGGCGCGAGGAAACTGCGTTTCAGTTCATCGGAACCAAACCGGGAAATGGCCGGGGTACACATATCGGTCTGAACCCCGATGGCCAGCGGCACACCACCACAATGGGCCATGCCAAGCTCTTCCGCAGCCACGAGGTTGTAGCTGTAATCCAGCCCCATACCGCCGTATTCTTCGGGCTTCTGGATACCCAGGATGCCGAGGTTTCCGAGCTTTTTGAACAGTTCATGAATCGGGAATTCCCCGGCGGCTTCCCATTCGTCGCAGTGGGGATTGATTTCCTTCTCGACGAAATCGCGGACGGTTTTTCGAAGGGCTTCGTGTTCGGCTGTGAATTTCACGTTCCTGTTCTCCTGCTGGTAGAGAGTCCGTGCCTTCTCGGTGTTGGTGCACGTTCTTTAGCTTGGGACGCGGCTGTGTGGGATCGGTTTCAGAAAACCGCTACGAGCACATCCATGTGCGCTTGGCGTCGGCCATCCATGGCCGCCGACATTTTCTGAAACCGATCCCACACAGCCGCTTATGTTTGCAAACTGTTTGCTGCCTGCTGGCAGTTTTGTTGTTTTTGTAGGTCGGGTTAGCCAAAGGCGTAACCCGACAGATTGGCGGGGTGGCCTGGCTTTTTTTGTCGGATTACGCCTTTGGCTAATCCGTATATGGTCTCCTCCCCGTTTGCAAGGTCTCAGCACTCAATGTCAGGGACAGGTTTGCGCCCGTATATCCGGCCTGTTTGATGAGGCGGCTTTGTCG
>PBED01000048.1:0-29936 GCA_002718255.1 Marinobacter sp. | reverse complement strand
TGGTATCCAGCAGCGGACCATTGGCGATGTCCTCGAGTCCGCACTCAACCAGGGATCGGTAACAGAGCTCCAGGGGACCGGTGAAATCCTCGTTCTCAAAGAGAATACCGTTGGCATCCGCGGTCTCGCCGTTGACGCTCGCCTCTGCCCAGTCCCGGGTTCTGATCAGCCGCTCACGGAGTTCGGCGAGCACATGGCGGTAGGGTTCCCGGGAATCACCAACAACGGCCTTGAGCTCGTCGCTGGCCTGCCACATGGACAGTTCGGCCCGCAGCGCCTGAATATCACGAAGATAGAGATCCGCTGCCATCCAGCGGCCAAGCAGGAAGACCCGGCGGGTCACCTTGTGGGTGACATTCGGATTGCCATCACGATCACCGCCCATCCAGGATGCAATGCGGATGGGGGATGCCTGCAGGGGAAGGCCCTTTCCGGTCGCGTCTTCCAGCGACGTATCCAGGCTCCTCAGAAACTGTGGCAGGGCCTGCCACAGACTGTTTTCAATAACCGCAAAGCCCCATTTGGCCTCATCCACTGCGGTTGGTCGCTCCTGACGAATCTCGTCGGTGTGCCAGGCTTCGGTAACCAGTTGAGACAGGCGATTGACGATTTCCTCCCGTTCAGCAGGCATGAGGTCGTCATGGTCCAGACGCGCCAGGCAGTCCGACATCTCGTCGTATTTCATAATAAGGGTGCGACGCGCCACCTCGGTGGGGTGGGCCGTCAGCACAAACTCGATTCGTAGATCCGCCACCCTCTGATGCAGTTCCTCCGGCGTGACATCACCTTGCTTGAGCCGCTCAAACACCTCCCCGAGCGATTCGACCATCAGATCAGACTGGTGCCCGCGTTTCCGACGAATACCATGGTACTGCTCGGCAAGGTTGGCCAGGTTCAGGAACTGGTTGAAGGCACGGGTCACCGGAAGCAGCTCATCATCGCTCAACTTGCGCAGCAGATTGACAAGTCGCTGGCCGGACCCGCTTTCCTGGCGACGGTCGGACTTGGCAGCCGCCCGGATTTCCTCAATCAGCTCGTAGCATTCCTGTCCGGGATATCGCCGTATGCTCTGGCCCAGAAGTTCACCCAGCATTCGTACGTTTTCTCGGAGTTCGGGATGTAGCTCAGTCACATTGACGTCCTTTTGAATTGACGGAGGCGAAGTAAACTTACGATACTAAGGAACAGTCGAGAAAGTCTATTGGCGATTCAAGCCTGTAGCTGCAAGGAGTTATCATGAAGGTCACTGATTTGCCCAAACACTGGGAACAGCAAAAAGAGCCCGTGGAGCGCACCCACGATTATAACCTGCGCCTGCCGCTGGAAGATGCCGCACGCGTGGCCGCACTGGCGGAACTTTACCCGGACCGCAGTGAAAGCGATATTCTGAACGACATGATTGGTGCAGCTCTGGACGATCTGGTACGCCAGAGCCCACTGAAGGACAAGCTGGAAGGGAAAGACAAGTAAATAGCGGCGGGCAGCTTTCGCTGCCCGTGTCGTCAGGCGACTGATTCCAGTTGACGGGCCTTGAGGCGCTGGATGTGCTTCTGGCTCAGGCTGACAAACTTGGGAGTCAGGCCCTGATCTTCGTAGATCTCGAAGCCATCCTCGTCGTACGCCACCACTTTGGTGCCCTGAACATACGGAAAGCTGGTCTCCATTTCGTCCAGTGCTGCAGAAATCAGATCCCGCATCAGATCCTGAGGTGACTTCATCGGATAGAGCGCTGCGAGTTTCTCGAGACGCTTGTGATGCTGGTCAGACAACGCCATGAAGTAGGCGTCTCGGGTAAGCCGACCACGTGCATGCTTGTCCCAGTAGTTGACCAGATCTTTGATTTTCATGGTGCCTTCACTCCTGCATCTTATTGATGGCGCACGGCGCACGAAAACTGTGCATCCGTTTCCGGAAGTGTAGACGAAGCCGTCGGTCCGGGGGCGAGAAAATTGGTAACGGATTGTACTTACCGATCCGCCATTTTCAGTGCTCGTTCTCTCCCCGCTCCACGCCTTTCACCGCCTGCCACACGGCATCCAGCGCCTCCAGAGATTCTTCGTCCATATCGCGGCCCTCCCGTTCCAGCACACGTTCAATCGCCCGGAACCGGGCGTCGAATTTATGGTTGGTTCGATTGAGTGCCTGCTCAGGGTTAACCTTCATGAACCGTGCCAGGTTCACACAGACGAACAGGAGATCGCCGAGCTCATCTTCAACGGCATCGGGATCACCGGCGCCCGTCTGTGCGGCTTCCCACGCCTCCTTGAGCTCGTCGATTTCCTCGTGAAGTTTGTCGAAAACCGGGCCAACATTTGGCCAGTCGAAACCGTGCCTGGCTGCCCGTTTCTGGAGCTTCTCGGCCCGAGCCATTGCAGGCAGGGTCCGGGCAATGCCGTCAAGCCGACTTACTGGGGCGCTGGCTTCCGGTGCCGGCTTCATTGCCCGCTCCTCGGCCTTGATGCGCTCCCAGCTTTCCTTGATCCAGGCCTCATCCGGCCGATTATCCGGATCAATGCTGCTTTCCAGGGTCCCTTCCGGAAAAACGTGTGGATGCCGCCTTACCAGTTTGCGCACCAGATGATCGACCACACCGTCAAAATCGAAATGGCCATCTTCCCGACCAAGCTGGGTGTAGAAAATGACCTGGAACAGCAGGTCCCCCAGCTCGTCTTTCAGATGCGGGTAATCCTCTCGCTCAATGGCATCGGCGACTTCGTAGGCCTCCTCCAGCGTGTGCGGCACGATGGTCCTGTAGGATTGCCTGGTATCCCATGGACAGCCCGTCTCCGGATCCCGAAGCCTGGCCATCAGGGTTTTCAGATCCTCGATGGTATAGCTCATCCGCGTTTACGCCTTACATCAATGATATTGGGCAGGTTGCGAATCTGCGCCAGCAACCGCGCCAACTGCTCCAGACTGGAAATTTCCACCGTCACGGTCATGGTAGCCGTGTTCTCGTCCTTGTTGCTCAGGGTATTCAGTGACAGCACATCACTCTTGGAGGCCGACAACACCTGGGTAATATCTCTCAGCAGCCCGGATCGGTCATAGGCTTCAATTTCAATGTCGACAGGATAAACAGCAGCCTGCCGGCCACCCCAGCTGACCTCAATAATCCGGTTGGGCTCGAACTCACGCAGATTCAGGAACGTCAGGCAGTCCTGGCGATGGACCGTAACCCCACGGCCAACCGTGATGTAGCCACCAATGGCGTCACCGGGCAGAGGTTTGCAGCATTTAGCCACCTGGGTCTTGAGCTTGCCGACACCCAGGATCTGGATATCCGATTCGGTATCGTAGGGCTTGCGGCGCTGAGCACTGAGTTTCAGATCCAGCTGTTCGGACTTGGGCTCCAGCATCTGCTGGGCCACATTGGCGACATGCGTGGGGCGAAGGTCACCGGCTCCGGTGGCTGCAAACATGTCCTCCGCACTTTGGTAATTAACCTTCCTGGCAAGCTCACCAAGATCTACATCGTACAGGGACAGACGCCTGAACTCGTCCTCGAGAATGGCACGACCGTCAACGATATTGCGACCACGATCCTGCTGTTTGAACCAGTGGGTTACCTTGGCGCGTGCCCTGGAAGTCTGAATGTAACCAAGGCTCGGGTTCAGCCAGTCGCGGCTTGGGGCCGGGTTGTTGGAGGTCAGGATAAACACCTGATCGCCGGTTTTCAGTGGATAGGTCAGCGGAACGATTCGGCTGTTCACCCGCGCACCGCGGCAGGCGTGACCGATCTCCGTGTGAACCCGGTAGGCGAAATCCACCGGCGTTGCCCCCTGGGGCAGATCCACCACGTGGCCCTCGGGTGTGAATACATACACCCGATCCGATGCGACATCGGATTTGAGGTGGTCGGCCAGCCCGGACAGGTCGCCCAGCTCCTCCTGCCACTCCAGAACCTGGCGCAGCCAGTTGATCTTGGCATCGTAGCCGGTCGACTTGTTGCCTTTGTCCATGCCCTTGTACAACCAGTGGGCACAAACGCCCAGTTCCGCCTCCTCATGCATCGTGTGGGTTCGGATCTGCACTTCCATGACCTTGCCCTCGGGCCCGATCACGGCGGTATGCAGGGACTGGTAACCGTTTTCCTTCGGGTTGGCAATGTAATCGTCGAACTCGTTGGGGATGTGGCGCCACAGCGTGTGGACAATACCCAGTGCGGCGTAACAGTCGCGAACCTCCGGAACCAGGATACGCACGGCGCGAACATCGTAAACCTGGGAAAAGTCGATGCCCTTGCGGCGCATTTTTCGCCAGATGCTGTAGATGTGCTTGGCACGTCCGGACAGCTCGCCCTCAATGCCATAGGCTTTCAGTTCGGTCTGCAGGGTTTCAATCACCCGCTTGATGTAACCGTCGCGATCCAGGCGCTTTTCGTCCAGCAGTTTGGCGATCTTTTTGTAGGCGGAACCATGCAGGTACCGGAAAGAAAGATCTTCCAGCTCCCACTTGATGTGACCAATGCCAAGCCGGTGTGCCAGGGGTGCGTAGATATCAAACACTTCCCGGGCGACGCGCATTCGCTTTTCTTCTGGAGCATCCTTTACCGCCCGAATGGCGCAGGTACGCTCCGCCAGCTTGATCAGGGCAACCCGGACATCGTCAATCATGGTGACGAGCATCTTGCGGACGTTGTCCAGTTGGCCTTCGCTCTGGCCCAGAACGTTACCCTTCAGCGGGTGGTGGATGGACGAAATGGCCGCCATCTGCTGCACGCCGTTGATCAGGCCCGCCACCTCATCGCCAAATTCCTTGCGGATTGTCTCCAGGGGAACGCGCTCTTCACGCACGGCGCGATAAAGGATCGCCGCCACCAGGCTGGCCTGATCCAGGTGCAGCTCCGCCAGAACCTGGGCCATCTCAATGCCAATCCGGAAGCTGCTGGAACCAGGTGCCCACTGGCGATCCTGCCGGAAAGCCTGAAGATCGATTTCCGCTGCCTTTTCGCAGGCCAACCGGAACTGGTCAGCGTCGTCCAGGTGCGTTTGCGAGGCTATCTGGTTTACCCAGCCCTCGATATCCACCTGGCCGTCGCCGGTCATTGCGTAATCTTCGCGAACTTTTACCATATCAGTCTTGTTATTCCTGATGGTTGCCGCAGCCATCCCTGACTGCCCACCGCATCTTCAGTCGGAATCCCGTTCGAACAACGCGATGGATTCCACGTGAGTGGTGTGGGGAAACATGTCCATCACACCTGCGCGCACCAGTCGATAGCCGTTGCGCGCCATTACGCCTGCGTCGCGCGCCAGGGTGGCCGGGTTGCAGGAGACATAGACTATCTTTTGTGCCCCGAAGGCCGTGAGGTACTTGCAGATCTCCTCGGCACCGGAACGGGGCGGATCAATCAGAATCTTGTCGAACCCTTCTTTGGCCCAGCTCTGGCCCGTGAAGTCACCGTGCAAGTCGGCACCGTGAAAAGCGACATTGTCGAGACCGTTTAGTTCCGCGTTTTCCCGGCCCCGTACGACCATGGTCTCGTCGCCTTCCACGCCAACAACCTGCCCGCCTCGCGTGGCCAGCGGCAGAGTGAAATTCCCCAGACCGCAGAACAGATCCAGGACTCGCTCGCCAGGCTGGACATCCAGCCATTCCACGGCCCTGTGTACCATTGCGCGATTAATGCCTGCATTGACCTGGGTAAAGTCCATGGGATGAAATTTCATGGTCAGGTCGAATTCTTCCAGCCTGTAGCTCAGTCGCTCATCATCCCGGCCAGAGGACTCGGGCCAGATCCGATGAACGGTATCGGGCCCTTTTGGCTGCAGGTAGATATGCAAATCGTGAGCCTGGCCGAAGGCAATGAGCTTCTCCCGGTCACCAGTGGACAGGTCATCCATATTGCGGAACACCATTACCGCCACATCATCGCCACAGGCAACTTCCACCTGGGCGATTCGGCTGTAGGCGTCCAGATCGTGCAGCATATTTCGAAGGGGCAGTATGCGGTCGCCAATGCGGGGATCCAGCACCACACAACGGTCGATGTCGGTCAGGAAACTGTTGCGTTTCTCCCGAAACCCCACCAGGACAGACTCCCGGGCCTTGACGTAACGAACCCCGAGGCGCGCCTTGCGGCGATAGCCGAGGCTCTCTTCCGAGCGCAGTGGCTCAATCCACTCCTCGGGTTCGATGCCCCCGAAATGGGCAAAATGCTCCCGCAGGGTATTCTCCTTGAACGCGATCTGCGCATCGCCACTCATATGCTGCAGGCTACAGCCGCCACACAGGTCGGCAAACTCGCAGGGTGGCGTCTGACGATCCGGCGCGGCTTCCAGAACCTCTTCGGTGCGCAGTTCGTCGAACTTGCTTCGACTGGACACCACTTTCGCCATCACGGTTTCGCCCGGAAGGGCGCCATCGACAAACTGGGTCTTGCCATCCTGACGGGCGATACCCCGGCCGTCATGGCTCAGGGTCTCAATCTCACAGCGCACGGGCTCTTTTGGAAGAACCTTCCTGCGTCGTCTGCTCATACTCGGGTCTCTTGGTGGAATCGTGTTCAGGCGCCGGGAAATACACCGGTGGATAGATAGCGGTCGCCGCGGTCACAGATAATGGCCACGATGATGGCGTTTTCAACCTGCTGCGAGAGCTTGAGCGCGGCCGCGATCGAACCGCCGGAGGAGACGCCACAGAAAATGCCTTCCTCGGAAGCCAGGGCCCGCATGGTGTTTTCGGCCTCTTCCTGGCCAACATCCAACACCTCGTCCACCCGTGCGGCATCGTAGATTTTCGGCAGGTAGGCTTCGGGCCATCGACGTATCCCGGGTATGGACGCACCTTCTTTGGGCTGAAGCCCGATAATGCGAATATCCGGGTTGCGCTCCTTGAGGTAACGGGACACGCCCATGATGGTGCCAGTAGTGCCCATGGAGCTGACAAAATGGGTGACACGCCCCCCGGTCTGCTCCCAGATCTCGGGACCGGTCGTGCGGTAGTGCGCCAGAGGGTTGTCCTGGTTGCTGAACTGATCCAGCACCCTGCCCTTGCCCTCCGCCTGCATCTTGAGGGCCAGGTCACGGGCCGTTTCCATCCCCTCTTCCCTGGTGACCGTGACAATCTCCGCACCATAGGCGCGCATGGATGCCCGACGCTCCTCGCTCATGTTCGCGGGCATGATCAGCACCATCCGGTACCCCTTGATGGCAGCCGCCATGGCCAGGGCAATGCCGGTGTTGCCACTGGTCGCCTCGATCAGGGTATCGCCCGGCTTGATGTCGCCCCGACGCTCCGCCTCCTGGATCATGCTGATAGCCGGGCGGTCCTTCACCGAGCCGGCGGGGTTATTCCCTTCCAGCTTGGCCAGAATCACGTTACTCGTCTCACCGGGGAGACGCTGCAGGCGAACCAGAGGGGTGTGCCCGACATAATCTTCAATGGTGGGAAAATGCATATGATAACCCTGTGGTACACTTTTGGCTTCGCATGATACGCGTTATCGCCCCGGTCTCCCAATACAGCTTCTCGCTATATCCATGACCGGCGGCTATATCCGACACGGGATTTTCCGGTACCGTCGGGACTGATACCACAGTTATCCCGTTCCGGATCAGCTATTCTTAACACGGACGTTTTCCGCTCTGCGGCGCGGACAAAAGCAATAATTCAGGAACACGGTATGCGACGTTGGGGCATTCGCAAGAAAGTTTTAGTGGTGACGCTGGTTCCCACCCTGCTGACCACCCTGATGCTGGGGCTGTTCTTCACCTACAGCTGGGTCAACAATATCGAAAGTCTGCTGAAGGACCGGGGCGAGTCACTCTCCCGTCAGCTCGCGGCCGGTTCCGAGTACGGCCTTTTCACTGCCAACCGAAGTCTCCTCAGCAGCCTCTCCAATGCCCTCCTGGAAGAGCAGGACGTGCGTTCCATCACCCTCTTTGGCAGTGACGGCTCCCGCCTGCTCCACACCGGGCCCGGAAGCTCGGAGACCGTGCAGTCCGACGAACTCACCGCCGAGCACGCCACCCGGATATCCCGAAAAAACAGCACCCGGTTTATCACCCCCGTGTTTCTGCAGGATCTGATGATCGAGAGCATGCTCGACCCGGATGCCCGCCAGTCCATGTCGAATCTGCGGGAGCCTCTGGGCTGGGTGGTTGTGGAAATGTCCCATATCCGCACCGAAAAAGAGACGTACAAGGCCCTGCTTATTTCCCTGCTGCTCATTCTCGGGGGCGTCATTCTCAGCATGGCCATTGCCCTGCGACTGAGCCGTGCGTTCACCAACCCGGTGTTCGAACTGAACGAGGCCGTTGCCAAACTCAAGGAAGGCAAGCTGGATACCCGGGTCTACACCGGCGCCGGGCCGGAGTTCGAACAGCTGGAATCCGGCCTCAATGCCATGGCCGAAGAGCTGAGCAAGGCCCAGGCGGAAATGCAGCAGAACATCGACCAGGCCACCGAAGATCTGCGGGAAACCCTGGAAACCATCGAAATCCAGAACATCGAGCTGGATTTCGCTCGAAAAGAAGCACTCGAGGCCAGTCGGATCAAATCCGAGTTCCTGGCCAACATGTCCCACGAGATCCGCACCCCGCTGAACGGCATCATCGGCTTCACCGAACTGCTTCTAAAGAGTCCCCTGCCACGCCAGCAACGGGACCACCTGAGCACCATCAGGAAATCGTCGGAGATCCTGCTCACGATCATCAACGACATCCTCGATTTCTCGAAGATTGAGGCCGGCAAGCTGATCCTCGACCGGGTACCGTTCCAGTTACGCGATATCGTCGAGGAAGTCATGGTCATGCTGGCGCCAGCGGCACACGCCAAGAATCTCGATCTGGTGCCACTGGTCTATAACGATGTGCCGGACAACATCATGGGCGATCCCCTGCGGGTCAAACAGGTGATCACCAATCTGGTCAACAACGCCATCAAGTTCACCCAGACCGGTGAGGTGGTCCTGCGGGCGAGCCTGGAAGAGGAAGAAGCTGACACCAACCGCGTTACCCTGCGCCTGAGCATTACCGATTCCGGCGTGGGCCTGTCCCGGGCCCAACAGCAATCCCTGTTCAACGCCTTCAGCCAGGCCGATGCCTCCACCGCCCGTCAATATGGTGGCACCGGCCTTGGGCTGGCCATCTCGAAGCGTCTGGTGGAAGAAATGGGGGGCAAGATCGGGCTCGAAAGCGAGCTGGGTAAAGGCTCCACCTTCTGGTTTACCCTCACCTCGGAGCTTGCCACCAGCGGTGAAGCCATTGCCCCAAGGGATGCCCTGCGTGGTGAACGGGTCATTTACCTGGAGCAACAGAAAACCACCGGGCTGGCCGTGGAACACCTGTTAAGGGACTGGGGCATGGTGGTCGACCGGGTAGCGTCACCGGGCGCCCTGCAGGAACACATTGAAGAGGCCCAGAAAAGCCAGGCGGGCTATGCCGTAGCCATTGTCGGCATCACCCGACACCTGCTCAATTCCAGCCAGTACTGCGGGCTTGTCCGTACCCTGGAGATTGAACGGGATTGCCGGACACTGCTATTGACCCCCACCCTTGAAACCCACGACACACCGCTATCGGGACTTGCCAGCGGCCACCTCACCAAACCGGTGTGCCGAGATTCCCTGTACGATGAGCTTTTGCTGCTGGTGCACGGCATCAATTCCGGCGGGCGGGTCCCCGAGTACGAGATTTCCGCCAACCGTGCAACGACCGCCAATGTGCCGAGAGTGCTGGCCGTGGACGATAACGATGCCAACCTGAAGCTGGTAATGACCCTGCTGGAAGACTGCCAACTGGACGCCGAGGGCGCTTCCAGCGGCTTTGAAGCCCTGAGCAAGGCCAGACAGAAACCCTTCGACCTGGTCTTCATGGACCTTCAGATGCCCGGCATGGACGGGGTGGAAACCACTGCAAGGCTGAGGGAGATGGATACCGGCAATCACCGGACCCCGATCATTGCGTTGACTGCGCATGCCCTGTCGGACGAGCAGGAACGACTGACAAAGCAGGGCTTCGATGGCTACATGCCCAAACCCATCAGCAGTGGCCAGCTCAACGACATCATTCATGAGTACACCGGCTACGTGTGCCCGAAGAACGGCAGCGACGGCCGGCTTCCCGTTCCGGAAGTTCGCGACACCCGTCGGGCCCTGCGGCCATCAACGCGCAAAATGCAGCAGGACTGCGTCAGCGTGGACGAAAGCATTCAACTGGCCGCCGGCAAGGCGGACCTGGCCGAAGAGCTGTTCAGCATGCTGCTGGAGCAGGTCCACGTGGATCGCGGGCGGATCTCGGAACTCTGGGCCAGCCACAGCATGGATGGGCTACTGGAATGTGTTCACAAGCTCCATGGCGCTACCCGCTACTGCGGCGTACCGGAACTGAGAGCCGCAGCCAACCATCTGGAAACGGCCATCAAATGCTCTGCTCCGGATCTGGAGCACCAGAAAGACCAGCTGCTCTCGGCCATGGAGCGCCTGCAGATCTGGAGCGACCAGACCGATTGGCAGCAGCTGTTCCGGGAACGCCATGAGGCCGCCGAAACGACCTGAGGCTGCCCCGTCTCAGACCCGGCTTCGGGCCTGATCGATGATGGCTTTCATATCCCGGACCGCCTCTTTGAGACCGGTAAAGACCGCGCGGGCTATGATGGCATGACCGATATTCAGTTCATTGATGCCATGGATTGCCGCCACTCGCTCTGTGTTGTGGTAATGCAGGCCATGGCCCGCATTCACAATCAAACCCTTTTTGCGGGCGTAGGCGACGGCGTCGGCAATGGTTTTGAAGGCGGCATTCTCGGCTTCAGGTGTTTCGGCCTCGGCATACTCTCCGGTGTGCAGCTCCACTACCGGCGCGCCACAGCGGACCGCGGCATCAATCTGGACCGGATCCGGATCAATAAACAGTGACACCTCGGCACCAATCCGGGCCAGGCGCTCACAGGCCTTGGCAACCCGGGATTCCTGACCCTCGACATCCAGTCCGCCCTCGGTGGTCAATTCCTCACGCTTCTCTGGCACCAGGCAAACACATTCCGGCCGCACCTGTTCGGCAAACGCCAGCATCGCATCGGTTACCGCCATTTCTAGATTCATCTTGGTCTGGAGCACCTCTTTGAGCAGCAGCACATCCCGATCCTGAATATGACGCCGGTCTTCCCTGGGATGGATTGTGATGCCGTCTGCGCCGGCCTCCTCGGCCATCAGCGCTGCCTGGACCGGATCAGGGTACCGGGTACCTCTCGCCTGACGGAGGGTGGCAACGTGATCAATATTGACGCCAAGCAGTACTCTAGGATTCATGGGATTCTCCCCGAAGGTGAGTGAAAAGGCTGCGACTGTTAAGGGGGCGCCCCTGCAGAAGATAATCGATCAGCACCCGCATGACCCGCTTCGCCAGCCGCCGACAGCGGTCCGATTGCAGATCATCCCGGGCCAGATCCAGTAATACTTCCCCGGGCAGATGCCGCAGCCGCACACCGGCCGACAGCCCGGAAACAATGCCCTGCTCCGGATCATAACAATACTCCCGGTCAGGCTCGACGGATTGCCCTGTATCGGTGGCAAGATCCCAGGCAAAGTCGTAACCCAGGGCGGCAGCAAAAGCGAGTTCGAACCGCCGAAGCACCGGCTCCACGTCTGTGGTGTCGGACAGCTGCCCGATGGCATCTATGTAGGCTGCAAAGAGGGTCGGATGGGGATCGGCGGCGGGCAGAACCCGCTGCAACAGTTCATTCAGGTAGAGGCCACTATAGAGCGACACTGTCCGGGTGATTGTCGGGCCGGTTCGCACATCGACCTGGGTCAGGGTTTTCAGGTCGCCCCGACCGGCCCAGTCCACCACAAGCGGCTGGAAGGGCTGTAGCTGGGCTTTCAGAGGACTTTTGGCACTGTTGGCGCCCCGGGCAATGACGGTCATCCGGCCATGGTTCAGGGCAAAGAGATCCACCATCAGGCTGGTTTCCCGCCAGGGCCGGCGGTGAAGGACATAAGCGGGCTCCTGCAGCTCAGGCCCCTTCATAGCCGCCTCAGAGGTCGTTCATGCCCAGGCTCTTCAGGGCCCGGTCGCTGTCTGCCCAACCGCGCTTCACCTTGACCCAGAGCCGCAGCATGATCTTGCTGTCGAACATGCGTTCCATATCCGTGCGCGCCTCCTGACCGATCCGGCGCATCCGCTCGCCCTTTTCGCCGATGATGATCTTCTTCTGGCCTTCACGCTCGACCAGGATCAGGGCGGAAATATGCAGGGTCTTGCCCTCCCGCTTGAACTCCTCGATCTCCACCGCCACGGAATAAGGCAATTCGGCCCCCAACTGGCGGGGGATTTTTTCCCGGACAATCTCCGACGCCAGGAAACGCTCACTGCGATCGGTGATCTGGTCGTCCGGGTAGAAGTGGATACTCTCCGGCAGGAACCGGCCCACCGCCTCTTCCAGAGGTTCAAGATTGGTCTCTTTCAGCGCCGAAAGTGGAATAATCTCGGCAAAATCACGCTTTTTCGAGAGCATGTCCAGGTGCGGCAGCAGGCTTTCCCGCTTTTCAATCTTGTCGACCTTGTTCACCGCCAGGATCACAGGGCATTTCAGCCGGCTGAGTTTCTCCAGCACCATCTCATCCGCGGTCGTCCAGGCCAGCTGGTCCACCACGAACACCACCACATCGACATCAATGAGCGCCGACGTGGCCGCCTTGTTCATGTAACGGTTAATGGCCCGGGGCTCATCCTCATGCATGCCCGGTGTGTCCACGTAGATCGCCTGCACCGGCCCCACGGTCTTGATGCCAAGCACCTGATGACGGGTGGTCTGCGGCTTGCGGGAAGTGATGCTCAGCTTCTGCCCGAGGATATGGTTCAGCAGTGTGGACTTGCCCACATTCGGACGGCCAACGATGGCCACAAAACCGCAGCGACTGTCCGGGTTTTCCGGACGGGTGATATCGTTCATTACTGGTTCTCCACGCCCAGTTCTTTCAGGGCGTTACGGGCTGCCTGCTGCTCGGCCACCCGGCGGCTGCTGCCGGTCCCGGTGGTCTTTCGGTCCAGCGATGGCAGCGCACAGGATACATGGAATGTCTGGTTGTGAGCTTCGCCGTCCACGGAAATCACGTCATAGCGCGGCAGTGGAAACTGGCGGGACTGAAGGTATTCCTGCAAACGGGTCTTGGGGTCTTTCTGGGTATCCTGGAGATCAAGCTTCTCCAGGCGGTGCTCAAACCAGCGCAAGACCTGCTCCCGGCAGGTGTGAAAATCGCTGTCCAGGTAGATCGCACCAATGATGGACTCCACCGCGTCAGCCAGGATGGATTCCCGACGGAACCCGCCGCTTTTCAGTTCTCCCGAGCCCAGTCGAAGGTATGTGCCGAGCTGAAACTCGCGACCAATCTCAGCCAGCGTCACGCCCTTTACCATCCGGGCCCGCAGACGACTCAGCTGACCTTCACGGGCTTTTTCGAAGTGCAGAAACAGATACTCGGCAATAACCATGTTCACAATGGAATCGCCGAGGAATTCGAGGCGCTCGTTATTCTGGTTCCCGTAGCTCCGGTGGGTAAGTGCCAGCAAAAGCCGCTCCGGCGATTTGAACTGATAGCCGATGCGCCGCTGTAACTGATCCAGATCCGGTTGTGAACTCACTTGCCCTTCATCTCATATTTGTGCTTGAAGTGAACCACCGTATCCACGTTACTGAACAGGTTGTTACGCACTTCGTAATCAACATTGATGACGACCAGATCGCCGTCTTTATCGACAGAAATATTCTTGGCATCGAAACCCCGGACATTGTTCACACTGAGCCGTTTGTTAATCAGTGTGCGGACCTGGGCCGGCCCCATCTGAGAGAGCCCTTCTGTGCCATCAAGGCTTTCCAGCGCCTCCTGAATGGTGATGTCATCCAGGTAGGCAGGGCCCAGTTTGATCACCAGCGTCAGCAGGCCACCAAAGAACAGCACCATAACCATCATGGTCAATGCCGAGGCACCCCGCTGACGGCCCATGCCGGAAAGATTGTTTTTCTTCATTATGACTGCGCTCCAGATAGTCCGAGTTACTCGATTCCGCCTACACGATCAAAGGATGGCAGACTGGTAAGGGATTTCCAGTGCATCCAGATAGCAAAGGCCTTGCCCACCACCAGCTCATCCGGGACCGTGCCCCAGTAGCGGCTGTCATTACTGTTGTCGCGATTGTCACCCATGACAAAATAATGGCCTTCGGGCACCAGCCACTCGCCCTCACCACTGCCACCGGGCCGACCCATAGTCAGGAAAATGTCGTGCTCTACTTCACCGAGATCCTCGCGGCGCAGTTCCATCGGCGGTAGCCGCGCGATAAACCGGGTTTCCACCCGATCGCCATTGATGAACAGCTGCTTGTCACGGTAGCGGATATGGTCGCCGGGCAAACCGATCACCCGTTTGATGTAGTTGGTCTGGCCGTCCTCCGGGTAGCGGAAAACCATCACATCGCCGCGCTGGGGATCGCCGACCGGAATCACTTTGGTGCCGGCAACCGGCAGCCTGAACCCGTAGGCGTATTTGTTCACCAGAATGAAATCGCCGACTTCCAGGGTGGGCAACATGGATCCCGACGGAATCTGGAACGGTTCAACCAGGAAGGACCGGAGGACCAGAACAATCGCCAGCACCGGAAAGAACGATCGGCTAAGGTCAACCAGGTAGGGCTCTTTTGGCTCCTCCGATTCCGCCGGGGAGCCTTCATCCACTGCGTCTCCGGTGCCGCTGGCACGGTAGGCAGCCAGACGACGCTCACGAAGAAACAGCTTGTCCGCCAGCCAGATCAGACCCGTTGCAAAGGTCAGTACCACCAGTACCAGGGGAAAATCGATATCCATCCAGGAGGCCTTTTATTTATCCACTTTCAGTACGGCAAGAAACGCTTCCTGAGGCACCTCGACATTACCCAGCTGCTTCATACGCTTTTTACCTTCTTTCTGCTTCTGCAGCAGTTTCTTCTTCCGGCTGACGTCACCACCGTAGCACTTGGCGGTTACGTTCTTGCGTAGCGCCTTCACGGTGACCCGCGACACAACCTGATTACCAATGGCGGCCTGAATCGCGATATCAAACATCTGCCGAGGAATCAGCTCTTTCATCTTTTCGATCAACTGGCGCCCTTTGTGGTGAGCCTGCTCCTTGTGCACGATCAGCGCCAGGGCATCGACACGCTCGCCGTTGATCAGCACGTCCAGGCGGACCAGGTTGGCGGTCTGGAACCGGGTAAAGTGGTAGTCCAGGGACGCAAAGCCGCGGCTGGCTGACTTGATACGATCGAAGAAATCCATCACCACCTCGGCCATCGGCAGCTCATAGGTGAGCTGGACCTGGGTCGTCATGAAGTGCATGTTCTTCTGGACGCCGCGCTTTTCCTCACACAGGGCTATCACATTTCCGATATGCTCCTGAGGCACCAGAATGTTCGCTTCTACGATCGGCTCACGCATTTCCTCAATGGAACCAATATCCGGAAGCCGGGACGGATTGTCTACCGACAGGGTCTCACCCTGTTTGGTAACCACCTCATAGATCACCGTTGGCGCCGTGGTGATCAGGTCGATGTCGTATTCACGCTCCAGCCGCTCCTGGATGATTTCCATGTGCAGCATGCCCAGGAAACCACAGCGGAAACCGAAGCCAAGGGCATCGGAATTCTCCGGCTCGAAAAACAGCGAGGCATCGTTGAGGGTCAGTTTTTCCAGGGCATCCCGGAAATCGTTGTAGTCGTCGGCGCTGACCGGGAACAACCCGGCGTAGACCTGGGGTTTGACTTTCTTGAACCCGGGCAGCATTGGCGTCTGCTCGGCGAACTTCTGGTGAACAATGGTATCACCTACCGGCGCCCCGTGAATGTCCTTGATTCCGGCCACCACGAAGCCGACATCGCCGGACTCCAGCAGGTCGGTGTCTTTCGGTTTGGGATTAAAAATACCAACCTTGTCGGCATTCCAGGCCTTCCCGGTAGACTTGATGACGATCTTGTCGCCCTTTTTCAGGGTGCCCTCGGTCACCCTCACGAGCGACACGACGCCCAGATAATTGTCGAACCAGGAATCGATGATCAGAGCCTGCAGGGGCGCGCTTCGGTCGCCCTTGGGTGGCGGGATCTTCTTGATCAGATCTTCCAGAACATCTTCTACGCCCAGACCACTCTTGGCGCTACAGCGAACCGCATCAGACGCTTCAATGCCAATGATATCCTCGATTTCTGCCGCTACACGCTCCGGTTCGGCCTGCGGGAGATCCATCTTGTTCAAAACCGGCACAACTTCGAGACCCTGCTCAATGGCGGTGTAGCAGTTAGCCACTGACTGGGCTTCAACACCCTGCCCGGCGTCCACCACCAGCAGGGCCCCCTCGCAGGCATAGAGCGAGCGGGAAACCTCGTAGGAAAAGTCCACGTGGCCCGGGGTATCGATAAAGTTCAGTTTGTATTCCTGCCCGTCACGGGCGGTGTAATTCAGCGTGACACTCTGGGCCTTGATGGTAATCCCTCGCTCACGCTCGAGATCCATGGAGTCCAGGACCTGCTCGGCCATTTCACGGTCGGTCAGGCCGCCGCAAACCTGGATAAAACGATCTGCCAGCGTGGATTTACCATGGTCGATGTGGGCGATAATGGAAAAGTTACGGATTCGGCTCAGTTCAGTCACAGACGATGAATACTCAGTTAAGACGAAGGATTGAGCCCGGAAGGGCCGCTACCGGGATCCGGGAACGGCGTGATTTTACCGGTTACCGGCCGCCATTGCCATGATCAGGAAATCAGCGGCCGTTCGTATTGCCGGATAAGGAAACCGATGAGCGCATCCTCGTCCAGCGGATAGCTGAACAGGTTGCCCTGACACTGGGCGCAGCCGTGAGTTTTCAGGAAGCTCAGCTGCTGTGGGGTTTCCACACCCTCCGCAACCACCGTAAGGTGGAGCTTGCGGGCCAGGGCAATCACTGCGGAGGCCACATCCGTGGCACTGACATTGTAGGGAATGTCGCGAATGAACCGGTGGTCGATCTTGATAACATCCAGCGGCAGCTGCTGCAAAGCAACCAGTGAACAGGAGCCGGTGCCGAAATCATCCAGTATCAGACAGACCCCGAGATCATGGAGTGACACCAGCAACTCCCTGAGCATTCGCGGATCTTCATTGAGCAGCTCCGCCGGCATCTCCAGCTCCAGCCGCTCCGGCGAGACGCCCGTCTCGGTGATGACCTGTCGGATCATGTCGAGGAAGCCCGAATCGGTCAGTTGTCGAACAGACAGATTCACCGCCATTTTCAGGGATTCAAAGCCGGCCCGTTCCAGGGCCTGAGCCTGAATACAGGCCTGTCTCAAAGCCCATTCACCCAGGCGAACAATCAGGCCGGTTTCCTCGGCAAGACCGATGAACTGCTGTGCCGACACCAGCCCCTTCTCCGGATGATGCCAGCGCAGGAATGCCTCAACCCCAATCACCCGCTCACTGGCCAGATCAATCTTCGGCTGGTAATGCAGAACGAAGCGATCGCCATCCAGCGCCGTGGCCAACTCCTCCTGTTGCAGAAGCCGCCTTGCCGCCTTGATGTTCATGGCCGGGGTGAAGAACTGGAACGTATTCCGACCCAGCTCCTTGGCACGATACATCGCCAGATCAGCGTACTTCATCAGGGTTCCGGCGTCCTCACTGTCGTGGGGAATCATGGTGATGCCGATACTGACCGTGATGCCGACTTCGTGATCGTTCAGCCGGATTCGCTGGCAAAGACTGCGCAGAATGGTCTCTGCGACCTTGCCGGCAGCATCGGAGTCACTGATCCGGGACAGCAATACCACAAACTCATCGCCGCCGAGCCTGGCAACCGAGTCCTCCTCACGGACACAACCCACCAGCCACTGCGCCACCTGGCACAGCAGTTCATCGCCGGAATCGTGCCCCAGGGTGTCGTTGATACGTTTGAAGCCGTCGAGATCCAGGAACATGAGGGCAGCCGGCTCACCGCTCCGGCGACTGCGGCTGACCACGTGATTCAAACGGTCCCGGAACAGTTGCCGGTTCGCCAGGCCGGTAAGCGGATCATAGAATGCCAGCCTGTGCAGCTCGGACTGGGCGGCCTTGAGCTGGGTCAGATCCCGCAGGCTAAGCACAACGCCATTGACGCCTGGCACCGACAACATGGCCGTAAAGGTGCCCTCCATATCCCGCCACTGCCCCTTGGCATCACGGATACGGACCCGGATGACCGGCATCTGTTTGCCCGGCGACTGAACGGAATCGTCAAAGCCTCGCTGCAGCTGGGGCCAGTCGTCACCATGAACGAGCTCCTCAAAGTTCAGGGCCTGAACCTGATCCGGCTCGAAGCCAAGGATATCCAGGCTGGACGGGCTCGCGTACAGGGGCTGCCCGGCACGGTCCATCACCAGGGTGACATTGGCTGCGCCTTCGGTAATCGCCCGATAGCGGCCGGCACTGATCTGCGCCATCAGCCGTGAACGGATCAAGGCAAGCACGAAGAGGAACAACAGGGCACTGATCACCAGGCCACTGCCGAGGACGATCGGAGGCCGCGGATCCGAGGCCAGGAAATCAAATGCGGGCGTGGAGCGCGTCTGCAACAGCCAGTCTCGACCACCATGGCTGATGGTCTGACTCATCTGGAAACTGAATTCGTTGTCCAGGGACCCCAGATTGGAGCCATACATGAGGTTCTGCCGTTCCACGACTCCGGCATCGTAGATCCGGACATCAAGAAACGGCGAGATCAGGCCAACGATGCCGTCGATAAGATTGTTCATCCGGAAGGCACTGAACACATAGCCCGCCAGCATCATGCGACGCTCGGCCCGGATCTCGGGCACTTCTCCCCCCTGGTAGACGGGGTAATACATCAGAAAACTGGCCTGGTCTTCGCCGAGCTCTTCCTGAACCAGCACCACCTTGGCAGTCACCGTGGGGATCGCATCATCCCGGGCCTGCTCCATGGCCTGGCGATGAATGGGATCACTGAAGGCATCGTAGCCGAGGGCCCGTCGGTTCCGTTCCGTGCCAGGCTCCAGGTAGACCATGGGGTAGTAGTAGGGACCGCTACCCAGCGGGTTCACCAGGTAATTATGCACCCCTTCCGCGCGGACAGAGGCAATATGGTCGGCCATCTGGCGTACACCGATACGGCGAACATAGCCAATACCCTGAATGCCCGGGTAGTAGCGGTTGATATCAACCTTGTCCACGTATTCGCGCCATTGATCACGGGAAACGTCTCCGGCCACCGCAAACAGACCGGCACTGCCGGCCAGCACCTGCTCGTAATTCAGCAAGCGCTCTTCGATGGCGGATTTAAGCTGGAGCGATTGGGTGCGAAAACGGGCTTCCGTGCGGTCTTCAACCAGCCGGATAGACACCTGCCAAAGCAATAGGGTGACGGCAACGGCTACCGCGAAGACCAGCCAGGCGACCCAGGCATTGCGAAATTCCAGTAGCTTACGGAGAGAGAGTTCCTGTCTGTTCATCATGGGGCTGGTCCGTTCCATGGCCACTCATTTTTATTGATCCGCCGAGTATAACAAAAGCCCCCGCAAGTGTCGTTTCCAACACCTGCGGGGGCTCTATCTCAGGTAATCCGGATCAGCAGAAGGGTATCAGGGCTTCATCACCAGATACAGTGCCCGACCCTGGCGCACCACCCGGACCGATACCGCCTTGCCCTCGGGCAGCGACTGAACAGCCTCGCGGAATTCCTGCACCGATGTCACCTTCTGGCGATTCATTTCCGTGATCACATCGCCCGCACGGATGCCCGCTTCGGAAGCCGCACCCCGCGCAACGTTATTGACCACAACGCCGCCTTCAATACCCATTGAGTCGGCCATGTCCTTAGGAAGAGGTTCGACCATCATGCCCAGGGGCGCAGAGCCGGGACCATCACTGTCACTGGCCGGTGCGGAAGCCTGCTGGCTTCCCTCCTCGGGAAGGCGACCGATTTCAACCTGAAGCTCGATTTCCTCGCCACCGCGAAGCACTCTCAGTTCGGCAGTTTCACCAACCGGCGTGCGGCCAACCATGGGCGGCAAGTCAGAGGAAAGCTGCACATCTTCGCCGTCATAACTGAGGACGATATCCCCTGCCTGCAGGCCGGCTGCCTGCGCCGGCGAACCGGACATCACTTCGGCAATAAGTGCACCGCGGGGCCGCTTGAGACCAAAGGATTCGGCCAGATCACGGTTCACTTCCTGAATCAGCACCCCGAGCCAGCCACGGGAGACAGAGCCGTTGTCGCGCAACTGACGGAAGACGTTCATCGCATCGTCAATCGGAATGGCAAAGGAGACCCCCATGAAACCACCAGAGCGGGTGTAGATCTGGGAGTTGATACCGACCACTTCGCCCTCCAGGTTAAACAGAGGGCCACCGGAGTTGCCCGGGTTGATCGCTACGTCTGTCTGAATGAAGGGCACGTAGTTTTCCGATGGCAGGGAGCGACCCAGGGCGCTGACGATTCCGGCCGTTACCGTGTAATCGAATCCAAACGGCGAGCCAATCGCAAACACCCACTCACCAACTTTCAGATCCCGGGACCGACCTACCTGAACGACAGGCAGATCATCGCCGTTTTCAATTTTCAGCACGGCCATATCGGAACGAGGGTCTGTTCCAACCAGCGTCGCGGGCAGCTCGCGCCGGTCATTCAGCCGCACGATGATCTCATCAGCTCCCTCGACCACGTGATTATTGGTCAAGACATAACCGTCCGAGGAGACAATGAACCCGGAGCCCATGGAGCGGCGTGGCTGGGAGTTGCCAGGCCCACCTCCAAACGGAGACTGGGGGCCGCGGAAGAAATCCTGGAAAAACTCGGGAAGCTGTTCGAGCTGACGCTCATCAAACGGCATCCCGGGAGCGCCGGAATTGCGGCGCGTGGGCTCTGTGGTCGTACTGATGTTCACCACCGCACCGGCGTTATCTTCAACCAGCTCGGTAAAATCAGGCAGGCTTCGGGCTGAACTCGCCTGACTCCAGCCCGCCAACACCATGGCGGACAGCAAAATCAGCAAAGCGGCCGGCATCCTTCCGGGTATGAAATTACGTGACGACTGGGCAACTGCTGTTGCACTCGACATGTTGTACCCCCTGTTGTGCTTACACCTAGGCGTAGTTTTGAGTTCGGCCCACCGATTTTCAACTTACAAAACCGTAGGGTTTACAGACAGTTTTCAGAGGCTATCCGGCTTACTCGGACCAGGCGGGGCTCATACTCCTTGCCGCCCGCGTCTTGCAGTTTGCGTCCTGCGAAAAAACCCAGAGCCAGGCCAGCGACAGCGGCCAGCATCGCAGCGCCGTCGCTACCACCGGACATCTGGTGCCCGAGGATACTTGCGACAACCATCAGGATCAGTGGGATGGCATAGACCAGAATGGAAGCACCCAGCAACGCCTGCTCATCAATTCCGATGGTTACTTCATCTCCCACCCTGGCATTGACCGAGTTGGTCACCAGAATCTGGTTGGCGCGCCCGCCCGAGGCAGCCGCCAGGACTTTCTGACCACAACCATTGCGGGCAGCACAACTCTGACAGGCGCTGGTTCGGATCGTCTGGACCCAGACCTTGTCGCCCTTGAGCGCGACCACTTTTCCAGTTTCAGTAATCACGGCTCACCCGCACCCAGGGCCACCGAGTCTTCAATACGCACCGATTCGGCAACCTGGCGCGCAGTCTGCGGAGGCAGCTCACCCACGACGGTAACCAGAAAAGCGCTATCCCCTTCCGTCACCTGATGCATATAAACGGTGGTGGCGCCAATCAGGGAGGCGCCCGTCGGCATGCTAACCGGGCCAGCCGGCTCAACGAAGACCGAAAAAGCGGCCAGGCCATCGGAGAAGGCAACGGCCTGGCCCTTGCCGGAGCGGGGCGCCGCCGCAGGGACAAACCCTTCCGGGCGCCAGCCAAGCTGCCACCCATCCATACGCTGGACCACCGATGCCGTAGCAGCGGGCTCATCCAGCGTTCTGGAAATTTCCCGGCCCTCGGTGCGGATCTCGAATTCGCTATCGGGAATGTCCTCGCCGATGTGCAGGCTGGTGAACTGAAACTGCTCGAGCACTTCCCCCTCGGCATTACGAACGTTACTCTTGACCAGAAGACCGGTGGATTTCTCCAGCCAGAGCCGATGACTGTAGCGGTAGGGATCCTTGGCGCTTAGCGCCACTGAAACCACGTCATACCCTGCAACTCGGTCCTCACCTTTCATTTCCGCCCGATACCAGTGGCTGACCGGCATCAGCTGACTGGTGAACGCTTCGGCGAACGGGCCTGAAGGAATCACCTGGTCAAGCTTGACGCGGCCTGTTTCAGGAAGCACGCAGACCACATTCATGCCTTTGCGAACAATTTCTCCACTGCCGCCGTCCTGCAGAACCAGCCGCTCCTCAACAACGCCATTATTGTAACGATGGGCAATCTGCATGGAGTGCACGCTCTCGCCCCGGGCGTATACGAACACACCGCGGTAGGACGTCATGTTCAGGGCCGGACCCAGCCTTTCAAGCCAGGCGGATGCCTCGTCTTCGTCCGCGGCAGCCGGCAGCGACCCAGCAAGCGCAAGCAAAAAACCCACGAGCATGGACAACGCACGGCTTGGGACAACATTAATGAAGACTTGAGGCATGATTAAACTCTCGCTCCGGGGTTCAGTAGCCGGCACCGTTGGCACTGACCAGACGGGCATAGCCGACGGCGCCCCGCCCGGCGCCAACACTGTTGTGCTGTGCGTGTTCCAGCAGGTAGCGACTCATATACTCCCACTGTTCCTCATCAAGACCCTGCAGGGCAATTTCCCTGACCGGCTGGTCCTGCACAGGCGTTTCTGGTGCGGCTGCGGTCACCGGCTGAACCGGCCCGGTCGCGGATGAATCCCAACCGGCACCAGCACCGAACCCGACCAGCAGCGCCATGGCAACCATGGCGGCAGCCGGCCAGTGCCAGCGGCCGGACCTGGTGGCCTGTACGGCAGCTTCAGGCCTGACCGCGGTGGTGCCCCGCCCGTCAAGCCGTTCACGGACGCCCACACTGACGTCCATACCATGGGCCGGCGAGTGGCCGTCATGCATAAGGTCGCGAACATCCTGCCAACGCTGCCACTGCGCCCGAACCTCGTCCTGGCGATCGTGGGAAAGCAGGCGACGTACCGAAAGTTCGTCAGCTTCGTCGTCCATCATGGCGGACAGTGTTTCTCTGAGACGATCATCCATGGGATGCAACCTCAATTACGTCACCGAGTGATTGAGTAAAGGCCCGAGATGCCGATCAACCGCATCCCGGGCCCTGAATATTCTTGAACGGACAGTACCGATAGGGCACTCGAGGATACCCGCGATATCCTCATAGCTCAGCCCATCGTATTCCCTGAGCAGAAAGGCAGAGCGCAACTCCTCAGGAAGCTGGGCGATCGCCTTGTTCAATTCTTTCTGGAGCTGTTCCCGTTGCAGGAGCCGTTCAGGCGAAGCGGTGTCACGCAGCCGTGAACCGTCATCGAAATTCTCCGCTTCCGCCGAGTCGGCACTGCCCTGCGGCCGCCGGCCGCGGGATTCCAGGTAATTCTTCGCGGTATTGACGGCAATCCGGTACAGCCATGTATAGAAGGCGCTGTCCCCGCGGAAGCGCTCGATCGCCCTGAACGCCTTTACGAAGGTCTCCTGGGTCAGATCCATGACTTCCTGACTGTCGTAGACGTACCGACTGATAATTGATGCGACTCTGGATTGGTACTTGACCACCAGAAGATCGAAGGCGGCGCGATCACCATTACGGACCTTGCGCACCAGCTGCAAATCCGTCTGGCTGTCCGGGTGATCGCCCCGTTGTTTCTCTGTATCAGGAGTCATGGACTGGTTGCCGGGGTTCCCTGATTTGATGGCCAGCTGTCCGGCCTGTACCAAGTTTCGCTGCGTCATTGATGCTATCCGGCGTCCGTTCATGAAACGGGCTAGACCACCGGTCAGGCGGCTCACCCTGTCAGGCCAAATAGACAGCAAGCGTAAAGTTTAGTTCAATACACGTCCACATTATGGCCTGCGATAACGACCCGATGCCACAGTCCTTCGAATACGATGTTCTCATTATCGGCAGTGGTGCTGCCGGCCTCACCGTCGCGCTCAATCTGCCGGAGCACCTGAAGGTCTGCGTGGTGAGCAAGGCCCAGATCAGCAGCGGCGCCACGCTCTGGGCACAAGGCGGTATCGCCGCAGTTCTGGATGATCAGGATTCCACCGAAAACCACATCTCCGACACCCTCAATGCTGGCGCAGGCCTGTGCCATGAGGACGCCGTGCGGTTCACGGTCGAACATGGCAGGGAAAGCATCAACTGGCTGATCGATTCCGGTGTCGATTTTACGCGGGATCAGGACGCCCACTACCACCTGACCCGTGAGGGCGGCCACAGTCATCGGCGCATCATTCATGCAGCCGATGCCACGGGGCATGCGGTCTCAACCACCCTCACCTCCCAGGCAGAGGCACGACCTAACATAGAACTCATGTCTGGTAGGGTGGCTGTGGATCTGATCACCAATCGCAAACTGTCCCTGCCGGGAAACCGATGCGTCGGTGCCTACATCCTGAACCTTGAAGACAACCATGTAGAGCTGTTCCGGGCACGATTCACAGTGATTGCCACCGGCGGCGCCTCCAAGGCCTACCGCTACACAACCAATCCGGACGGCGCTTCCGGAGACGGGATTGCGATGGCCTGGCGGGCCGGCTGCAGGGTGGCAAACATGGAGTTCAACCAGTTTCACCCTACATGCCTTTATCACCCCCACGCCAAATCCTTCCTGATCACGGAAGCCGTGAGGGGCGAGGGCGGCCTGCTGAAACTGCCGGATGGTTCCCGGTTTATGGATCGCTTTGACGAGCGTGGCGAGTTGGCGCCCCGTGATATCGTTGCCCGGGCCATTGACCACGAAATGAAACGACTGGGTGCTGATCATCTCTACCTGGACATCAGCCACAAACCCGCCGACTTTATAAAGCACCACTTCCCCACCATCTACGAGAAGTGTCTGGGCTTCGGTATCGATATTACCCGGGAGCCCATTCCCGTGGTTCCAGCCGCTCACTACACCTGTGGCGGAATCATGAGCGATGAACGTGCCCGAACCGATGTTAACCAGCTCTACGTGGTCGGCGAGGCTGCCTTCACCGGGCTCCATGGGGCCAACCGAATGGCCAGCAACTCCCTGCTGGAATGCCTGGTTTATGGCCGTGCGGCTGCGGCGGATATTGCCCGCCGGGAAGCCGACATTCCACCACCGCCAGAGGCACCAGACTGGGATGAAAGCCAGGTGCGGGACTCTGACGAAGACGTGGTAATCTCCCACAACTGGGACGAGCTTCGCCATTTCATGTGGGACTACGTCGGCATTGTGCGAACCACCAAGCGGCTGCAGCGGGCCAAGCACCGGGTGGATCTTTTGTCTGCGGAAATCGGCGAGTTCTACAGCAACTACCGTGTCACCAATGACCTGCTGGAACTTCGGAACCTGGTCACCGTGTCTGATCTCATCATATGTTCGGCACTGCAGCGCAGGGAAAGCCGAGGGCTGCACTACACTCTCGATTATCCGGGACTGATCAATGAGGTGCGTGATACCGTGCTGGTTCCCACCACCTACCGTACACTCGCGCCCTGAACGAACACCGTTTTTACACAGGATTCAATGGTAAACACTATGTCAGAGACACCTGCATCGTCTGAAAAAGCAGAATTCAACCGCCTCTGGTGGCATAGCCGTAGAGGCATGCTGGAGCTGGACAACCTTCTGATTCCCTTCATGGAAGAGGCCTTCCGCGATCTGGACGCTGAAGACCAGGCCCGCTACAAGAAACTGCTCACCTGCGAAGATAACGACATGTTTGAGTGGTTCATGCAACGCAGCCGCCCGGCCGATCCCGATCTTCAACGCATGGTCGACATCATTCTCAAACGTGTCCAGCCGGATTGAACTAACGCTGACGCCCTCCCTGCTGGTTGGCCTGCTTGCGTTGCTGCCATGGGTTTTGCTGCTGGCTTTCCTGTTGATGGCGCTGCTGGCAGGCAAATTCTGGCTTCTCGTTGCAATCCCCATTGCACTGTGGGGCGCCGCCCTGCAGTATCGGTCAAACGGGTTACTTCTGGGCGATGGTTCCGTAAGTGGTCTCCTGATCGAACACGATAAAATGTATGCCAGAATCGGAGACAAGCAGAGGGTAGAGGTTATTCCACTTGCCTCCAGCCGGATCTGGTCAGGCCTGGCACTCTTGAAACTTCGGCCTGCCGGCACCAGATTCCGGTCATACACTTCACTCCTGCTGGCACCAGTACCCGGAAGCCCGGGCAATGTTCCGGCGGAGGATTTCCGTCGTCTCAGGGTCTGGCTCAGACTGGGCCGCCCCCGGCGATCATCTCACTGATTCAATAACCTGGAGTACGCCATGACCGACACAGACGCTTCTGTATCTGCCGTTGCAGAGTATCCCCTGCCGGACAACGGTTGGGCGGATCTCGACAACCGCGTGGTTGTATGCGTCAGCGGCCCGGGCACCGACAAGTTTCTTCAGGGCCAGTTCAGCCAGAACCTCAATGAGGTAATCCCGGAGTATTCGCCGCGCGCGGCCGCAGCAACGCCCAAGGGTCGCGCCTACTGCCTCACACGTATGGTCCGTTCAGGCGACGATATCCTGATGGACTTTCCCGCCGAACTCGCTGACGACATCATCAGCCACTTGCGCAAATATCTGATGCTGTTTCGTGGAACCACTATGGAGGTGGTTCAGGAAACGAAGATTATAGGGATTCTGGGCGACGGCCTGGCAGAAACGCTCGCCGGAAAGCCACTGGATTCTCTGAAAGAGCCCGGGGACGCCTGCACACTCCCTGACGGCATCCTCGTGAAGACGCAATCGACAGCCGAGGGCACGCCCCGCTTCGAGTTCTGGCACACTGAAGAGGGCGAAGCAGCACTTCCCGCCAGCGCCCGTATGTCGGCGGCCGACTGGCAGGCCTCCGAAATCGCAGCGGGCGTCGCCTCCCTGACTACCGCCACACAAGAGTCCTTCGTGCCTCAGATGCTGAACTGGCAGCATGTGGGCGGCGTGCATTTCAAGAAAGGCTGCTACACGGGTCAGGAAGTGATTGCCCGCATGCACTTCCTTGGGCAATTGAAAAAGAGCCTTTTCCGCTTCCGTATTGAACAGTCAGAAGACTTGCCAACCCCCGGAACCGCATTATTTGCTGGCGAGCGGTCAGTCGGAGAAGTGGTCAATGCGATCAAATACCGCGACGGCAGCGTTGAATTACTTGCGGTGGTTCGCCACGATGCAGCCGAAAAAGCCCTGCATCCGGATGGCCTGCCAGGAGCGGTGCTGACGCCAATGCCACTGCCCTACCCGGTGCCGGAAAGGGAAAAAAGCGCACAATCAGATACATAAGTTGACAGGCAAACGCGCCAGAATTTGCTATTTTGCTATGCAGTAGCTCACATATTTGATTGTTCGGACAGTGGCGCAGGCATTCTGGCCATTCTCTGAAATCTTTAAGCGGACCTTTACTGACCATGTCGAATATTGTTGAAACCATCAAAGCCGATCTCAATGCAGCCATCGAAAACGATAAGCTGGTGCTGCCCACCCTTCCGGAGGTGGCCCTTCAGGTCAGAGATATTGCGCAATCCGAGGATTCTTCAATCGCCGATCTGGTCAAGGTCATCAGCAATGACACGGCGCTTTCCGCACGCATCATCCGGGTAACCAACAGCCCGCTGTTTCGCGGCAGTCGCGCCATCGAAAACCTGAATATGGCGGTCAGCCGACTGGGCATGGCCTACACCAGCAACCTGGCCATGGGCCTGGCCATGGAGCAGATGTTCCAGGCCACGTCCGACATGATCGACAAGCGCATGCGCGCTACCTGGCAGACCAGTACCGAAGTCGCGGGCGTGTGCCATGTTCTGGCGCAACACTACACGAAACTCAAGCCCGACCAGGCTACCCTTGCAGGTCTGGTGCATCTGATCGGTGTTCTACCCATCCTGCGTTATGTGGAAGATCAGGATATCCAGATCAGCAGTATCATGCTGGACAATGTGGTCGATGAGCTGCATCCAAAGATCGGGGCGACCATCCTCAAGAAGTGGGATTTCCCGAAAGAGCTCCAGAACGTTCCCCTCGAATACGCCAACTTCAACCGGGAAGTGCCGACGGCCGACTATGCGGATCTGGTGATGGTGGCCAATCTGCAGCTGGTTGCGGGGTCAGAGCACCCCTGGAATGAAATGGACTGGACGAAGATTTCGGCGTTTGATCGACTTGGGTTGGATCCGAATATCGACATGAGCGAGGAAGAGGATCTGAACGCTCAGATGGAAGCGGCTATGGCGCTGCTTCAGTAATTTTTTGCCTCTGGGAGTTTGGCCGCCCGTCTTCAGGATGGGGTCAGGCTCCCAAAACACGCTGTGAATACTTCCCTGTACGCTCGGCTCCGCCATCCATGGCTCCGCACGGTTTTGGGAGCCTGACCCCATCCCGAAGACTACTTGCGGGCATGCCCTCAGCTCTTCTTGTATCTCTCGATCAGCTCAGCTTTGCTTGGCAACGCCCAGTTAACGGTGGGCTTTCCCTGCTGCTCCAGCCAGTCGTTAGCCTTTGAGAAGTGCTTGCAACCGAAAAAGCCCCGGTAAGCACTAAGGGGTGACGGGTGTGGGCCGTCTAGGACCAGATGTTTGTTGCGGTCGATGTGCTGGCCTTTCTTTTTGGCGTAGCTGCCCCATAGCAGGAATACCACGCCTTCCCGTTCGCGGTTGATGGTTTCGATGACCTTGTCGGTGAAGGTTTCCCAGCCTTTTCCCTGGTGGGCGCCGGCCTGGCCCTGAACGACGGTTAAAACGCTGTTGAGCAGCAGTACGCCCTGCTCGGCCCAGGGCTGCAGGCAGCCGTGGTCCGGGGGAGCGATACCCAGGTCGTCCTGTATTTCCTTGAAGATGTTCACCAGTGAGGGCGGGATGGCCACGTTCGGGCGCACGGAGAAGCACAGGCCGTGGGCCTGGCCTGGACCGTGGTAGGGGTCTTGGCCGAGAATGACCACTCTCACGTTATCCAGTGGCGTGCTGTTGAGGGCGTTGAAGCAGTGTTGGCTGGCGGGGAACAGGACTTTGCCGGCCTGTTCCTCGGCGGCGAGGAACTCCGCCAGGCCCTGCATGTAGGGCCGGCGGAATTCTTCCGCGAGATGCTCTTTCCAGCCCCGGTCGGGCCTGAGCTGGCTGGCCAGTACCTCAACCGGGCTCATGGATCACTCCTCGTCTTTACGGCTGTCGGCCTTGTGCTCGGGGCGCATGGCCGGGAACAGGATAACGTCGCGGATTGATGCCGAGTTGGTCAGCAGCATGGCCAGCCGGTCGATTCCGATACCTTCACCGGCGGTGGGCGGCAGGCCGTATTCCAGGGCCATCACGTAGTCTTCATCGTAGAACATGGCTTCGTCGTCACCGGCCTCTTTCTCGGCCACCTGGGCCTGGAAGCGCTCCGCCTGATCTTCGGCGTCGTTCAGCTCCGAGAAGCCGTTGGCGATTTCGCGACCGCCCACGAAGAACTCGAAACGTTCGGTGACGAACGGGTTGCTGTCTTTGCAGCGGGCCAGGGGCGACACTTCTTTCGGGTACTCGGTGATAAATGTCGGCTGCATCAGGCGATGCTCCGCCGTCGCCTCGAAGATCTCGATCTGGACTTTGCCCAGGCCCCAACCATCCTTGAGATGAATACCAAGGTTTTTCGCCACCTGGCGGGCACTGGCGTCGTCCGCCAGCTGTTCCGGCTTGATGTCCGGGTTGTAGCGCAGGATGGCGTCGACCACGGTCAGGCGCTCGAAGGCTTTACCAAAATCGTACTCGACGGTTTCTTCGCTGCCATCCGCCAGGGTGCGGGTGTTCACGACGGTCGTCGTACCCAGCACTTTCTGCGTAATGCTGCG
>PBED01000047.1:0-69154 GCA_002718255.1 Marinobacter sp. | reverse complement strand
GGCCTAGGCATAGACCTAGTGCAAAGGAGTGTCCAAGGTGGAGAGAATCGAAGTCATAACCGGAGTGCAGCGCCGTCGCCGGTATTCCGCGCAGGAGAAGGCGTTCATGGTTGCTGAATGTGAGCAGCCAGGCATGTCAGTATCGCTTGTCGCCCGGCGTCATGGTATATCAGCAAGCCTGTTGTTCCGTTGGAAGAAGCTGATGAAAGACGGTGGCATGTCCGCGATTGAATCCGGTGATGAGGTTGTAAGCGCATCTGAGGTGAAAGCCCTGAACAAGAAGGTTCGGGAGCTGGAGCGGATGTTAGGCCGTAAGACGATGGAAGCTGAAATACTCCGGGAAGCCTTGGAGGTGGCTCAGTCAAAAAAGTTGATCTCGCGCATGCCGTTGCTGCCACCGGACGATACCCTCTGAAGCGGGTTGCGGAAGTGCTGAAGGTATCGCGCTCCAATCTTCTGGATCGCCTTCATGGTCGCCAGAAAGGCCGAAGCCCGAGATACAGCAAACAGGACGATGACCGGCATTTACCGTTTATCCGTGAGCTGTGCGAGGCCCGTGCTGCCAATGGCTATCGAAGGATCACGGCTCGACTGAATCGATTGCTCGCAGCCAACGATGAGCGAGTGAATCACAAGCGCGTGTACCGACTGATGAAGCAGGATGGGCTGCTGTTACCCCGGTATACAGGGCGACCTCAAGAGCGCTGCCACAATGGCCAGGTTATTACGTTGAAGCCGGACCTTCGCTGGTGCTCAGATGGCTTTGAGATCCGCTGCTGGAACAAGGAGGTTGTCCGTGTAGCCTTCAGCCTGGACTGCTGTGATCGCGAGCTGATGCGCTATGTAGCGACCACTGGTGGCATCACCGGTGAGATGGTTCAGGACCTACTGCTGGAAAGCCTGGAATACCGGTTCGGCCAGTCAGAGAGGGTGCCTCATCCGCTGGAATGGCTGACTGACAATGGCAGTTGCTACATTGCCAAAGAAACGCGGACCTTCGCGTCCTCTCTGGGCTTTGTGGTGTGTACCACGCCCGTGAGAAGCCCTCAGAGTAACGGCATGGCGGAGGCCTTCGTGAAGACGTTTAAGCGGGACTATGTGTACCTGAACGATCTCCCTGATGCCGCCACGGTGATGGCCAGGCTGCCGGAATGGATCGAAGATTATAATCGCAGCCACCCGCACAAGGGGCTGAAAATGAAATCGCCCTGGGAATATCGGGCAGAACTGGCATCAAACGAATGAGGTGGTGTCCGGTTTAGCGGGGGCAACTACAGTGAATGCGCTATTCACACTGGGCTAAGACTAAGGTATCTAATTCCCATGAATCCATTAATCAGCGTTGTTATTCCATCCTTTAATCGCTTGAAGTATATCCCTTCAGCCATCGAATCTGCGTTTCAGTGTGGTCTCGAAAACCTTGAGGTCATAGTTGTAGATGATGGATCTACAGATGGAAGTCTTGATTATCTGAGCAATCTTTCGGAGCAAGGAAAGATATGTCTGATGACCCACAAGGATAATAAAAATTTAGGGCAGGCTGCTTCTATCAACCTTGGATTGTCTGAAGCGCAAGGTGAATTTATCGCTATTCTAGACAGTGATGACTTTTTTTCAAAGGAGAAATTTGCGTCGCAAGTTTCTTATCTGCAAGAAAACCCAGATGTCGGAATGGTCTATGGACAAGGTCATGCGATTGACGAGGACGGACACTTCCTGTTTGAAGTTCCGGCAGATGGACATCAAGAAGACAGTGACCCCAACAAGCTTCTTCTCGATTGTTATATGGCGCTCCCGGGAGGGTCTCTTATAAGAAGATCAGTATTCGACAAAGTCGGACTGTTCGAAGAAGGATTTCGGGCGGGTCAAGACCACGATATGGCATTACGAATCATGGAGTCTACCAAAGTTGCCTATCTTCCGAGGCTTGCTTTCTTTTACCGAAAACATGGCGATTCTATTAGTGTCAACGGGTTAAGGCGTCGTTGGATGACGGGGCAGGAAATCCTTCGACGTGCGGCTGTTCGTTATCCTTACAAAAGGAGCACCATTAGAAAACGAAAAGCCGTTCTGAACTTTCGTTTAGGGCAGACCTTCTGGAGCGAATCCAGTAAACTTACTGCTTTAAGGCACTTTTTTGTGGCAGGCGCTCTTGATCCGGTTAGAGCTTTTAAGGTTTTCCTCGGACGCGAGCCATTACGTTGAGCCTGAATAGGCTGGCAGATACGTTGCGTGAAATAAGGAATTTATTCAGGCATGGAGCCGATTCTATTTGTAATTGACCACTTTCGGAATCCGAATGCCGGCACTGAGGGCCAGTTATTTAACCTAGTGAGTCGGTTAGATCGGCAGAAATTCGATCCCCGCCTTCTTGTATTTACAGATTCTGAGTATTTGCGCTCCTCTGCTTTTCCGTGCGATTACGATGTGCTGGGCAGCAGTAGCCTTTCATCCGCGAAGACTTGGTGGTTGCTCTGGCGGTATGCCAAAGCGTTTCGTGGCCGTGGCGGACGTTTGGCCCATGTGTTTTTTAATGACCCATCCGTTATTTGCCCGCCGGTTTTTCGTCTTCAGGGTATACGTACACTTATTTCCCGGCGGGACATGGGGTACTGGTACACGCCGGTTTGGCGTGCCGTGCTGAAGCTAACCGGCAGGTTTGTTTCGCTCGCCGTTGCCAACAGTCAAGCGGTAAAAGAACTAACCGCGAAAAGTGAGTCCCTAAACCCAGACAAAATTGAAGTTATCTATAATGGCTACGACGCTGATAGAACAGTTCCCAGTATTCCGGCGGATATTGAACAGCTAAAAGCAGGTCATCAGAATGCTGTATTCATCGCTCTTGTTGCGAACATTCGGCCCATCAAAAGAATTCAGGATGCGGTTGAGGCAATCTCCGGGAAAGGTTGCCGTTCAGCAAACCTGCACCTGGTTATATTGGGTGATGGCGATTCGAAACACCTCCGGCAGCTAGCTCGAAATAGACAAATCGAAAGTAGGGTGCATTTTCTGGGTGGCCGTACTGATGTGAAGGCTTGTCTGAAGCACCTGGATATCGGGTTGCTATGCTCCGAGTCAGAGGGTTTTTCAAATTCTATTATTGAATACATGCAGGCAGGGCTGCCGGTGGTATGCAGCCGTGTGGGCGGCAACCCTGAAGCAGTGAGTCATGGTGAAACGGGATTTCTGTATCCTTGTGGCGATGTCTCTCAACTGGAGAAGCTCCTTTGTGAGCTAGGCGGGGATACGGAACTTCGTCGTTCGGTCGGCGAGTCGGCGAAACAGGTAGCGCAGGAGCGGTTTGGTATGGATAGAATGGTCTCGGAGCACGAGCTAGTCTATTTGCGTGTGTCAGCGCTAGGCGAGGGCTGAAGGTATGTCTCTGTTTTCAAAAGTTGTCCGCTCGGCAGGGCCTCTTGGTGCCTATGCGCTTGCCCGTCATTTGTGCAAAAACCAGCCGCGGATATTGATGTATCACCGGTTTCACTCTGGTAATGGCATAGATGGTTTTTTCGAAAGCCAGGTCCGGCATATAAAGAATCACTATCAGCCTTTTAGCCTGGTCGGCTTGCTTGCACATATTGACAAGCATGGAAGCGTGCCCAAACACGCTATCGTAGTAACGGTGGACGACGGTTACCGGGATTTTTACCAGGAAGCCTTTCCAGTGCTTCATAAGCACGGTGTGCCCGCAACTCTTTTTGCCACAACCGGTTTCATTGATGGCCGGCTTTGGCTTTGGCCAGACAAAGTGAGCTGGATTCTGAATCACGCGGAGAAAATACGGGAGAATACGAAGGTCGGCCCAGTTTTTATGGAAGCGAGTTTAATCAGGCAAGATATAGCAGGGCACTACTGGCAGTCCTTGATCGACCATGCTTTGTCTATCCCGGATCAGGAAAAGCACGATTTGATCCATTTTCTGGCTAATGCCTTGGAAGTTGATCTTCCTGAACAGGCGCCTGATGTATATGCCCCGTGCAGCTGGTCCGAATTGTGGGAAATGCAGAGTGCCGGCATTGAAATCGGTGGCCATACGGTGACCCATCCGACGCTCGGCCAGGTTACCCCTGAGCAGGCCCACGCAGAAATTGTGGGGTGTCGGGATGAACTGAACGAACACCTTGGAGAACGGGCGAGAACTTTTTGCTATCCGAATGGGCAGCCTTCGGATTTTCAGGATTTCCTGTTGTCTATTGTTCGGGAATCTGGCTTTTATGGAGCTGTAACCGCATTTCCGGACGCAAAAGGCATCAGAGAGCGTTTTGCGATGAGGCGTCATGCGTGCGGTGATGACGATTTCCAGTTCCAGAAGGCCGTTTCAGGAATTGAATACCTTGGACAAAAACTTCGAGGTAATCTTCAAGATGTCTGAGGGGGTTATCCGGCATGGATAGGGAGCTAGCTCAGGTCAGCCCGAGAGCAGCTGACCATGGGGAGAGAGAAGCTTCGCGATTGGTTGTCAGCAATGCTTGCTTTTTTATCTACCTTTATTTCGTTATTGATTTCTTCCTACGTCTATCTGTACGTATCCCTGGCTATGGGGTGATTCGTCCAACTCTGGTCTTGATCCTCATAATTGCCGGCTTTCTGGTCGCTCAAAAAGACGTTTTGAAAGGGCGACTTGAAAACCCGATTCTGAAAGCCGTCTTCTTGCTCATATTGTATTTGTTATTCACTCTACCTCTGGTGGAGTGGCCGGGGAGCGTTCTGAATACGGGTATCAGTAGTTTTGCTAAGTCAGTTGTGTTCTTGTTTTTTACAGCACTGATACTGGACACGGAAAAGAAGTTAAAGTTGTTCGTTGGCGTTTTCGTAATTTGTCAGATTATTCGGGTTCTTGAACCACTATTTCTGAATCTTACTCAAGGGTACTGGGGAAGCTCCACGTATTTGGGGCAAGGGGACTTTGCAGATCGCCTTTCAGGAGCTCCAGCGGATGTTATCAACCCAAACGAGCTCGGCTTTGTAATCGTCACGGTGATCCCGTTTTTGCACTACCTGCTGCTGCCACTTGGTTGGAAAAGTAAGGCCCTATATCTGGCTTTGATGCCAGCGTTGCTCTATGCGCTTCTTCTCACGATGTCCCGGGGTGCATTTCTCGCTTTGCTGGTGGTTGCGTTCTTTGTATTTAAAGAATCCCGGCACAAATCTTCGCTAATGATCGTTGGTGTTGCGGTCGTTGTAGCTTCTATTTCAATTATGACACCTGTTCAGAAAGATCGTTATCTTTCCCTGGTGTCATCAGAGTCGGCCAGCTCTGCAACCGTCGATGGAAGGCTCGCGGGTATCGTGGAAGAGTTTAAGCTGGGGCTGAGCCGACCGATAGTTGGCCATGGCCTGGGGACGACACCAGAGGCAAAATATCATCTGATTGGAAGCACTCTTGCGAGCCACAACCTATACGCGGAACTGTTAATTGAGCTTGGATTAATTGGTTTCGTGCTTTTCCTGCGTTATTTATTTCTCTGTTACAAACGACTCAGGGAAAACCAAAAACTGATTTTAGACAGGCAACAGGTCGGGGATGGTTTCCTTGTGCGGCTAAACAAGGTGCTGATTGCTATATTTTGGATGTACGCTGTTTACAGCATTAACTATTTTGGCTTGTCTCAGTATTATTGGTATCTTTTTGGCGGGTTAGTGATCGCACTGGGGCGCCTCACCCAATTTGAGAATTATGGTGTGAGGCATGAAACCTTAAAACCGGGCGCTTTTCGCGCCAAATACCCGCTAGCTGATTTTATTCGTAGGTAAGCCTTCTGCCCGTAGTAGCTGTGCTTGATTTTTGTAGTGTCCTGATTGGGTTCAACTATGCATATTTTGATGACCGCTTTGCAACCGGGCGGAGGCATTCGTACGTTTTTCAGATACATATACAGCCAACCGTGCTTTGAGGACTGCACTTTTGATTTGTTTGCGCCGGACGACGGGCTGACACAGTTTCTCTCTCAATACATACCTGTGGGCCGATTGTCAGTGCATCCGGCACCACAACGCCATCTGAGTTTTGTCCGTGAAGCTCGCCATCTGATCCGGGCAGGTGGTTACGATCTGGTCCATTCCCATGGCTTTTCCGCGGGTGCATTGACCGAGATGGCGCGAGGAATGCAGTCCTTGCCCCATTTGATGACGGCCCATGATGTTTTCCTGTCCTCTCAGTTCGCGGGTTTTCAGGGCGGGCTCAAGCACTGGCTGATGGCCAGGCTTTTTGGTCGGATGACCGGCATTCATACTGTCACAGAGGATGCCGGCGAAAATCTGCTGTCTTTTTTTCCGTCACTCGACCGTGGCCGCGTGCATGGAATACTACACGGTGTGGATACGGAATATTTCAGACAGGGTATTCCCCGTAATATCAAGGAAGAGATCGGACTGGCGCCTGAAACCCCGTTGATAGGTTTTTTTGGCCGTTTTATGGGGCAAAAAGGGTTCCGGTTGATCATCGAGGCAGTCGAGCAGATTATTAAAAACAGCTCGCTGTCGCCAGCACCGCACGTGGTCACTTTTGGTTGGGGCGGTTTTATTCGGGAGGATTATGCCTATCTGACCGACAAAGGCTTGGGCGAGTACTTTCATCAAATGGATCAAACCAACGACATGAGCGCATCGTTGAAAGGTGTGGACGTGATTGCCATGCCTTCCCGATGGGAAGCCTGCGGCTTGCTTGCCATGGAGGCCTTGGCCGCTGGTGTCCCAATTGTGGGTAGTGATTGTATCGGTTTGAGGGAGGTTCTTTCCGGATCCCCTGCCAAAGCTGTGCCGGTAGGGGATGTCTCGAAGCTGGCCAGCTCACTAGAGGAGGAACTTTCGGATCGGAAGGTTCGCCGACAGGCCTTTAAGGATTTTCAGCCAATAGCCTGTGACAGGTTCGGTATTGACCGTCCCGCGCAGTCGTTACACGAGTTGTATCAAGCTCTAAACCCTGCCGCTGAGGGGGCAATTTAGTGTTTAGAGTGCTGTTGGTCAGTACAGGCTCAAACCTGTTGCTAATGCTCGTCAAACTGGTTCTGACCTTTATCATGACCCCGATCATGGTCCGTTATCTGGGAAATTATGATTACGGTCTTTGGGAAATGGTGATGGCGGTGATCGGATACATGGGGATGCTGAATCTCGGAATTAGCCCCGCCATCAGCCGTTTTGCGGCAAAGTATCGAGCGGAGGGGGATTTGGAAAACCTTCATCGAGTATTTGCGTCGTCCTTCGTGTTTTTGATTGCGGTTGGCGTTGTAGTGTCTTGTTTACTTGCAGGTTGGGGACTGCTCTTCAGCGAAATAATGACACCAGATGGTGGAAATCCCATTGTTTATAAGTATTTTATGCTGATCCTGGCCGGGCAATTGCTGATCATGTTTCCGGGGCATGCCGCTGAGAGTTTTCTGGAGGGATTTCAGAAATACTATGTCAAGAATAATATTACGATGGTCAATAGTATTGTCGGGGCCATCGTATTCATTATCTATGCAACCCCAGAAAATGCCCTGTTGCTACTTGCAGCTTTGAATGCCCTTGGTCTGATAATCAAGTATGTTCTGTTCACAATCATGCTTGCCCGCCCGGCATTCGGGGCAATCCGTTTCTACCGTTCATCCTGGAGCCTGGAAAAACTGGGTGAGTTGCTTAAATTCAGTTTCAAGTCTTTTATTCAGGGCATTGCAACAAACATTGAAAGTGCGACAGATAATCTTGTGATCGGTGGGTTTCTCGGGCCGGCCGTTGTCCCGTTTTACAGTATTCCGCAGAACCTGACCCGTTATATCCAGGCTCTCGGTTGGACGCTGTCTCACGCTTTCATGCCGATGTTCAGCGATTTGAACGCGCGGTTCAAACAGGATGAGATCCGGTCCTTGTATTTGGTGGCAAGTAAAGTTGTCGCTGGCCTGGTTGCCTCCATGGGGTTGGGCATGTTGGGTATCGGCACACCTTTTCTTGCGCTCTGGGTAGGCCCTGAGTATACAGAACAGTCGGATCAGATCATTCTGCTTTTGGTCCTCTTTACAGCGATTCCAATGCTGAACCCATTCAGTAGCAGGTATCTTACAGCAATTGATAAGCATGGTGTTTTTGCGAAGCTGATGCCGGTTTCTGCCGCTGCAAATTTAGGGTTGAGTATTCTGCTGGTTCAGGATTATGGCATTCTGGGAGTGGCGGTTGGTTCATTGATTCCGGTGCTGTTTCTTCAGCCGGTTATTCTTATGCACAGTTGCCGACACCTTGGTATTTCTCCCGGCCATTATTTGTTGGAAAGCCTGCTGCCGCTTATGTTTCCGTTGCTGGCAATGTCCGGCGTGCTGGGAGTTATGCGGTTTCTTGTGGTGATTGATTCATACTGGGTAGTTGTCACTACTGTGGCTCTCGCGGTATTGGTATACGGAGTTTTTTTCTGGATTTTCTCGCTAAAAGCGGATGAAAAAAGGTTTGTGATGAACAAAATTCGCAAGCGAACGGGAAAGGTATAGGCAATGTGTGGATTCACAGGGATGTACACCAGAAAGGGTGTTAGCAGGGATTTGCTGGAAGCCATGGGCGAGAAAATCCAGCATCGTGGCCCTGATGCTCAGGGGGTCTGGTGTAGCGAAAACCTGGGGCTGGTCCACCGGCGACTGTCGATCCAGGACCTGGGCCCGGCCGGGGCGCAGCCAATGGCGTCGTCTTCCGGTCACTTCGTGATTGCGTTTAACGGGGAGATATACAACTTTCAGTCCATCCGCGACCAGTTGGTATCACTTGGCAGAAGTTTCAAAGGCCACTCAGACACCGAAGTGATGCTCGGCGCCATTGAAGAGTGGGGGGTGGAAGCAGCACTTGATCAATTTAACGGCATGTTTGCATTTGCGCTAGTGGACACCCATGAGCAAAAGCTTCATTTGGCCCGGGACAGGATGGGCGAGAAACCACTTTACTATGGCTGGCAGTCAGGAACGCTGCTGTTTGGCTCAGAGCTGAAAGCGCTGACACCCCACCCCGACTGGCGCGGTGACATCAACCGACAGAGCCTGGCGTTGCTTTTAAGACACAACGTGATTCCTGCGCCACATACCATCTATAAAGACATCAAGAAACTGCCTCCTGCTTCCTATATCAGTTTCTCTTTAAAACAAAGTGATATCGAATGGCCTGAGCCAAAATCGTATTGGTCACTTGAAAACTGCTTTAATTCGCATGCGCAGCCCCCGACTCTGGAGCATGCGGCGGATCATCTTGAAGACCTTTTGGGCGAGGTGATCAGCGAGCAGATGATTTCGGACGTTCCGTTGGGCGCCTTTCTATCAGGTGGCATTGATTCGTCTACTGTTGTTGCATTGATGCAAAAGCAAGTATCCAGACGGGTAAGAACGTTCAGTATTGGTTTTCGGGAACGGGGGTTTAACGAGGCGGAGCATGCCAAGGCGGTGGCGAAGTATCTGGGCACGGAACACACGGAAATGATTGTTTCGCCGGATGATGGCTTGTCCTTGATACCAAGGTTGCCTTCACTATACGACGAGCCATTTGCCGATTCGTCCCAAATCCCGACATTTCTGGTCAGCCAGATGACTCGGAAGCATGTAACGGTTGCCCTTTCTGGCGATGGCGGCGACGAACTCTTTTGCGGTTATTCTCGTTTCCCTTCTACTGTTAATTCCTGGCAGAACCGCGCTTCGCTGAAAGCAAGACTGAGAAAACTGGCCGCGCGCCTGCCAACAGAGATGATGGCCAATATTATCCGTCGTCTGGTACCAGGCATGGCAAACCGATCTGTGGCCACGCTGGCAGAGCGCCTTAGACGGGAAGCGGCCAGCGCCCGTGCCGGATCGTTGTCGGATTTTTATCGTCAGGGACTCAGTTATTGGATAGACCCGGAACGGCTCGTAAAGTCCGTTGACCATGAGCCTGACTATTCTCTGACTGTCGCAGCCCCTGCGAACGTCGGTAATGACCCATTGAAAGAATTGATGTGGCGGGATCTGAACTGGTATTTGCCGGACGATATTCTGGTAAAAGTAGACCGTGCGGCTATGGCTTGCAGTCTTGAAACCAGGGTGCCCTTGTTGGACCGACGCATTGTTGAATACGCCCTGAGACTTCCCACTGAGTTGAACATGCATCAAGGTATTGGCAAGCAGGTGCTCAGAGAGGTTTTGTATCGACATGTGCCCCGATCAATGGTCGATCGCCCAAAACAGGGATTCGCGGTACCGCTTGGAAGCTGGCTGCGAACCCAGCTCCGCGATTGGGCAGAGGCATTGCTGGATGAAAAGCGACTGGAATCGGAGGGTTATTTCCACGCCGCGCCAATAAGAGCCCTTTGGCGCGCTCATCTTCAGGATGTAGACGATCACAGTTTTCAGTTATGGAGTATTTTGATGTTCCAGGCCTGGCTGGAGTCGCGTGGTGATGGTTGATGAGCTCCCGGTAGTCAGTGTTATCACCCCAACCTTTAACCGTGGAGCGTTTATCAGTCGGGCCGTAGAGAGTGTGTTAGCCCAGTCTTTCCAAAACTGGGAAATGATAATCGTTGACGATGGCTCGACCGACGACACCAGGGACCAACTCGAACACTATCTGAAAGACCCTCGAATCCATTATCTGTATCAGGCCAATCAGGGCCAAAGTCGGGCAAGAAATACCGCGCTGGACCATGCTCGCGGGCGCTACATTGGCTTTCTGGACTCAGACGACGTGTGGTATTACCGGAAGCTAGAACGGCAGATCGCGATATTGGATGCTGACCAATCAATCGCTATTGTGCACAGCGATGAGTCCCAGATTGACGAACACGGCCAGGAAATAGAAACGAGCAATATGCGACGATATTCCGGCTGGATAACCCCGCAGCTTCTGGCGGACAACAGCGTTAGCATTACCACAGCGCTGGTCAGGAGAGAGTGCTTCGATGAAATGGGAGGAATGGATTCGACGCTCCCAGTCGCCGACGACTATGAATTGTGGCTCCGGCTGTCCGTAAAATATCGTTTTTGCTACCTGCCAGAGCGGTTGGCAGCTTATCGCGTTATGCCGAACCAGATCTCTTCTGATAAGAAACTCAGGTTTGAAACCAACGAATTGATTATTGGACAGTTTCTGGCTCAGTTCGGAACGATACTCACGCCGTCCCAGCGGCGATGGGGCTTGTCGCGATTTTACTGCCGAAAAGCACGGTATTTTGCCCGCTCGAATGATAGGGCGGCAGCATTTTTGGCTTGTTTTGGTGCCCTGCGCCTGGCACCTTTCGACCCCGTGGTCTGGCGGGCTTTCTATCGAACGTTATTTCCTGGATAGCTGCAAATGTCAATGGAAGCGAGCAACAGCCCTGACCAGGAAATACTGCCAATACCAACCGACTGGCACCCCAGATACCGGGAAGGCGTGTTGGCTCTGTTCAGTGATGTGGGGCACAAGAACGAGCTTTGGACGTGGCAATTTGAAAGCAACCCATTTGCTCTGGGGTTTGATCCAGTGGTTCTGGTTGATGGAGAGAACCAAGTCGTTGGGTTTAATGGCGTGATGCCTGTTTTGGCGACTGACAAAGGAGCGGAGATTCCGGTCTTGTGGAGTTGCGACTTCTTTCTTGCTAACAAATGGCGTGGTCAGGGGTTGGGAAGCAAAATCAAGCACGAGCTGCATCGCAAGTCTCCCATAATTATGGCCTTTGGGATCAGTGACAGGGCCAGTGACGTCTTAAAGCACCTTGGATGGGTCCAAGATACATCTGTCGAAAGTTACCGGATGATCCGAAAAGTAGGGGGCTGGCGCAGTTGGGCATTTATGGCGTTGCAATTTGTGAATCGGATTCTGCAAGGGACTGCATTCCCGCACCACCCAGTAGCACGACAAGAAGGCATTTGCCTCACAGTGCGATCCTCACTACCTGAAAGTCAGCAAGTTGATGCGCTTTGGGCATCCTGTGCTGGTAGTTATGAGCGAATCGTTGTTAGGGACTACCGGTATCTAGACTGGCGGTATCAGAAACCTCCTTTAGGTCGTTATGCTTTCGTTCGCGCTGAGAAGGCTGGGGATCTTGCAGGAATCATGGTGGTTAGGGCACATGGAGAACACCTGAGGATCGTGGACTACGTTGGCCCAAGTAATGATCGTTATTTGAAACGAGTAATGGTTAGCTACATTATCGATCAATGGCGCCACACGGCACAGATTTCGGCGACTACGACTGATAACCAGCTGGGTGAATGCTTCTTGGCTGCCGGGTTTCTGAGGTTACGGGGCAAGCCCCGTTTTTTCCGGTATGAGAAAGAACCGTCTGACGCTAAATGGTTCATCATGATGGGTGATTCCGACGGCGAATTCCTTCAGGCTGGCGCGGATTTTTGTTACCGGGGAAGCTTGTGACCCTTCGCTTACAGCGTTTATCCGAAGCGGATTTCAGCTCTATGGCTGATGAATGGCGCCTCTGCCTGAGGTGTTCTTCTGCAAACCCTTTGTTTCTTGGTTGGCCCTGGTTATACAGCTGGTGGGAGGTATGGTCGCAGGTACTGGGGCTTGAGCTCGTATTGATCGGTGTCTACGACGAAGAAGGTGCACTGATTGGCCTCGGCCCTTTTTATCGCCGGGCGATGCTGACCCCCGCTGGGGTTCGTGTCTACCGTTTGTATCTGATTGGCAGTGCCTGGCGCTTGTCACCAACAGTAAGAACGGAATATTGCGGGCTTGTGCTTCCTGTGGGCCGCGAAAACGAAGTCAATGATGCGATCCTGGCCGCCGTTGCAAAACTGGAATGGGACGAACTCATATGCAGTGATGTAGATGCAAGTGAAGTGTCTTCGTTTTGGCCTGAACGTTGGCCCACTGCCAATAATCCGGTTTTTATAAAGAGAACGATCGACACAGGTATTCGGATACAGACGAATGGATCATTTGATGATTGGCTTGAGGGCTTGGGAAAGAATACCCGCCTGAAAGCATACAACCGCAGAATTTATCTTGAAGACCGAGGCGAACTGACTTTTACTCCGTTTGAAGCTACAGAAAGCAATCATTTTCTGAAGCGCCTGAACGCCTTTCATGTTTTACGCTGGGGCAAACCGGTATTCGATGAAGATGCCTTCCGATTTCATGAGCTTCTAATTAAACGGCTCCCGTTTGGTGAAGGGAGGGCAGAGCTCACAGCTCTACATTTTAAAGGGGAGTGTGTTTCAGTGCTTTACGATGTGGTGGCCGGGCGATGGCGATTGAATTTGCAAGCTGGATTCATTGAGGATTTCGATAAAAAGGTGGCGTTGGGGTCGCTTCATATCGGATTCGCCGTTGAGTCGGCTTTCAGAGAAGATGGTGTTGATTTTTACGACCTTCTTGCAGGTGCCGGTAAAAACCATTTTTATAAATCGCACTTCAGAGGAGAACCTGTCGAGTTTTCAACCTTTCAATTGGTAAAGAATCCATTGATGGCAGTACTTTACCGATTAGAAGATGTTGCGCCGAAACCCATATCCCGTTTTTTTAATCGAAAGATTGGGCTTTAATACAATTGAAGCTAGAGGGGATTCCGTTGGTGACGGTTTTATACCAAAGATTCCGCCGATATTAGTGTGAAGCTTAGATCTTGATCGCTAGTAAAATATTTCATAAAGAGGCAAGATCTGGCACTCGGTCGTTTAAAACAGGGAGTAGTATGAGATGGAAGGGAATCGCTCGGGGAGTTTGTTTGCATTAGCAGCCCCTTTTTTGATTGTTTATGGACCTCTGTTGGTAACCCTTTCTCCAACTCTAGTCGGTATTTCCTCCCGCTGGCTCAAATTCGACGAATCCTACTCCCACGGTTTCCTGCTGCTTGCAGTGTCCGCGTATCTGGTTGTTCGCACTGCCAGATCTCTGAGGCCAACGCCTGGATTTTATCCCTTCTGGCTGATTCCTTTTACTTTGGCATTACTGGCTTATGGTTTGGGTGGTTTGCTGCGGGTTGAAGCCCTCCAACATCTCATGATCGTGCCGTTGGTCCTTGGTGCGCTGGCGGTTTTATTAGGCTGGCAACAGGTAAAGCATTTCATTGCGCCCATTGGTTTGGTGTTTTTTGCCATGCCTGTGTGGGACTTCCTAGCCTGGACGCTGCAGTTGATTACTGTAGAGATTAATCGTCTGTTGCTTGGCATGTTTAATATTGAATTTGAAGTTGAGGGTGTGTTCGTTTACCTGATTGGCGTCGGTGCATTTGAAGTGGCCCATGGCTGCTCGGGCTTGCGTTATCTCCTGGTGGGGCAGTCTTTGGCGTTGATGTATGGCGAGCTGAACTTGCGCACGGTACGCGCCAAAGTGATTTTGTTTTTGAGCGGTGTTTTCCTGGCGTTGCTGGCGAATTGGATTCGAGTATTCGTGATTATCTACATGGGTTACGAAACCAATATGCAAACCAGCTTGATTGAGGATCATGATAGCTTCGGTTGGTGGGTATTTGCAGCAACACTGGTGCCGTTGTTTTTGTTGGGGCGCCGACTCGAGGGCCTGCCGGCGGAGCAGGCCCCTGTTGAATTAAATAATGAGGTCTCTTCTACCGCCTGCAGCTCTCGCAAGCTGATTACCGGGGCGTTGTTGACTGCCGTACTTCCACTTATTGCCTGGTGGGCCTTGCCGGCATCGGGTGGGTCTGCATCTGAGGAAGCGGCGAAATTGGAGGTGCGTCTGGAGCCCGAAAACTACGGGCCTCTGTTCTCAAACGGGTTGGCGGGATGGCGGCCTAGAGTGATAAACCCGGACAGGGTGTTCACCCAGACTGTCTTTGATCGCGCTGGCATTGACGAGGGGACTGTGGCGGATGAGTCGTTGTTTCTCGGTGTTTACAGTTACGACTATCAGCGTGAGTCGGCGGAAGTCGTTCAGTACTCGAACCGGGTGTTCGATCCCAGCCAATGGCACACCGAGTCGTTCTTCTCGGTTACTGGCCTGAACGGTGTGCCTTTGACAGGAATGGAGTTACGCCACCGAGTGACCGATGAGCGGATTTATCTTGCCTATGGTTACTATGTGGAAGGTTTCTGGGAGACTGATGATCTGAGGGCAAAGCTCGCCCAGGTTCGTGGTTTCTTCAACAGTCGAAGCGACGCTTCGCTCATGGTGTTCGGCGTGGCTTGTGACAACTGCGATGGTCGTGGGAGGCTTCAGGGCTGGATTAATTCTGCGATGGATTCTGCGGTGGCAGCTGTGGATAAGAACGCCACAGATAATTAAGGTATTCGTTTTCCGAGTTTGCCAAAAAAAGCGCCGATGTGTAAAAAATCGGCGCTTTTTTGGTTAGGTGCAAGTCAGGCTTTACGCTGCTTTTTTGGGCCTTGAAACCGTTAAGCCAGCGAGACCGAGACCGAACAGAGCCAGGATGCCGGGCTCGGGAAGCGTTGCCCAGGCGTGGTTGCCGGATTCGAACACATTTTGGCTACTGATCAGCTTTACGGTGTCGAAAACATCGCTGCCAAAGAAGAAGTTGATGTAGCGGTTGTCATCCAGGCTAACCTGATTGCCCTGCACCAGAATGTCAGAATCTACGGACTTCAGGAATCCACCATCGATGGAGGCGACTTGGGTGCCTCCAATGCCACCACTGAAAAATTCCAGGGCGTTGTAACTATCGATTGAACTCCAGAGCAGACCGAAGTAATTGGCTGTAGTGCCGAGACCAAAGATTGCTTCGCAGCTGTTTTCATCATCCGGGACGGACAGATAGCTGTTGGGCTCAGAGATGCCCGCCGGTGCCGCGAACTGGCTACTCTGCGAGCCTGTTACAACGCCAAAGTCGCCGCTACACGATGCATATCCACCACAGTTCGCTGCGGTTTCAAAATCCAGTACGGTTGCACCAGCGACCTGGGTGTCAAAGATACCGCCTTCTGAAACGGTGATTTCCAGTGCCTGGGTGGTGGCCACTGCACCCAAAGGTAGCGAGTGTGGCTGCTAACAGGGTTTTTGAGAAATTCATGGTGTTCTAACTCCTGTACTGCTTAAGAAAACACTTTGGGTCAGTGTAAGTACAGAGTTATTTGCAAGAAGCGCATCGGATTAAGAAACTCGTTCATAATCAGTAAACAGGGGCAACCCTATGACGCCGAGATTCTCGATCTGTAAGAAATATCGACAGGACTCAATGGACAATATTGTCTTGGGGGGATTGTGTCAGCATGGGCGCAAAAAAATCGACACACCCCCGCAGAGCATGTCGATTTTCAGCGCTGTATACTGATTCAGGCAGAGCGCTTTTTCAGCCGCAGCCCGAGGCCAAGCAAACCAAGACCCATCAGCGCGAAAGTACCTGGCTCAGGCACCTGGGTTACTTCGAAACGCTGCACAAGGCTTTTGTTATTTGGGTCATCGGGACTTTCCCGCTGGATCTGGACAAGCGGAATGCTGAAATCGGAACCAATGAAAATGTTCTGTCCCTGAACATCTTGCGGGCTTGCTCCCAACCCGCCAACCGTTGTTTCGCCCAGCAGGGTGGTGCCGAGTGAAAAATCGATGACTTGCGCTGAGCTTGGTGAGGTCAGAGAGAAGTCAAAGCCATCGTACGCTGGCCCTGCGTAGCCCTCGAAGGTGATTACATCAATGGCTGAACCGAAGATGTTGGTGCCGCTGTCTACCTGGTCGCTGTGATTGGCCTCAAACTGAATTGCCTGTACCGAACCGTCTTCCAGGTTCTGCAAATTGATGGTTCCAAACCAGTCGTACCAGCCTGTATCGCCATAGGCGTTACCCGTCCAGCGTACAGACCAGTCGTTACCTTCGTTGCTGCTCCAGATGTAATAGCCAGCGTCGTTTGAGCTGGCTGAGCCCGGATTGGGACTGAAGTTTGCATCAGTTGGGCCATCATACACTGGAGTAGCAAGCGCGCCTGTTGAAAGGCTTGCCATTAAAGCGAGCGCAGTTGCGCCTGGTAGAAATTTGTTGTGCATGCTTACTCCTCAAATCCTTTGAACTACAGAACTACGAAACATGATCGTAGAGTGGTATCTGAGGTTAAGCAGGGATCGTGCCATATTTTATCTATTTGTTTTTAAATGGAAAAATCTAGATCCATTTCTGTTGTGTAAGATTATTCGACAGGCTTCAGTGAGGCCCGGGCAGGCCTCGGTGTCAGTCTTCTTTCATCACTTCCCTGGCTTTCTCTTCGTTCCCCATGGCCTTGTAGACTTCAGCGAGGTGACTCGCGATTTCCGTAGAGCCGGGTGCGAGCTCGTATGCTTTTTCAAGGACCGTCAGGCTTTCGGAGGTTTGCCCGTTATTAAACAGAATCCAGCCATAGGTGTCCGCGATAGCTGCGTTATCGGGTGCCAAGTTATAGGCTCTGAGTGCTAGGTCGGTCGCTTCGTCCCTGCCTTGTTCCTGATAGATCCATGCCAGATTGTTGAGTGCAACTGGGTTTTCAGGCTGGCGTTCCACGATCTGCTCGTAAAGCGGAGTGGCCTGGTCTTGTTGGCCGCTGCTTTGGTAAGCCGTGGCAAGGCTCAGCATGATGCCGACGTTTTGAGGTGCTTTTTCAAGCGCCAGCTGATAGAGCTCGGCAGCCTGTTTCGGCTCTTGCTGGCTTTCAAAATAGCGAGCCTCCACCAAGAAGGGGGAAGGAGAATCCGGATGCGACTGCTTTGCGTCGCTGAGAATCTCTCGGGCTTTTGTTGCATTGCCTTGCCTAAATTGGAGGGTTGCTGCTTGCAGCCCGATGGTTTCGTTTTCGGGGAATAGCACGCGTCCTCGTTCGAATATGTCTGCAGCGTCTTTGTCTCGGTCTCTTTGGGCCATTTGAACGGCAATACCGCTGTAGACTCTGGCAACCAGCTCCTCAGCGGGTGCCGGAGTGTCAGGGTTCTCGCGCTCAAGCAGGCCGGCGGTGAGTTCGTCAGCGAGGGCTTGTTCATCGTCAATCAAAGCCGATTCAAGCAATATTAATCGCGGCCCGATGGCCTCGGGACTGGCTTCGAGAATGTCTTGCATCAGCGGTTTCATGTCCTCTCTAGACATTACCGAGGCAAGTCCCTGTAGAGCCTGGCGGTTATCGGGAGCAAGCCTCGCCGCTTTTATGAAATAGGTTTTGGCCTGTTCTTCGTTACCTAGAGACTGTTCCATGTTGCCCATGGCCAGGAGTGGAACAGCGCTTTCTGGGTCAGCATCAATGGCCCGCTGAAAAAATATTTTTGACTGCTCGGTATTCTGAGTTTGGAGTGCGATATTTCCACGCGTCACCAGCGCCTGGGTGTTATTCGGAGCGTTTTCGAGCCATCGGTTTGCCGTTTGGATCGCACTATCTTGATCCTCCGCCGCAAGCTGGCTGCGGATCAGCATTTGCCAGGCAGCTGCTAAGGAGGGCTCCCGTTCGACAGCTTCCTTGGCAAGCTCAATCGCTTTGCCAGCATCGCCTTGCAGGGCGTGATAGTTTGCATAGCGAAGCCGGAGGTTGTTGTTGTCGGGATTGAGTTCCAGGGACTTTTCTATCAGCTGTTCGCCGGTTTCGCTTTCACCAGTAGCCAGGGAGGCAATGCCCACCAGGGCAAGTGTTGCCGGGTCAGAATCCTGGTCATCGATAGTTTCCAGGATCTGCCTCGCACCTTCTGGATCACGAAGTTGAAGGCGTGTTGCGGCGAGCAGTCTCGTGATTTGTTCCGAATCGTTCAGATCTGCAAGCGGTGCGAGAATCTTTTCGGCTTCTTCCGCCCGTCCTTGACGAAAGCGTGTGATGCCAAGCATCAGTGCCGCCTGTTCATTACCGGGAGACTGGGTTAGCACTTCTTCCAGAAATCTGGCGGCTGTGCCGAGATCACCATCTGTAAAGGCTTCTTGCGCTGCAATCAGATTGCTTCTGATTGTGCCGGGAGCCGATTTTGCGAGAATCTCCTCATAAACAAATGCCTCGGACGCTTTCCCTTGCTGGCGCAGTACGTCTACCAGGGCGGACATGGTTTCGAATTTACGGAAAGTCATTACATCGTACTGGCCTATGGTTTCCAACGCCTTGATATAGGCCTGCTCGGCCTCTGCCCATTCGCTATTGGCATGGGCAAGCTGAGCTTTCCAGAGCCATAGGTTTTCGTTTTCGGGATCTGCCGCTTCCGCCTGGCGTATATAATCAACCGCAGATTCAATATCGCCACGGCTGTGCGCGGTTTTTGACAGGCCAACGAGGGGCAGAGCGGCTGTGGAATCCACCTGCTGGGCTTTTCTATAGGCAGATTCGGCTTTATCGTAATCTCCGCGTGTTCTGTAGATGTCGCCTTTCAATGTATGCGCCTCAAGTTCCTGAGCGCGATCGGGATTGTTCAGCGTTTCGAGGGCCGCCAATGCTTCGTCGAATTCCCTTTGTCGAAGATTGGCTTCTGACCGAATCAGGGCTATCCGGTTCTGGTTTTGCTCGTCAATGGACAGGCCATCGGTACTTGTAAGCTCGTCCAATTGGCGTTCTGCTGTTCGCGCATCGCCTGCTGTTAGCAGATTACTGATAATAATCAGGTAGGGTTCAATCCGGGTTGGCTGCAGGTCGACTGCACTTCGTGCTTCCAGTGTGCTCGCTTTGAGTTCGCCCTGCCGCTGAAAAAAACGTGCTTGATCAACATGGCTAAGGTACTGAATGTCCTCCTGGCTCATTTCCTCGCCGCCACCACAGCCAGCAAGCAGAATTGATAAAGCGACAGTCAATACGGTGGCTTTGATGCTCAACACTGATTTCATGGCCCTGTTTCCTTTTCCTTTCGATTCTTTTTATGAATTCCCTTGTGCATTTATGCGCTGGGCTCGGGAGATGTTTCAATTCGGTACTTGTCCGTAAGGTTATAGAGCGTTGGCCTGGTAACTCCGAGTAGCCTGGAGGCTTTCGCCATGTTGAAATTGCAGGCCTGTAACGCCTGCATAATGGCAACACGCTCAGCATTTTCCCGGATCTGTCGCAGGTTAAGCTGCCTCTCAGGGCAAGGCTCATTCGTTGCCAGCTCCAGATCTTCAGCCGTTACCCGTTTGCCTTCGGCCATGATGGTAGCCCGCTTGACCTTGTTGATCATTTCTCTCACGTTGCCGGGCCATGTGTAATGACTGACTGCATTAACGGCATCCTCACTGAATGCCAGGTTTGGCCGCTCCATCTGCTTGCCAAGGGATTTGAGCAGTGATTGGGCAATAACAAGTGCGTCACCTTCGCGGTCCCTGACGGCCGGGACGTCTAGCGTGATTTCGCTGATTCGATAGTAAAGGTCTTCCCGGAACTCACCACTATCTATCAATTGCCTGACATCACGATGGGTCGCACACACGACTCGGACGTCAACCGGAACAGGATTCACAGAGCCGACGCGATCAACAACTCGCTCCTGGAGAAATCGCAGCAGTTTCGCTTGCAGCGCCATGGGCATGTCGCCAATTTCGTCGAGGAACAGAGTCCCGCCGTTGGCGTTTTCAATTTTACCTTTCTTGGATTGAGTGGCTCCCGTGAAAGACCCTTTTTCGAATCCGAAGAGCTCGCTTTCCAGTAGGTTTTCAGGAATGGCTGCGCAATTTATAGCGGCAAAGGGTTTGTCGGACCGATGGCTTAGATCGTGAAGTGCTCGAGCGAGAAGCTCTTTCCCGGTGCCGGTTTCACCGGTGATCAGTGTAGTCACATCAGTCGGCGCTACTTTTTCCAGTGTGCGGCAGATCGAGAGCATTTGTGGGCTTGATGCGACGATGCCTTTAATATTGGCGTCGTTGCCCCGCATGCCTAGTTCTCTGTTTTCCCGCTCGAGTTCGGCAAGCCGGAAGGCTCGGTTAACCACGAATGTGAGTATATCGGCATCAAGCGGTTTCTGATAAAAATCCGAAGCACCCATGCCAACAGCTTTAACGGCATTTTCTTTGTCTTCACGACCGGTGACCACAATCACCTTTGTCATTGGTGCTAGCTGCAGAATATCTTCGAGGAGGGTGAACCCTTCGGTTGCTCCTCCAGAATCCGGCGGCAGGCCCAGATCAAGTGTTACCACTTCAGGTTCTTCCCGACGCAGGCATGCTAAAGCAGACTCTCTATCCGACGCTACGGATACATCGAGGTCTTCACTGAAACACCACCGCATTTGGCTCTGGAGGCCCGGGTCATCTTCTACGATTAAGAGTCGTCTGGTCACAACAGCAACAAGTCCTTTGTAGTGGTCCTTCCACCCACCTGATTCTCAACCGAACATTGACACTTTGCAATGTCGATTTGTAGTTCAGTCTCGCGCCGACGTTTAATTGGCGCTTTGAAGTGGGTCCTCTGGAACGGAAACTGGCCGCAGCTCTCTGAGCTCTTCCAATTTCGGCTTTTCAGTGGCTAACGGGATTCTCACTGAAAAACAGGAGCCGATACCCGGCTCACTGGTTACATCAATATTACCGCCGATTTTCCGGATATATTCCCTGGCCTGGTAGGCGCCTATACCCATGCCAGTGAGGCCCTTCGTACTCTCGAACGGTTTGAATAACTGACTTGAAATGAATTCTTTGGTCATGCCAGTGCCAGTATCCTGGATAAATAACACCACATTGCCTTTAGCGATTTTCACAGTAATCGATATTTCTCCGGCATTCTGAGTAGCGTCCTGTGCATTCTGGATCAGGTGGCCAAGCACGCTCCGAAGTTGCTCGACATCGGCTTTTATCATGGCATCAGGAGCTTGGCCTTCCAGGCGCGGGACTGGCAACTGGTGTTTGTGATGCTCAATAAGATCTACCACAACACCTGTAAGGTTCAGTAATTGACGCTGATCGTCATCATCTATGCCGGGTCTGCGAATATGGTCCACCAGACCCGACATTTTGCGAACGGCATGGTCGGTCGTTTTGATCATGTCGTCTATGAACGCTGGATTATCTCTGTGCTTGGGAGCGTTTTTGACCAGAAGCGAAAGCTGGGCTATTACGGTTTTGAGATCGTGAACCATAAAAGCGGAGGCCTTGCTCACCGCCTCGAATTGCATCGCTCGGGAGAGCCGGTTTTGGGCATCGGCCTGGGCCAGTAGGTTGCAGGTTTGCCGGGCAACGACCTTGATAAGGTCAAAGTTTTCCCAATTAAGCTCAACACGTGCGTAGGGATTACCTACTAATGCCATGCCATACAGATCGTTGCCCAGGTATAGAGGGATAATCAGCCAGGCATCAGGGGTTTTCGCGATGGCGTCTGGTATTTCAAGCAGGTTGTAGCTGACCGGGTCTGCCCCGTACTCGTGCAAATCGACAATCCACTCACGATCTGAAAAGAAGCGCACCAGTTCTGCATCGTGGTCGATCATTGTATGTTTTGGGGTCGACAGATTGATGGATGCTTTAAGTACATAGGCATCCCTTTCGCCTTTCAGCCAAATCGCCCCTCCGTTACTTTCTACCAGTCCGGCAAGAATTCGGATAACCCGTTCTGGCAGGGGCGGATCGTTGCTCAGATCCGCCAGTTCCCGGGTCATTTTCAGCCATTCTTCACGATAGTCGTATTTATAGTCGAAGAAATTCTGGCTGATAAACACCATGAGTCTTGCTCGAATGCGTCTTGAGAGAAGCAGTGTTGCGAGGAAAACAAGTGAAATAGTGAGGAAGAGGACCTGCAATGCTTCGCCCCAATTTCCGCCGAGGGCGCGAACGTAATAACCACCCATGGCGAGGAATAGCAGGTAGCCGCCTGCAAAGACGAGTGTGCTGGCATGAAAAACCGCCGTTCGAGACAGTTGGAACTCGATTGGTTGTTTGCGTGTGTTGATTACATTAACGGCAAACAACGGGACCATAGCGGCATTGATGAAGCCGCGCGCGTTCCAGAAGGAGTCAGAAATCTGACCGAAGAGCAGGGCGTCTGTATACATGAAGAAATCGAAGGCGAAGATGGTAATCACCCCGATACAAAGATACTTCATGCTGGAGCGACCGAGCCCGGTGGAGTTTCTCCAGATCTGTTCGATAATAGAAAGCCCGATGAGGGAAAGCCCGATTTGTCCGAGAACCTTGGCTTTGCCGCTCATTAATTCCAGTTCCAGGAAGTATTCCAGAATGCTAACGCTCATTAAGCCGATAATCAGAATGCCGCCGCCGATTGCAATCATTGAGCGGACCCGGGTACTCAGGCCAAATGATTTGAAGGAGTCTCGGAGAATCGCAAAGAGTAGAAGTAGCCATGAGGCATCCCTGAGGAGCTCAAGAAGATAGCGGATGAGAAAGTCTGGCTGACCAAAGAGGCTCTGTGTGACCAGCGTGGCGGCCCATAAGAAGGAAAGAATGGCCGCAAGAAAGAGCGCGCGGTCGACGTTTCTCCGCAGATAGCGAGTGCCAACGATAATTGCCAGCAACAGAAAGCAGATTGCTGCTGCTCCGTGGCTTATAACGCCCAAATCCCTGAACATCTCGTGCTTCCCGTAGTTAATCCACTTTTATATTGAGCGGATTATTGAGGGTGATCAAGCAAGTCGACTGTAACGAAAATTGAACACTTATTTCTAGTGGTGTCGGTAGTCTTTACACATGCGGCCAGAAAAGTGTGGTCCCTACATACTACACCTGATGAGCATTACGTCGCTGCCGGCATGCTTAATTTCTCGGTATCGGGCTATGAAGGCGCGGGGCTTTTTGTTGGAAACAGTCAAACCGGCCTCTTATTCTCCCGATAAAACCGGAAAATCTCCTTCAGCGGCCGCTTCGGCTCAAACCCGAACTCGTTAACAAACGCCCGCCCGTCAATCACCACCGGATACTTGAAGAATGCCATCAGGTAGGATGGAAAACTCTTCAACTTCAAGGTGCCGAGTATCATCTTCGGAACCATTGGTGGGATGGAGGGCACCTGTATCCGTTTGCATCCGCAAAGCTTCAGGGCGTGCTGGTACGCCACCCAGTCCTGCGGCGCGACGTTGTACACGCCACGTGTCGGTTTTTTATACGCCAGTACAATCGCATCGGCCATGTCGTCGATATGAATAAACTGCATCATGGGTGAAAAGCCCGCCAGCACCGGTGCGCGTTCGCTGGCCAGCAGAGTACTGATGGTGTTGCGCACCCCCGGGCCCACGATATTGCAGGGGCGCAGGATGGTGATGTTCAGTTCCGGGTAGCGCCACAGGTAGATGTTGGCGAGGTTCTCCAGCTCCACGGAATCAATCAGGTCGGCGCTGAGTCCTGCGCTCTTGAGCGGTGCTGCTTCATCAATGAGCGCGGGGTTGTAGGCCACGGCTCCGTATACATGGAACGTCGAAAGCACCACCACCCGCTTGATACCGTACTTGTGGCTCAGGTCCAGCAGTTTCTGGGTGCCCAGCACATTGGCGTTGTAGCGCCGCATGCGGGTGAGCTGGCTGGACATGATCCGGCCCATGTGGATCACGCCATCGAACTGATAGCGCCGGAACAGATCCTCGAACACCCGCTTGTTGAAATCGATGCAGTAGCTGGGGATGTCGTCGCCCAGGTAGACCTGTTCCCGGAAATCGACGGCGACCAGGTCGCAGGTATCCCGGAGCTGTTCAATGACCTGTTGGGCGAGGGCGCCGGCGGCGCCGGTAATCAGAATGTGCGGTCTGCGATGTTCGGTCATCAGAAAAGCCTTTTTCTTTCGCTCAGTCCCTTGTCGATCAGCCGGCTGATTTCGGCCTTGACCTTCTCAACCCGTTCGGTGACCTGTTCTTCGGGGATTTCCAGATCGTCAAAGTACATTGGGGCTCCGAAGTTAAGGTGTACCTTTGCCGGCAGCACCACGGGCATGGCGACCGGGGCATAGGGAATGCCCAGGGCTTTTGCCAGGGGCTTTATGTTAGCGATGGCCGGGATGGTTTCCTCGCAACCCACCACGCCAACGGGCACGATTGGAGCCTTGTACTTCATGGCCAGGTGCATGAAGCCGTTGCCAAACCGTTTGAGCTGGTAGCGGTCGTGGTAAAGCTTGCCCGAACCACGAATGCCCTCGGGGAAAACAATCACGGCTTCATTATTGGCGAGCATCTTGGCGCAGTTGACCGGGTCGCCGAGCACGGCGCCCACTTCATTCAGCAGGTTGCCCAGCCAGGGCACGGTCGGAAAAAAGCGCTCAATCATTGCCCTTGGAATGCGGGGATCTTTTTCCCGGGAGGCGAGGGCATAGCCAATCAGCAGGCCGTCGATGGGCAGCTGCCCGCTGTGGTTGGCGATAATCAGTACGGGGCCATCCGCGGGAATGTTCTCGACGCCCTGGGCCTTTACCCGGAAATACTTCTCGTAAATCTGTTTGGTGAGCGAAAGCCCGTATTTCATGGCTTCGTTGTTGTAGCCCCAGGGGTCGTAGCCCAGGCTCCCGATGGGTTTGCGGATGCGGTTGATATGCTCCTCCAGTTCCGCGGGAACCAGTCGGGTTTTGAGAAACGATGCCAGGCTCATGATTTCCTTCCAATGAATACGCCTAATGTGTGGCTTTGCCCGTTATTAAGCACCCGATAATCGCTGGCTGCATTGGCGGTTTCGACACACAGCATGGCCTGCCAGGCCGTATCGGGAAAATCCGATAGCTTGGCCGCCTTGGCCGGACCGGGATTCCAGACCACAGTTGAGTCACTGCCAACGGCTGAGAGCTTGCGGCCAGTTCGGGGTGTCACGATCGTCAGGGTTTCGCCGCTCTCGTAGATGCGGTCAGTTTCGCCTTCGAAGTAAACCGGCCCCTCCTGGTTGCGGTATTCCCAGTTATCCAGGGTGTCGATGTACTGGCTGTTGCCCAGGCCCAGTAATCGAGTGCGGGTGATGTCGCTGGTGGGCAGATAGGTATGGAGCGCCTGGGTAAAGGCGAGGGGATCGTTGCCCAGGTTTGTGGTGGTCAGCGCCAGCTGGCAGCCCCGGATGGAAAAGCTGAAAGTGAGCAGGGCGAGCGCATGGCCAACCCAGACATCACTGAAATCTTCATTGGCATCCAGGGACAGGCTGATTTCCACTTCGTGGGCGTTCTCCCGGACATCTTCCAGTTTCCAGAGCGCGGTACGGGCAAACCCGTGGGCTTGGTCGGTCTGGATGCGTTTCCGCACTTCCGGCGCGTTGCGGGCCGGATCGCCAAACCAGGGCCAGCACACGGGGATGCCGCCGCGGATGGCTCGACCGGGTTCGTACCGGGCCGCTGGGCTCATCCAGAGCCAGTCAGATTCGTCCTGAGGTTTGAAGCTTGCCAGATGAGCGCCCTGAATAAACACAGTGGCCTGGAACAAAGGATGGTGGACCTCAAGAGCTTCCAGTTGCCCGATCGTTTTCCAGCGCGTGAAGGACCACTGGCCCGGCGAAAGTGAGAGCGGTGGCCTGTTACTGCTTTCTGACATGGTTAGCTACTGAGTGAAACCGGTTAAGTGTATTTGCCTACACAGAGAGTAAATTAAAACTGCCGCTGCGGCGAGAATTGCGCCTAAAATACGCTTAAATTCAGTACGAGGCCTGCCGATGGAAACGCCGGTAATCATTCCGATCCATGATCCCCTTATCACACCTTTGCAAAGCGCCCAGGATGCGGTGGCGGGCAGTGATGTCCAGTCGATGGATCTCACGCCGGAGCAACAGGCGCCGGTGTCTGAGGACTGGCTGGATGAACTGGCTTCAGGGCTGAGCGAGCACGGCTGGATGTCGCTGGATGTGAGGTCGCGGCTGGGCGCCAACCTGTTGGCGGCGCTGAAACAGGAAGTGCAGCTTCTGGATCGTACCGATGCCATGAAAAAAGCCGGCATCGGGCGCGGGAGTGATCTGGTGCGAGACCGGTCGGTGCGGCGCGACAAGATTGTCTGGCTGCAAGGCATTACAGCTCCTCAGGCCGCGCTGTTCGGGTTTTTCGAGTCCATTCGCCAGGGTCTGAATCAAAGGCTGTTTCTCGGGCTGAAGCGATTCGAGACTCATTATGCTACGTACCATTCAGGTGATTTCTATAAACAGCATCTGGACAGCTTTAAGGGCAGGGCATCCCGGGTGGTGAGTCTGGTGCTTTATCTGAATGAAGATTGGCAGGCAGCCGACGGTGGCGCGCTTCAGGTTTTCAACCGGGACAACGATCAGGAAGTGTGCGGAACCGTGTTGCCCGAGGCAGGACGAATGGCCTTGTTCATGAGCGAGGAAATTCCTCACGAGGTGTTACCGGCAAACCGCACTCGCTACAGTCTGGCCTGCTGGTTCCGCCAGGATGAAGTGCCGCTGCCTTTACAAGGATGATGCTGACGGGCGTGCTGATTTGTCATTGTAGTGTGCAAACCCTTTTGCTAATATGCGCGCCGCTTTCGGGGAATTGTCCCGGAACGCCGTTATGGTGGCTCCATTGGTGCCTCCGCAACATGAAACCGTGAACCCGGTCAGGCCCGGAAGGGAGCAGCCGCAGCGGTGGAATTGTGTGCCGGGGTGTCGCTGATGGAGTCACCCCCAGTTTCCTCTCCTCTCCTGTTTTTTCTTCTGATTATCCTTGATAGCCATGAACTTGTGAGCGCGCTTCCGGAATCAAGTCTGCTTCTTCTGGATCTTTGTCCGTGCTAAGGTTAAAGCCGTTTTTCACTGCAGTTGGCGGAACATGAGCTACCAGGTACTTGCCCGTAAATGGCGCCCACGCACTTTCGAGGATATGGTGGGCCAGGAACACGTGCTCCAGGCGTTAATTCACGCCCTGGAAAGCCAGCGTCTTCATCACGCCTATCTGTTCACGGGTACCCGTGGGGTAGGCAAGACGACCATTGGCCGTCTGCTGGCCCGCTGCCTGAACTGCGAAACCGGCGTAACCCCGAACCCCTGTGGTGAATGCTCGAGCTGCCAGGAGATCCAGGAAGGCCGGTTTGTGGATCTGATTGAAATCGACGCCGCGTCCCGGACCGGCGTTGATGATATGCGTGAGCTGACGGATAACGTCCAGTATGCGCCCACGCGTGGCCGCTACAAGGTGTACCTCATTGACGAGGTGCACATGCTGACGAACCAATCGTTCAACGCTTTCCTGAAGACGCTTGAAGAACCGCCGGAACACGTCAAGTTCCTGCTGGCAACGACCGATCCCCAGAAACTGCCGGTCACAGTGCTCTCACGGTGCCTGCAGTTTAATCTCAAACGCATGACGCCGGAGCACATCGCAGGCCATCTGCGTCATGTACTGGGTGCCGAGGAAATTCCATTTGAGGAACCGGCCCTGTGGCTCCTGGCCCGGGCTGCGGACGGCAGTATGCGAGATGCCTTGAGCCTGACCGATCAGGCCATCGCCTTTGGCAACCAGAAGCTGTCCGCCAGTGATGTCAGTAATATGCTGGGGACCATTGATCAGCGCGATATTGAGCGCATTGTGAATGCACTCGTTGAAGGCGATGGCCCGGCCTTGCTGGCGGAAATCAGCCGGATTTCGGACTTTGCACCGGATTACAGTGTGATCCTCGCCGATCTGCTATCGCTCTTTCACCGGGTGACCATGGAACAGGTGGTTCCGGGCAGTGCCGATAACGCCCTGGGTGATGCCGAGCAGGTTCAGGCTCTGGCTCGCAAGTTGAGTGCCGAGGATGCTCAGCTTTTTTACCAGTCTGCGCTGATCGGGAGGAAAGACCTAACCATCACGCCGGATGCCCGGATGGGGTTCGAAATGACCCTGCTCCGGATGCTTGCGTTCCGCCCCGGGGCTGACCGGCGAGAGCCGCCGGCCATAAGCTCCGGTGGTCAGTCTGCCGCTTCCGAGCCACGGGATGAGCCCGACCCGGCGCCGACCCCACCGGTAGAACAAAAACAGCCGGAACCGCAGCCCGAACCCACGCCTGAGCCTGAACCCGAGATGCCGGCCGCTCCGCCCGTTGCGGATGAGGATGCATCCTGGCTGGCCAGTCTGGATGCCCAGGCCGAGGCGGCTGGAGAGTATGAAGAGAGCTACCCTTTAAGCGACGAAGCTCCAGTTACCCCAGAGCCAGCACCTGAAGTTGCCGCGGAGCCAGTTGAACGGCCGGCCCCGGCTCCGGAACCCGCGTTTGTGGAGCCCGATCCAGCGATAGAACCTGCAGTTGAGCAGGCGCCTGAGCCTGAGGGCGAATTCGTCTGGCACCGTGATTTTCGAAGTCTTGGCATTGTGGGCATGCCCGGTAATCTTGCCAGTCACGGCGCCATGTCCCGCGATGGCGATGTGATTACGCTGACCATTGATGAGGGGCACGCCCGGCTGTTGAACAGCAGGCACGAGGAAAAGATTCTGGCTGCCTTGAGAAACCGCTTTGGCGACTCCATTCAGTTACGTACAGAGCAGGGCAATCCCGGGCCAGACACCCCTGCTGGTTATGAAGAACGCCAGAGAAAGGCGCGCCAGGAAGCCGCAGAGGCGTCCATTCGCAGGGATCCGGTCGTAAAGTCTATTGTTGAACGATTCGAGGCGCGGGTAGTGGAAGACAGTATCCGGCCGGCAGAGACAAGCAGGAGATAAGCTATGATGAATAATATGGGCGACATGATGAAAAAAGCCCAGAAAATGCAGGAAGAGATGCAGAAGGCCCAGGAAGAAATCGCCAAGGCCGAAGTGACTGGCGAAGCCGGAGCCGGCCTTGTCAAAGTCACCATGAACGGCCGTCACGACGTTCGTAAAGTGGACATAGACTCGTCCCTGATGACTGAGGAAAAAGATATTCTGGAAGACCTTCTGGCCGCTGCGGTGAACGATGCCGTGCGGCGCGTCGAGGAAAACCAGAAAGAGAAAATGTCCGGCATGATGTCCGGCATGGGCCTGCCGCCCGGGTTCAAGATGCCGTTCTGAATTCCATCCTGCAGCCGTTCGAGGACCTTTCATGGCGTTCAGCCCCCTGGTTGATGAGCTTGTAGAATCCCTTCGTTGCCTGCCTGGTGTCGGTCAGAAGACCGCCCAGCGTATGGCTTTTCACCTGCTTGAACGTGGCCGTTCCGGAGGCACCCGTCTCTCGGATGCGCTCAGCCAGGCTATGAGTGGTGTTCGGCGCTGTCAAAGCTGCCAGAACTTTGCCGACACCGAGATCTGCGGCATCTGTGAAAATCCCCAGCGGCGCACCGGTACCCTTTGTGTGGTGGAAAGTCCGTCGGATCTGCTGGCCATTGAGCAGGCGGGTGACTATCGCGGCAGCTATTTCGTTTTGATGGGGCACCTGTCACCCATTGATGGCGTGGGGCCGGAAGAAATCGGCATTGAGCGCCTGCTGAGGCGGATCCGCGACGAAGGTGTGACTGAACTGATCCTCGCGACCAACCCGACGGTGGAAGGTGAGGCTACGGCTCACTACATCGCCGATCGCCTTGATGGCCAGGGCATCCTGATAACCCGTCTGGCCCATGGCATACCGGTGGGTGGAGAGCTCGGTTACGTCGATGGCTTTACCCTGACTCACGCATTCCGCGGTCGCAAACCACTGTCCGATTGAATCTGACCGAATAAACCTACCAGGCACGTTTATGGATATTTCCGCCCAGGCCGCTGTGGCAGTTGACGTTCCCCCGGCTCCGACCAGGATTGACTGGATCCGGGAACCGCAAGCACTGGACAAATGGCTGGATCGGGCACCGGGCAAGCCCCTGGCGCTGGACACCGAATTTGAGCGGGTAAACACATTTTACCCGATACCGGGGTTGGTTCAGTTGGGCCTCGACGGCGAGTTTTGCCTGGTGGACCCTTCCGTTGCCGAGCAGTCCGGACGATTTCGGGAAGTCCTGGCGGACCCGGACACTCCAAAGCTTCTTTACGCCATGAGCGAAGATCTGGAACTTTTTCGCCAGTGGCTGAATCTTCAACCTGCCGGTGTCATTGATCTTCAAATCGGGGCCGCAATGGCCGGAGCAGGGTTCTCCCTGGGTTACGCGAGGCTGGTGGAAACCCTGTTCGGTGAGACTCTGGACAAGTCCGCCACCCGCTCTGACTGGCTGGCGAGACCGCTGAGCGATGCCCAGCAACGCTACGCGATTGACGATATCCGTTTTCTGGAGCCGATGTACCAGTGGGTCAGTGCATTACTTCGCGATCGCGGTCTGGAAGCGGCTCTGGTTGAGGAATCGGCGCGCTTTGCCAATGAACTGGCAGGGCAGGAGGATCCCGACAACCATTACCTGAAACTGCGGGCCGGATGGACCCTCTCGGCTCAGCAACAGGGTGTTCTCAAGGAACTGGTGCGCTGGCGTGAGCTGGAGTGCCAGCGGCGGGACCGGCCAAGGAACCGTGTGCTGGCAGATGCACTGTTGATTGCGATCGCGGAAAGGCTGCCAGCGTCCCTGAAGGAACTTTCTAACATTCAGGGAGTACCATCCGGCGCAGTCCGTCGGTATGGCGATACCCTGATTGAACTTGTTAGCCGGGGATCGACCGCGGATAATTCGTCCCTTGAGAGGATTGCGCCACCGTTGTCCCGGGATCAGCAGGGATTCTTTAAACAGTTAAAGCGTCTTTTCAGGAATGCAGCAGAAGATGCTGATATTCCAATGGAATTGTTAGCGCCGAGAAAGCGTTTGGAAAAAGTTGTACAGCAACCGGACCTCGCGCAACACGATTTTTTCCAGGGCTGGCGGGCGCAGATTCTTGCTCCGGTTCGCGCTGATATTGAGGAATTACTGAAGTCATGAAAGAGCGGGAATTTGTCTCTGTTTTCCGGAGCAGCAAAAAGAAGGATACCTACCTTTTTGTTCGGCGCGGACAGAAGTGGGAGGAGCTTCCCGAGAGCCTCCGGGGTATTTTCGGTCAGCCGGTTCATTCCATGGATCTGGTCCTGACGCCCGACCGCAAGCTTGCGAGAACTACCGGAAAGCAGGTTCTGGAAGCCATTGGCGAGAAAGACTTTTTTCTGCAAATGCCGGAAGAGCAGGAAGGGTACGTGGTGGACTTCAAGCGCAAACTGGATCAGCGCAATCCATGATTGCCCAGGTGCCGTTCTGGCAACGCAAGCGCCTGCATGAGATGACGCCTGAAGAATGGGAGTCTCTTTGCGACGGTTGCGGAAAGTGCTGCCTGAACAAACTGGAAGACGAAGACACCGGCGAGGTCTACCACACCGATCTGGTGTGTCGTTATATGAACGAAGAAACCTGCCAGTGCTCCGTTTACGAAGAGCGGCTCCAGAAGGTGCCGGGTTGCACAGTGCTGACACCGGATACCGTCAGCGACTACCATTGGTTGCCGTATACCTGCGCCTACCGGACGTTGGCTGAAGACCGGCCACTGGCCGACTGGCATCCTCTTCGAAGTGGGGATCCGGGTTCGGTGCACGAGGCCGGCGTTTCGATCCGTCACAAGGTGATGTCAGAAGACCGCGTGCCGGAAGAAGACTGGGAAGAACACATCATTCACTGGATCCTGTAATGATTGATACTGATGCACAACTGGCCTACGGGATTTTCTGGGCCGCCTACGCTATAGCCTTTGTCGTGTTCTTTTACATGATGAAGAGCCTGATCCGTTTTCTACCTTTTTATGGAGTGCGGACCCTGATTCTCGCCGCCCTGGTGGCCTTGCTGCTCACGCCGGTTGAATCACCCGATCTGGCCGGTTGGTGGATTCCGGCCTGGCTGTTCGGCGGCTATGAAATGATTCTTGGCGACGCCGACGCTTCAGGTCGGGCCATGTTTAACCTGGGGCTCGCCGGCTTAGTCATGCTGCTGGTCTGGGTGTTGGATCTGGTTCGCTACCGTCTTGTTCGTAAATAGCGCGAAAAAGAAAAAAAGATAAGGATGGATGCCTTGAGAGAGATGACATCGAGATGGTTTGGGCTGGTTGCAATTTGCTTCGTGCTCAGTCTGCCAGCCGGGCTGAATGCCCAGGAGAGCGACGATGTTCAACTGCCGGAGCAGTCGGACGTCCGGATCATAGTCGACATCTCGGGCTCCATGAAAGACACCGATCCGGACAACCTGCGACAGCCCGCCGTGCGTCTGCTGGCCCGGCTGTTGCCAGAGGGGGCCTCCGCGGGTGTCTGGACCTTCGGGCAATATGTCAACATGCTGGTGCCGCACCGTGAGGTGACCAACGCATGGCGGGAAATTGCCATTCAGCGCTCAGCTCAGATTAACTCGGTCGCACTCAGAACAAACCTTGGCGCGGCTATTGAGACAGCCAGCGATGATTATTTCACAGACGGCGATCTGAGCCGGACCCACTTCATACTGCTGACCGACGGCAAGGTCGATATCTCCGACGATCCTGCAAAGAATACCGCAGAGGAAACTCGTATTTTGGATACGATTGTCGCTGATCTCATCGAAAGGGGCGCTACCTTTCACCCCGTAGCTCTCTCTGAGGCCGCCGATACCGACTTTCTGAAAGCGTTGGCGACAGACTCCGGCGGTCGTTTCCAGGTGGCGGATACAGCAGATGCGCTGAACCTGGCATTTCTTCAGGCATTGAATACCGCGGTTCCACAGGAGCAGATTCCCATTGAGGGTAATGGCTTTACCGTCGACGAGGGCGTTCGTGAGTTTACCGCCCTGATTTTCTGGGGCGAGTCTGAAACCTCTGCCACCCGGGAGCTTGCCCTCGTGCGCCCGGACGATCGGGTCGTTAATCTTTCGGAGTTTCCCAACAACGTCCGCTGGGCCAGGGAAGCCGGTTACGACCTTATCACGGTTGATGAGCCGTTGGCAGGACAGTGGCGCATTGATGGCGAGCTCGGAGAGGGCAGCCGGGTTACGGTCGTTAGCGATCTGAGAATGGTGGTCAATCCTCTACCTCCTTCATTCACGTTGCAGGAGCCCCTCAAGCTCCGGGTCGGCTTTTTCGAAGAAGGGGAGAAAATCACTAATCCCGATTTTCTGGGTGTGATTGAGGTCAGCCTCAGTATCACCTCCGAGGATGGCAGAAGTGGAACCAAGGTATTGTCGGGAGAGCAGCCGCCGGAAGACGGCACCTACCGGGACACGGTCAGTCGTTTGCCAGCCGCGGGCCTCTACACCTTTGATGTGGTGGCCGATGGCCAGACCTTCAGCCGCAAGTTCAGCGCCACCGTCGGGTTTACGGCGCCTGAAGGGGCTGAGCCCGCTGATCAGCCGGCTGAATCGCCGGAGCCGGAGGTGACAGAACCGGCACTCGCCCCTGAGCAGTCTGAACCGGAGCCGCCGGTGTCTGAGCCGGAGCAATCCGGGCCGGAACCGGCGATTACATCGCCCATCGACGTAAGCGAGGTCGAGGAGCCAGAGACGCCAGCGGTCCAGGAGCCTGAATCGGCCCCTGAGGAGCCGGAAGCGGCGGAACCTGCTTTTGCCGTGCCTTTGTGGATGGTCGGCGCAGCCGGTGGCGGGCTGCTCATTCTTGGCGGCCTGGTCTGGTTTGCCCTCCGTAAGCGTAAACAGGATCAGCAGGCGCAAGAGAAAGCAGCAGCAGAGCGCGAAACACTTGAGGATCTGCAGGACGAGCCCGAACCAGAACCAGAACCCGAGCCGGAGGCAGTTTCAGAGCCGGAAGAGGACGTCGAAGCCGAGGAAATCCCTGAGGTAACCGAGGAAGCATCTGAGGAGGATATGTCTGAGCTGGAGGCCGTTATTGATGAACATGAGGCCGCCCTGAAGTCGGAAGATGCAGCGCTTATGGAACCGGAGATTGAACCGACCGACGAACTGGAAGAGGACATCCCGGTAGCGGATACCCCGGTGGAGGAAGAGCCTGCGGAGTTGAATGAGGATATCCCGGAGCTGGAGGATATTGCCGATCCGTCCGACGCTGATGGGCCGGAAGATGATGATGAGGAGGAGTTCGGGCTTGAAGATTTCGATCTGTCCGAATTCGACGATTTACCCGATTATGATCAGGACGAGTCCGGATTGCCCGAGGACGACTCGAAGAAAAAACCTGATCAGAAAGACCAGAAAAAGTAACCAACAGGAACCAGACCATGAAGTTTACCGGTACCGAGAAGTACGTAGCCACCGATGACCTGCAAATGGCCGTCAACGCAGCGATTGCGCTTCAGCGCCCGCTGTTGATCAAGGGCGAGCCGGGCACCGGGAAAACCCTGCTGGCCGAGGAAATGGCCGCCGCCCTCGGGATGAGACTGATTCCCTGGCACATCAAGTCCACCACCAAGGCTCAGCAGGGCCTGTACGAGTACGATGCGGTTTCCCGTCTGCGGGACTCCCAGTTGGGTGATGAAAAGGTCAAGGACATCAGCAACTACATCGTAAAGGGCAAGCTTTGGGAGGCCTTTGAGGCTGATGAGCAGGTTGTGTTGCTGATTGATGAAATCGACAAAGCGGATATCGAATTCCCTAACGACCTCTTGCTGGAACTCGACCGTATGGAGTTCTTTGTCTATGAGACTCAGAAGTTGGTAAAGGCAAAGAAACGCCCGATCGTGGTGATCACCAGTAACAACGAAAAAGAACTGCCGGATGCCTTCCTGCGCCGGTGCTTCTTCCACTACATCAGCTTCCCGGACCACGACACCATGCAGAATATCGTGGACGTGCATTTCCCGGACTTGCAGCAGGAAATCGTTCGCGATGCTCTGGAAGTTTTCTTCGATGTGCGCAAGGTCCCGGGCCTCAAGAAGAAGCCGTCCACCTCGGAGCTGATTGACTGGCTGAAACTGCTGATGGCTGATGAGCTGTCGGCGAAAATGTTGCAGGAGAAGGATTCCAGTTCGGCGCTGCCGCCTCTTTATGGTGCTCTGGTGAAGAACGAGCAGGACGTTCACCTGTTGCAGAAGCTCGCGTTTATGGCCCGTCGTCGCAGCTGATTCTCGGCAAGAACACTGGCAAGAGTCACGTTTTATGTTGATTGATTTTTTTCTTGAAGTTCGGCGCGCGAAGGTGCCTGCCAGTTTGAGGGAATTCCTGGATCTTCTGGAAGCCCTGCAGAAGAGGCTCGCCTTTGCGGATATGGAAGAGTTCTACTACCTCGCTCGGCTCTGCCTGGTTAAGGACGAGCGCCACTTCGACAAGTTTGACCGCGCCTTTCAGGCTTACTTTGAAGGTATCGAGAACCTCGACGACCTGCTGGAAGCCCTGATTCCGGACGACTGGTTGAGGGCCGAGTTCGAGAAGCACTTGTCTGATGAAGAGAAGGCCAAAATTGATTCTCTGGGAGGCCTTGAGGAGCTTATCGAGACCTTCAAGAAGCGAATGGAAGAGCAGGAAGAGCGCCACGCCGGTGGCAACAAATGGATCGGAACCGGCGGCACTTCACCATTCGGGGCGAACGGCTATAACCCCGAAGGCTTCCGTATTGGCCAGAAGAATGGCCGCCACGGCAGGGCCGTTAAAGTCTGGGAAAAACGCGAGTTCAAGGATCTGGACGACAGCGTGACTCTGGGCATACGGAACATCAAGGTGGCGCTGCGTCGGTTGCGCAAGTTCGCCCGCCAGGGTGCGGCAGACCAGCTGGATATGGACGACACGATTCGTTCCACTGCCCGCAATGCCGGTTATCTGGATCTGAAGATGGTGCCCGAACGGCATAACGCTGTGAAAGTGCTGATCTTTTTCGATGTGGGCGGCTCCATGGACCCCCACGTTCGTGTCTGTGAGGAGCTGTTTTCGGCCGCACGGCTCGAATTCAAGCACATGGAATATTTCTATTTCCACAATTTCGTTTATGAAAGTGTCTGGAAAAACAATATCCGGCGGATGAATGAAACCACCAGCACCTGGGACATTCTTCACAAGTACACGCCCGACTACAAAGTGATCTTTGTCGGCGATGCAACCATGGCGCCTTACGAGATTTCCCATCCCGGTGGTTCAATTGAGCACTGGAACGAGGAAGCGGGCGCTACCTGGTTTCAACGCATCAATGAGCACTTCCGCAAGGTTGTCTGGATCAACCCGCTTCCGGAGAGTTACTGGGGTAACGGAGGTTCGTTGGGAATGACCAAGCAGCTCGTTAACGACCACATGTATCCGCTGACCGTTGAGGGCCTTGAGTCGGCCATGAAACAGCTGAGTAAATAAAAAAAGCCGATGCGGTTGAGGGCATCGGCAAAGCTCGGCATATCAAGCGGGGTTGCCCGAAGGCACTCCCGCCGCTTTCCAGTGAGCAAATACGGGGCCAGTTGGATTAAAAGCTGCTAAAACAGTCGTTTAAAATTCAGCTTATCCGCTTAGGTTTTAACTTGCTCCGATAACTCTCTTCACCCTGTCAAATAAGTCGACACTCTTCTCAATTTTTAACTGCCGGACTCGCGTTTTTCATTTGGTGATCTGGATACCGTTCTTGGCGGTTACCAAGTGTTACGCTTTCTGCCGATCTGTTACAGAAGTTTGCATGAGTTACAGAGGCTACAGGGCAGGAGGCTTATGTTCGGCACACAAAAATCACAAAGGCGCCGGATAGCACACAAAAGGTTAGTTCGCTTCGGTGCGGTGGTTCTGTCATTGCTGGCTGCCTCGGTGGCAGCCGCCGACGGGCTTGACGAGGAACTCGAACGCTTGAGTGCCGAAGTCGCCAGTCATTCGGAGCGCGTCTTCGCTCTTGAGCAGAAGGTCCTGCATCCAGCCAATACCAGACTGGCAGTTTTTCTGACACTTCAAAGCCGGGATGCGCTCGATCTTGATTCCGTCGAGCTCTTCGTGAATGGCCAACCTGTCGCTTCCCACCTTTATTCCGATAGAGAGCGGACATCGCTTGAACGCGGCGGAATCCAGCAGTTGTTTACCGGGAACCTGGAAAACGGCGAGCATGAGTTGAAAACGGTGATTACCGCTCGCTCCGCCGATGATGATTTCGTGCGGCGGGAATCCACCCATAAGTTCAGAAAACGCCCCGGCGTACTCCGTTTGCAGATGAGTCTGGAAGCCCGGGCGCCCGATTACGAACCTCGGGTTTCTTTCGTGGAGTGGGAGTAGGGCGCCATGATGCTCCGGGTCCTCCTGTTTGTGTTACCTCTGACTGTTTCCGGCTTTTCCGGGGCGGCCACGCCGGTAATGCCGGATGATGTCCTTTCTGGTCTCAAGCAATTCCGGCAGGCGGGAGAAGTCGGCGTCGATCTTGGGGACAGACGACAGCAAGCGCTCTATGAAGATGCTGAGAAGGCACGAGCCGAAGGCCGCACCGATGAGGCCGGGCGCATCCTGGCCGGTATGAAAGAGGGCTACTGGGCGGCTCTGGGATACCTCAATCTTGCCAGTGATTACGCGAAATCCGATCTTAACCCGGCCAGAGCGCTGGTTGCTCTGCGGGTTGCGTTAGCCATGTCCGATGGTGACGCCGATTCCGAGCGTAGCCAGCATCTGGAGAATAATCTGTTGGTACGTGCGGGCTACCTTGCCTACCAGCACGGCGAATTCGATAAAGCGATCGGCTTTCTGGAGAAGGTCGATCTCGACAGTTTCAACACGCCGCGGGCCCTTTACCTGCACGGCTTGGCGCTGACAGAAAAAGGCAATCACCGGGCCGCTATGCAGAGCTGGCATCGAGCGAGGAAATATCCTTTGGCCTACCCGGGAGTTGCCGACGCATGGATAGGGATGGGGCGCGGCTACGATCTCTCCGGCTATCTCGGGCAGGCCGGAGAAGCCTACCTTGCGGCCAACGCTGCGTTCGAGAGTGAACGGGTCACGCTTCGTAAACTTGCCGGCAAGATTCGCGAACAGGGCGCCTACAAAACCCTGGTGGAAGATGCCAGGGAAACCGGGATTGACTGGTTTCTTGCCGACAGCCGCACCTTGACTCAACCGCGAATGGCCTATCTGTTGGGCTTCATGGAGGGTCCGGAGGCGCAGAGGGCGGCGGGGCGTGTCGTGGCTCTTCGCACCATGGCGGCAAAGCTGGATCGCCACGGTCATGATCTGCAGGTGTTCGGGGGAGCGCTTGAAGACAAACTCGCCGGCATGCAGAACCCGTTCGCCGATCAAAGCAAAATGGATCTCTCCGCGCGGGGCAAGGATCTGAGTGCCAGCCTGGAGAGTTTGGCCAATCAAGCCGATCCCGACCAGCAAGCCCGTATTCGCTCCCTTCATAAAACGCTGGCCGACACACAGGCCAGACTGGAACAGGTCCAGGCCAGGGGATCCCGGCAGCCGGAAACGCTGGATCGATTGCGTCGTGAAGCCCTTGCGCTGGAAAGGCGAAACGAGGTGTTGTTATCAGCTGTTCGTCAGTTGCTCGAAAGGTCCGAGTCGGCGCTGGACAAACTGGCACTTGAGTATGTCGAAGCCAGAGATCAGCAGATGGCCTTTGCGCTGGACAAAACCGAACAGCGAATTGCGCATCTTTACGAATATCTCGCCCTTCAGAGCCTGTAGGAGACGCAGCCATGATGAAACCAGTTGCGGGCTTGTTCCTCTGCTTGATGTTGGTGGTGCCGGCTGCAGCCCAGGAAGCCTTTCGTGTAGAGCTTGGGCGGGACGGAGAGACGATCGGGGACATGCGACCGGTGTTTCTTACTTTTGAAAGCAGGCCGATGCCGGCGATCTCGCCTTCGGAAGTGGCCCGGCGCTACCATCGCCTGTTCAGGACATCGGACGAGCCTGAGGTTCGGATCGATGCCCTCAACCGGCTGAGCAACATCAGGGATCGGTCAGGATCAGACGTTGGCTTGTCGGCGTCTGAAGAAGAACAGGTCTATAGTGAGGCCATCAGCAGCTATGAGTCTATTCTCGAGCGAGGTTCCTATGGCGGGAGGCTTGACGAGCTGCTGTACCAGATGGCCAAGGCCCATGCTCTGACGGGGCAGCAGGATGCTTCGATCCAGAGGTTGAAACAGCTGGTCGGGTTATATCCGAAATCCCCTCTTGTGCCAGAGGCCAGGTTCCGATTGGCTGAATCCGCCTTCGCAGCTGGACGCTACACAGAAGCGGAAACCGGCTATCTGCACCTCGTTAATTCAGACGCTGGTGGAGAGCTGGGCATCAAGGCCAGATACATGCTCGGTTGGAGCCAGTTCAAACAGGGGCCGTCTGCGTGGAGCAGGGCCGCAGCGACCTTTATCAGAGTTCTGGATGAGTTCCTGCCGAGCGCACAGAGCCTGGGGTCAGTCAGCGATTCGAGCGTTGATACCATCGATGACACGTTTCGGGTGCTTGCCCTGATGGCTGCCCGAAACAGCGGTACGGACACCCTTATTGCCTGGCTGGATGGGAGCCGGCCCCACCACTGGGAACATCTCCTGTTCGATCGGCTGGCCGATTACTACGCGGTGAAGGGCGAGACCATCGCAAGTGTTGCTGCCAATCAGGCCTTTATTGACTATTCGCCCAGTCACCGTGCTGTGCCTGCCTTCCGGTTACAGATAGTGGATGTGTGGCAAGCGGCTGGTGATCCGGAGCAGGTTCGCAATGCCCGTGCGGAGTTCGTCGCCAGCTACAGCCAGGATTCCGCTTACGCCGCTCTGACTGGTGAACAGAAGAATAAATGGCTGAGTTACAGCAAACGGTTGGCGGATTACCACTATGACCTGGCCACACGATTGGTGGAACAGGGCCGGGTGGCGAAGGCTAAATCCACTTTTGCTGAGGCAGCGGTTTATTACGCACACCTGGCTCCGAGGATTGATCAGAGCGGCGAAATGCTTCGCCTTGCTGGTGATGCCTGGTTGCAGGCGAGGGATTTTCCGAAAGCGTTGACGAATTTTCGCAGAGCAGCCTATGAGTCGCCCGGTTACAGCGAGGCTGCCGATGCTGCCTGGGCCGCTATTGCTCTGTTGAGAAACAGTCTTGACCGGCCGACCACTGTGTCTGCCTTTCAACCCGAACTGAAGGATGTTTCCAATGAGGCCAACCGCTTTAGTGGACGTTTCGAAGGGGATAGCCGGATTCCCGGCCTGATGGCAGATCTCGCCGCCCGGTGGCTGGCCGCCGGCGACCACCAACTGGCGTTGGATTATGGTTCGCGGGTATTGACTGCGCCCACGGCGTCTCCGGCAGAGCGATACGCGGCATGGCAGGTCATGGCCCGGATACGCCAGGAAAAGGGCGACTATGGCCTGGCGGAGCGTGCCTGGGGCCAGGCGCTGAATCTTGCCGAAAGTGAACGGCTCGCAAACGTGACCGAAGAGCAGGTCTCAGCCATTCGGAAGCAACTGGCGACGTCCGTCTATCGCCAGGCAGAGCTCGCGGTATCCAGTGGCAGGCTCGGAGAGGCCGTTGGGCACTTCCGACGGGTTGATTCGGTGCTACCAGGTTCGGACGTTGCGATCCGTGCGCGCTACGACGCGGCCAACACCTTGCTCAAAGCATCGGACTGGGGCGCTGCCGTCGGCGACCTGCAGAGTTTTCGCGCCGATTTTCCCCAGCACGAGCTTACTGCCGGCATCAGCGAAAAGCTGGTACATGCCTGGATTCAGTCTGATGAACCCACCCGCGCGGCGTCAGAATTATTGCTGGCCGCCGACAATCACGCTAACCCATGGCACCTGAAGTTGCGGGCTGCGGAATTGTTGAATCAAGCCGGGAATGTAGCGGAACGAAATGCCCTTTACAGGGATTACCTTGCAACGGCTCCGAAGGCAGAGAGCGGGGCCGAACATGAACAGCTCCAGACATTCCGGCATCGCTTGGTAGAAACCGGCGACAATCCCGATGCCTGGAGGGAAGTACTGGTCCAGTCAGAGCTGGACAGCACCTGGCACACCGCCGACACCCTTGAGTGGGCCTCCCGGTCGTCACTGGTGCTCGGTGCCCGTGCGGCTGCAGTGTTTACCAGCATCAGACTGAGCCAGCCGCTGGAACATTCTCTGGCGCGCAAGCAAAAGGCGCTGGAATCGGCTCGACAGAGATTCCTGGATGCCGAAGCTCTGGGCGGCGAGCGAGTTCTGTCTGAATCGCTGTTCCGACGGGCCGAACTCTATCGTGGTCTGGCCAAAGACCTGATGGCATCCACGGTTCCGGCGGATTTGAATGAACTGGAGGCGATGCAGTATCAGATGTTACTGGAGGAAGAAGCTTTCCCATTCGAAGACAAAGCCATTCAACTTCATACGGAGAACCATCGCCGGATTACGGCCGAGGGGTATGACCCCTGGATAGGACGCAGTCTTGGCGTTCTTGCGGAGCTGCACCCGGGACGTTACGAGCGGAGTGTTAAGTGGCTTGGCTGGAATATGGAGATCAGGGATGGCGTGTAATTCAACGGGGAAAACGGGCCTGCCACTGGCGGCGCTTCTGGTGTTGCTCGTCGGCTGCGCCGGGCAGGAAGTCCGGCAGCCGGAGAAGCCCATCGGAAAGGATCCGGAACTGGCAGCAAGTTATGAACATGAGGGGCGGGTGGCCTTCGAAGAAGGTCGCAAAGGCGCGGCTGTGGATGCATGGCAAAAAGCCGTGGAGCTGGATCCGACCAGGGCTGTGACAGTCAACAACCTGGCGCTCGTTCTAAAGGACCAGTACCGATTCGCCGAAGCGGCCAGGCTACTGGAACTGGGCATCAGCCATTCGCCGGATGTGGCCGAGCTGCATTTTAATCTGGCGGTGATTGCCGAGCTCTATTTGCTGGATCTTCAGACTGCCCTTGAGCATTACAACCGCTACCGGCAGCTGACGGATAAAGAAGACCAGCAGGTGGCTGGCTGGATAGCAGATCTGGAACGGAGGCTGCAATAAATGGCTGATATCCGCAAAACTGCCAAAGTCGTCTTACGCGTACTGGCGCTGGTTGGCCTCCAGTTAATGCTCCTCAACCCGGCGCAGGCGGATCAGGACGAAGCGAACCGGCTGGCTGTTGAGGGTATATCCGCCAGCCTCGGCGAAGACGAGCCGCGGGTACTCTACATACTGCCCTGGCAAGCTCCAAGCCTGCCAAAACGACCAAGGGCGAACCTGAATGACGAGGCGCCGGAACTGGTCCGGCCGGTGAATCCAGTCGTCCTCGAGCGTCACCGTCTGTTTCGTGAAAACCTTAATCCTCTCATCCTGAGTCCTGTTGGAGACTCAGGCCTGGCCGAGCAATAACCGGAGAACAATCATGCTGGACACGATCGTACGTTTTTTCCAGGAAGGTGGGCCCTTCATGTACCCCATCGCCATTGTCCTGGCATTGGGGTTGGCGATTACTCTGGAGCGGTTCTTCTACCTCTCTGCGGTGCGGCGGCGAAACCGGATTGCCTTTGAGCGGGGCATCCTGCCGCTGCTGAGGAAGCGGGACTATCAGCGGGCCATGAAAGCTGCCACAAACTCAGACAGTGCGATTGCCTCAATCATGGGGGCAGGCATCGGCCGTCTGCTGAGCAACAGCCGTAGGGAGGATATTGAGTACGCCATGGAAGAAGGCTTGATGGAAGTGCTGCCGCGCCTGGAAAAGCGTACCCAATATCTGGCAACCCTGGCCAACATCGCCACGTTGCTCGGCCTGCTGGGAACCATTATTGGTCTGATTGCTGCGTTTACTGCGGTGGCGGCGGCAGATCCTTCCCAGAAGGCCAGTCTGTTGTCCGAAAGTATTTCCGTGGCCATGAATACCACGGCTTTCGGCCTGATGTCGGCCATTCCGTTGCTCATGTTTCATGCGGTACTACAGACCCGAACCAATGAGATTGTCGACAGCTTTGAAATGGCCGGCGTGAAGTTGCTGAACATTGTGTCTGAAGCATGAGACGACGTCACCGAAGGTTAAGCGTATCGCCTGAGCTGGATATTACCGCCTTTCTCAATCTGATGATTGTGCTGGTACCTGTCCTGTTGCTGGGCATGGTATTCAGTCAGGTTCGAATGATTGAGCTGAATTTTCCGGGCATGGACGCTGGGGAAGCCCCGGCGCCCGAAGAGTTCCGTCTCGTGGTTACTTTGATTCCTGAAGGTATTGAAATCGCCGACAGTGATCGCGGCTTGATTCGTGTGTTGCCGACAGAAGAGGCAGTTCAAGACTTCGAAGGCCTGCGTCAGGTCCTTCGGCAGATAAAAAACCGGGTTCCCGAGAAGACCGATGTGGTTTTGGAAGTCGGGCAAGACATCGATTACCAGACACTGATCACGGCCATGGATACGGTCCGTTCTTATCCTGCTGTGGTTGCGGCCAGCGTGGTTGAGGGAGAGCTGTTTCCTGATGTCTCACTGATGGATGCGCCGGCAGACCGAAAGCTTGCCGCGAATGCCAGGCTTGAATCCGGAGAGGGCGCATGAAGACCTCGCGTAAGGCCAAAAGAATTCGTCGACATTACGGCCGTATGAAGAAGTCTGGGGGCCTGAACCTGGTGTCCCTGATGGACATCTTCACGATCCTGGTTTTCTTCCTCATGGTGAATTCGTCGGATGTGAAAGTGATGCAGAACACCGCGGACGTGCCACTGCCAAAGTCCACGGCGCAACAGGAGGCCGTTGAGAGCCTGACAGTCCAGATAACGGGCAATGCCATTCTCGTTCAGGGCAGCGAAGTTGCAAGACTGGAGGGTATCGAGATTGGTGATACCTATATCACTGGGCTTTCGGAAGAGCTTTCCTGGCGTCGCAGTCGCTGGTCTGAAATTCCCGAGGAGGGGCTTGACGTAACCATCATGGCGGGGCGCGACACCGACTACCGATTGCTTCGCAAGGTCATGCAGACCTGTGTTGATGAGCAGTACCGGCAGGTGCGGCTCGCTGTGGAACGGGAGGTCCGAAATGGCTGACAGCGGATGGTCTCGAATGGGCGATTCAGGGCTGCCATGGAGTCGTGATCAGGCCGAGAGTCGACGATTTACGGGCATCGTCTTGTTGGTGACGGCGCTGTTTTTGCCGCCCGCATTGCTAATTCCCATTCAGGATGTGCCGGAGATCGAGCGCAGCGAAGCCGAGACGATTCCCCCAAGGCTGGCTCGCCTGGTGGAGAAGCCGCAACCGGTGGTGACACCGGAGCCGGTGAAGCCCGAGGCGGAGCCCGAGCCCGAGCCGAAACCAGAAGTACAGCCTGAAAAGCCTGAAAAGCCGGAGCCGGAAGTTGCCGAGGTTGAACCTGCTCCGGAACCAGAGGTAAAACCTCAGGTAGCTTCGGAGCCAAAGCCGAAGCCAACGCAGACCATCGAGCAGGCGAGGGAGAAAGCGTCGAGATCGGGGCTGCTGTCGATGAGGGACAAGTTGGCATCACTCAGGTCCCCCGAACCAGCGCCGGCTCGAAAATTTTCGGTCAACACGGAAGCCAGCGCCCCGGATCGAGCCCGAGAGAATGAGGAATCGACGGAAGTTCTCGCTGGCAGTGGCGGAGTTGAAGATACGGTTGCTCCTGAAACAACCGTCGCTGTGGCTGAGCACGAGGTTAAAACAGTTGCGGCCCCCGTTGAAGAAACCAGGCAAGTGGCTGCTAAACCTGCCGAGACAGCCCCGTCCGCTGGTGAGCGGGCAATGAGCAATATTCGGAAAGTCTTCGATGCCCAGAAAACGGCACTTTATTCCATGTATCGGAGGGAACTCCGCCAGGACCCGACCCTGGAAGGCAAAGTCTTGCTGGAGCTGGTCATAGAGCCGGATGGCTCGGTTTCCGCCTGCGAGGTAGTCAGTTCGGAGCTTGGGCATGCCACCCTGGAACAACGGATTGCCATGCGGGTACGGCTCTTCAATTTCGGGGCCGACAATGTTGAGCCCCGCAAGGTCAGGTTCCCGATTGATTTCCTGCCCGGGTGAAGCGTGCGATCGGGCGGCCATAAAAATGGCTGCCCGATTTCGAATTCTCAGTGTTCGATGGCGATTTTCGGCAGTCGCGGTTTGTGCAGAGACACCTTTTCCGTCGGGGCGATCACCTTCGCTTCACCGATGACCACCTTCTGTTCGTTCTGATTGCGCACGTCGCACTCCACCACAACCCGGCCTTTCGGCTCCTTGCGAAGGACTTTGAGATGAACCGTCAGGGTGTCGTCCAGTTTAACCGGCCGCTTGAACGAAAGACTCTGCTCCAGGTAAATCGTCCCAGGGCCTGGCATCACTGTTGCCAGAGCCGCCGAAATCAACGAGCCGCTCCACATACCGTGGGCTATGCGTTCCTTGAACATGGAGCCTGCGGCAAATTCAGAGTCCAGGTGTACCGGGTTTACATCACCGGAGACCGCCGCAAACAGCACCAGTTCGTCCTCGGTGAGGGTGCGCGTAAAGGTGGCGGTGTCGCCCTCGTTCAGCTCGTCGTAGGTGATATTTTCCAGGGTATCAAGGGTATCGCTCATCGCGTGCTCCGCACTGTTGTCATTTGAGTACAGGTGTTCGGGTAAGAGTCTCGAAAACTACCTCATCGGTTACAAAACTGCTATTCTCTCCCCACTTTTTTGAGGCTGATACCTTTGTAGGGTTGATTTTCTGATCAACCTGACATCGGTAAATCATTACAATCAAAAGCGCCAAACAGGAGATGGTGATGGATTTTGAGCAGTTCTATCAGGATAAATACCCCGCCGGCGTGCCCCGTGAGGTGGACCTGAACAAGTACAAAAGCATGGTGGATGTATTCGAGCAGTCGGTCAAAAAGTTTGCCGACCGTCCCGCATTCAGTGCTGTTGGTGCAACTCTCACTTACCGTGACCTCGACACCCAGAGCCGCAACTTTGCAGCCTGGCTGCAAAACAAGACAGACCTGAAACCTGGCGACCGCATCGCGGTGCAGATGCCGAACGTCAGCCAGTACCCGGTCGTTGTGTTTGGCGCAATGCGAGCTGGCCTGATTGTAGTGAATACCAACCCGCTTTATACCACGCGGGAAATGGAACATCAGTTCAACGATTCCGGAGCCAAGGCGCTGGTGGTTCTCGCGAACATGGCCGAGAACGCCGAGAAGGTGTTGCCACACACTGGCATCGAGCACGTGATTGTTACCGAAATCGCGGATATGCACTCGCCAATCAAGCGCACGCTGATGAATGCCGTGGTCAAGCATGTCAAAAAGATGGTGCCGCCGTTCAATCTGCCCCAGGCCCACAAGCTGCCTGCCGTTCTGAGTGCCGGCGCCCGTGAAAAATTCACCCCGGTAGAGTGCAAGCAGGATGACATTGCCGTGCTTCAGTACACCGGCGGGACGACCGGTGTGGCGAAAGGCGCGATGCTGACCCACGGCAACCTGGTAGCCAACCTGCTGCAGACCCGGCCTATGATGGAAGACATGGTGGTTGAAGGTCAGGAGGTTGTTATCGCGCCGCTGCCGCTCTACCACATTTATTCCTTTACCCTGAACTGCGGCATCATGCTTGAGGCCGGCGCGCACAACGTGCTGATTCCGAACCCGCGTGATATCCCGGGCTTTGTGAAAGAGCTGAAGAACCACAAGTTCACCGCGTTCCTGGGACTGAACACGCTCTTTGTCGCGCTTTGCAACAACGAAGACTTCCAGGATCTGGACTTCAGCAGCCTGAAGCTGACGTCCTCGGGCGGCATGGCGCTGACAAGCGACACTGCCAAGATGTGGGAGCGGGTCACTGGATGTGAGATCTGCGAGGGCTTCGGTATGACCGAAACGTCCCCGGTTGTGACCTTCAACCCCCACAGCGCCATTCAGATCGGCACCATCGGCCTTCCGATTCCGTCTACAGTGGTTAAAACCCTGGATGAAGAAGGCAATGAAACGCCTCTTGGCGAGCCCGGCGAGCTGTGCGTGAAGGGCCCGCAGGTTATGCGCGGTTACTGGCAGCGCCCTGAGGATACCCAGAAGTCCTTCACCGAGGACGGCTATCTGCGCACCGGGGACATTGCCCTGATTCAGGAAGACGGCTATATCCGTATTGTCGATCGCAAGAAAGACATGATCATTGTCTCTGGCTTCAACGTGTTCCCGAATGAGATCGAAGATGTGGTCAGCAGCCATCCGAAAGTGGTCGAGTGCGCCGCGGTTGGCGTTCCCGATGCCAAGAGTGGTGAGGCGGTCAAGGTTTACCTGGTGCCGACGGCTGAAGGCGTGACGGAAAACGAGCTCAAGGAGTTTTGTCGCGAGCGGCTAACCGCCTACAAGGTTCCCAAGAAATTCGAGTTCCGGGACGAGCTGCCCAAGACAAATGTGGGCAAGATCCTGCGCCGTGAACTGCGGGACGAGGCGAACAATAAGTAAGCCTTCCTGGCAGTGGATCAAGGAAAACCCCGCTTCGGCGGGGTTTTTCCGTTTTTAAGACACCGACTTTCCCGATAGACTGTCGCCCAATCGAATCCGAGTGAGCGCTATTCCGGCAATTCAATGACAGAAACCCGTTCCGATACTCCGAGCACACCGAAACCCAAGCCCGATGGCGAAGCCGCTGTTAGAGCGATGATGGAGCAGCTGGACGCCTGCAATCAGCAGGAAGCCGCCCGCATTGTGAAAACGGTGGCCCGTACCAAGGGCAAACCGGGCCAGAAAGACCTGGAGAAAATGGCCAGCTGGCTGGAGCGCGGGCTTGAAAAGGTTCAGCAACGCCATGCCCTGCACAAGCCGGCCAGCTTCCCCGAGGGCCTTCCGGTCTCCGAGCGTGTGGATGATATCCGTGAGGCCATCGAAAACCATCAGGTGGTAATCATTGCGGGTGAGACCGGTTCTGGCAAAACCACCCAGATACCCAAAATCTGCATGAACAGTGGCCGTGGTATTCGTGGCCTGATCGGTCATACCCAGCCCCGGCGGATCGCCGCCCGCAGTGTGGCTGCCCGTATTGCCGAGGAGATAGGTGAGCAGACCGGTCAGCAGATCGGGTATCAGGTTCGTTTTACCGATAACACCTCCGAGCAATCCCGTGTAAAGGTGATGACCGACGGCATCCTGCTGGCGGAGGTTCAGCACGACCGGTTTCTGGACCGGTACGATACGATCATCATCGATGAAGCCCACGAGCGCAGTCTCAACATCGATTTTCTGCTGGGCTACCTGCGCCAGCTTTTGCCCAAACGCCCGGATCTGAAGGTCATCATTACGTCGGCCACCATTGAGGTCGAGCGCTTCAGCGAGTTCTTCGACAAGGCGCCCGTGATCGAGGTGAGCGGCCGAACCTATCCGGTGGACGTGCGCTATCGGCCACTGACCGGAGATGAAGACGACCGGGATCAGGGTTGGACGGATGGCGTGCTGGGTGCCCTTGATGAAATCGAACAGCACGAACGCAGCCAGAAACAGCCGCCTGGAGATATTCTGGTTTTTCTGCCCGGCGAGCGCGAGATCCGCAACCTAAGCAAGGTTCTTCGCCACGTCGACCTGCGCCATACCGAAGTGCTTCCGCTGTATTCCCGATTGAGCAACGCCGAGCAGAATCGGGTTTTCCAGTCCCACAAGGGGCGACGGATCGTGTTATCCACCAACGTGGCGGAGACCTCGCTGACGGTGCCGGGTATTCGATACGTGATCGATACCGGTGTTGCCAGGATCAGTCGTTACAGCGTGCGCTCGAAGATCCAGCGCCTGCCGGTGGAACCCATTTCCCAGGCGAGCGCCAACCAGAGGGCTGGCCGTTGCGGTCGTGTGGCACCGGGCATCTGCTTTCGGCTATACGACGAAACCGATTTTATCAACCGACCGGAATACACCGATCCGGAAATACTGCGCACCAACCTGGCGTCGGTCATTCTGCAAATGGCGACGTCGGGCCTTGGGGAAATTCGGCAGTTTCCGTTCCTGGAGGCGCCGGATAAGCGTCAGGTCAACGACGGCTACAAGCTCCTGGAAGAATTGGGTGCAGTGGATGACAAGCGCCGGGTTACCCGGCTTGGTCGAACCATGTCGCGCCTGCCCCTCGATCCTCGCCTGGCCAGGATGCTGGTCACTGCGGCGGAGCTTGGCAGTCTGGCGGAAACATTGGTGATCATTGCCGGGTTGAGTATTCAGGACCCCCGGGAGCGGCCCCAGGACAAACAGCAGGCGGCGGATCAGGCCCACGCACCGTTCAATGACAAGGAATCGGATTTCGTCACCCTGCTGAACGTGTGGAATTTCTATGAAGAGCAACGCCAGGAGCTTTCCCAGAATCAGCTCAAGAAGGTTTGCCAGAAGAACTTCCTGAGCTGGATGCGAATGCGGGAATGGCGGGATATCCATCGCCAGCTGACGTTGATCTGTCGTGAACAGAAGCTGGCGGTCAACAAGGATGCCGCCAGTTACGAAGCGCTGCACAAGGCGATACTGGCGGGTCTCCTGGGCCAGGTGGCGGTGAAAGTGGAGAAAAAGGAATACCTCGCAACACGAAACCGCAAAGTCCTGATCTTTCCCGGTTCGAAGGTCGCCAAGACTGGCCCGAAATGGATTGTGGCCACCGAGATCGTGGAGACCAGTCGGGTGTTCGCCCGGGTGGTGGCCTCCATTCAACCGGAGTGGATTGAGCCCCTGGCCGGACATATCGTCAAGCACCACTACTTTGAGCCCCACTGGGAGCAGAGGCGGGCCCAGGTGATGGGCTATGAAAAGGTGACGCTGTACGGCCTCGATATCGTGGCCAAGCGCCGCATTCCTTACGCCAAGGTGGATCCGGCGGAATGCCGAAATCTGTTTATCCGGCGAGCCCTGGTGGAGGGGGATTACCGATCAAAGGCGCCCTTTATCGCCCGTAATAGGGAAATGCTCGACACGGTTGAGAATCTGGAGAAGAAGACCCGGCGGCGTGACCTGCTCGTTGACGATGAAGTGCTGGTGGCCTTCTATGATGAACGCCTGCCGTCAGACATCATCAGTGGCCGGCACTTCGAGACCTGGTGGAAAGGGCTACCGGCGGAACAGTTGAAAGAACTGGAGCTCACCGAAACCGACATTCTTCAGCGACCGGTTGATGCCAAGGCCGCTGACCTGTACCCGGACTATCTGGAGTGGGAGGGTGTTCGTTACCCGCTGAGCTATGAGTTCGAACCCACCAGTGAAAAGGACGGCGTTACGCTTCAGGTGCCCTTGATGGCGCTCAAGCAGATACCGTCCCGTCGCCTGGAATGGCTGGTGCCGGGACTGTTGAGAGAAAAGTGCATTGCCCTGGTGAAATCGTTGCCCAAGGCATTGCGCCGGAATTTCGTTCCGGTGCCGGATTTCGTGGATGCCGCTCTCGAAAATCTTCAGCCTTCCAACGAACCGCTGACGCTTCAGCTTGGCGAGCAGTTGCGGCGCATGACCGGCGTGCAGATTGATCCTGATGCCTGGACCGACAGCGAATTGCCAAAACACTTGCGGATGAACCTTCGCGTTATGGGTGACGGCGGTCGCGCCATTGCAGAGAGCCGAGAAACGGCAGATCTTCAGCACCAACTTGAGGGTCAGGCCGAGCAGGCGCTGGCCTCGGCGACTCAGGATGATGCGGCAACGGAACCGAGTGGCGAGTACACGGAATGGCAGTTCGGCGCATTGCCTGAACAGGTACAGACAGAAAAAGGCGGTATGCAGGTTACTGTGTATCCCGCCCTTGAGGACCTGGGTAAGCAGGTACGCCAGATCCGTTGTCTTGACCGGCTGACCGCTGAAGATACGACTCGGAAGGCTATCGCCCGCTTGATCATTAATCGGTTTGGCCGAACCCTTGATGATCTGGAGCGCAAGCTTCCCCGGTTTAAACAATCTGCGCTGATGTTTGCTCCGGTGGGTCAGTCGAAAGTGTTGTTGGACGATCTGCTGTTGGCGACCGCCATGCAGCACTTTCTTACGGACGAAATTCCGAGGACAGCAGAGGGCTTCGACAGGGTGTTTGATGCTCACCGAGGGGATTTCGTTCCTGCACTGGAGCAGGCAGACGAACGGCTGTATCAGGCAATGTCCGGTTACCAGAAGGTAGCGAAACAGTTAAAAGGTAAGATCAATCTGGCCATGGCCAACAGCATGGCGGATCTCAAGTTTCAGCTGCAGAACCTGGTATATCCGGGATTCCTGGTTGAGACGCCGCCTGAGTGGCTGGCGGAATTCGGGCGCTATTTTGAGGCGGCTCTGGTTCGGCTGGAGAAGATGCCCCGGGAAATGGGCCGGGAACGGGAATTTCTCCACACCATTGAGCCGCTCTGGTCCCGGTATGCTGTCAAGCGGGACGAACAGCAACGGCAGGGCGTTCGAGACCCCGAGCTGGTGCTGTACCGCTGGATGCTGGAAGAATTCCGGGTGTCGTTTTTTGCACAGCAACTGGGCACGGTGATGACTGTGTCCGTAAAACGATTGGACCGGCAGTGGGAGAAAACGAAGGTCTGAGGCAGTAACGGGCGCACCAATCCGGTGCCCATGACTGATACCCGACGGGCAAAACCCCGATACTGTGTTAGTATTTCCGGCAGTAGGTCAACGAATTAACAAAACGGGATGTCTGGTGTCCCGTTTTCACAATTATGACGTGGGGTTAGCGTGATTAAAGCCGTTATTAGCGGGACCGGTCTCTACACACCGCCAGCAACCATTAGTAATGACGAACTGGTCGAAGCCTTTAACCAGTATGTTGAACTGTTCAACGCCGAGAACGCAGACGCCATCGCCAGCGGCGATGTAACGCCACTGCAGCCTTCCTCCTCTTCGTTCATCGAAAAAGCGTCGGGAATCAAGCGTCGCCATGTCATCGACAAGGATGGCATTCTCGATCCCAACCGCATGAAACCCTACATCCCGGATCGCAGCAACGAAGAGCCCTCGGTTCAATGCGATATGGCCGTGACGGCCTGCCGTGAGGCGCTGGAACAAGCGGGCAAGTCGGCTGAGGATGTTGATGCGGTGATCGTTGCCTGCTCTAATCTGCAGCGAGCCTACCCAGCCGTTTCTATCGAGGTCCAGGAGGCGTTGGGTATCGACGGGTTTGCCTATGATATGAACGTAGCCTGCAGCTCCGCTACGTTCGGTCTCCAGGCCGCCGTTAACTCTGTCGAGAATGGCAGTGCCCGTGCCGTTCTGGTGGTCAGCCCGGAGATCTGTTCGGGCCACCTGAACTTCCGCGATCGGGACAGTCACTTTATTTTCGGTGACGCCTGTACGGCTATTCTGGTTGAGCGTGAAGAAGATACTCGTGAAGGCCAGGGCTTCGAGATCCTCGGTACCAGTCTGAAAACCAAATTCTCGAATAACATCCGGAACAATTTCGGGTTTCTGAACCGCGCCGACGATTCCGGTGTCGGAAAACCGGACAAGCTCTTCGTTCAGCAAGGCCGCAAGGTATTCAAAGAAGTGTCGCCACTGGTTGCCGAGACAATCCAGAAACAGCTGCAAAGCCTTTCTCTGGCCCCGGATGATCTCCGTCGTATGTGGCTGCACCAGGCCAACCTGAACATGAACCAGCTGATAGCGCGCAAGGTACTGGGTCGGGATGCCACCGAAGAAGAGGCCCCGGTCATCCTGGATGAGTACGCAAACACCAGCTCCGCCGGTTCGATCATCGCCTTCCACAAAAACAAGGATGACCTTGTCAGTGGTGATCTGGGGGTAATCTGTTCTTTCGGGGCAGGTTATTCGATCGGCAGCGTTGTGGTTCGCCGCCGATAGGAGTGAGCTGGGTCAAGACGTTGCCAGTGCCCTGAGGGTGTCTGGCAGCGGAGCCGATGAGCGCGTCTTCCGGTCGAACCAGACGATTTTTGCATAGCCTTCCGCATAGACGGCGCCGGTGTCGACATCTGTCAGCAAATGGTAGGTGTCGAGACTGGTGTTACCTGCCTTGTCAGCGTATGTTTTCACCTCAACCGTTGCCGGGTGGTTCAATTCCTTTAGAAAGGTAGCGCTGGTCTTTATAATAACGGGGCCGGTCGGCTCGTCAGGCCCGCCCAGCTCCAGTGAAGCCAGCCACACAATGCGCGCTTCCTCAAAGAATCGGAAGTAGACTGTATTATTGGCGTGGCCGTATGCATCCATGTCTCCCCACCGGAGGGGCATAGTGATTGTGTTTACAAGATTTCCCGGTACTGACATCGGTTTCTCCGGAACAACGGTTTAATAATAAAAAGTAGCGCCGGTATTTTCGACGAATTGAAACGAATTAAACAACCCAAGAGCAGATGATGAACTACTTTTTTATCCGGCGCCGGCTTATTACCCTGGCCATGTTGTTTTCCCTGTCTGCGCTTCTGCCAGCGGGCCAGGCTATTGCCCAGAACATGCAGGAACCCGCTCCAGAGGGATCTGTTCCGGTTGATCCCGCAGATCCCTGGGAGAACTGGAACCGCAAGGTGTACACCTTCAACGAGACCATCGACCGCTGGTTCCTGAAACCGGTAGCACAGGCCTATCGAACCTTCACTCCGCAAATTGTCGACCGCGGCGTTACCAATTTTTTCAACAATCTGACAGAACTGAGGAACTTCATCAACAGTGTCCTTCAACTGAAAGGGGAGTCTGCGGTGGTTGCCGTGGGGCGCTTCACCTACAACACCACCTTTGGGCTGGGTGGTTTGTTCGATGTCGCAACCGCCTTTGACCTGCCGGAACGGCCCGAGGATTTTGGTCAGACCCTGGGATACTGGGGCGCGGGTTCAGGGCCCTATCTGATGCTTCCTTTTCTCGGCCCTTCCACACCCCGGCACTTTACCGGGTTTGTGACGGACGGCTTCGCGTTGCCTTCGGCGTGGGATGAAGTGGAAAGCCCTGAAGTTTACTATGCAAGGGCTCTGCAAATCGTCGACCGCCGGGCGGATTTGATCCCTGCTGAAAGTTTCATCTCTGGCGACAGTTACGTGTTTGTGCGGAATGCCTTTCTGCAACGTCGCGAATTCCTGATTAACGACGGTAAGGTGGTTAACGATCCGTTTGCCAGCGATGATGATGAGGACTTGATGCTTGATGATTTCTAAGCGTCAGCCGGATTGAAAGGAGATCAACGGTGCTCAAGGACCCAAGAATAGCCAAGTTCCGGAAAATGCTGGCAGACGCGCCCAACTACGAGGTATGGAAAGCAGCGGCTCTGGAACTGGACTTTTTGGAGGGCAACGCCGAGTGGAAAGAGGATTTTGCCTCCGACCTTTATCATTATGAAGTCATCTACGACCGGCTGAGCAACCTCAAGCAGTATCGCCAGCAAAATGACGTGGAACGCCTCAAACGCGCTCTCCGCGAAGGCTTGCACCATGACCTGGGCAATATGGGCAATCCCGCGCTTTATACCCGGTCGCGCGTCGGCACGAAGCATCTGATCGAGGAGTACATCACGCAGGTCTGTGAAGCGCTGGACTATCTTTGTGATCAACCGGTTCCGGGTTTTCCAGTTGCAGATAAGCTCCAGTTCTTCCGCGACACCCTCACAAGTTACGGTCGCCCGGCACTTTTGCTCAGTGGCGGCGCCACCCTCGGTGTGTTCCATTTCGGCGTGATCAAGGCGCTCTGGGAAAAGGGGCTTCTGCCGCAGGTTATTGCGGGCTCAAGTATCGGGGCCATCATCGCTGGCATTCTTGGTGTGCATACGGATGCCGAAATTCCGGAAATGCTGATCCCCGAGAACCACAACCTGAAAGCCTGGAAATGGCGAGGTCTTCTCAGCGCAGTCCGTGGCGACGGGCTCATGGATCAGGAGGAGCTTCGGAACTGTCTGAGGGGCAATATCGGTGAGTACACCTTCGAGGAGGCGTATCAGCGTACCGGACGTTCAATCAACGTTAGCGTGTCCCCAGTGCAGGCGCACCAGAAGGCCCGGTTGCTTTGCGGATACACCTCGCCTTATTTGATGGTGTGGAGCGCGGTGCTGGCCAGCGCCGCGGTTCCCGGTATTTTCCCGCCGGTTACCCTGATGAAAAAAGACATTCAGGGTAATACGCTACCGTATATGCCGCGCCTGAAGTTTGTGGATGGCTCGGTCGTCAGTGATTTGCCAATCGAGCGGTTGATGCACCTGTACGATGTCAATTACACCATCGTGAGCCAGACCAATCCCCATGTAGTCCCTTTCCTGAGCCAGCGGGGGCTGGATGAAAAACTGTCCCTCGGAAATCTGCCCATGCATCTGTTGAAATCCGAGATACAGTTTCATGGCCAGGGCGTGTTCGATTACCTGCGAAAACGGGTAAGGCCGGAACTTCTGCGGCAGATGTCCGGTCAGTTGTACACCATTATGGCCCAGCGTTACTCGGGAGACGTGACCATAGCTCCGTCTTATTCCTTCAAGGATTACAGCAGGATGCTGGCGAATCCGGATCCTGCTTACGTGCGGCAGATGATTCTGGCTGGCGAGCGAGCGACCTGGCCGAAGATCTCCATGATCCGCTCCCACGCCCGCATCTCGAAAACCCTGGAGCGGTGCGTACGGAGACTCAAGCACCAGAATCGGCGCACCGCCGAGCTCAGACTGATCAGCAACGCGGATTCCGGTACGTCCTGATATGTATTACGACTTTTTCGGCTTTCGCGAACCGCCGTTTTCCATTGCCCCGGACCCTCGTTATCTGTACCTGAGCGATCGCCACAAGGAGGCGCTGGCACACCTGATGTATGGGGTTCAGGGGCAGGGCGGCTTCATCGTGATTACCGGCGAAGTGGGAACCGGGAAAACAACGGTTTCCCGCTGCTTTATCGAGAATGTTCCGGATAATGTGGATATCGCGCTGATCCTGAATCCCAGGCTCTCTGCCCGGGAGTTGCTCTCCTCCATCTGTGATGAGCTGGAAATCCCCCACGAGATAAGTGCCACCATCAAGGAACTGGTGGACCTGATTAACCAGGACCTGCTTAAGGCCCATGCGGCCGGGCGACACAAGGTTCTGATGATCGATGAGGCCCAGAATCTGTCTGCTGAGGTATTGGAGCAGCTCCGCCTTCTGACCAACCTGGAGACGGCGGAGAAGAAGCTGCTTCAGATTGTCCTGCTCGGGCAGCCCGAACTGCAGGAAATGCTGGCACTTCCGGAGTTGCGCCAGCTGAACCAGCGCGTTACCGCGCGCTACCATCTGGATGCCATTGGTCGGGAAGAGCTGCCGGCCTACCTGAAATACCGCCTCAGTGTTGCCGGCATGCGGGGTGATATCTTTTCGCAGCGGGCGGTGAATCGCCTCTATCGCGAGAGCCAGGGCATACCCCGCCTGATCAATTTGATCAGTGACCGCGCACTGTTGGGCGCCTATGCCGAGGGTGAGCATGAGATTACGCCCGAGCATATCCGCCAGGCGGCAAAAGAAGTACGTGGACAATCCCTCGGCCCCACGCCCTCACGAGCTCACCAGTCACCAGACAGATCCCAGTACCTTATCGTTGCGGCTTCGATTCTGGTGGCCATCATCGGCACCGCCTGGCTTATTGAGCGTTGGTCACCGGGTGGAGCGTTTCTCACCGATCCCTCCTCAGCAGAACCTTTGCAGGGAGCTGTTGAGCGAGTCGAGGAGCAGGAACAGAAACCATTGCAAGAGATCCAGGAAACCGGGTCTGGAGAGCCGTCAGCACCCGTTGAACTTGCCGTGCCGGGTCAGCTTCTGGATTCCGTGGAGGCTTTTCAGGTACTTTTCGGGATCTGGGGGCGTGAATATGAACCTTCGGAAGCGCCCGTTGCCTGCGACTGGGCCAACGAGGAGGGTCTTGGATGCCTGAGTCGTCAGGGTAGCCGCCGAAGCCTCGAGTTTCTGGATCGCCCGGCGATGCTTCAGTTGCAGGATGAGGCGGGTAACCGGGGGTTTGTCGTGCTCCGCCATCTGGACGGCGATACCGCAGACATCGCGTTTCCCTCCGGCAATCAGACTGTATTGTTTGCCAGTATCGAGCGCTATTGGTTCGGGGAGTATCGGGTTCTGTGGCGCCTTCCGGAATACCTGACGGGCGACGGCTTTTACAGCAATGGCGGTGGCGAGCAACTCTGGATTGGTGCGCGAGTGATGGATCTGGCGGACCGTTTCAGTAATTCCCGTGCTGAAAGTGACCGGGTGAAACGGCTGGATTCAGAAGAGCAGGTTCGCTGGTATCAGTCATTGCGAGGGCTTACCGTGGATGGGATCGCCGGAGCCATGACCATCATCCAGATCAATAACGACCTGGAAGCTAACATTCCCCGTCTAAAGCCTCTGCAGTCCGAAGGTCGCCGGCAAGTTGAAGGTCGAGAGTAATTATGTCGTACATTCTTGACGCATTGCGGAAATCCGAAACTGAACGGAGGCAAGGGCGCGTACCGGACCTTGGTCAGCAGGTGCAGCTGATCCATCGCCCGAAGAAAAAGCGGTGGTCGCCGGCTGTCTGGGTGTCTCTTGCACTCATGCTCAATGCCGGCGTCCTGGCCTTTGTCTTCTGGCCGGGAGCGCCGTTGCCCTGGGTTTCCGAGTCGCAATCCGAGACATCTGCGGCCTCGGCCAGGATGACAGCTCCTGAACCTGATGCGGTGTCGCCTGCGACAGAGCCAGCGCCGACATTGGAAGATCCCGTTGCACAAACGGGGACCATCCCTGAGCCCGATGCGGGCGAGGCGACGCCGGCGCCGATCGCTTCGGAACCTTCCCCATCACAAAGCCGGGAGCGGGCGACCGTTATCGTTCCCTCATCCGCAAATGCCGAAACTGCTGCACCAATGGTGCAGCCCGAGCAGGCAGGCAGAGTGCCACATCTGGTAGAGTTGCCGCTCTCATTTCAGAAGAGCGTTCCCGATTTGACCTTTAACAGCCATATCTACTCGTCATCCCCTGCATCGCGCCGGGTCATGATTAACGACACCTACCTGCGAGTGGGCGACGTCTTCGAAGGTCTGCGGGTAGACGACATAACGGAAGAAGGGGTGGTTCTGAGTCGTGACGGGCGCCCTTTTCGGGTTGGCGTTGTTCGGGACTGGGTGAGCCCTCGCTGATGGCGCTGACCGACGAGATCAAGCAATCGATCCAGCAGGGATATCGGGATGTGCTGGCAGGCAAGGATATTCGGGCGCGCTATGGGCAGCGCCTGATGATTGCGGAAATCGCCAGATACATGGGCGACATCACCGAGAACGATGGCCAGCGGACGTCCCCGGCCTCTGCCTGTGTGGTCGAAGCCGGGACCGGGACAGGCAAAACCCTGGCCTATCTGATCGCTGCCATCCCGGTGGCCAAAGCCCTCGGCAAAACCCTGGTTATCTCCACCGCAACCGTGGCCCTTCAGGACCAGATTGTGCTCAAAGATCTCCCGGACCTGAAAAAGCACAGCAAGATGGATTTCAACTGGACTCTGGCCAAAGGGCGGGGGCGCTACCTCTGCATGTCCCGGTTGGAAGCCCGACTGCACGATGAAGGCAATACCGACAGCGACACCATGCCCCTGTTCCTTTTGGATGGGCCGAAAAATGAAGAACCGGGCACCCGGGCCTTTTTCGAGGAAATGCTCGCCAGTTATGGCTCCCGCGAGTGGGACGGTGACCGGGACCACTGGCCGGAACAGATACCGGACGACGTCTGGCGACAGGTAACCACCGACCACCGGCAGTGCACCAACCGCCACTGCAGCTATTTCGACAGTTGCGCTTTTTTTGATGCCCGTAAAGACCTTGATGATGCCGATATCGTGGTGGCTAACCATGATCTGGTTCTTGCAGACCTTGCCCTGGGCGGCGGCGCCATTCTGCCGGAGCCGGAGAACGCCCTTTATATTTTCGATGAGGCTCATCACCTTCCGGACAAGGCCCTGAATCACTTTGCCGCGTCGCTGCCACTCAATGCTACCCGGCAATGGCTGAAGCAGCTTTCCCAGGCGCTTGTTAAAATGCAGCCTTATCTGGCAGCCGGCACCCAGGCCGCCAAGTCCCTGGATCGCATCAGTTCTGCGTCGAGAGAGGTAGACCTGGTCCTCAACCGGGTTTACGAAGAAGCCGAGCAGAATACCGGCTGGGAGTTCAACGAAGAGCGCCGGACGGCGCAGTGGCGTTATCCGGAAGGTGAGTTGCCGGAGGCCGTGGCCGAGCTTGCAGCCGAAAGCCGGATTGCTACCGCTAACATGGTCCGGCAACTGGGCGTTCTAGCGGACGAGTTGCAGGGCGCCTTTGACGAGCGCAAGGAGCATGAAATCGACCGGGAAACCGCCGAAGCCTGGTATCCGGTGATAGGCTCCTTTCACGCCCGGGCAGAGGACCAGTTGCGGCTCTGGACAGCCTGGTGCGACCCGGGAAATGCCAGTCCCCCCATGGAAGCTGAAACCAACAGCGAGACAGGTGATGAGCCTGAAGCCAGGCCGAAAACGCAGAAAAGCCCGCCCCCAGCCCGATGGGCAGTACGCCAGCGCTGGGACCACGCCGAGGACATCACTCTTTACAGTTCACCGGTACTGGCAGACAACCTGTTGTACTCGAGGCTTTGGTCTCGCGCATACGGCGCCGTGCTCACCAGTGCCACCCTGACCGCACTTGGTCGATTCGATCGCCTGAACGCGCGGGCTGGATTGCCCCAGGGCAGCCGCTTCCTCGTGGTTCCCAGCTCTTTCCGTTACGGCGAAATGGCAACGGTGGAGGTGCCGGCGATGTCCGCCATGCCGACGGATGACGGCTTCGCCGATGAGTTTGTAAAACGACTACCGGACCTCTGGGCAGGCGAGAAGGCGACACTGGTACTGTTTACGTCCCGTCGTCAAATGCAGCAAGTGCGAGACGCGCTGGCCCCGGATTACCCGGACCTGATTATCACCCAGGACGATATGGCCAAGGGCGAAGTGCTGAGGCAGCATTGCAGCAGGGTGGATGAAGACCGGCCGAGTGTCCTGTTCGGCGTTGCCAGTTTTGCAGAGGGTATCGACCTTCCAGGCAAGTACTTGCACCACGTCGTGATTACCCGTTTGCCATTTTCGGTGCCGGATGATCCCATTGAGGCGAGCCTGGCCGAGTGGGTGACGCAGCGGGGCGGCAATCCGTTTATGGAAATCACCGTTCCGGACGCGTCCATCAAACTCGTCCAGGCGGTTGGTCGGCTGCTGCGGACCGAGCAGGATACTGGACGAGTGACGATCCTGGATCGCCGCATTATTGCCCGCCGGTATGGTCAGCTGTTGCTGGATGCATTGCCACCCTTCCGCCGGATCATCGAACACTGAATCCCACCAGAACCGTTCAGCCATAAAAAAAGAGCCAGCCCTTTTGGGGTTGGCTCTCATCAAGGGGTTCTTTCGAACCCGGGCGTCGAAACAACGCGGAACAAGAAATCTGAAGGCCTGAAGTTTCAGAATTCCTGGTGAGGTTTCCCTCACCGTTGAAAATATAATAGGGGATTAGAGGGCGTAGCCGGATCGTCCAAAGGGCGTAGCGGGTTCAAGTTGTTGGTGCAAAGTGTGAGCTGCGTCACGTTTTTGGGCTCGAAATCAGCCTTGCAGCAACCCCAGTTCCCGGGCCCTGGCCAGAGCCTCGGTTCTGCGGCCCACGCCGAGCTTTCCATAGAGGTTGCGAATGTGGGCCTTCACCGTAGCCGGGGCAACGTCCATTTTTGCGGCAATTTCCTTGTTGGCATGGCCCGCATGAATGAGCGCAAGCACTTCAAGTTCTCGCTGGCTGAGAGGTTCAGGCAGTGTTTCGGCGTTGAGTGTCGTACGACCACGCTCACCAGAAATGGCACTGGGTTTTGTTTCAGAATGGCCCTCGCCAGACTGGCGTTGATCGAGAAGCATTTTCCTGACGCTGGCGTTCCAGCTTCCCGGCTCATCCAGTGCTGGCAAACCAAGGAGCAGGGCACGCAGATCGGGGCTTTCCTCCGCAAAGAGCCTCAAGAATCCGGCGTCGCTGGCCAGTTTTATCGCGCGGGTCAGCATTTGCTCCGATTCATCGGTCCGTTCCTGCTTCGCCAGGGCCTCGCCATAGACCAGCAGAATTTCCACCAGGTGTCGGTTGTGGGCGTTGCGTTCAGCCGGTTGCAAAAGAGCGCTGAGTATCTCCTGGGCCCGCTCGGGCTGATCCAGTGCCACCAGCACTCGCGCCTCGCTAATACGGCTTTGTTCAAGATGAAGCGGATTGGTGAACTCGGTATCGGCTCGGGAACCCAGGCAGGCCCGGGCTTTTTCCGGATGGCCTGAAGCCAGGTAGCAGCGTGCCAGAAGGGCAGTGCTTGCGGGTGGCTCGAACACGATTTGCTCTCGCCGCTTGCGGGCGGTCTGGGATGCGTCTTCGAGCGCGTCAATCGCGTCCTGGAGCCTGCCCTCGCTGAAAGCCAGGTGACCACGCACGTACTGAATGATCACGTGCTGGCCCGGTTCGGTGCCCCGCTCAACATGTTCGAGCAACGGTTTCAGGTGCGTGGCTGCTAGCTGGGGGTGATTTCGTTCGCGATGAATCTCACAGAGTGTACTGTTCTGCCAGCATGAGATGAGTCTTGGCTGGGTTGGGTCCGCATAGTGTTTGTCCACCCATTGCCTTATCTCGGTGCAGGTTTCCAAAGCCAGATCGATATCGCCGCGATTGTACTGAATCCACGCCAGCAGGCCGCCACTGGAAAGAACCGTACTGGGTTTATGTTCGACCTGTCCGTAACGGACTGCCGATTGGAGCGCGTCTTCGGCTTCGGTGAGTTCACCCTTGCCGTAGTAATCCAGGCCCAGGCCGTAATAGGTCACCGACTTTAACGGTATGCGAGTGTGATCAATCTCCCTGAGCACCTGTCTTGTGAGATCTGCGGCGCTCTTGTCGTCACTCCGGGTGCGAGCCAGATAGGAGCGCATCAACGAGATCTCACTTTGCAGCCCGAGGGCCCCTTCGGCATCCGGATGGGAGTCCGCCACCTGCCGGTCCAGAAGATCCTCCAGGCCGGACAGCAGCGGCTCCAGACTATCCATTCGGTTGGCAAAGAACAGCCCCCAGATCCGGAGCATCTGGAGTTGCGGATTGTCGATGACAAGGTCCTGTGGCAGGGCATCAATCCAGTCCAGCACGGGGAGGTGATATCCGCCATGGATCAGGTTGTTGCCGTGCTCGGCGAGCACTCGGGCAAGCCGGGACCAGTCCTCCTGTCGGACGATCTGGGCAATGGCTTCCTGCACGTGGCCATGGGCCAATAACCAGTCCACCGTCCGGTGCCAGAGACGCGCGGCCGAGTCAGGGTCTTGGTGACTTACCCTGAGTTGCAGCGCATCCCGAAACAGGTCGTGATAGCGGAACCACTCGTTCCGGGTATCCAGCGGGATCAGAAACAGATTCTGGCTGAGAAGTTTTTCAAGCAGCTCCTGGCTGTTATCGGACCCACGGATCGAATCACAGAGGGATGCACATAGCCGGGGGCAACAGGCCGTTTCAAGCAGAAAGTCCGACAGCTCCCGGGGTTGCTGCTCAAGTACTTCGCTCAGCACATAATCGCTGATGTGGCGCTCATCCAGATTTATCTGGTTTCCACTCGTGCTGGCGTCCTTTCCGGACAATGCGGACAGCTGCATGGCGGCGACCCAGCCTTCGGTTTTGCGGTAAATCGCGTGGACATCCTCGTCGGCGATATCAAGGCCCATGGTGTCGTGAAAGAACTGACGGCATTCGTCTTCAGAAAAGGCCAATAGGCCAGGGTGGATGTCCTGGATCCACCGACGGACGCGCCAGCGGGCCAGGGGCAGTGGCGGTTCGGTTCTGGACGCCAGGGTTATCAGAACACCCGGCGGAAGATAATCAATGAAATAGGCGAACTGCCTGTGGATGGCCGGGTTGCCAATGAAGTGGAAATCGTCCAGCACCAGCGACCACGGGCTGTCATCATGAGCCAGTGTGTTGATCAGGCCGGTAATGGCCTCGGTAAACGTGTCATCTGAGTGGTGAGCCAGTTGTTTGCGCAAATCAGACGCGCCGGTCAGGCCGGCTTGCTCAAAAGCTCCTATCAGGTACTGCCAGAATCGCCGGGGCTCATCGTCGTGTTCATCCAGAGAGAGCCAGGCGGTAGGGGAGGAAACCCTTGAACACCATTGCGCAACCAGAGTGGTCTTGCCAAACCCGGCCGGCGCAATCACCAGATTCAGTCTCTTCGGAGCCCTGGACTCAAGCAAGGCACTCAACCGCTCACGTTTAACCGCGCGCGAGTCTGACGTTGGCCGAAGAAACTTTGTGGTGAGCAGCATGGGTTCCCTGAGAACTGGAGTGTTGATGTGCCCAGACAGGGCATTACGGATTGTGTCCTTTGTATTGGCCAAGTCAAGGGTTGGAGGGGCTTTTCATAGCCTCAGGGTTTTATCAGGGGCTGCGCAAATGCGATTTTGGTCTAAACTGTGTAAAAGCAGTTGCCTATATTAAAAAAGAATGAAAATCTGTATTTTTATGCGTATTCTTCAACAAGGTCCTTCGATCTCCAGGGAGCAGCAGATTCAATGAAACTACAACAGTTGCGCTATATCTGGGAAGTTGCGCATCACGACCTGAATGTCTCAGCAACCGCCCAGAGTCTGTTCACGTCCCAGCCGGGTATCTCCAAACAGATCCGCCTGCTGGAGGACGAGCTGGGGCTTGAAGTATTTGCCCGCAGCGGCAAGCATCTCACCAGAATCACACCGGGCGGCGAGATCATTATTCGCGAGGCCGGCGAAATCCTGAGGCGGGTTGAGGGCATCAAGAAGATTGCCCAGGAATTCAGTAACCAGCGAAAAGGTGATCTCAGCATCGCCACCACGCATACCCAGGCCCGTTATGCACTGCCACCGATTATCAGTGGTTTTATAGAAGAGTACCCCGACGTCTCCCTGCATATGCATCAGGGCACGCCAATGCAGATCTCCGAAATGGCAGCCAGCGGGGCGGTCGATTTTGCCATTGCCACCGAGGGCATGGAGCTGTTTAACGACCTGATCATGATGCCATGCTACAAATGGAACCGAAGCGTCATCGTGCCGAAGGATCATCCACTGGCGAAACTGCCGGAACTGACACTACCGGAGCTGGCGGAATACCCGCTCGTGACTTACGTGTTCGGCTTTACGGGGCGCTCGAAGCTGGATGAGGCGTTCCAGTCCCAGGGACTGACACCGAAAGTGGTATTTACGGCAGCAGACGCAGACGTGATCAAGACCTACGTCAGGTTAGGGCTCGGTGTCGGTATTGTCGCGAGCATGGCATTCGATCCAAAAACGGACACCGACCTGGTTGCGCTCGACGCTCGGAAGCTTTTCCGTCCCAGCGTCACACGACTTGGCTTCCGAAAGGGGACTTTCCTGCGGGGCTATATGTATGACTTCATTCACCGTTTCGCGCCCCATCTCACCAAAGAAAAGGTGGACGAGGCGGTTTCCCATCAGGGCAGCCGGTCTGAAATCGAAGAACTGTTCAAAGATGTCGAGCTGCCCACTCACTAAAAGATGAATGGGCAAGAGGCGCCCGGGTTATTCCCGGGCGATCAGGTTGCCAGCATGGAGGCCGCATTCTTTCTGGGTGGCTTCTTCCCACCACCAGCGGCCTTCACGTTCATGTTGACCAGGCAGGACAGGACGGGTGCAGGGCTGGCAGCCGATGCTGACAAAGCCTTTCTCATGCAGTTTGTTGTACGGCGCCTCGGACATACGGATGTAATCCCACACCTCTTTTGATGTCCAGTTTGCAAGTGGGTTGAACTTTACCAGTGTCTTTTCATTGGTCGAGAAGGCGGTATCTTCCTGGATAACCGGGACGTCATTGCGAGTTCCGGGGCTCTGGTCTTTCCGCTGTCCAGTGATCCAGGCGTCCACGGTCGCCAGCTTGCGGCGAAGGGGGTTGACCTTGCGAATGCCGCAACACTCACTGTGCCCATCTTCATAGAAGCTGAACAGGCCCTTTTTGTTCACCAGATCCTGAACTTCGTGAGCATCCGGAAACAGAACTTCGATCTCGATGCCGTAATGCTTGCGAACCCGCTCTACAAAATCGTAGGTTTCCGGATGCAGACGGCCTGTATCCAGAGTGAAAACCTTCAGGTTGTCGGTCAGCTTGTGTGCCATTTCAATCAACACGACATCTTCTGCGCCACTGAAAGAGATGGCGATGTTATCGTATTGTTGCAGCGCAGCTTTGAGAATCGAACGGGGGCTCTGGCCTTCGAGCTCTTCCCGCAGGGTTTGAATATCGGTCATGGCCCGGCATTGCCTTCTATGGATGTGCAAGGGTATCTAACTGACCGAAAAGGCTACCATTAAATGCCTCATACCCTGAAGGAATGACGATCTATATGGTTATTCCGCGTTCAAAAGCGCGGGTTTACACTTCCACGATGCAATCCTGGCCGGTTTTTCTTATCATACGCACCGAATACAGGCAGGCGGATTGACCGTACTGGCCCTTTACCAATCAAAGCAGGAGATCGTTGTGGAACTGGCATGCCTTGACCTTGAAGGAGTATTGATCCCGGAGATCTGGATCGCGTTCGCCGAAAAGACCGGCATTGAAGAGCTCAAGGCGACCACCCGCGATATTCCGGATTATGACGTGTTGATGAAGCAGCGCCTCAAGCTGCTGGACCAGCACGGCTATGGCCTTCCGCAAATCCAGGAAGTGATTGGCGAGCTGGACCCGCTGCCCGGCGCCCGGGAGTTTCTGGATTGGCTGCGCGAGCGTTTTCAGGTTGTGATTCTGTCCGACACCTTCTACGAATTCGCGATGCCCCTGATGAAGAAGCTGGGTTATCCGGCACTGCTTTGTCACAAGCTGGAAGTTGCAGACGACGGCCAGATCACCAACTACCTGCTGCGCCAGCGCGACCCTAAGCGACAGTCCGTGAGGGCATTCCAGTTGCTGAATTACCGCGTGATTGCTGCCGGTGATTCCTACAATGACACTACCATGCTGGGCCAGGCCGAAGCCGGTATCCTGTTCCATGCGCCGCAAAACGTAATCGACGAGTTCCCGCAGTTCCCTGCAGTGCATAACTTCGAGGATCTGAGGCAGGAGTTTCTCAAGGCCAGCGAGATCCATAACCCCTGATTGGAGGACTGAAATTGGGGTCAGAAGAACGCTCTCTTCTGCCCCCATGTTCACCCGAACTCACTTCAGTCGATCACCAACTCTTCCAGAAACCGCATTAAAGAGCCGACTTTTGCGAGCGTCTCCTGATATTCAGCCTCGGGATCTGAGTCCGCAACAATACCGCCACCACCCCAGCACCGAATGGTGCCCTCGCCATCACACAGCATGGTTCGAATCGCAATATTGCTGTCCAGCGTTCCATCCAGTCCGCGATAGAAAATCGAGCCGCAGTAGGGACCGCGCCAGTGGGGCTCCAGCTCCCGGATGATTTCCATTGCTCGTATCTTCGGTGCGCCAGTGATTGATCCACCCGGGAAGGCGTCAAAAAGGGCCTTCATGGGTGTTACACCCTCGGCAAGCTCGGCGCGGATGTGGCTGACCAGATGGTGAACGTTGCGGTAGGACTCCAGGGCAAACAGTTTGTCGACTTTCACGCTGCCCGGCTTTGCGTTCAGGCTCAGATCGTTGCGAAGTAAGTCGACAATCATCAGGTTTTCGGCCAGGTCCTTTGCAGAGCCTTCCAGTTCAGCGGCGTAGGCTGAATCGCTCTGCGGAGTTCCGCCTCTCGGCCGCGTGCCTTTGATGGGGCTGGTGGTGACGGTACGGTTGTGTATCTCGAGAAAACGCTCCGGGGAGACCGAGAGGATGGATGCCTCTCCGGTGCGGATGAAACCGCTATAGGGAGTAGGGTTTGCATCCGAAAGCGCCTGGAATGCTTGCCAGGGATCCCCCGTGAAATGGCCGGAAAATTCCTGGGAGAGATTCGCCTGATAACAATCTCCGGCCTCAATGTATTGGCGAACCCTTTCTACGCTGGCCCTGAAGGCACTCGGTGTTTGCCTGGGCTGAAATCGGGAAAACATAGACCATCCGGTGGTGGCTGCGGGTTCGTCCGAGCCCAGCCACTGCTCCAGCAGATCCCGTGTCTCACCAGGGCACTTCGGATGAATCCAGAGCCAATATTGATCTGTCTTGCGATTGTGACTTGCCGTCCAAAGATAAAATCCTGCAGACATAAGGGGAGCATCCACAGATGGACAGAGCTGCCTGAGACGGCTTTCCCTGACATACCCGAGCTCATAACCGAGGAATCCAATCCACCCGCCGGACAGACATTCCGGGTTGGGTTCCTGTTCGATCTGGAACTGACGGACGAGGCTTTCCATGCTCTGGGCAAGCTGATCGGAGCAGAAATCCGGAGGCACAGGGTATTGGAGCACTTCGGTGGCGCGAGCTCTGGCAGAAAAACCGCTGAAGACTCCTCGGGCGGGGCCGTGACCGACACTCCCAATATAGGCGAAATCCGCTTCCCGGCAGGCATAGCTTAGCAGGCGATGGTAGCCGTCCTGATTGAGTTCACGCATGGTTGCCGGGTTCAAGGTTCCTCCGGAATGTTCAAAAAATGATAAACAGCACACAAAATCGGCGTTGTGACTTTTATGGATGCGCTGATCTAATTAACTAACGCTTTATTCAACTGCTGATTATACGGTTGATCGGCATTCTATCCGAGTTGGTAGGGCGTCCCCAGTATAAAAAAACTAAATGGAAGCGCTTGTCCCGAGAGGCAAGGGCAGTCCTTTGCACATGGAGTTTCTATGAATACCTTGCGATTTGGTTATTTAAAGGTCCTTTTTTTGATTCTTTCACTTGTCTGCTTCTCCGCGACAGCGACCTCTCAGGAACACCAGAGTGAAGGTTCCAGTGTTTTATCTGACGGCAAGCTCACAAAAAAGGAGCTGGCTGCAGCCATGTTAACGGCGGAAAAAGATCTCACTTCAATGCTGAAAGCCTCAATGTCCGTTGTAGAGGAAGAAGTAGAGAATTCGGGGATTTTCGGGCCGGGTGCATGGATGGTTTTAAAAGATCGGAAACTCAAAAAAGTGAGGCTCGATGAGGCAGCGGAGAGTGCGCCTCCTTCAGCGAAGCTGCAAGTTTTCAGGGCTAGCCTGCGGTCTTTAGCCCGGCACAATAAAATTGATGCCGCGTTAATTGTTTATCCAGGCACCATAACCAAAGAAGGTGAGAAGCAGAGGGTTGTAGTAGTAGAGCATGAACATCGACTGGGCATCTCAGGCTTGAAATTGATTCCTCTTGAGTTAGACGAAGGGGATGTCTCATTTGGAGCTGCTATGTCGCAGGAAAAGTCATTTCAGATCTTTTATGACCAGAAGAAAAAGGGTGCCTGAGTGTCAGGCGCAAGCTGTAGCTTAGTGTTCCGGAACTGTGCGTTCATTCACGGACTCCGACTGTAAAACAATCTTAAATGGAGGTGTGAGGTTACAGAACTTCACAAAAATAAAACTCGGAAAACAATCAAAAAGAGTTTACTCAAGGAGATAATAATGAAAGGCCTGAAGAAACTTGCTCTTGCTACAGCAGTCGCTGCTGCCCCTTTCGCAGCAAATGCAGACCTCAAGGCGTTGGATGATAGCGCAATGGGGAACGTAACTGGTCAGGCAGGTGTAACTATCGAATTGGAAACCCGCGTTTCCATCGGAGAGTTCACCTACACCGATGAAGGTACATTCGCGGTCTCTGACATCGAAATCGGCGGTGCGAACGCTAGTGGTCTGATTGCTACAGACCCAAACACTGGTGACCCCGTTGCTGTGCCGGGTTTGGCAACTCAAAGCAATCTGCTGGATGACCTGAAGATCGATATTGATGTTGCCGCAGATGGCGACGCAGTTATTCATGTTGGCTCAAACACTGGTGCGCCCATCGACTGGGGTATGCAGGTTGGTGAGATGAGCTTACGTGACAATGTGGATGCTTCTTCTGCG
>PBED01000046.1:0-39073 GCA_002718255.1 Marinobacter sp. | reverse complement strand
GTCAGCTTGTTCGCGGCACAGACCTGACCGTAGCCGGAATAGCCATCGGCTTGCAGAATGCCCTGGAAGTCATCCAGCAGGCGCACCGGCACTTTGCCACCTCGCGATGGGTCGTACTCGAACAGAACAGAGGGTTGTCCCGGTGGGCCACCCCGGGTGACCCACATCCATTTGTCGGAGTGAACCGATTTGCCGTCTTCCTTGAGCACCTGGATCCGGGTTTCATCGGCTTGCAGGTAATCACTGCCGTTCTGGGTTTCCCGCATCAGGTTGATCAGCGGTTGGAAGACGTCATTCAACCGGATGATCCAGTGAGCCATGCTGGTGCGACTCACTTCATGCCCCAGGCGCTGGAACATCTGTTCCTGCCGGTACAACGGCAGGCCGTCGGCATACTTGGAGGTAATGAGGCAGGCCAGCAGTGATGGGGTGGCGATGCACTTACCCAGCGGGTGTGCTGGCCGAGCAGCCGCAACAATCCGTTCTTCGCCGTCCTGCTCGAACACCGCCTTTTCCTGCCAGTACTCCAGCACTTTCAGTTGGGCCGGGATATATTCAAGCTCTTCTTTCACCTTGGTGAAGAAGGTCTTGGTGGCACCGGCTTTCTCTTCGTCGCTGAGGGTCAGTTCAATGCGCTCGCGCAGTAGCGTATCAGAGAAGCCACGCTGACGACGCTTGCGGGAACGACGAGGAGCGTCGGCCTCTTCGACATCCTCGGGCAGCTCATCGCGCAATTCATCAATCTCGACTTCCAGCTCCGCTTCATCGAACAGCGGGATCTGGTTGGGCTGCTTTTCACTGCTGGCCGCGAACTGCTGGATCTTCTTGTGACGCAGCAGTTCTTCGAGGATGGCGATATAGTTGTCGCGACGCTGGAGGGTCTCGTCGTGCTGTTTCAGTTGAACTTGTTGGTTCTGGAGGGCGTCTTCTTTAGCGGCCAGCTGTGCTTGCAGATTGCTGATAACAGACATCATTTCAGCGGTGGAGAGACCGCTGAAATCGGGAGTTGAAGAGGCGTTATCAGGCGTTGATTTCATGGCGAAATTATAGCAAAAACAACGTCCTGGCACACCAAAAAAGTGCTACTAAAAGCACTATCCAACGCTCTCATAATGCAGGGTTTTATGGCCTCTCAACAGCGTGATGTCGTAGCCGTCCAGCAGCCAGTTGATCTGCTCACCGGTCAGCGACATCAAGTCATCCGCGGGTCCTGGCCATTTGAACTTTTCTTCAGCCAGAGCTTTGTAATAGAGCACAAAGCCGTTGTCTTCCCACATCAGGCATTTGATCTTGTTCCGCTGCCGGTTGGTGAAGGCATAAAGCGCTCCAGAGAACGGGCTGTGCCCCAGTTCCTGTTCCACCAACAGGGCTAGGCCGTTGGCCTGCTTGCGGAAGTCGATCGGCTTTCGGTACAGATAGATCTCCGGCAGATCCCAGGAGGGACGCAGATAGCGGTGACGCATCACATCTGCCTCAGCACCGCGCCCAGCAACTCAATGTTGCCAGCGTGCAGGCCGGTGATTGATACGCCGCCGGGCAGTGACACGGTCAGACCGGCTCCGGCATTCGCAACCGGTGCCACGCGGGCGAATCCGGATCGAGTTTGAACCGGCTTGCTGGGCTCCTCGCGGCCAGTCAGCTTCTGCCGCCAGTAGACAAACCGGTGGTAAACAAGGGACTCTTGTTTGCAGTAGGCGGCACCGGACAGGCCCGAGGCCTGCCAGTCCGATAGCGTCTGTTGCCAGAACTGATGTAAATCAGGGGTGGTCATCGGATTCCTCCTTCATTTGAAAGCAGGAATCAGTGTGGCGAAATTCAGTTGCCAGCCACAGGTGCGGATTTATTGGCGCTTACTCACCATTCAGGATCGCGGGCATTGCCGGGCCGGTTTTCACCAGCCCTGAACGAATTTTGGTTTCGAGCGGGTTCACACTGGAAGCCACCACCCTGATGCGAACCTGACCTTCATCAGGCTCTGGTGTGTCCACTTCCCGCTCAACGAACACATCCGGCCCGCCAAACTCTTCAATGACCATTGCTTTCATTTTTTCTATACCTCCTCAAATCATGATCAGTACAGGATCAGTCGAACCAGAATAGCCGCCACCATTATCAGGGTTATTCCCTTGACCCAGCGCGCGCCCTGCTTGCTCATGTTTACCCGGGTTGCTATAAAGGCACCGGTGACATTGCCAAGAGCCAGGGTCAGCCCGACACTCCAGCGCACCTGATCGTTGATAGCGAATACCACCAGCGCGGCAAAGGTAAAGGGCAGCACGATGGAAACCTTGAGCACGTTCACCTGCCTCAGGTCGATTTTCAGCATGTGGTAAAGCACCACGATGAACAGCACACCAACGCCGACCTGTATAAACCCGCCGTACATGCCAACCACAAACATCGCCAGGTAGATGCCCGGACTCAGCCGGTCTGTGGTCAGGGGGCGGGTATTCAGTGAGGGCTGAGGTAACAGCATGAATACCGAGGCACCGATCATGGCCGACACCAGGACGACCTCGAACACCGCGTCTGACACCCAGGTCGCAACCCAGGCGCCCAGGAGCGAACCGAGAATTGCCGGCACAGCAAGGTGCAGACTGACCATCAGGTTGCCATGCCCCATGCGGTAGAAACTGCCCACCGCAGTGATGCTCTGCAACGTAATGGCCACCCGATTGGTACCGTTGGCCACCTGCGGCGGCAACCCCAGGAACATAAGCAACGGGAGGGTCAGCATGGACCCTCCCGCGGACAACACGTTAATGAAGCCGGCAATGCCACCCAGCGCTAACAGAGCCAGGATCTCAAACAGTGTCATCGTCAGGGTCCTGTCATGCAGCTGCTGGCGTGGCCATCCGGCGGCCCTGGCGGCTACTCCACACGAACGCAAAGACAAAGATCACCAGGCCAGCGCCATCCAGCAGCACCTGGCCATGGGGCCAGAGCATCAACAAACCGATGGGGAACATCAGCAGACGCACCACTGGATTCAGCGGATGCTCAAGGTATCCTTCAAGCCCCGCTACGATGGCGTAAACGCCGAATAACGCGAAGCAGAACACCTGAATCATTTCGGTGAAGTTCCCGGTAATCAACGGTGAGTAGGCGAACAGTAGCGGCACTATGTAAAGGCCCTTGGCCAACTTCCAGGCGGTAAAGCCGGTCCGCATCTGTGGTGTGCCGGCAATCGCCGCCGCGGCGAAGGCCGTGAGACAGACCGGCGGTGTCACGTTGGAGTCCTGGGATAACCAGAAGATCACCATATGCGCCGCCACCAGGGTTATCGACAGGGTTGCCGGTGACAGTGCCTGCTCAAGCAGCTGACTGCTGAAGGTGTCCGGAACGGAGGCCAGCAGTTGCTGCGCCGTAGCCGTGTCCATGGGCGCATTCAGCAACTCCATTTTATCGGGTGCTACCAGCATGAAGATGGACTTGGCCTGCTCCGGGAGGTTGCCACTCACAAGCAGGTCCAGCAGCTGACTCTGTGCAATCAGGTTGTAGATAGCCGGCGCGGAGAGTGTGGCGAGCACGATATAAGCTGCCGTTACCGGCAGGCCCATACCAAGGATGAGCGACGCCAGGGCGACCAGCAGGATGGTGATCAACAGGCTGCCACCGGCCCAGTCAGTAATCATGATTGAAAAAGTATTGCCGATCCCGGTAGTGGACACCACCATCACTATCAGCCCCACAGTGATCAGCAGAATCGCTGTTGTGGTGATATTGCGGGCACCCATCACCAGGGCGTCCAGAATGTCCCGAGGCCCCATGGGATGCTTCGACAGCCACGAGGCGACGATCACGGAGAGGATGGCTATTCCGGCCGCGTAGGTAGGCGTGAATCCATAAACCAGCGCTGCAACCAACACCACCAAGGGCATCAGAAAATGCCAGCCATCTTTCAGCACCTCTTTCAACGTAGGCGCTTCAGCATCCTCCAGCCGGGTGGCGTGGCTGCGTTTGGCTTCAATACGGACAAACATGGCCACCGAAAGGAAGTAGAGCAGCGCCGGCAATGCGGCGACAGAAATGATCGTGAGATAGGACACCTGCGTATAAGAGGCCATAATAAAGGCCCCCGCGCCCATCACCGGTGGCATCAGCTGACCACCCGTCGAGGCCGCTGCCTCAACCCCTGCAGCAAAACGGGCAGGGAAACCGGCCTTACGCATCAGCGGAATCGTGATCACACCGGTAGATACAGTATTAGCGACACTTGAGCCAGACACCGAACCCATCAGTCCTGAAGAAAATACGGCAACGAATCCCGGGCCGCCAACGAAGCGCCCCGCAGCGCAGCGAGCAAGCTCAATGATAAAGTCTCCGGCACCGGACTTTACCAGGAAGGCCCCAAACAGAATAAACATGAAGACATAGGTCCAGGAGATCCGGGCAATCGACCCAAGCATCCCCTGCCCGCCAATGTAGGAGCGAAACAGCACAGTCTCCCAGGTGAGCCCCGGGAAATTAAAAATGCCGTCAACATACTGGCCCCACCAGGCGACATAGGATAACGCCAGAATGCACAGTACCGGGATAAACCAACCCACTGTTCTGCGGCCAAATTCAAGGATCAGCAATACCGCTGCAATCGAGACGATCCAGTCACCGGTACTGAAATTAACGCCTCGCTCATAGAGCGCGTTCTCGAACAGAATCAGGTAAGCGGCACAGGCCATCGCCGCCAGACCAAGAAAAACATCGATGCCAAGCACAGCCCGCTTACCAGCCACTGAGCGAGCCTTGAACATGGGGGTGGTCAACGCACAGATCAGTCCGAAAAGACCAAAGTGCAAAGCTGAGGTCCAGAGCTCTGACAGCGTAGAAACCGTGTTGAAATAGAGGTGTATCAGTGAGGTGAGAATCGCGAGGCCAAAAATCACCGGCCCGAAGAGCCGGTGATCAAGGCGTTCGCCAGCTTCGCTGGCACTTTCATCACGGACCTCGCTGAGAGGCCCGCCTGTTGATTGGTCTGCCACAACTACTCCGCAATCAGCCGTTCTGGAATCTCAATTCCCTGCTCACGGTAAAAACGCGCAGCCCCGGGATGCAGCGGCATCGGCAGACCGGCAATCGCTTTCTCCAGCGCCATGGCCTTGGTTGCCGGATGAATGTTATTCAGAAACGCCAGGTTGGCATAAATTGTCTTGGTGATTTGATACACGTCCTCTTCCGGGACATCCGCTCGGGACGCCATGATGTTCGGCTGGGCGATAGTATTGATGTCCTTGTCCTGGTTCGGATAGGTACCAGCCGGGATCAGGTAGGGCGTCCAGAGCTCAAAATCACTGTTCACCTCGGCCAGCTGCGCCTCGGTAAAGTCCAGTGTTGTTATTTCGCCACCGAGGTTGGCGTAGGCACGGGTAACCGCAGATGCGGGGACACCGGCCGGAATGTTCATACCATCGATGTTTCCATTCTGCATGGCGTCAGCGCTGGGACCATAGCCGAGATAGGCGATGTCCACCTGCTCCAGATCAATTCCGACCTTGCCCAGGATAAAACGACCGGAACCTTCAGTACCGGAATTCCGGGCTCCAATAGAGAAGCTCTCATCGTAAAGGTTGGTCATATCCGAAATAGTACCGGTCTCAACCACGTTGTTACGGACCACAAAATGCTCAACGTTCTGCCAAAGCATGGAAACCGAGCGCAGATTTTTATAGGCCTGTGGTACTGGCCCTGTGCCGTTCCAGGCGTAGGCGCCGTATAGCCCCTGCAAAATACCGAACTGGATCTGCCCCTCGTCCATCAACTTCAGATTTTCGCCTGATCCGGCTGAACTGATGGCGGACACGGAAATATTGGTCGTTGGTTCCAGTTTTACCTTAACCAACGTGGAAATAGCGACGCCAACCGGATAGTAGGTGCCACCCGTAGTCGCAGTGCCCATTACATAATTACCCTCGGCGTGCACCCCCGAGGAAAAAGAAACCATAGCCGCCGCAAGCAGGCTCAGTGTTGATTTCAGATATCGATTGTTTCTCATAACCCTTTGTCCTTTCGCGATTATTGTTTTCTCAAGCTGGAATCTGACCTTAATTAATGTAGCGGCTCGGACAGAGATCTACCAGCTCAAATCATGAACCATCGCCTATGGTCTAAGTCATTCCAGCTTCCACCAACAGGCCTCCGGCGTCAGATACAACAAACCCCCGCCCTTGAGGCGAGGGTTTGTTGACATCAGCACGACTCGCATAAGCGCCAAACCTGAAGTTCCGGCGCCCAGCTGCTAGCGCCCTAGCGTGTAATGTGCTGATACTCGTTTGCGTCTTCGGTAGCCATACTCACCGCAACAATGGCGATGAAAGCAGCAATAAAGCCAGGAATGATCTCATAAACACCAGGACCACCCATAAACTCACCGTTCCAACCCAGAGAAATCCAGATCATAACCGTAGCTGCACCCACTACCATGCCAGCAATGGCACCGGCACCATTCGTGCGCGGCCACATCAGCGACAGGATAATCAGCGGACCAAAAGCTGCACCGAAGCCGGCCCAGGCATTACTGACAAGGGCCAGAACCTGTGAATTCGGATCGGATGCAATGACCGCGGCAACCAGGCCAACCAGCACCACACACACCCGGCCAATATTGACGCACTCCTTATCGGTTGCTTCCTTGCGCAGGAACAGTCGATAGAAATCTTCAGTCAAAGAAGATGAAGACACCAGCAACTGACTCGAGATGGTGCTCATAACTGCCGCAAGCAGAGCTGCATACAGGAAACCGGTGATCAGCGGATGGAACAGCAGATCGGACAGAATGATGAAGATCGTTTCCGGATCCGCAATATCCATACCGTTACGAACGGCATACGCCCGGCCGAAAACACCCAGCGAGATCGCACCAATCAGGGAGATACCCATCCAGCCCATGCCAATATTACGGGCAATCGGAACATCCTTCAGGGTACGGATGGCCATAAAGCGCACGATAATGTGAGGCTGACCGAAATACCCCAGGCCCCAGGTAACCGCAGACAACCAACCGATGAAGGTCAGGCCTTCCGTCCATGACAGAAGCGTGGGATCGACCGAGTTCAGAGTTTCAGCAGCCTGGCCAAAACCGCCACCGCCTTCTCCGAATAGCACAACCGCGGGCATGATCACCAGTGCCAGCATCATGATGCAGCCCTGCACGAAGTCCGTCATGCTTACTGCCAGGAAACCACCCACAACGGTGTAGGCCAGCACCACGCCCAGCGTAATGACAATACCCACCGCGTAATCACTCAAGCCACCAAAGTTGAAAATACCGGAAAACGCACTTTCAAACAGTTTGCCGCCAGCAACCAGACCGGACGCAGTGTAAACCGCAAAAAAGATGACGATAACGATAGCGGATACCGTTCTCAGCGATAACGCCTGAGTCGGGAAGCGGTTAGCAAGGAAAGACGGAATGGTAATGGCATTCCCATAGTGAACCGTCTGTTCCCGAAGGCGCGGTGCAACCAGCGTCCAGTTGAAAAACGCACCGACAAAGAGGCCAATACCGATCCACGCGGAACCCAGGCCAGATACATACAAAGCTCCGGGAAGACCCAGAAGCAGCCAACCACTCATATCCGAGGCACCCGCCGAAAGGGCGGCCACTTTCGGACTGAGCGCCCGTCCGCCTAGCATGTAATCCTCAGATGATGAGGTAGATCTGCGCATCGCGAATATGCCAATGGCAATCATGAGCGCAAAATATGCAAAGAGACTTATCCAAACACCAATAGCCATAGGGCTCCTCCGGTTTAATGAGTCGGAATCAGGTTCGCTCGCGAAGCACAGAACTGACCTGCCGACAACGCGCTGCACTGTTCTTCTTGTTCACACGAAAATTGTTCCTTATCGGAACGGGATTGTTCAGTGACTCACCTGCGCGGCGTGATCCTCATCTCGGGTTCTTGACGCCAATGCAGTCAGCCATTCAAGCCAGGCTCCCAACCGCTATAAGTTAGTATTACTACGGACGCCAGGCTTACGAAATCCTACGATTCTTTTGCACAATCCTACGGTTGTAGGGCTCAGAACACGGAATCAGGCAGCGTAAGCACCCGCCTGTAGCCTGGACGGCGTGGTTCCCTTGTATTTTCGTAACGCGTTGGTCAAAGCGCTCTGAGATGAGAAGCCGGTTCTGTAACTGATTTCAGATACCGAGAGTGACGTTGAGACAAGAAGTTCAGAGGCCTGCTCCAGACGCGTCTGAAGAAGGAATTGATGGGGCGTTATACCAGCGGCATCCCTGAATACCTCGTGAAAGCGGCTGACACTGAGACAGGCCTTCCCCGCCATTTCCTCAACGGTGATTTTTCGGTGCAGGTTATTGAGGATGTACGATCGAACGACTTCCGGGCTTACGGGGTTCCGATCGGGAGATTGCGTCTGCCCGCCGGCTATCCTGTCGGCCATGCAGTAGAGAATACTGGTAGCCAGGTGCTGCTGGAGCGTTGCGTTCTCTGGCGCGCGATCAAATTCGGTAGCGGTGAACTGGACAAAGCCCTGCAAACGACTGTCCATTTGCAGGGTGCGCGGCTTCTCAAAGACTCGCATCATCCGCTCGTAATCCGCATGGGCCGGAGTGTTAAACGCGGGAGTCAGTGGATCAAGATTAATGACCAGAACATGGTTGGAGTGACTGCCACAAAAATCGTGCTGGGCTTCCGTCGGCACGAAACAGGCTCTCCAGGTATCCAGACGAGCCCCTGTCCCGTCGACACTCAGTTCGGCTTCCCCTCTGACACCGATCACGATCTGATGATGTTCGTGGCGGTGCTGATGCGCTGCGCTGGGGAGTTTTAGAAGTTTTGCGTCGACCATCAAGACTGCCAGTCTTTAATTGAGAATGTACATCAATTAAAGCAGAACCTTACAAAAAGTGCACGAATGAAGGCTAAACCTCCAAAACTACCAAGCTGGCCTCAGCCATGACCAGTCGGGCTCAATAAACCGGTAAGCAGCTGGACAACCTCCTCGGAAACCTGATTCAGTGGGCGCGCCGCGTTGATAATATGATATCTATCCGGGGCCTCATTGGCACGGTCGAGGTAGGTATTTCTGATTCGCTGAAAAAACTCCAGATCTTCCTGCTCAAACCGGTCCAGTTCACCCCGACGCCTTGCTCTGGCCATTCCGGTTTCCACTGGCGCATCGAACAATATCACGTGATCAGGACGGACGTTACCCTGAACCAGGTTTTCCAGCAATGCAATCCGCTCCTGCGACACACCGCGCCCACCTCCCTGATAGGCAAATGTGGCATCGGTGAACCGGTCGCACAGCACCCACTGACCAGCGTCGAGTGCCGGCAGGATTCTCGTATGTAAGTGCTGGGCGCGGGCTGCAAACATCAACAGCAGTTCCGTGGTTTCGTGAACCACCTCATCCCGGGTTGCCAGCAGCAGCTCGCGAATGTGCTCGGCCATGGGGGTGCCGCCAGGCTCACGGGTTACCAACACATCCACACCGAGGTTCTCGAGGGTACTGGCGGCATTCGCCAACTGAGTGGACTTGCCAACGCCTTCTGTACCTTCAAACGTAATGAATTGCCCTCTCATGCTCATTCTCCACCCTGCTTAACCGAGGAGCGGTAATCCTCACGTCGGTTAAGCTGAAACTCACGCACAGCCTTCTGGTGTTCCGCCAGTGTGCGTGAAAATTTGTGGGTACCATCGCCACGGGCAACGAAATAGAGCGCATCTCCATCATCCGGATGCAGGGTCGCGTGAATGGATTCACGGCCAGGCAGGGCGATGGGCGTTGGGGGCAGTCCATTGATTCTGTATGTGTTGTAGGGCGTGTAGGTGCGCAGATCCTTACGGCCGATACGGCCCTGATAACTATCGCCCATACCATAAATAACCGTGGGATCGGTTTGCAGGCGCATTCCCTTCTGGAGGCGGCGAACAAATACCCCTGCAACCTGGTCGCGCTCTTCCGGGGCGCCAGTTTCGCGCTCCACAATAGAGGCCATGATCAGAGCTTCATAGGGGTTTTCATAGGGCAACCCATCTTCCCGTGCTGCCCACTCCTCAGCCAGCACTGATTCCATACGGCTGAAGGCACGCCTCAGAAGATCCAGATCGGACTCGGTGCTGGTAAAGGCGTAGGTATCCGGGAAAAACCGCCCCTCAGGATGCTCCCCTTCCGCACCGACAGCCGCCATGATCTTTTCACTGGACCACTCGCCTGTGAGCTTTTGCAATCGCTCGGCGTTTGCCAGTGCTGCCCTCATATCCTGAAAAGTCCATCCCTCGATAAATTGCACATACCAGTGCTTGGTATCGCCGGAGACCATGATGCCAATCATGTCGACGGGACTCATGCCATCAAGGAATTCATACTCGCCAGCCTTGATTCGGGTCTGCCCAGGGTCAAGGCGACCATATAGCCTGAGCCACAGCCGGTCCGAGACCAATCCTTCATCTTCAAGGCGACCCGCCACTTCCGTGAAAGACGCACCCTGGGGAACCTGAAAAAGCAGCGGCTCTTCGAACTCGACTGGCTTTTCAAGGCCTTTCAAGCCTTGCCACACCCACAGACCGGTTCCCGCTGAGATCAGGACAGCAGCACAAACACACGCAAGCAATAACTTCTTGAACAAACGATTTATTCCAGTGTTTCGAGAGGATTGAAGATTGTCGCAAGTCCACCATCGACAGGCAAATCATGACCGGCAATAGTGCGAACCGGAACAAACCCAAGAACGCTATTCAGAAGAAATAGCCCATGGCAATCCGGACCGAGGACATCGTCTACAGCAACCGGACGCTCCGACACCCTTTCCCCCTGTTGCCTCAGCCGTTCAAGCACCCATTGCCTGAGAACGCCGGCAACCGCAAGGCTGGATGCCGGCGGTGTCACCCAGCCATCGCTTTGCCGGAGCAGAAGATTGGTGCGGGTACCCTCCACCAGATTGCCGCCGTGATCAGCCATGATGACCTCGAAAAGGGATGGCCCCAGTTCAGCGGCGGCCAATACCTGCTCGATCCGGTTCAGAGACTTGATACCTGCCAAGACAGGATTAACAGACAGGGGGACTTTCGAGAAGTCAACGGCCTCTCCGGCAATATCCGGCATCGGAGGCAACGGTGAAGCCGACACCAGCAGGTTTGGCTCCATCCCGGGAGCAGGCCGGTAACCCCGCCCACCGCTGCCCCTGGTCAGGGTCAGTTTGAGAATCCAGCCTTCCCCCCTGAATCGACCGGCAAAGCGCTGCGCCGCCTGGACACAAACGTTCGCCAGATCCCTTCGCGAAACCTCGATGCCCAACCGACCGGCATCACGAACCATGCGCTCAAGGTGTCGCGAAAGCAGGACTCCTTTCTGCTCAACCATGCGGATCGTTTCAAACAGCCCGTCGCCGTAGGCCAAACCGCGGTCATCAGCAGGGAGGCCGCTTTCATCGGCCCAGAACAGACGAAACACGTCCAGGATCAGCCTTCGTAACGGCGGAAAATCAGGGTTCCGTTGGTACCGCCGAATCCAAATGAGTTGGAGAGCGCTACCCGCACATCGGCCTGTCGGCTCTTGTGAGCAACGAGATCCAGGTCACACCCCTCATCGGGATTGTCCAGATTGATGGTTGGAGGCAAGACGCCATCGCGTATCGATAATACGGAGAAGATTGCCTCTACCGCACCAGCGGCGCCAAGCAGGTGTCCGGTCATGGATTTGGTACTGCTCATAGCCAGCTTTTCAGCATGGCTGCCATATACCGTCCGTACAGCCGCCACTTCTGCAATATCGCCCACCTGTGTAGATGTGCCATGGGCATTGATATAGTCGATTTCATCCGGTTTCAGGCCGGCGTCCCGGATAGCGTTGACCATGGAGCGGGCCGCGCCCTCACCATTCTCCGGCGGTGCAGTAATGTGATGGGCGTCATCACTCATACCAAAGCCAACGACTTCGCCGTATATGGTGGCCCCTCTCTGCTTCGCATGCTCAAGCTCTTCCAGAACTACCACACCGGCACCATCGCTGAGCACAAAGCCATCGCGATCTTTATCCCACGGCCGACTGGCCTTTTCCGGTTCATCGTTTCGGGTCGACAGCGCGCGGGCGGCTGAAAAGGCAGCCATTCCGGTCCGCGTGGTCGCCATTTCCGAGCCACCGGCAAGCATGACCTCTGCATCACCGTAGGCAATAGTTCGGGCTGCGTATCCGATATTATGGGTTCCGGTTGTGCAGGCGGTAACAATGGCGATGTTGGGACCGCGATAGCCGAAGCGGATCGCTGCATTACCGGAAATCATGTTGACGACAGACGCCGGCACGAAAAACGGAGAAACCTTGCGGGGCCCGGACTTGCCCATGGTGAGAACGCTTTTCTCAATGTACTCAAGGCCACCGATGCCGGAGCCAATCGCAATACCCACGCGGTCCCGGTCAAGTCTGTCGAACGATTCCAGGCCACTGTCGTCCACCGCCTGCTGGGCGGCAATCAGGCCATAGTGAATAAACGCATCGAGCTTTCTGGCGTCCTTGGGGGAGAGATAGGACTCCATATCCAGATCCCGGATAGCCCCTCCAATCCTTGTGTTATAGGCAGACGCGTCAAAGCGGTCGATCATACCAATCCCGCTCCGGCCAGCCTGAATAGCTTCCCAGGACGACGCCACACTATTGCCGACTGGAGACAGCATGCCCATACCTGTAATGACAACTCGCCGTTTAGCCATAACCTGTTGCACCTGAACTTGTCCGAATGAATCTGAACGCAGATTGAAGCTGATATTCAGCCAATAAAAAAGCCGTCCCTCGATGTTTCACAAGGACGGCTTTTTGCCTGGCTTACTTAATTGCAGAGTATCAGGTGTGCGCGACGATATAGTCGATCGCGTCCTGAACACTGGCCAGCTTCTCGGCTTCCTCATCTGGAATCTCGGTTTCAAATTCCTCTTCCAGCGCCATAACCAGCTCAACGGTGTCCAGTGAGTCAGCGCCAAGATCCTCTACAAAAGAAGATGAGTTCTGAACTTCGGACTCTTTAACGCCCAACTGTTCACAAACGATCTTCTTCACGCGCTCTTCAACTGTACTCATAATGTCCTCACTTTGTGTGTCAACCAAGCAACTCTAGTGCTGCCAGTTTAGTTTAAACCCTACCTGCAAACAAGCAGGGATTCTGATAAACATGTTGTGCGACAAGGGGTTGCGCACAGACCCCGAAAGGGGCTTATCCCATGTACATTCCGCCGTTCACGTTGATGGTTTCACCCGTCACGTATCCGGCTGCATCTGATGCCAGGAAGGCAACCACGGCTGCCACTTCTTCCGGCTCACCCAGACGACCCGCGGGTATGATTTCCAGCATAGCCCCACGCTGCTTGTCGTCCAGTTTTTTTGTCATATCCGTGTCAATAAATCCGGGAGCCACGCAATTTGCAGTGATACCGCGGTTCGACATTTCCTTGGCCAGGCTTCGGGTAAACCCTTCAACCCCGGCCTTGGCGGCGCAGTAATTGCCCTGCCCCGCATTGCCCATACCGGCAACCACGGAGCTGATATTGATAATCCGGCCCCATTTGGCCTTGGCCATGCCACGAAGCACGGCCTTGCTGGTCCGATAGACGCTGGACAGATTGGTTTCCAGAACCGAGGCCCAGTCATCATCTTTCAACCGCATCAGGAGGTTATCACGGGTAATGCCGGCATTGTTGACCAGAATCAGGGGAGCCCCCGATTTCTCCGTCAGCGCCTTCAAACCGGCTTCAATGCTGGCAGGGTCTGCAACGTTCATGACCATGCCGTAACCCTTGTAACCGGCCGACTGGAGATCGTTGGTGATGGATTCTGCACCGGCTTCACTGGTTGCTGTTCCGACAACTTCGGCACCCTGCGCGGCCAGCGCACGGGCAATGGCCTGACCAATACCGCGGGTAGCACCGGTGACCAGTGCGGTTTTACCTTCCAGAGACATGAATAACTCCCTTTCGTTTCAGGACTGACCGAAAGCGTCCAGCGCCTTCGCCAGCGAATCCGGGTCTTCGATACTGTGAACGGCCAAAGCCCGGTCGATACGTTTGGCCAGCCCTGCCAACACTTTTCCAGTGCCGCACTCGACTGCAACTTCGACATCATTGGAAACGAGGGCACGCACAGAGTCCGTCCAGAGCACCGGAGAATAAAGCTGCTTGAGAAGGTTGGCCTTCAGTGTAGCGGATTCGGTCTCGGCGGCAGCGTTAACATTTTGTATAACCGGGATGACAGCATCATTAAAGCGAACATCCTCCAACGCTTTCGCCAGCTCCTCCGCGGCGCCTTTCATAAGTGCGCAATGCGATGGCACGCTTACAGGCAATGGCATGGCCTTCTTCGCGCCTTTTTCCTTGCAGGCTTCAATAGCCCGTTCAACTGCGGCTGCCGAGCCAGCAATAACCACCTGACCAGGGGCATTGAAGTTTACCGCAGATACCACATCGCCCTGTGCCGCATCCTGACAGGCTGCCACAACGGCATCATCCTCAAGACCAAGGATGGCTGCCATCTTCCCTTCTCCAGCCGGCACAGCGTCCTGCATGAGCTCACCACGCAGGCGAACCAGCTTGACCGCTTCAACAAAATCGAGGCTCTCTGCCGCCACCAGGGCGCTGTACTCTCCCAGACTGTGACCGGCGAGAAAATCGGGAGAAGAACCGCCGGCAACAAACCACTGCCGCCAGAGGGCAATACTGGCCGTCAGGAGCGCAGGCTGCGTCACCATGGTTTTATTCAATTCCTCCGCCGGCCCCTTCTGGCAGAGATCCCAGAGGTCATAGCCGAGAACATTGGAGGCTTCGGAAAAGGTTCTGTCGATGATGGGCCAGGCTTCAGCGGCAGCCGAAAGCATGCCCACCGATTGCGACCCTTGTCCTGGAAAAATAAAGGCTGATTTCATAAGCGGGATCTTATCGTCATTGGGTGGTTACGTGAGATTAGCCAATAGTACAAGTTAGGCCAATTATCCGCGAATGCGTGGCCAAACCGGGACAGACTTTAGTCTCAGGCACTCAAAGCATGAGATCGTCGAGACGCTCGTTGATACGGCGGGGTACTTCCAGCTCAACTTCCCGAACGGCCTGTCGAATGGCCGACAACATGGCCCGCTCATTGGCGTTGCCATGACTTTTGATCACCACGCCCTGGAGACCGAGCAAACTGGCACCGTTGTGTCGGGAAGGATCCATCAATTGCAGAAGCCGACCGATAATCGGACGGGCCAGCAGGCCGACCAGTCGGCCGTAGAGATTTCGTGTGAAGGCCTGTTCCATCAGCTCTATGAGGAGACCGGCAACACCCTCGCCGGTTTTCAGGGCTATATTGCCGACAAAGCCATCACAGACGACCACATCTGCGACGTCCCGGAACAGATCGCTACCTTCCACATAACCGATGTAGTTGATGGTATCGCACTGGGCCAGCATATGAGACGCCAGCCGGACCTGTTCATTGCCCTTTATCTCTTCCTCACCGACGTTCAGAAGAGCGACCCTTGGTTCCGCCTGGCTGCAGATCGCAGAGGCCATCAGGGACCCCATCAGGGCATACTGATAGAGATTTTCGGCGGTTGAGTCGACATTGGCGCCGAGATCAAGGACGTGACAGCGCCCCCTGAGCGAGGGAATCAGTTTGGCAATAGCCGGGCGCTCGATACCCGGATACATGCGGATAATGGTGCGCCCAAATGCCATCAATGCACCGGTGTTACCGGCACTGACACAGCCCTGGGCCTCGCCATCGCGAACAAGACTCAGGGCGATGGCCATGGAAGAGTTTTTCTTGTGGCGGAGAGCGTGGGAGGGGCGCTCGTTCATCCGAACAACGTCTGCCGCCTCGACAATGCGAATTCGGGCGTGCCCCTCACGCAACAAAGCCTCGAGCTCGCTCCGGATTCCCACCAGAACGATGCTCAAGGCTTCGTTTTCACGCACCGCCCGCAGCGATGCGGCAACCACGACGGCAGCCCCGCGGTCGCCACTCATTGCATCAATCGTGATGGTGACCGGCTTCACCGTTCTGCCATCCGATTCGGGACGGTGCATAGCGGCAACGAGATTACTCGTCGCGTGCTTCGATTACCTGCTTGCCGCGGTAGAAGCCGTCCGGAGACACGTGGTGACGACGATGAACTTCACCAGTAGTCGCATCGGTGCTCAGAGCAGCGGCGCTCAGGGCGTCGTGTGAACGGCGCATGCCACGCTTGGAACGGGTCTTACGGTTTTGCTGTACAGCCATGATTATGCTCCTGACCTGTTAACGTAAACTTGAATTGCTGAATAAGTAACGTCTGTTCGTTAAATGTGCGCCGGTCTCCCGAGGGACGACCCACGCCCGGTTAATGCTTTGTCTTCTTGAGATCCGCCAGGACACTGAACGGATTCTCACCCGACTTTCTCACCGGCTCTGCCCCGGAGCTGTCAGGCTCGTAGGCTTCCAGATCTTCCCGGGCAGGACACTGGTCCCGTTCGTGCAGCGGAAACGGCGGCAAAACCAGCAACAGCTCGTCTTCCACCATCGACCAGAGGTCCGCCGTAAAATCATCGGTCAAAAACGGCTCGAGTTCTTTCGGCAGCTGTTGCGCCTGCTCGTCACTGGTAACAAGACCCAGCTTGAACTCGGAGACCAGAGTCACGCTCATGGCGCCCATGCACCGCTGACACTCCAGATCAACCGAGGCCGCCAGCTCGCCCGAAACAACGCGACGACGCTCACCATCCATAAAAAAAGACAGTTTGACCCGGCACGCAGCGCCTTCCGAAAACCCGAGAACGGATTCCCGAAAACGGCCAAGCCCGCTGATGGGAATCACTCCCTCCAGTGTGCTGTTATGTTCCGCTAACCGGTAAGGATCAACAGATTTGGGCAACTCGGCGTTGGACGCGTTTGACATAGGCGCGCAATTTTAGGGGCGCAGCCGGCCGCTGTCAAAGACTTCGTTGCTTTTTCACGGGGGTTCCAGTGCAGATAGGTGTAATTTACGATAATCGCACAACAGATGCACCGGCCAGGTACTTAAAGGACTCTATCAATGCCTCCAAAACCGCTTTTACTGGCGTCTTCATCACCGTACCGGAGAGAGCTCCTGGAGCGGCTTGGCTTGCCGTTCACCTGCGCAAGCCCGGATATCGACGAATCACCCTATCAAGGCGAGACCGGGGAGGCCCTGGCGACACGTCTGGCCGAGAGCAAGGCCCGCGAATTGGCGGACCGGTTCCCCGGCCACTGGATCATCGGCTCGGACCAGGTCGCCTGCCTGCCCGACGGCTCGGTACTGAGCAAGCCCGGCAACCACGAAATGGCGACAGAGCAGTTACGCCAGAGCAGTGGTCACAGGGTACTGTTTCTTACAGGCCTGTCGCTGCTCGACTCCGATTCCGGCAAGATCGACAGCCTTTGCGAGCCGTTTAACGTCAAGTTCCGGGAATTGGCTGATGAGGAGATAGAAGCCTACCTACTGCGGGAGAAACCTTATGACTGCGCCGGCAGCTTCAAGATGGAAGGCCTCGGTATTACTCTGTTCGAGGCCCTTGAGGGCCGGGACCCGAACAGCCTGGTGGGCCTCCCTCTTATTGCCCTGAACGATCTGCTGAGGCAATGGGGCCGGAATCCCCTGCTGGAAAACCGGCCTGCCTCATAAGGCATTACCGAAGCTCGAGCCGGGACTCGACCAGTTGACTGGCAAAACCCTCGCCAAAGGCGACGCCAAGCTGATCAACAATATCCTGGAACGGCGATTTGCGACGGCTGTAGTCCACCAGTTCCTCCTGACCTATGATCTGCCGGGCAACGTGTGATGCGCTGCCGAGCCCATCAGCCAGGCCAAGCTCAACGGCCTGCTCGCCACTCCAGACCAGCCCGCTGAACAGGCGCTCATCATCCGCCAGGCGATCACCACGCCCTTGCTTGACCGCTTCGATAAACTGTTGGTGGGTGTTTTCCAGGACACTCTGCCAGAAAGTGACTTCCTCTTCCTGCTCCGGCGAAAACGGATCAAGGAACGCCTTGTTCTCACCGGCCGTGTAGAGACGGCGATCCACGCCGATCTTCTCCATAACCTCGGTAAAGCCGAAACCGCCAGCCACCACCCCAATCGAGCCCACAAGGCTGGCCCGGTTGGCATAGATCTCATCCGCTGCCGCAGCAATGTAATAGGCCCCGGAAGCGCCGATGTCCGAGATAACGGCGTAGACCTTTTTCTCGGGATATTCCTCCCGCAGGCGCTTGATCTCATCGTAGACATACCCGGACTGCACCGGGCTGCCCCCCGGGCTGTTGATGCGCAGAATCACTGCTACCGAGTTTGGCTCTTCGAAGGCTGTTCGCAGAGAACCTACAATATTGTCTGCACTGGCCAGTTCGTCGGCAGCGATCGGACCGTTTATTTCTACCAGAGCCGTGTGCTTGCCGGTTACACCCTCCAGTGAATCGCCCAGGGGAAACTTGATCAAAAACAGCAAGGCAATCAGGTAACCAAACGTCAGGAACTTGAAAAAGATACCCCAGCGCCGGCTCTTGCGCTGCTCAGACTGCAGTGACATGACGAGTTTTTCGATGAGCTTCCAGTCACGTCCGGACTCGGGCGGAAGCTTCGGCGACTTTCGCCCGAAAAACGGCTTACTTTCTTTTTCAGGCTCCACCGGTTGGTCACCCCAATCGGCAGACTTGTCAGATTCCCAGTCACTCATGTGCGCATCCTGTCAGCAACGTCAATGAATTCGGTCTGTTTACAGCCCCAGCACCCGCCGGAGGTCTGGCACGGATTCAACAATGGCATGGGGCGAATAATCACCCAACACATCCCGCTTGTGCACACCCCATTCAACGCCGATGGAGGGCATGCCGATACGCCGGGCCATATCAAGATCGTATCGGGTATCGCCAATCATCACTGCTTCCTCGGGCTCAATGCGATAGAAACGAAGAATCTCTTCAAGCATGGCGGGATCGGGCTTGGAGCGTGTCTCATCGGCACAACGGGTGATCTCGAAGTGGTCGCCAAGACCGCTGGAGGCCAGCGCAAAGTCCAGGCCGCGCCGGCTCTTGCCGGTTGCCACAGAACAACTGCGACCGGATCCTCGCAGATCTGCGACCACATCGGCCATACCGTCAAACACGTTTTGCGGCGTTGTCACCTTGCTGAAGAAATAGCGTCCGTATCCGTCGCGAATCCTGTTCATTTCTTCCCGACTGATACCGGGATAAAGCTTCTCCAACGCCTCGACCATGCCAAGCCCGATAATATCCCGGTACGCCTCACGCTCCAGGGCCGGAAAGCCCAGCTCGGTTGCCGCCTGATGCAGGCTGTCAGCAATATGCTCAACCGAGTCCACCAGGGTCCCGTCCCAGTCAAAAATTACTACTCTGACGTTCATTGATCGTTTCCTTTAAGACGCCCGGAAAGTTTCCTGAGCACGTCATTGAATGCATCGTCGTAAGGCGCCTCAAGGCGCATAGCCTCACCCGAGACCGGCAAGGTAAACTCCAGGGCCCGCGCATGCAGCATCAGCCTTTGCCCGCCAATGGACCGGAACGCCTTGAGGCTGACATCATCCATATACTTGTCGTCACCCGCAATCGGATGACCGGCCCAGGCGCTGTGCACGCGGATCTGGTGCGTACGACCGGTAATTGGCGACGCCTCGACAAGGCTGTAGCCCGCGTAATGCTCGAGGCAGCGGAATGTCGTCAGCGAGGCCTTGCCGGCAGCGTCAACTTTCACCCGACGCTCGCCATTGGGCATCTCGTAGCGCAGCAGAGGCACATCCACCCGGTCAACGCTGGCCGGCCAGTCGCCGGCGACCAGCGCATGGTAATGCTTGCGGATTCGTTTCTGCCGCAGCTCATCCTGAAGATACCGAAGCGCCGACCGCTTCTTGGCCACCATGATCAGTCCGGACGTATCCCGATCCAGACGATGAACGAGCTCCAGAAACTTTGCGTTCGGGCGAGCGGAACGAAGCACCTCGATCAACCCGAAACTCAGGCCGCTGCCGCCGTGTACGGCGATACCGGACGGTTTGTTGACCACCAGCATCTGCTCGTTCTCGAAAACAACCGCGGATTCCATCACGCCCTGCACTCGGGAGCCGGGCGCCACCTGATCCGGCTTTTCCTTTCGGGTGATCGGTGGGATACGCACCTGATCACCAGTTCTCACCCGGGAATCAGGCTTGACCCGTCCTTTATTGACCCGAACCTCGCCCTTGCGGATGACACGATAAATAATGCTCTTGGGCACACCGCGAAGCTGGGCAAGAAGGAAGTTATCCACCCTTTGACCATCGTTGTCTTCGTCCACGGTAACCCACTGGACGCCCTGACGGACTTCTCCACGAACAGCCTGACTCTCACTGCCGGCCCTGCTGGTTTTTTTTGCCCTCTCGGGCCGCGTTTGGGCTGGCTTTCTGCTCGCAGACTTTCGAGACATGAAGTTCCTTGGCTACTGGAGTGACTGCAGGATTGAACGGCTGCATGAATACTGTTATATTCCGGCGTGCTTTGCCGTTTGTCTACGGCCTGACCAACTCAAGTCAGAAGCCGGAGCGGCAGAAGTATACCGACACTATTCGAGAGTTTGAACGCCGTGCACCCAATCACTACCGGGAACGGCGAGAGAAATGCTCCCGGAGGACCAGGACAGATCTTCGAAAGGCTGCATCCTGTACCCGGGAGAGAGAAAAACCGCGCGGAAAACCGCGGGCGACATCGCGAAGAATCACTGCCACCCAGGGCCGGGCCGTCCAGCATACGAATACGACGTGAGACCCAGGCACCTGAGTGAACCTGAAAACGGATAACATGCGTCAACAGACACGAACCTTACACGACCTCTCCCTGCCCACAGGCAGCCGGATCGTCGGCGTTGGTCTCAGACCGAAAGGATCAAACCCCAGAAGGGTCTGATTCGTCTGGCCGCCGGTCCGCCCTTGATGTAACAGGGCCCGCGGCACGCACATCCTGCTTCGCTGATGCGATCCCCTCCGGTTTTCTGTCAAATCAAACGACAGGAACTCTTTCTTTCCATGAAAAGAATGCTTATCAATGCAACTCATCCCGAAGAGTTGCGCGTCGCCCTGGTTGACGGCCAGCGTCTATTCGACCTTGATATCGAATCCAGCTCCCGCGAGCAAAAGAAAGCCAATATCTACAAGGGCCGCATTACCCGGGTCGAGCCCAGTCTCGAGGCCGCGTTTGTGGATTTCGGCGCCGAGCGCCACGGCTTTCTGCCGTTGAAGGAAATTTCCAAGGAATACTTCAAGAAGTCGCCCGGCCAGATCGAAGGCAAAATCAACATCAAGGACGTTGTTTCCGAAGGCCAAGAAGTAATTGTGCAGGTCGACAAGGAAGAGCGTGGCAATAAGGGCGCAGCCCTGACCACGTTTATCTCCCTGGCAGGTCGCTATCTGGTACTCATGCCCAACAACCCCCGTGCCGGCGGCATCTCCCGTCGCATTGAGGGCGATGAGCGGGCGCAGCTCAAAGAAGCGATGAACGATGTTCAGGTGCCGAAATCCATGGGCATCATCGTTCGTACCGCCGGCATCGGCCGTACCACTGAAGAACTCCAGTGGGATCTGGACTACCTGGTGCAATTCTGGGAGGCCATCACTCAGGCCGCCGGCGAGCGCAAGGCACCCTTCCTGATTCACCAGGAAAGCAACGTTATCATCCGTGCGGTCCGTGACTACCTTCGCCAGGACATCGGCGAGGTTCTGATTGACGCTAATGGCGTCTATGAGGACGTCCTGAATTTCGTGCGTGCAGTCATGCCCACCTTCGAAAACAAGATCAAGCTGTACAAGGATGAAATCCCGCTGTTCAGCCGGTACCAGATCGAAGGCCAAATCGAGACCGCCTTCCAGCGGGAAGTGAAACTGCCCTCCGGCGGCTCCATCGTGATTGATCCGACCGAGGCCCTGGTTTCCATCGACATCAACTCTTCCCGCGCCACGAAAGGCCAGGATATCGAGGAAACCGCGCTCCAGACCAACCTGGAAGCGGCAGAGGAAATCGCCCGTCAGTTGCGCCTGCGTGACATGGGCGGTCTGATTGTCATCGACTTTATCGACATGACGCCTGCGAAGCATCAGCGGGAAGTTGAACAGAAGATGCGTGAGGCCCTGGAAATCGACCGGGCCCGGGTTCAGGTGGGCAAGATCTCCCGCTTCGGCCTGCTGGAAATGTCCCGTCAGCGCCTGCGCCCCTCCCTGGGAGAGACACGCAGCGAAGTGTGCCCCCGATGTGAAGGTCAGGGCACCATTCGTGGCATCGAGTCCCTCGCCCTGAGCATCATGCGCCTGATCTACGAGGAATCGTCAAAGGACAAGACCGGCGAAGTACGAGCCGTTGTGCCGGTTTCCGTCGCCACTTTCCTGCTCAACGAGAAGCGCAAGCAGCTGGCCGACATTGAAGCCCGCCAGGAAGTGAGCGTTGTCGTGGTGCCGGTTCCTCATATGGAGACACCGCATTTCGAAATCATCCGGATGCGTCAGGATGAAACAACGCCCGAGCACATTTCCAGCCATCAGGTGGCCCAGGAGTACAGCGAGCGTGAAGAAGAAATCTTCGAGGCGCCCACCCCTGAGAAGCCGGTACGCGAGCAGGCTGCGGTAAAAGCGATCCGGCCGAGCGCACCCGCACCCGCGCCTGCCCCGGCCGCACCGAAGGCTGATGAAACCACTGAACAGGAAGAAGGCCTCTTCCGCCGGCTGGGACGCAAGATCGCTGGTTTCTTTAGTGGCGAGGAAGAACAGAAAGTCGAGAATCGCGAGCAGAGCCAGAGCCAGCGCGAAGATCGTCGCAACCAGGGCCGTCAGGACCGTCGCAAATCCCGGGTAGCCCGCGGTGATGACCAGCGTGCAGGTGGCAACCGCAGTGGCAACGAACGTCGCCAGGGCGGCCAGCAGGGCCGTGGTGACGACAACCGTGGCCGCGGCCGCAACCGCAACGACGACCAGAACCGTGGCAACCAGAATCGCCAGGCATCCGAAAACAAAGGCCAGGATAATCGCGGAGGCGACAACAAGAGCGCCGATAACAAAGGCTCTGAAAATCGTCGTGACAACCGTCGCGACAACCAGGGCCGCGGCCGCAACAGGCCCCAGCGCGACCCGAAGGATAATCGCGAGCAGAAGGACCAGAAGGATCAGGGCCAGCAGGATAATGCAGCCAAGTCCGGTCCAGCGGACAAGACCGGTTCAGAAGAGAAACGCAGAAAGCCACGTCGCCAGCGCAACCGCGACGGCTCTCCGTCTGATGCACCGGCGTCCGCTCCGGCTGATCGAAAAGCCGCTCGTAGCGAGAAGCATCAGAAGGACACGCAGCCGGAAAACGGTCGTGACGATGCCAAGCCCGAGGTGAAAGCCGAGCAGGTAAAGGAAACAGTCAACAAAGCGTCTGACAAGCCCGAAACAAGGGCCGAGACTGCGCCGGCAGCCAGCGAAGCACCGAAACCGGAAGCTGCTCAGAAAGAACCGGCAAAAGAGCAGAAGCCCGAGAAGGCATCCGCAGACAAAGCGCCGTCGGAGAGCAAGCCGGAAGCGAAACCGGCAGCGGAAACAAAACCCGCCGCAGAGAGCCCGGTTGAAAAGCAGGAAGCTGTCCAAGCGAAACCTGAAAAAGCCGAGCCCGCCAAGGCTGAACAAAGCTCCGAACCCCCTGAGAAGCCTGAGGAAAAGAGCGAAAACGTTACCGGGCAGGCGCAAGGCGCAGCCACAGACAAAGAGCCTGCCAAGAGCACCGCGGCCACTGATGAGCCAACGCCGGTGACTGACCAGGCTCCCGAGAAAAAAGAGGCAGCTCCGAGGCCAAAGCCGGAGTCCAGGGCCACAGCCGACGGCGAACAAGCGCCGCGGGCGAAGAAGCAGCCGGCGAAGCCCAAGGAAGCGCCAGCCGCCAAGGCAGAACCGGAGGAGGCACCACAACCCGAGAAGGCTGAAAAGCCAGCGGAGGAGAAGGTAGCACCAGAGCGTAAGGCTCCCGAGGCTCAACCGGAGCCAAAGCAGCCTGAAGCAGCGCAGGCCAGCCCCGAAAAGGCCGAGCCCAAGAAAGGCGAGCCCGAAAAAGTTGAGCCCAAAACCGCAGAGCCAGTGAAGGAAGAGACGCCTTCCGCTCCGGAGGCAACAGCCAAGGACACGCCTGCCGATGCCCCGGCAGTCGACGTTCCTGTAACACCGGGCCGCGCTTACAATGATCCAAGAGAAGTCCGCAAGCGCCAGAAGGCCGCGGAAGAGGCCAAAAAGGCCGGGAGTAACTAACTGATGCTATCGAACTCCGACATAGAAGCGCTGGAAGACATCCTCTTTGCCGAGCCCTGGGGCGATGAAGCCCTGGATTTCTTCGGTTTCCATGGGGTGGTCTGCGCCAGCGTCGTCGGCCCGGCTGAACTGAGCGCGGAAGAAATCTTCCGCCTCGCCACGGGCACCGATCAGGTGCCCGACACCGGGATTCCCGAGGTGTTCAGGCGCTGCTCGACCCAGCTGGCCAATGACATGGCCCACTCCCTGGACATGGGGCAGTCTCTGGAACTGCCGGAGCCGGAGGATGGCGACCCCATGAACGCGCTGGAAAACTGGTGCGCCGGGTTCGTGGACACCTTTCTGGAACACGAAGAAGAATGGCTCGAAGCAGCTAGCGAAGAAGAAGCAGCGGACCTGATGGTGCCTATGCTGACACTCTCAGGACTGTTCGATGACGAGGACTTCCAGAAGGTTCGCAACAGTGAAAAGCTATCCCGGCAGATGGCCGACGCCATCCCGGACTCACTGACGGATCTGTACCTGCTGTTCCACGCGCCGGATTAAGCCGGCGCCGCACCCGGAACAGGTTGTCTGAACGAATGCCAGACCGGCTCGAGCCCGTCTGGCATTTTCATGATGCGGCCAAGCTCACACCAGGGAGCGCCGGGAAAGTGGAAATCACTGCCCTGGGATGCCAGCAATTTCTCTTTCCGACAAAGCTCTGCAAGAAACCCCAGATCACCACTGGATTGACCTGAAGTAGACACTTCAATTGCCTGCCCCCCTGCCCTTCGGAAATCCGCGGTCAGCTCCCTGAGTTTGGTTGCCGTAAGCTGGTATTTTCGGGGATGGGCAAGAACCGCAACGCCACCTGCCTCGGTAATCCAGCGCACGACTTCTGGAAGCTCCGGCCAGAAAGCTTTTACATCACCGGGCTTACCGTTACCCAGATATCGCTTGAATGCCTGGGCAGCATTGCGAACAACGCCAGCCTCTGTCAGAACCTGTGCAAAATGGGGCCGTCCAGGCACGTCGCCACCGGCAGCCTCGGAGGCCTTATCGAGAAGGCCATCAACACCAAGCTTACCCAGGCGGTCCGCGATCATGCGGGCACGAGCCCAGCGATTCTCGTTCTGCTGCTCCAGCGCCTGCCTGAAACCGGCCTGCCCGGGATCAAAATCCAGACCGACGATGTGGATGGTCCGGCTTTTCCAGAGGCAGGAAAGCTCAACTCCGGGAATCAGGATGATACCCTGCGCCTGCGCAGCCGCCTCGGCTTCGGCAAGGCCAGCGATCGTGTCGTGGTCAGTAAGGGCCAGGTGGGTAACCCCCCGACCGGCAGCGCGCTCGACCAGTGCCGCCGGTGATAGCGCGCCATCGGAAGCCGTGCTGTGGCAATGCAGATCAATGCACAAATGCGGGTCTTGCGGTATAGTCACAAAATATCCTGAATCTTCAGATAACTGGCGGCTTGCCAGGGTTTAACAGTGTACCAGCCAACCCTTGCACGACACGACCGCTGATTGTCTGATCAACTATCCTGTCTTTGAAAACCTGTTCGGAGAGCTGAATGTACTACGCCATTATCAGTGAAGATGTCGAGAACAGCCTGCCGTTGCGCCAGTCTGCGCGTCCGGCTCACATCGACCGGCTTCAGGCCCTGAAAGCCGAGGGCCGATTACTTGTCGCTGGCCCTCATCCGGCGCTGGATACTCCAGAGCCCGGCGATGCCGGCTTTACCGGTAGTCTGGTAATCGCGGAATTTGACTCTCTGGAAGCGGCCCAGGCCTGGGCGGATGCCGACCCTTATGTGGAGGCAGGCGTTTATGACAAGGTTGTGGTAAAGCCTTTCAAAGCCGTCCTCCCGTGAGCGGGCCTTGGGGCCCATGAGTTTATTGTAATGATGGCACGCTTGCACGGCGGGGCATCTGTGACAAAATTGCGCTTTTAATCAGACTCAGATTTCAACCGCAGAATTTCAGGGAACGTAACCAGTGACGCTTTTTCGTCTAGCAATCAGTGTGTTGTTCGCAGTGTCCTCCATTGCTGTTGCCCAGGCAAAGACTGTCTGGGTTGACGACCAGTTGTACCTGCCAGTGAGGTCAGGCGCAGGTTCCCAGTTCCGCATCATTGAAAACGCGGTTCCCAGTGGCACGCCGCTGGAAGTCATCGAGGCCTCCGATTCCGGATACACCCTCGTTCGCACTCCCAGGGGCACCGAGGGCTGGGTTTCCAGTCAATACCTGAGCGAGACACCCATTGCTGCAGATCGCCTGCGTACGGCCAACCGTCAGTTGGAAGAAACGCGCGCTGAACTCGCCCAGGTAAAAGAGCAGCTGTCTAACGTCGTCACTGAGCGCAACGCGCTGGAAAGCTCTGAAGCCTCGCTTTCTGACCGTTCACAGGAGCTCCAGGAAGAGCTTCAGCGGATCAAGAGTATCGCCGCCGATTCCATCAATCTGGAACGTCGAAATCGCGAGCTGCGGGAAGAGAACCAGAAGATTCGCAACGACCTTGAAGTGCTCACGGCTGAAAACGAACGTCTGGAAGCCAGCAAGGAATACGATTTCATGTTGCTGGGCGCGGGCCTCGTTCTCGGTGGCGTTTTGCTCGCACTGATCATTCCAATGCTCAAACCAACAAGAAAAACCGACAACTGGGCCTGATGCCATGAAGGATTATTCAGAGAAACGCGATTTCCACCGTATGCAGGTGAACTCGGAGATTGAGATCAGCGACAGCCAGGGCAACCGCTTCAAAGGGATCTGCCGTGATCTGAGCGCGACCGGCATGCAACTCTACGTTGAGCAGGCCGTGAACGTTGGCGAGGAACTTCACACGGTGCTTCACTCCAGCAGTGATCAGTTTCCGCCGCTGGAGACTGTCTGCGAAGTCATTCGCTGCGAACCGGAAGGAGACGGGTTCCTCCTTGGAACGAACATCAGCGAAGTCACTCGCTGAACGAAAAAACGGCGGCCATTGGCCGCCGTTTTTGTCTCTGCCTCGAAAAGCCTCAAACCAGAGGCTTCTCAGAAACAATGATACCGTTGTTGTCGGCGTAGACGTAGTGTCCGGGATGGAAGGTAACGCCGTGGAAGGTGACCGGCACATTCAGGTCACCCAGGCCACGCTTTTCACTCTTTCTCGGATGGGTGCCAAGGGCCTGCACACCCAGGGCGGTGTTGCCAATCTCATCCACGTCGCGCACGCAACCATAGATGATCAGACCTGCCCAGCCGTTGCTCGCAGCCTTCTCCGCGAGCATGTCGCCCAATAGCGCATGGCGCTTTGAAGCGCCACCATCCACGACCATCACACGACCGTTCCCTGGCTGGCCAACCTGCTCTTTCACCACGGAGTTATCTTCAAAACACTTCACGGTCACAATCTCACCGCCAAATGCCTTGTTGCCACCGTAGTTATTGAAGCCGGGCTCTACAACCAGCACTTCCGGAAATTCGTCACACAGGTCCGGGGTAATTATCGTCGTCACGTTGTCGCTCTCCTTATCCTGGAAATAAACTCAGTCGATTTTTTCGTCGGCCAGGAAGAACCAGGTGTCCAGTACCGAATCGGGGTTCAGTGACACCGTATCAATGCCCTGATCCATCAGCCACTTGGCGAGATCCGGATGATCCGATGGCCCCTGCCCGCAGATACCGATGTATTTGCCGGCCTTCTTGCACGCCTGAATGGCGTTGGAAAGCAGCGCCTTGACCGCATCGTTCCGCTCATCGAAGAGGTGCGCGATGATGCCCGAATCCCGGTCCAGACCCAGGGTCAGCTGAGTCAGATCGTTGGAGCCGATGGAGAAGCCGTCAAAGTGCTCCAGGAACTGATCCGCCAGCAGCGCATTGGCCGGCAGCTCACACATCATGATGACCCGAAGACCGTTGTCACCACGCTTGAGTCCGTTCTCCGCCAGCAGGTTCACTACCTGTTCCGCTTCACCCACGGTACGCACGAACGGAACCATCACTTCCACATTGGTCAGCCCCATCTCGTTACGCACCTTTTTCAGGGCACGGCATTCCAGCTCGAAGCAGTCCCGGAAGGTATCGGAGATATAGCGCGATGCACCCCGGAAACCGAGCATCGGGTTTTCTTCATCCGGCTCGTACAGAGTGCCGCCGATCAGGTTGGCGTATTCGTTGGATTTAAAGTCCGACAACCGCACGATCACTTTCTTGGGCGCGAACGCCGCTGCCAGGGTAGAGATGCCCTCAACCAGCTTGTCGACATAGAAATCCACCGGCGAGCTGTAACCGGAGATGCGTTTCTCAACGGTCTGCTTGATATCCCGGGGCAGTCCATCAAAGTTCAGCAATGCCTTGGGATGAACACCGATCATCCGGTTAATAATGAACTCAAGCCGTGCCAAGCCAACACCTTCATTCGGCAACGCCTGGAAATCAAAGGCCCGGTCGGGGTTGCCGACGTTCATCATGATCTTGAACGGGATGTTGGGCATGGAGTCCACGGTATTTTCCCGCAGCTCGAAATCCAGGGAGCCCTCGTAGATCATGCCGGTATCGCCCTCGGCGCAGGAGACGGTCACTTCCTGTGCGTCGGTCAGCAACTCCGTGGCATCGCCGCATCCGACCACGGCCGGAATGCCCAGCTCGCGGGCAATAATGGCCGCGTGGCAGGTACGACCACCGCGGTCGGTAACAATGGCGGAAGCCCTTTTCATCACCGGCTCCCAATCCGGGTCGGTCATGTCGGTAACCAACACATCGCCGGCCTGCACCCGGTCCATTTCCTTGATGCTGGTAATGATCTTCACCGGGCCACTGCCGATCTTGTGGCCGATGCTCCGGCCTTCCACCAGCACCTTGCCGGTTTCTTTAAGCAGGTAGCGCTCCATCACATTGGCAGACGCACGGCTTTTCACCGTCTCAGGGCGCGCCTGAACGATGTAGATCTTGCCGTCGTCGCCGTCCTTCGCCCACTCGATGTCCATCGGTCGCTGGTAGTGCTTCTCGATAATCATCGCCTGACGTGCCAGGTCTTCCACCTCGGCGTCAGTGATGCAGAAGCGGTTGCGGTCTTCCTGCTCCACCTTCACTGTTTCAACGAATTCACCTTCACCGGGCTTGGTGTGGTAGACCATCTTGATGGCCTTGCTGCCCAGATTGCGACGCAGGACGGCCGGCCGACTGGCTTCGAGAGTAGGCTTGTGTACGTAGAATTCATCAGGGTTTACAGCACCCTGAACGACGGTCTCACCCAGACCGTAAGAGGCAGTTACAAATACCACGTCACGGAAGCCGGATTCTGTGTCGAGGGTGAACATAACGCCACTGGCCGCCGTCTCACTGCGCACCATTTTCTGGATACCAGCTGAGAGCGCGACCATCTTGTGGTCAAAGCCGTGGTGGACGCGGTAGGAAATAGCGCGGTCATTGAACAGCGACGCAAACACTTCCTTGACCGAGGTGCGCACCTGTTGCAGCCCCACCACGTTCAGGAAGGTTTCCTGCTGGCCTGCAAAGGAGGCATCCGGGAGATCTTCCGCCGTTGCAGAGGAACGTACCGCAACCGCCATGTGTTCGTTGTCATCCTGCAGGGTGGCGAACGATTCCTTCAAGGCGTTCTCCAGGACATCCGGAAATGGCGTTTCAATGATCCATTGACGGATCTGGGCACCAACCCGGGCCAGTTCGTTGACGTCGTTGATGTCCAGAGCATCGAGAGCGTTGTCGATACGCTCTTTCAGTCCGTCAGTAGCGAGGAATTCGCGATAGGCGTGCGCTGTTGTGGCAAAGCCACCTGGAACGGTAACACCTGCGTTGGCGAGATTACTGATCATTTCGCCGAGTGAGGCGTTCTTGCCGCCTACCCGATCGACATCGGACATTCCCAGGTGATCAAACCAGATAATGTAATCTTCCAAAGCATGTCTCCCTTGAGTCTGTGAAGCTAAGAGCAAAATCGGGCCAGCGGTATCAAGCGGTAAAAGCAGACAATATCCACTGCGGAGTCTCGAACTTGGCGTGTATGATACTGTAACCTGCGGAAATTACCTAGGCCACCGAGCCAGGAATCAAGAACCAAGGAACCGGACAATACAGCATGAAACGCACTGCTTTTTTCATTTCTGATGGCACCGGCCTGACAGCCGAGGCTCTCGGGCACAGCCTTCTGGCCCAGTTCGAAAAGATCGAGTTTGAACGGGTTACTGTTCCCTACATTGCGGACGAAGAAAAAGCCCGGGAAATGGTCAAACGGATCAACAAGGCGGCCGAGACAGACGGCGCACGGCCGCTGGTGTTCGACACCATTGTAAACAGCGATATCCGGGAAATCATCGCCACCGCCGAGGGTTTCATGGTGGACATCTTCGGTACGTTTCTCAGCCCCCTGGAACAGGAACTCCAGTCTTCCTCTTCCTATACCGTCGGTAAATCCCATGCCATCAACAATGAAGGCAGCTATGAACGCCGGATCAATGCCGTCAATTTCGCGCTGGATAATGACGATGGCGCACGCACCCGGCATTACGACGAAGCAGACCTGATCCTCGTTGGCGCCTCCCGAAGCGGGAAAACCCCCACCTGTCTCTATCTGGCGCTGCAGTATGGCGTGAAAGCGGCAAACTATCCGATTACCGAAGAAGACCTGGCAGACCAGCAGATCCCGAAAGCCCTGAAACCCTATAAAGAGAAAATTTTCGGGCTGACTATCGAGCCGGAGCGGCTGGCAACCATCCGCAACGAACGCAAGCCAAACTCTCGCTACTCATCCATCAAGCAGTGCATGCACGAGATCGAGGAAATCGAGTTGATGTATCGGCGTGAGCGGATTCCGTACCTGAATACCACCGCCTATTCGGTTGAGGAGATCTCCACCCGAATCATGGTGACAACCGGTCTGAAGCGCCAACGCTAGGGGTACAGACGGCTGGAGGGCGTCATCGGGGCAGAATAAGAAAGGGGCCAGACCAAAAAGAGGCCAGATGAACACTTCATCTGGCCTCTTTTGTTTTGGCTTTACAGTTCCTGAATGTTCAGGCCAAGCTTCTCGGCCCTGGCCCGGTTTTCCGGACTGGTTACCACGGCCGTACTGGCTTTCTCCGGCACCAGCCAGGTTCTGGCCACACGCTTCAGGTCGTCCAGGGTGACGGACAGCACCCGCTCCCGGAACCTGGCACGCTGCTCCGGACTTCGCCCAAACAGCTTGTTGTGAAAAGCATGGCGAGCAGCGCCCGCAGGCGATCTGGGCCTGTCGAGTTGACCAATTACACCAAGAATCGACTCTTCAAGCTCCTGATAGTCGTGGTCATTGTCCTGAAGCCACGCAAGGGCCGCGTCGAAATCGTCCAGCGTTTCCTCCAGGCGCGGATCACGGTAGGAGAAGAACCGGAACGTGCCATTCACGCTGTCCTGCCCGGCGCCGCCACCGTAAGCGCCACCCTTCTCCCGAATGGCTCGGTGCAGATAACCGTTACGCAAGAAACCACCCAGCACGGTCAGTGCCGCCGCATCGGGATGATCCACAGCGACAGTGCTGTAGGCCTTGGAGCAGAAGTTAACCTGGGTAGAAGTCAGCCACGCCTCACGGGTGGTGTAATTGACCGGTTCCATTTTCCAGCCTGCAATGCCCGCTCCAGAGGCATCACGCCAGCAGGATTTCAGATCATCAACCATCGCCGGGAGCTGATCCTCTTCACCAATCACCAGGAACTCCCGACCCTGCTTGCCGATCTTCTCGTGCAATGCAGAAAGCTTGTCACAGAGCGCCGTCAATTCCTCTGGATCCTTCAGGGCCTGATCTAGCTGCTTGGTGCCGCGAATACCGGCAAGACCACCCAGCCGGAAAGAAAGCCAGGCACCCGGACTCATACCCTGTGAAGCCGCGCCCATGGCCAGTGCATGGCCACTGCCGGTTACGGCCTGCTCGCGACGGGCCCGGATCTGCGCAATGATCTCCCGGATTCGCTCTTTCTCATCGAAGCGGGCACTGGTGTAGACATCCCGTAGAAGACGGGTCAACTCACTGCGATTACGGGCCAGAGCCTTGCCGTTGAAGATGATGTAACCGGACAGCGCCTGAACGTCATCAATCCGGCCTTTGGCGCTGAACGCTGCGCCGATACCACCAGACTCCGCAGAGATACGATCCTGCATTTGCAGGTAGTCCAGATCACCACAACCCACTTCGGAAATCAGCGTGGTGTAGTAAGGCACCAGAAGCAGCTCCTCTTCGGTCAGCGCCGGCACCGGGACAACAATCTGCTCGTAAACCAGACCGTTGGTACCACGGGCATAAACGGTTGCCGAAATGTCGCCGTCATAACGCCCTTCCGGCTCTGGCATCTGCAGAGGCACGTCTGACAGATCCACCTTTGGCAGAATGGAGTCATCGTCCTTCTGCATCTGGCGTTCTTCCAGCGCCCTGGCCCGGTCGACAATCATCCGGACCTCGTCATCGGTAAGCTCGGCCTTGCGACGGGCCAGCGCTTCACGGATGGCTTCCTGCCGGCGGGACTCGAGCTTTTCATCCGGCCGCAGGGTCAGGGTGACCCGGTGCGGGTTCTCAAGAAGCTTGCGGCGGATCAGATCCGGCACGTATTGCGGGTCCCGGATTTTCTCCCGGAGCGTTGCCAGGACCGGCTCCAGATCCAGCAATTCAACCGGATCACCGCCGTGCACCATGGGTGCAATGGCACTCATGATCAGCTGCAGGCCGTACGGGAACTGGTCACCAGCAATTTCCCGCTGGTGCAGTTCGAGCTGATGCAGGATGGCTTCCAGACGTTCCTGGCTGACGCCCTCCTCCACGACCTTGAGCAGCGTGGACTCGAGCAGGGCTTCCAGATCCTTGTGCTTGTCCGGCTCGCTGCCTTCGATGCCGCAAACAAAGGTCATTTCACGGTTGGAGTCTTCCAGACCACACATGGGCGAAGGTGCATGACCAAGATCCGTGGTTTCCAGGGCTCGCATCAGTGGTGAGGCACTGTTTTCCAGCAGTACCGCAGAGAGCAGTTGACCCTCCAGGTTCTCCTGCAAATCAAAACTGTGGCCCAGCAACCAGCCCACAACGATGTGAGTCTTGTTGTCGGTCCCCTCGCCTTCGTTGACCGCATAGCCCTGCTCTACCCTGACCGGGGCGAACATGCGCTTCTCGTCGCGAACCGGAAGATCGATGTCCAGCCGGTCGAACCGTTTCAGCGCCAGCTCTTCAAACTTCTCATGATGCTCATGAGCCGGGATATCGCCGTAGGTGGCAAATATCGCGTTGCTGGGGTGATAGTGGTGGCGGTAGAACTGCAGCAGGTCGTCGTAGCTCAGATCCACGATGTGGTCGGGCTCGCCACCGCTGTTGTAGTGATAGGTCGTGGTCGGGAAAAGGTGGCTGCTGAGGTTCTGCCACAGCTGGGACGTGGGCGAACTCATGGCGCCTTTCATCTCGTTGTAGACAACACCCCGATAAACCAGGTCGGTGGACGGATCTTCCGGCTTATCGAACTCAAGGCGATGACCTTCCTGCGCAAAATCCAGCGGATCGAGCTTGGAGAAAAATACACAATCCAGGTAAACCGACAGAAGGTTGTCGAAATCCTTTCGGTTTATGCTGGCGAAGGGATAGGCCGTCCAGTCGCTGCTGGTGAAAGCGTTCATGAACGTGTTCAGTGACCGCCGAATCATCATGAAGAACGGATCACGAACCGGGAAACGCTCGCTGCCACACAATGCCGTGTGTTCCAGAATATGCGCCACCCCGGTGGAATCCATCGGGAAGGTACGCAGGGCAACGAAAAACACGTTTTCGTCGTTGTCGGCTGCCAGATGCAGATGGCGGGCGCCAGTCTTCTTGTGACGATACTCCTCGACCTCGAGATTGAGTGTATCGATCCGGTGACTGCGAAGTTTCTCAAAGGCCGGATGAGTTGCGTTGTCGATCACTGCAGCCATTCAAACTATCCTGTCTTTAAACAATTGGAGAATTGTAGGGTAACACGTAGTATCGCTTATCATGCATCACTCCAGAAGCTATAGGGTACCGCGCCGTACATGACAACACCTGCACCTCAATCAAAGGCCGTTGAGGCCCCGGAAGTAGCCGCCTACTGGGCAGAACGTCGGCGGTACCTCGAGCGGATCCGGAAAGTACCGGAAGTCAGACAGCGCTTCTGGCGGGAAGTTGCCCTTTATCTGCTCCGCCGATTGCTCTGGTCATTCGGATTCTTCCCGATCTTCATCGCCTTCTGGGTGCCACTGGTGATGGCCAGCTTCAACCCGGTTGCGATGGCATCGGATCTGATTCCGGTGTTACAGAATTTCGTCGACTCGAACCCGGAGGTACAGGCAACGACCATTAGCACCCTGGCCATCGCGTGGGCTTCTATCGGGTTTTTCTTTCTCGTCTTCGATTTCGTGCTAACCCCTTTCAAATCGCCTTATCAATACGAAGCCGACGTGTACATGAGATCATGGGAGCAGCTCAACCATGATCAGCTTCCGGATAAAGTGTGATTTGGCCTGCATTCTCGGTAACTCCCCGTCACTTTCTGTTACATAGCGTTGCACTCACTGGGTAAGATGAACCGGTAGACAGAATTCCAAGAATGCAGGATCAAGAGGTTCCGTCATGGTCGATTTCAGACCGCTTCTGTTCGTCAATGCCCTGGCGCTCATGCTGCTGGTAACCGCCGGGTTTGCCTCGGTTCGGGATGACCTTCAGATAACAGAAGCCTTCGAACCACCCTCGACGGATCAAGCTGTTGCCTCTATTACTACCGAGCCCGAGCCGGCCCCAGAGCCTGTTCCGGAGGCATCCGCCAGAACCAAACAGGCTGCCCGGGAGTCGCGCCCACCCGTGGTGGAAGCCACTCCGTTTACCGTGCCATCCATGCCGGAGAACCCGGAGGTTCTGGCGGTAGCTGAACCGCCATCGGTATTGGCAACGAGAACAGACACCGCCCCGGCAAATCCGCAACAACCGGAAAAACAGCAGGAACCCCAGCCACCGACGCAGGCGCTGCTGGTACTACGCTCAAACGTTGTCGGCGATCAGGTCACCATCAACGGCAAGGAATATGGCGCGACCCGCCTGGATCTTGAGCTGGACCCGGGCCGCTACGAGGTCACCATCACCAAGCCAGGTTTCAAACCCTGGAACCGCTCCATTGCCCTGAAAGCCGGCAATGAGGTGACTCTGGTGGGCGAACTGGAGGCTCTGACCACGGTGAATTTCCGTGACGGGATCTGGATCGGTGGCGTGAAGACCGGTGATGGCACCTACCAGGACAACGATGGACTGCGCTACGAGGGGCATTTCGTGGATGGTGAATTCCACGGCCAGGGCACCGCGTGGTATCCCGACGGTGGCCGTTACGAGGGAGGCTGGTCTGCAGGCAACCGCGAGGGCGACGGTGAATGGCGCAGTGCCGACGGCTCGCGCTATTCCGGCGAATTCCGGGACAACCAGTTTAACGGCAAAGGCACGCTTACACTGGCAAACGGCGACATACTGACCGGCCACTGGAAGGACGGACAGCTTAATGGCCACGGTTCCCTGACCACCGCGGATGGCATGCTCTACGTCGGCGGCTTCCGGAACGACGAATTTCATGGCACCGGCACACTCACCTACCCCGACGGTCGCCATTACGAAGGCGAATTTTCCAACGGCGCCTTCCATGGCACCGGGGCAGAGGTCTTCGCCAGCGGCAAGAAATACGAGGGCGAATACATTGAAGGAAAGTTCCACGGTAAGGGCTTGCTGAAGAATCCCAACGGCAGCTCGATCGAAGCGACATTCCGTCATGGCGAGCCCTACGGACAGGTACGCCTGACCACAGCGGCAGGGGAAATTTTCACTGCCCGAACCACTGAACCCGGTGTCTGTTATCGGGACAAGAGCTACCGGGCCACAGAGTGCCCGAAACTGGAAGGCTGGTAATCATAACGGCCCGATAACAAACGCGTTTGCAGTAAACGATTGAGGTAGTGACATGGCGATCAAGAACGCTCTGCTGGTAGATGACTCCAAGGTGGCCCGATTTGCCCTGAGCAAACTGCTGGAAAGTCGCGATATGGAAGTCAATATGGCTGGCTCGGCCGAGGAGGCCCTCGATTTCCTGAACAGCCAGGGGCGTCCGGATGTCATCTTCATGGACCATCTAATGCCGGGGATGAATGGCGTAGAGGCGACCAAAGCCATCAAGGGCAACCCGGAGACCGCCGGCATCCCCATCATCATGTGCACATCCAAAAAATCGTCATCATTCATGGAGGAGGCCAGGAACTTCGGTGTTTACAACATCCTCACTAAACCGCCGCAAACGGAGGGCCTCAAAGAGGTTTTGGACCAGCTGGCCAGTGACGTCACAGGCGGAAACTTGCCGGAGCCACCGCTGCAATCTGAGCCGGCTGCCGCGGAAGAGGACGAACTGCTGAACGTACCTGCAGATGCGTCGGTGGAACTGTCGCCCAAGACGGGCGATTCAGCCAGCCGGAGCAACCCGCAAGCCAATGTGGTGCCCTTGACCAGCGAGTTGATTGAGCAGATCGCCCGTTCCGCAGTCAAAACTCACATCAACAACCGCCTCCACGAACTGCTCAGTTCCCTCTTTGACGAGCAGTTCGATCACCTGAAGCGGGCTCTGGATGAATCCCGAAGCAAACAGGACGCGGTGATTGAGGAACGCCTGAACGCCGTCACCGAAATGGTCGACGAACGGACCAAAAATCTGCGGGACGAAGTTGCCGCGGAGGTCAACCTGAACCTTGGCAGCGAACTTGCCGTGCTCAAGAAGGAGCTGAAAAAGAATTCCGGCTTCACGAGCGAGCATATGGCCGAGCTGAAAGATCACATCACGAGTGTGCAGACGATTGATACCGAGTTCTGGCAAACCCTTCAGTCCGAGGCTATTCAGCAAGCCCACGAGATCTCGAGGGAAACCGCTGAAGACATAGCCCAGCGCACAATCGACCTTTTTGTTGCGCAGCAGCGCTCGGCATCGTCCCGGGTCTACACCATTGGTCTTGCCATAAGTCTCGGCATCTTCAGCGTCGGGATTGCCTGGCTGTCTGGCCTGTTCGGTTGAGCAGGGTCCTGATCCTGTGCCAGTCTGCCGGGGTGTCCACATCATCGTGGATCCCCGGAATATCTACCCGGGTTGCACGCACCTCTGCGAGCAGTCGCCCGGCGCCCCTATCCCCCTCCAGATCCAACACCAGCGGCCAGAGCCATCTGGGTAAATAGGCGGGCACACCCGGCCGGCCACCGTAATCTGCAGCGATGGGCTGTTCCGGTACACAGCGGGCCGCCTTGCCAAAGGCCTCGAGGGCGTTCAGATCCAGTAACGGCTGGTCCGCCACCAGAACAAATACGCCCTTTACCGCTGGCCCCAGGCTGCGAAGTCCCGCTGACAGAGATGCCGAGATGCCCTCCTGCCAATCCGGCGCCCGCAACCAGGAAGAAGGTTGCCTCCGACAACGAAAGCGTATGAGCGGGTACCAGGCCCCACACACCACTCGAACTTCCGGGCTGAGGATTCGGCCTTGGGCAATGGCGGCGTCCAACAATGTGCGGTTACGGCAGTCCGTGTCTGTCCCGTCACCAGAAGCCAGCGGCAGGAGGGCTTTCGGCCGACCGAGGCGGCTCGAGGCACCGGCCGCCAGTATCAGTACCGGAAATTGCTGATCAATGTGCGAGTCGAGGTTTAAAATGATGAGTCCGATAGCAAAAAGAAATGAAGCAGTGGCCAACCGCCAGACTGCTGTATTCGGTGATTTTTGCTAGAATTCGGCCATCAATCAACCACACCCGCCTGGAAATTTGATGAACCATCTGTTTGTAGACAACCTGACCGTTATCGATTTTGCCTACCTGGACCCGACCCGTGGGCTGGTGGGTGAAAGCTGGATTGCGGATGTGGTGCTTGGCGGGGAGCTGGACGAACAGGGCATGGTGTTCGACTTCAGTAACGTAAAACGCACCATCAAGCGGGTGATCGATGAGCGTGTTGACCATCGTCTGGTGATTCCCCGCGGCTACCAGGGGCTGTCCTGGAGTGAGGAGCAGCCAGACACTTTTACCTGGGCTCTCACGGACGGCAGCCAGATCATTCACCGCTCACCGGACGAGGCCATTGTCTGGTTGTCCGCCGACCGGGTTGTGCCCTCGGCCGTGGCCTCTTTGCTGGAACAGGAAATAAAGGCCGTGCTTCCGGCCAACGTGATTTCCGTGGAGATCAATCTCCGGGAAGAGGAAATCGATGGTGCTTACTACCACTATGTCCACGGCCTTAAGAAACACCTGGGCAACTGCCAGCGCATCGCCCACGGCCATCGATCACCGATTCGTATCGACCGGAACGGCCACCGCGATTACGATCTGGAGCGCCGCTGGGCCAAGCTCTGGCGGGATATCTACGTGGGGTCCGAGGAGGATGTGGTGCGTCGCCATGTTGGCGAAGACGGCGTTCGCTATGTGACCTTCGAATACGAGGCCAACCAGGGCGAGTTTGCACTGACCCTGCCAGAGGATCGCGTGTACATGCTGGATACCGACACCACGGTGGAGCTGATTGCCGCCCACATGGCCGACAAGCTCAAGGTGGAGTTCGCGACAGACACCATCCGGGTGAAGGCTTATGAGGGTGTTGGGAAGGGTGCCATTGCCGAGCGCTGAATAAATCCGGGGTCAGATGGAAATTTCATTTGACCCCATTGTTGTCTGACCCGACATTCAGACACAAAAAAACCGCCAGAAGGCGGTTTTTTTGATGGCTTCCCGGTGGACTAAACCGTCAAGCCGTATTGGCGTCCCCTAGGGGGTTCGAACCCCTGTTGCCGCCGTGAAAGGGCGGAGTCCTAGGCCACTAGACGAAGGGGACTAGAAATTGGTGG
>PBED01000045.1:0-19629 GCA_002718255.1 Marinobacter sp. | reverse complement strand
GGTGAGTTGCGCGGCGTGCTGATCGGTGGCGAAGAACGCACGCTGCATTTTGTGGTGTTCGTGCTGTCGTACTCGCGGTTGATGTACGTGGGCCTGGCCTTCCGCCCGCTGGATACCCAGACGTTTATCCAGCTCCATGACGAAGCCCTGCGGTACTTCGGTGGCCTGCCGGATGAGAGCGTTTACGATCAGACCAAGCTGGTGGTGATCAACGAACAGTACCGCGAACTGACGCTCAACCAACGGTTTCATGAGTATGCCACCACGGCTGGATTCCGGATCCATGCCTGCGAAGGCTATGACCCGGAGAGCAAGGGCAAGGTGGAAGCCGGTGTTAAGTACGTCAAGCAGGATTGCCTCTACGGTGAAGTCTTCCGGGATCAGGAACACGTGCGTCAGCACGTGCAGGACTGGGTTGAGAGCGTGGCCAATGTCCGCATCCACGGCACCACCGGCGAACCACCGCGGGAACGCTTCGAACGGGATGAGCGAGAACATCTGGAGGCCTACCTGTCACCGGCTTGCGTACAGCCTGTGGCCCGCGAGACACGGCAGGTGGACAAGACCGGCCTGATCGCCTGGAAGGCCAACAAGTACTCCGTGCCCATGGCCTGGCAGCAGGCCCGGGTGGGCGTTCTGGAGTCCGGCAGTCAACTCCATATCAGCGACCTGAACACGGGCGAAGTCATTGCCAGTCATGCGCTGTGCGCCGACAAGGGCAAGGTGATCAAGAACACCCATCACTACCGGGATCATGCCCAGCGCGTGAACAAGCTGGAAGCTGGCATCAACGCCCTGATCAGCGACGAGACCGGGCACCGGTTGTGTCAGCAGCTCAAGCGCTCCGAGCCCAAGATCTACAAGGATCAGTTGGTGGCTGCCCGTGACCTGCTCAAGCGCCATGCGCCGGTGGATCCAGAGTTGATCACAGCGCTGGCAGAACGCCCCGGCATGACGGCCACACGACTGCAAAACTACCTGGAAGCAGCCCAGGCGGCCGTTCTGCGGGAGCGACAGCCGGAATCGTTACCGGAACCCAAGCAGGCATTGGATCTGAGCGCCTACCAGCGTCTTGGCCGCTCCAGTGGCCAGGGGGTGACCCATGAGCCAGCTTGAACAGACTGTAGCCCGTTACCGCGGCCGGCGCCTGAGCGCAGCCGCCGATGAACTAATCAACCTGCTGGCCGAGGCAGAAGCCAACGAGATGTCCTATCTCAGCTTCGCGGATCGGCTTGCCGAACACGAACTGGTTCAACGGCAGGACAAGCGCATCCACCGGAATCGGAAGATGGCCGCGTTCCCCGCCGAAAAGCGCCTTGAGGGCTTCGACTACCGGCACCAGACCACCATTAATAAACGCCAGGTGAACGCCTTGCTGGACTTCCAGTTCCTCGACGAACGGAACAACCTGGTGTTCATTGGCCCGCCGGGTGTGGGCAAGACCCACCTGGCCATCGGTATTGGCCACAAGGCAGTGGAAGCTGGTTACCGGGTATTGTTCCGCAATGCCCTGGATCTGGTGGAAGAGCTGGAACTGGCCGAGATGAAGGGTGAGCTGAAAAAACGGGTCAGCGCCCTGGCCAAATACGACCTGCTGATCATTGATGAGCTGGGTTACCTGCCCATGACCCGGCAGGCCCGCTACAATCTGTTCCAGTTGATCAACAGCCTGTACGAATACCGGTCGATCATCTTGACCACCAACAAGGACTTCACCAGTTGGGGCGAGTTCTTCCACGACGACAACGTGGCGGTGCCGATCATTGACCGGGTCATCCACCATTCGCACATCTTTATGTTGGGAGGAGAAAGCTATCGACTGAAGCAAAAAGCCACAAGATAGACTATGAAAGGTGGGTCAATTTTATTGGCCAAAGGTGGGTCAAAATAAATGGCCATTGACACTGGTGACCCGCTGCCGCAATGCCGGCCGCGCGCAGAGCTGCCCGGTCATTCACTCGCTCCATGACTGGAGTTAGTGTCTATCCAGAAATACCGATTCTGGACCGGCATTAACGCGGCCCACGGAATCGACTCCGCGACAAATCGACAGGAGAGCCGGTTCGGGCGCATTTCAGTGCTCCCGCAAGGATGCGAAGCCAAGGATGGCGTTTCGGGATCGAAACAAATTAAGCTTACTTTCGTACCGGACTACGGAGTCAACCACCATTCCGGTATATCCGGCAGGTTAGATTTACCCTGGTGGTGAATGTGTTTGAGGATATGTTTTTCTTGTTGCCTCAGCCTCCCGTCATATTCATGAACCGCAGCACCTGCACCCCTCCATCAAAGTGGTGACGTTCGGGCTTACGACCTACTGCTTGGGTAATCGCAGCTCTGATCCGGTCCGGATTATCCGGATTGGCACGTAACAGCGAACGCAGATCCAGGGAATCTTCATTCCCCAGACATAAAAGCAGGCGGCCGTCGGCTGTCAGTCGGACACGATTACAGGCGGTGCAGAAGCCCGGAGAAAAAGGTGAGATGAAGCCGACCCGAGTGGTGCTGTCAGCCATTCTGAAATAATGTGAGGGGCCGAGCGTCGTTTCAGTGGTGGGTATGAGCGAATACTGGTCCGAAATTATTGACCTTACTTTGCTTGATGAATAAAAGGTCTTATCCCGGCCATGGGAGGTGAGCTCTCCCATAGGCATCTCCTCAATAAAGGAAATATCGATGCCCTCGGTACGGGCAAAGTCTACCAACGATACAATTTCGTCGGTATTACGCCCGTTCATTACCACCGTATTCAGTTTGATATTTTCGAACCCAGCGTCCCGGGCTGCCCGTATACCGGCCAGTACCGTGTCCAGCTTCCCGGTGCGGGTGATGCTTGCAAAGCGGTCTGCCTGAAGCGAATCAAGGCTGATGTTCAGTCTCCGGAGGCCGCGCTCTTTCAACACAACGGCATGGGCGAGCAAACCGGAGCCGTTGGTGGTCATTGCAAAATCTTTCAGACCAGGGAGCGCACCGATGCCGGAAACAATTTCCTGGATACCCCGTCGCACCAGTGGTTCGCCGCCAGTCAGGCGAATTTTTTCGACGCCGAGTTCAATAAATATCCGTGCCAACCGGACAATTTCCTCGACAGTCAGTAGTTGCTGTCGAGGCAAGAATCGCATGGTCTCGTCCATGCAGTAAATACAACGGAAATCGCAGCGATCCGTTACGGAAAGGCGCAGATATTTGATCTTTCGTCCGAACTGGTCAACGAGCTGAGTCATTAGAAATCGTCCAAATCAATCCGTATCAAGCACCAGATCTTCCAATCCCTTCTCGTCCAGAATAGTAAGATGCCGGCCGCGAACCCCGATAATCCGGGCAACCCTCAGCCGACCCAACAATCGAGAGAGCGTCTCAGGCTTCATCGCCAACTGTGCGGCCAACCAGCACTTGGGCATATCGAGGTACTCGGGGGTTGGTGCACTTGGATGAATTGGCGATAGTTTGTGCAGTAAAAAGGCGGCAAGTCGGGACATGGCATCCGTTCTCGTCAAGGTCGCAATGGCCTCGATACTCTCACTGAATTCCGACGAAATTGTGCCAACAAACTCCGTCATGCAGCCCGGCTGGGTGCCAAGAATACTTCGACATGTTTCAACCGGCAGAACGAGAAAGGTACTTTTCCCAAGGGCTTCCGCGGAATAGGTATATTGGCAAGCATCAGAAAACAGGGAGAGCTCATCCAGTACATCACCCGGCGAGGCACAACGAATCGTTGCCAGATAGCCATCTCTGGTAGTACGAACCAGCCTCACGCTGCCCTTGATAACCAGATAGAGAACCCGGGCATGGCTACCCTGCCGGAATAACCACTCCCTGGCACTGAGGTTCAGGTAGTGGGCATGCCGCCCCAGTGAGTCCAGGGCGCTATCCCCAGCATCCCGTAGCCAGGGAATGCACTCAATAGACGCACGGAAGTCAGTCTCGTGTTCGGTTGCTTCGGGAAATCGTGCCCTTATGAGGTTATTCATTTCATGCCCTCCGTCTCTCAGGGACGTGCCCGACTAGTGGTGCACATGAGAGCGACTCGTTATCCAGGTCCGGCATCACCATTGCCACAAAATTGCACGGCCGCGTTCTTGAATCCAGTTGTGGACGAATCACCTCGTCCCAAGCCATTTTGCAAGCCTTAGGCGAACCTGGCATTGCGAAAACGAGTGTCTTGTTGGCAACACCACCAATGGCTCGGGACTGGATGGTTGATGTGCCGATACTTTGGAAAGACAGCGTCCGGAACAGCTCTCCATAACCATCGATCGGGGTATCGAAGAGCGGTGTCAACGCCTCTGGCGTGTGGTCTCGGCTTGTAAAACCTGTCCCTCCGTTTACAACGATGCCTTGAATCTGTTCATCAGCAATCCATCCAGAAACAATGGCTCTGATCCTGTAGATGTCGTCTGGAACGATGCATCTTTCAATCAACGCATGCCCGGAATCGATGATTCGATCGGCCAGTAACGCCCCGCTTTCATCCTCTTCATAACCACGGGTATCTGAAACTGTCAGAACCGCAATACCCATTGATAAGAACGACACTCCGTCCTGCACGTGACTCATTGCTCATCCTCTAGTAAGTCATGCCAATCAATCTGTCCCGGGTCCGCGCAACGCGAGCGAGGACCCGGGAGGGAATTTCATAGCATCGAAATCCCCTCCCGGCTGCCAGGCACTACACTATATTTCTCGGTGCAAACGAGAAGCTCCGAAACTCCTTCTTGTACCGGGATTCGCCAATTTTTCGCACCTTGGCGACGCCCATTTTGAAGTTATAGTTACCGCTGATGTTGTCGACGACACGAACGGTAAGAGAGTTGCTGGGCTGGCGCATATCAATCATATTGGCGTAAAGCACACCCTTCTTGACCGCCGGAGTCACAATGGCCACTGCCGTCACCGCCGCTCGGTCAAGTTTGATGTGTCCCCGCTCCATAAGCGTGGCAAACTGGAAGTGGTCCTCCACGACACCGAGAATTGTGCCCTTGAATACAGGCACCCGATCGGAATACATCATGACCTGATCGCCTGCTTCGATGCCTCTCGCCGCTGCATCGTCAGGATGAATCTCTACCCAGTTCTCCGGCCAGCGCTGGGCTGTGTAAGCCCTCCGTTCTACATCATCGAAGCCGGACTGCCAGATTTCATTAATCCGGCCGTTACTGAACCAGAGTTCATCGCTTTTTGGTTTCAGCCACTCATGCAGATCACTGAAAAGGCTCCAGGGGTGCTTCTGAAGATTAATTTTCCCGGTTTGCGTATTAAAACCGGTCATTTTCTTGCCCAATACATTGGCGCCCACAGGACCATTGGTCAGCCCCATCTGTGCCAGCCGCTCGGCATCCTTCGCTAAATCAACATCGTGCAGTCGCTTCGTACCAACAAGCTGACCTGTGTCATAGTTCAGAAAAACCGGCCCCTGGATACCGTCTGTCCCAAACTCTCGCATTTTTTCGTGAAGCGTCTTGCCTTCCCTGTGGGCAGCTACCTTGACCATAAAGAAGTCTTTCCGGCTACCCCGGCTGAAACGGGCAGCCTCTTCGGCAACTTCGTTACTGTCCGCCCAGTCAAAACCGTCAAATCCCATCCGCTGAGCCAGCTGGCTGATAATCCACCAGTCAGGGCGCGCTTCGCCGGGGGCATCATTAAACTTCTGGTACAGCCTCAGCCGACGCTCACCATTGGCCCGAATAAAATTCTCTTCACCCCAGCCCGCTGCGGGAAACACGATGTCCGCGAATTTGGCGCCAATTGGATCACGCAGGTAAATATCCTGGTTAATGACCACCATTCCGCCTGAATCCGCACGAGCCTTGAGGGTTTCGATGATCCCCTTCTCGTCGTGGCTGTAGACCTGATGGGGATTCGTCGTGACCAGTTCCCAGAATTTCCGCTGAAGTCCCTGGGATCCGGCCATCGCCTGAATCCACGTAGTTCCGATGACGTGAGCGAACCGCGTATGGCCAGAGTAGGTCCAGCGATCGGTATCAAGGGCACGGCGCCGACGACCGGGAACCTTCTCGGGCGACTTGTTCCGTGGCAGTTTGCCTCCGGAAAGCCCACCACGCTGATGACCACCCAGCCGGCCGATGACACGTCCCTCCCTACCACCAGCCCCGATGATGGTGGCCAGGGTCGCTACCGCGTTGGTATTAGCGGTGTTGTTAGACCAGTAAAAGCCTTTCTCGACAGCAATCGACGACTTCGGCCGCTCGCCATTTTTGGGCTTGGCCAGCATCTCCGCCGCCTGATGAATTTTTACTTCGTCAATACCCGCGTACTGAGCTGCGTATTCAGGGTCGTATTCCTTTTGCGCTTTGTTCCAGGCCTTGTAGTCCTCAAACCCATCGGTCTGGAATAACCCCCACGTAGTACGCCATTGCCAGGGGGTGTTTCGCGTGCCCTGGCCGAAACCGGAACTCGACTCCCACTTGTTATTGACCCATTGCTGAATCCAGTCGCTGTCCTCCCAGCCGTTATCCATGATCACTCGGGCGATGGCTCCGAGTACGAGCGTGTCAGTGCCGGGGTAAACATCCAGAATCAGGGCTCCCTGGTTTTTTAGCCAGGCAATGCCAGCGGTTTCCCGGGGGTTCAGAACGATCGTCTTCATGCCCCTGAGGACGGCAGGCATAATATATTGGGTAAAGATGATGGTCTTGGTTTCGTAAGGGTCAGTCCCGGCAATCATTAATACGTCGGCCGCGCCCCAGTCGTCGTAGCTTGGCCCGAAGTTGTCAAATCCAGCATCCCTGAAGCCGGGCGTGGAGGTAACATCAGACGGCGTGTCATGAAACGCGAAATTGGGTGTATTAATGTGCCGGAACGCATATTTGGTGATCGCGTAAGTGTTTTCGATGTACTGGTAGGAAAAGGTCTTTATGCCATAGGCATCAACACCATGCTTATCCAGCACATGCCGGCCGACAGCGGCAGCCACGTTCAGGGCCATGTCCCAGCTTACCGGCTGAAGTGTGCCACCAATGCGGATCAGTGGGCGCGTCAGCCGGTCTCTGGTCCCGGTGGCCGGGTTATAAACCTTCTGGGCGATGAGGCCACCCCGCATGCTGGAGTCGCCACTTTTGTTCACTGCGTTGGTGTCTTTATCCGGAACAATGACGATGTTGTGGGGCTTGCCTTCATGCATCACCACATTATGCTGGGCTGGAGCCACCCAGGCCTGTAATGGCGCACTGGGGAAGTCAATGCCGAAGGCATTTTCATCGGCTTTCAGCCCCCCATCACTTTTCTCAAGTGGCCACCGGTAAACTTTATAACCGCAGGCTACCACACAGTAGTCACAGGCCGTTGTCAGCACTTCCGCCCCCCGTGGTGGTAGCGGAGCTCGATCTTCGGGGATATAAAAGTTCGTAGTCATCGTAATTCCTACCCTGCAGTAAGGTTGTCAGTGCGGCCAAATAGCAGGCCCATGATGCCAACGGCGTATATCTCATCGCCCTCCAGCTCAAGAAGCACCTGCGGCAAGCTCTCGTATGCCTGACCGGAAACAATGATGCCGTGTCGGCGGACATCGAACAGCGACAGATGGAATGGGCACTGCCCGAGGGTGCGGTGGGGGCCGGTCGCTTTATAAGTTCCGTTAAGTGGCCCGCCCTGGTGGGTACACATATAGCTGAACCCCACCACATCCTGTTGCGGACCTATACCACCACCACACTGCACCCCTGTTTTAACCAGCATCGACTGGGTATTCCTTCCTTCATCGGGGTAATTGAAATCAATCGGCTGGTTTTCCTTCAAATCGCTTAACCGGGCAATAAACTGCCTCGGGTAACCGGTTACCCTGGCGGGTACCGTTTTGGCCTCCGCGCTCCCGGGAAACAAAGAAACGCTGATCGTACTGGCGGCAACGGCCGCCGTACTGCCGTAAACCAGAAGCTGACGACGGGAAAGCATACATTTTCCATGGGCTTGTGCTTCTTCGTGGCTATTGTCCTTGGAGCGTTTCATTTGGAAGCCTCCACCAGTTCCTGTTCAGTGAATAAGGGTGCGTAATCGGGAAGTTCCGGTCTATCCATCGTCATTCGTTCACCGCTGAAAGCTTCCAGAAACGAGACCAGATCGGCTTTTTCCTGAGGTTCGAGGCCCAATGGTTTGATCAGCGGACTCTTGGTTTTGGGGAAATCGGTGGTGCGACCGTCCGCAGTAACCCCGCCTCTGTCATAGAAATCCACGACAGCTTCCAGAGTTGGAACAGTTCCGTTATGCATGTAGGGTGCCGTGTACTTCGTGTAACGCAGGCTCGGGGTTCGGAACTGCCCCTTCATAGAGGGAATTTTGCCCCGGAAATAAACGCCCGGATCCGCTTTAAGGTTTCGATACAAATCTTCAGATACGCCTTTGGCGTACAGCTCATACCGGAAGGTAATCTGGGCCAGAGCTTCCTTCTCCCAGCGCTGCTGCGAGGGAACACCGATGTTATAGTACTTTTCATCCGAGGCGAGCGGACCATTGTGGCACTGGAGACATCCGGCTTTTCCTTCAAACAGGGCTTTGCCCCGGACCTGCTGTTCGGTCAATGCCGTCTTGTCGCCGAGCAGATAGCGATCCAGTGGTGTATCACGTTGCACCAGGGTGCGCTCAAATGCGGCAATAGCATTCCAGGCGTTGCCGATCCGCGGCCACTCGTCACCGAATACGGACCGGAACCGTTCCCGGTATTCGGGAATGATCGCCAGACGGGCCTCCATGACGTCATCCTCGCCGTTTCCGGCGACAGCGCCCTTGGCCGCGCTCTTGGCTTGGGCCTCAAGAGATTTCGATGACCCTGCCCAGAACAGTTTTCCGTAGTAAGCGGAGTTGACAATGGTCTGACTGTTCCGCCAATGGAGCGTGCCCGGATACCCCATACTGATGTCGGTGGGGAAGTCCCACCCTGTGGAAGGCAAGTGACAGGCCACGCAAGCCGTGGAGGTGTCGCCGCCGAGACGGCCATCGAAGAAAAGAAGCTTTCCGAGCTCAACCTTCTCCGGGGTCATTGGGTTGTCAGCCGGCACCGGGACAGGACCAAGAGGAGCCAGGGCTGCAACGCTTCCTGGCGCAACTTCGGGTGGTGTGTAACTTTCGGGCAATTGTTCTGTTGCCTGCTTCAGTGCCCGAATGATTTCATCAGCACTTGCGTTAACGGTAGAGTCTTTCGCGTTGGCAGATGATTCCGCATCGGATGCAGTCTGCTTGGCACTCAACTCCGTACAGCCCACTGAAACGGTAACCATCAAAATGGAGGCCGCAAGGGTAGTAGCCCTCAATGGCCGCCGCACCCGCCCAGCCTTACCGGCCCAACTGCATGTCGGTTTCGATGTTGTATTCATTTGGCCTCCTTAATTGGCCGTTTTGCGCCAATCGGTGATTGGTTGGTAGCTGTATTCCTTGTTTTCCGGTACAAAATCAGCGCCGTTCAGAGGGTCACCGGACAAGGATTCCAGAAAATTCACAAGGTCGTTCTGTTCCCTGACGGACAACCCGAGAGGCTCCAGCAGCCCGCTTTTCCGCGCATCTTCTCCACCGCCAGCGTTGTAAAATGCGACAACCTCCGGCAGGCTCTTCAAAGTCCCGTTATGCATGTAGGGCGCGGTATAAGTGAGCTCCCGCAAAGCTGGTGTCATGAACTTGCCGATATCACTACCGTCGGCTTTATGGGACTGGACATGCGCTCCCAGGTCTCGCTTGATATTCATGATGTTTTCATTGCCCATGAACTTGTTGTAAGCGAGAAACGCCTGATAGCGCTCAGGCTCCAGAAACACGTCGAAATTCTCGGGAACCCCGGTATTGTGAGCCTGACCATCAGAGAACAATGGGCCGGAGTGGCATTGCGCGCACCCACCCTTGCCTTTGAATAGCTCAAAACCGCGTTCTGCCGACGCAGATAGCGTCCCTTTATCAAAATCGCTGTTTCGTGAGACCAGCGTTTTCAGAAATTCCGGAATAGCCTTGCGAACCAATCCATTGGACGGCTCCGCCCCATAAGCATCCTTAAACATCTGGACATACACCGGATCTTGCTTCAGTCGCTCCTGCATCAATCTCATATCCATGTTCATGAGATAGGTTTCAGTAATCATTTCCCGCGTGACATCATTCAGATTGGTTCCCAACCGGCCGTCGTGCATCCAGATTTTCTTCAGCGCGGCGTTAATCAGAGTGGGTGAATTGCGAAAATGCCCGTTACCGCGGTAACCCGGAGACAGTGCGTCCGGATGTGAAAACCCATGTTCAGGTTGATGACAGCTGGCACAGGCCGTAGAGGTATCACCGGAAAGTCTCGCGTCATAAAATAACCGCTTACCCAGTTCCGCTTTTACTGGATTGATCTCTGGAGCTTGCAACGGTGTACCGGGAGACACTGTTTCGGCGGCGAGCGTTGCCGCCGCCATTGAGACCACCAAGCCGATCAGTCTCGGCGACAGTCGTTTCACTATGTTTGAGATTGGTATCGATCCCATGGATTTCTCCCTTCTGTGAGGTTTATCTATGGCCGACCCACTGCGATTTTCGTACCATCTGGCAGAAAATCGATAAATTACTTAAAAAACAAATGACTGGAAATGGTCAAGAATTCTTCGAAGCTGATTCCTAGACCATCATTGAACGTTTCATTCAATCAATTCCGGAGCCGCTGAACGATTCATTCAATTCAGACCGGCGTTCCCTTTCTTCCCCTCAACCGTGACAGCGCCAGACAGGTTTGATGCAGCGGTATTTCGCGATCGCCCCTTATCTGGCACAAATAATGCTAAACCTTTCCGAGACAGCTTCAAACTCTTCATCAAGGTCTCGGGAATGTGCCCTATGAACCTATCCAGTCTTCCTCGCGAAGCCTTATTACCAGAACTATTAAACCTTTTGAAAAACGGGCTTCCCGCCGAGCGGGTCGACTGCGCCAGATTGCTTGGACGATGGAAACACCAGGATGCAAAAACAATCCTGTATGACTTTCTAGGTGATGCGGAAGAGGAAGTCTGTGTGGCCGCTGCCGAGGCTATCGGAGCCTGTGCCGGTCCATCAGTTATTCCGTTGCTTGGGGCTATGGCTCGCGAACATCCGGATGGAGAAGCCAGAATGGCGGCGGTTGGCGCACTGGCAAGAATAGACGTCGAGGAAGCCCATGCCGAGCTTTTAGCGTTGGTGAATCTGCCTGAGGCCAGCGAAGGGCTTGAGGAGGGCTGGAATCCGGCCTGGGACGTCCAGCGAAAAGCCATTTCCCTCCTTGACGCCCCCCTCGCCGAGAAAGCAGTGCCGGTCCTGATGGATTTGTTGATGGTTCAGGAAACCGATGATCTGGAGCCAGAACTACTTGCCGCTCTCGCGCGGGCCGGCTCCCCGGCAGAGGACGCTTTCCGACAACTTCTTTCTCACCCATCATCAAGATTGCGGCGACGGACCGCCAGAGCAATAAGACATTGGCGGTGCAAGTTCGCACCCGTCATTCTTTTCCGACTCCTACAGGACCAGCAACCCAGAGTCCGGATAGAGGCGATATCAAGTCTGGCTTACCGGACAGAGACAGCCTATATCCGAGACATCCTTCTCTGCCTCGAAGACCCGTCACCGGATGTCCGAAGTGCTGCCATTGATGCCATTCAGTCCATCATGGACAAACTGGATAAACCGGTTCTCGATCAGCTTGGGGCGGAGAGATTAAAACAGTTATTTACCGATGATGACCCCCGTATCCGCCAGCTTGGCTGGCAGTTAATTGCCAACCAACACCACTCCGTCGATGAAAATATGGCTCAGTGGCTTGAGCATCATTCGGAAAACCTTCATCCCGATGAAATCTGTTCAGCACTGGATGCAATACCGAAACTCAAATTGAATGAAACAAGGCACCGCCGCATTTTTGAGAAGCTGTGGGTCAGCTGGGACAGGGAAGATCCCGAACTCGGAGCGGCGCTGGCCAAGCAATGGCCAGGTCTCCAATTGGAACAAGCAGATAACGAAAAATTCGGGGATCTTCTTGCTACAAAACCGGCCTGTATTCGTTTCGCCGCTGTTAACAGCCTTGTGATGTGCACAACGGGCCCGCAAAAAGACCTGGCCTTCAATTGGCTGCAAGACATCCTGCGCGGAGAATCTCAACTCCTTACCAACCCTTCGGCAGAGTTAAAACAGCAGTCTGGAGACCCACAGCGGATTCCTGTCAGGAATATCGACACTGAAGAAGCGGGTGAGGATACCTTGACGATTCAGGAAATCATGGATCGGGCCTACCCGGAGTATGAGGAAGCCCACCCTGAACCAGTAATGCAGGTCAATGACACGCCGATATCGACACTTGACGCAGTGGCCAGAAACAATGTCCGTCAAGCACTTGCGACGGCAGCCGGAGAAGCTGATCAGGACGGTCAACTGGATAACATGCTGAATGAGCTACCTGAAGAGATGTGGTCATATGCTCAGGTGGTTCGTGAACACGTCGAGGCCGGCGATAAACTGTCCCTTAACGGCCGAAAGAAAGCCGATTTTCCGGATTCGCCCAACGCAACTCTAGTGATCCGGGCCCTCGGCACCTCTGAGTCGAATCTGGCCGTGAAATGGCTCCGAGAGCATTTATTGGCGTCCGACACCACCATGCAAGCGGAAGCAGCGAATAGCCTGCGAAGGATTGCGGAACGGCGTCCCGATCTTGCCGAACTGAGTAGTTGCCTGGGGCCGCTGGGAACACTTCTATCGGCAGGAACTCCCTCTGTTCGTACAGCTTGCGCCAGTGCCCTGGGCGCTCTGGGTCACCCCAATGCGATGCCATTGTTGCTCGCTGCACTTGAAGACATGCACACCCCGGTCAGGCTGGCAGCCATGGCCGCCATCGCATCTTGCCTGCCTGAAAAACAGGCTTCCTTCAAACAGCGACATGACGTAGTGACAGAGCCCACAGAAAATCAACAGATTCTGGCAAAGCTGAATCGGGCTCTTGGCGATCCCGAACCAGAGGTTCGCGCTGCCGCCCTGCGAATCCTGGCGAAAGCGCAAGGCGAATCGATCCGTAAACTTCTCCTTGACACTGCGTTGAATGACCCCGACCTGACCGAACAAGCCAGCCAGCTACTGGCGATTCTTGATCCCGAAACGACAGTCAAGGAACTGACCCCAACCCTTAAAGACTCCGACCAGGCGAGCCGGGCCGTTGCGCTTCGCCTGTTACTTGCAATCCCACCCAAACCTTATGAGGAGACTCTATGAAACTAAAAAATCTGGTCGTTACCACTGCGCTATGCACCTTGCCAATGGCCGCCATAAATGCCCTGGCAGCGGGCGACCCTGACGCAGGTGCGCAAAAAGCAACGGTGTGCGCTTCGTGTCATGGTAAAGACGGCAAGGCTATCGTTCCCACTTACCCGAACCTGGCCGGGCAAAACGCACCCTACCTTGTGGCTGCACTGAAGGCATACAAGCAGGGCCATCGGACAGGCGGTCAAGCGGCCATGATGCAGGGGCAGGCCGCCGGGCTCAGCGAAACAGACATGGAGGATCTCGCTGCGTACTTTTCCAGTCTGAAATAAAACCACTCCCAAATCCAAATAACCGCTGACAGGGCACCAACATTTGATTCATATCAAGTGCTGGTGCCATCTTCATCAATAAACTGAAGCCATATCCCGCATCAGGCTTTGGTCATGTCCTACAACGTCCCCTCAGGCAAGGCTTGGAAGATCCGGCCTCTGTATCTCGAAGCTCTCAAGTTTTTTCTACCGGGTCTCTTGCTGCTTATCACTGCGTTCGGCGTCCACTTCGCCGTCCTGGCTCATGAACAGAAAATACTGGTTGCCCAGGAAGAGTCACTAAAGGTTGAGCAGACCCAAAAAAGACTGGAGCAGCAGATTCTGCAGATGCAGACCGACACTCTCCGCTTTGCCGAACTTGTCGGACAACAACCGGAGTTGGCATTGAAAGGAGACGCGGTAGCACGCCAATTCAGCCACATAATGGCTTTCAAACCCCAGTATATGCAGGTGCGATTTTTATCGACCGAAGGTATCGAGCGGGTTCGGCTTGACCGGGTGCACGATAATGTGAACCGTCAACCGGCTGATCTCTTACAGGACAAATCCCACCGCCCCTACTTTAAAAGGGGGATCGTCTCAGAACCCGGCCAGGTCTACCTCTCGCCACTGGATTACAACGTTGAATGGCATCGCCCTCAAACCAACCGGTTAACAATGCGAATGGCGACACCTGTGTTTACAGACAGCGGGGAAAAGCTGGGGCTTCTTGTCATCAATTATAACGGAACCGCCCTTCTTGAGGAGTTACTGGGCGTCTTCGAGGATACCCAGAATCCAGACAAGTCATTTGGTACGTTCCGCCTCACCAACAACCATATCACGGTTGAGTTTACCCAGGCTGACAATCAGAAAGTCTACTTTACTGTACTGGAGGAGGCGGCATTTTTCGAAGAACAATCTTTATCGAAAAACCAGACGGTGCCTGACAAAGGGCAGCTGTGGCAATCGGAAGAGCGCCTCACCACTTTCTCAAGTTTGTCACCATTGGGCGGCACTGGACGTTCCCCATGGCGGGTTAGCCACACCACTTCAATGCAAGATCTTATTGAAACCCGACCCAATGTTATCGCTAGTACGCCTGTATACGCTGCGCTACTCATCATCCTCGGTGTCGGCTCACGTCTACAGGCCGGTCACCGCCTGACCATTCGCCAAGTTCAGGAAGAACGACTGCACCAGCTGACCCGTATCGTCGAGCAAAGCCCGAGCGCGATTATGCTGACAGACTCTGACGCCAGAATTTTCTATACAAACGCCGCGTTCACCCGGTTAACCGGCTATCAAAGCGACGAAGTCAAAGGCAAGACACCGGGGTTCCTGCGGTCGGGAAGAACGGCTCCCGAATGCTACAGGACCCTCTGGAACACCCTGAAACAGGGACAGCCGTGGCACGGCGAGTTTCACAATCAGAGAAAGGATGGAAGCCTGTTCTGGGAGGCAGCCCTTATCTTCCCCGTCTCCCACCCCTGGAATCACGAAACATGTTATGTCGCCATCAAACAGGATATATCGAGGGAGAAGGACTTACAGGAAAAACTACAACAGGAAACTGAGGCCCGTCTTCATCAGGAGCAACTCGCGAAAATCGGGCGGACGGCCAATATGATTGCCCACGACCTGCGCAACCCACTGACTTCAGTCAAGATGAGTTTGCAAATGGCTCAGCGCCGCGCGCTACGTTCCGTCGACCGACCCGCTCGGCAAGATAAACTCTGGGGACTCGCGCTTGGACAGGTCAACTATATGGAGCGGATTCTCGAAGGCATCCTGAACTATTCCCATCAAGGCCAGTTGCATCTTCAGGAGCTTGATACCAACGCCCTGCTCCAGAGCATTATGACCGAGATGGAAGAGGGACTCCTCGGAGCACAGGTAAGACTGAGCTGGAACCTGGCTGACCAGCTGCCAACCGTCAAAGCGGACCCGGTTAAATTACGTCAGGTCTTTCAGAACCTTGCAGCAAATGCGTTGCAGGCAACCGAAGCCTCGCGAGGAGAAAGAACAATCGACATTGAAAGCCGGTTTGTCCATAAAAAATCCGGTGCGTTTGTCCAAATTACCATCACGAACTCCGGCATCGAGCTGGACAAACAAACGAAAGATCAGGCCTTCGAGCCTTTTTTCACAACCCGGGCCAAAGGCACCGGCCTGGGCCTGGCCATCGTCAAAAACCACGTACTGCGACACGGAGGCCAGGTCAACATCGAGAGCTCTGATGGCGTTATAAAGGTTTGTGTAGCTCTGCCCTTATCGCCCCCTGCCTCTCTTTTCAAAGAAAGCATTTCCCGCGGGGAGAGGAGTCTCATGCATGCAGTCAACGAGGAGTCACGGACCTATGGCACGCATTCTGATCATTGATGACGACGCAGCAATACGTGAAACATTGCAGGCGCTTCTCTCAGAGGAAAATCACCAGCCCCAGTCCTGTGTCTCCGTGGAGGAGGCCCTGAACCTCGGCCCGGCCAATTCTCCCGCATTGATACTGCTCGATATTCGCCTGGAAGGAATGAGTGGCCTCGATGGCCTGCCGGCTCTGAAGGCCCGCTATCCGGACTGCCGCATTCTTATGATGACGGCCCACCACGATATGGAGTCTACCATCCAGGCCATGCAGCGTGGCGCCGACGACTATCTTCATAAGCCACTTGATCTGGACGAGCTTGAAACGGCAATTAACCACTCCCTGGCGCGCCTCAAGTCAGACTCGACCTGTGACGGACTAAATATCCCCCTGCAATATACTTCCGGTATGGTGGGCAGCAGCTCCAAAATGCGAGAGATATACAAAACCATCGGGTTGATATCCTCCACTCTGGCTACCGTGCTGATCACCGGAGAGAGCGGCACCGGCAAGGAGCTGATCGCCAGGGCAATCCACAATGCCAGCGAAAATTCCGGTGGGCCCTTCGTTGCCGTCAATTGCGCTGCTCTTGCTGAAAACCTGATCGAGTCCGAAATGTTCGGCCATACCCGTGGCGCATTCACCGGGGCCGTTGAACACCAACCAGGAAAATTTACCTTAGCCCAGGGCGGTACTCTATTCCTCGATGAGATCGGCGAACTGCCACTCCAGCTCCAGGCAAAACTCCTACGGGTTCTTCAAGAAAAGGAATACTCGCCGATTGGATCCAAGAAGGTGCTAAAAGCAGATTGCCGAATCATTGCCGCCACGAATGTCGACCTCCCCGAAGCGATCAGAATGAAACAGTTCCGGGAAGACCTTTTTTATCGACTTCAGGTCATAACTATCCGGGTTCCTTCACTACGGGAGCGGGAGGAAGATATTCCAGAGCTTGTAAAATGCCTGGCAGCAAAAGCAAATTATTTTCTCCAGGGAAAGGTCCGGCGAATTACCGATGAGGCACTTCAGGTATTGAAGCGTTATGACTGGCCCGGTAACGTCCGGGAACTTGAACATCAGATATTCAAAAGCATAGCGCTCGCACAAGGACCTAATCTGGACGCAGTGGACCTGTCAAACGAAATTAAAGTAATGGCTGACGCCAGATCGGAGGACTCTGAGGGGCCCGGCCAGGATAAGCTCTCTCTGGCAGAGGTTGAAAAAAACCATGTTTGCCAGGTACTGGACGTTACAGAGGGGCACCGTGGCAAAGCATGTGACATTCTCGGTATTTCCAGACCGCGACTGCAACGAATCATTGAGCGTTTCAACCTCGGGAACGCCTGAACGAGGTAACCCACCATGGTCAACGCCTCCATGACGATTGGAACTCTCGCAAAAGTCGTTGGCACTCACGTCGAAACCATCAGCTATTACCAGCGCTGCGGGCTAGTGACGGTCCCGGAGAAGCGTTACGGCGGTATACGGCGTTACGACGAGAGCGCCCTGGCGCGGCTGCACTTCATCCGCTCGGCCCAGTGGCCGGGGTTCAGCCTGGATGAGATTTCCGAACTGGTGGTACTGGAAGAAGAAGCCATCCCATATCATGGGCGATCGCCGAGCCGGAACAGTAAGGGGCACGAATGTTCGCTTCTGTTTAGGAAGTCGGGGAGCCCGGCCTAGTCGCAAAGCAGGCATTCTAATAATATGTCTGACAAGCTGCTTGAATGTTTGGCGTATGGACAATCGACCGCCAATCTCTTCAACGGTCCGGCTGCGGCAGTTTGGGTAGCATGGCTGCCACGTCAATCGTGTAGTTAGCGAAAAAGGCTTCCGCCGCTTCTATAAGATCCGCCTCTGTTTTGAGTATTCCGAGATAGACCGGCCATTCGGCGTCAATCAGTTCCGTGCTGTAAACGTCTGGATCGACATCCCAAAGCAGGGCCAGAAACCGGAACTCCGTTTCGTTCATGACAATGTAATCGCACCGTTTGTTCAGAAACATGAGCAGCATCTGCCGGGCATTGTAGGCGTCATGGCGCACCAGATGGCTCCCGATCCCCCGCTCGAGCTGATCACTGTATACAAACCATTTGCGAAGACAGATGCCTCCCTCGAGATCATTGAAGGAATCCGTTTGTTGACCAGGCTGCGCGAACACGCGGTCACGCCAAGTTAACACCGGCCCTACGGCGTGCATGCGGTCCGGCAACGGCATCCACAGCGGGCTGGCGAAAACAGCGTTGGCCAGTCCTCGTTGCAGGGCCCAGGCCTGGCGTTTGCGCGCCATCGGGCGGAACTCGGCTTCGATACCAGTCTCCAGGGTGAAGTCATTGATCACCTCAATCAGAATTCCCATGCTGAGGTTGTTACCGTAATAAAATGGGAGAAAGCCATCGTCCGAACCCATAATCCGGAGCGTTTGGGCAGAAACTGGAAAGAACCAGAATGCTGTGATGATAAACAGGCCTATTCTCATTCGGTCCTCATTCGAGTGGTCAATAGGATTAGACCGGCGCTTGCCCGACTCTGCCTTGCTGGTTAAAGACAGTGTGGCCCGGATTCTGGCCACATGCCATGAGAAAGTCGAGACCGCTGCGAATCATACCGGCGCTAATGTCCGCTTCTGTTTAGGTGCTGGTCGCAAAGCGAACATTCTGTCCCCCATCCCTTCAACCACGCGTAATCCTTCGTCGAGCCTTTGAATGTCTGCGAGATGACACTCCGTCGTATTCGCCCGATTAGCCAAACGCCACTGTTGCCAGTCCTCCTCCGCGCCAAAATAAGACGTTCAGCTAGTCATCGGAAAGTCCACTCCCTTTCCGACCGGGCGAGTGTGTTTTGGGAATAGAAAAGTGCTAAGATCTTCGGAACTGACAGAGTAATTGCATGTCAGAGCTCATGTCCTCAAAGCTTGGTGCTAAAGATCAGGATGTCCGCAAAGAACCGCCCAATCATCTCCCTATTGCTATCACTGCTTCTTGTGATCAGCGCGCCGGCGTTTGCTTTGTCAAAAGTAGCAGGCGGCCAGGCGGAGCCAGCGATGGCGGATTGCGGCACCATGATGATGGACCAGACTGAAGACACCGCTTACTCCTCAGACACAGAACCGGATTGTGTTTCCGCCCCGGAAATGGCCTGTCCAAGCGCCACTGGGCCGGTCAAATGCGGCGTCAACGTAAGCTTTGCCCTACTACCGGGGCATTCTATCGGTTTTACCGACACCGGTTCCCAAACGGTGTTGATCGGCCGAGCGGCCCTTTACCAGAATCCGTTCCTGGCCTCTATTACACCCCCTCCAGAACATCACTCCTGAGTTTTAACCCGGGTTTTTGCCCATCGCGGCAAGCTCTTTGAAGTTAATTCTTGCAACAAAGTCTCGTACTTCCGTTCATCCGTAACGAGGCTTTAACTGGAGTGAATCAAATGCGTAATTCAAATCTCAAGCTCACCGTAACCGCCGCCGTTCTGGCCGGCAGCGTCGCCCTTTTCTCTGCCCTTGCCCATGGCGAAGGCGCCGGCATGATGGCTGGTCATTCCGAACACAGCCGCATGATGTCCTCGCACGGTATGGAGGGTATGGGCGGCATGATGGGGATGATGAACATGATGTCAGATATGTCCCCGGAAGACCGTAAAGCCATGACCGAGGCTTGCATGAAGATGATGCAGGCTCATAGCGACGATGGCATGCCTGGTGGCATGAAAGACAAAGACACCGGCGCCAAATAACCATTTGGGCACCCTCATGAACTGAAGCTCTGG
>PBED01000044.1:0-23186 GCA_002718255.1 Marinobacter sp. | reverse complement strand
TGGTGTTGTTGACGCCATGGTGCTGTCACGTGCGACCTTCAAAAAGATCGTTGAGAACCTCCTATGGGCCAGTGGATACAACGCTGCGGCTATTCCTATAGCTGCGGCGGGGCTGCTGCATCCGATGATTGGTGTAGTGGCGATGACTGTCAGCTCGCTCTCGGTCATTGGTAACTCAATGTTACTGCGTCGGCGTTACGAGAAGGATCACCGGTAGGCCGGATGAGCTCTGCTGCTGGGCCGGACGCAGTGCAAAGCGCGGTGATGAGCGAACAATTTGCCATTGGCTGCATCGGCCTGGGTGCGGGGGTCATTGCGTTCGCTATGCCCGGTGGAGTGCATTGGAGTCGAGTAAAGGCCCCTGTTCGGAAACAGCGTTTAAGTGTATTTTTTAAAGTATACCTTCCGCGAGGGATGAGCCCGTATGGATATCAAAACACTCGGAGAGCTAATTGACTGGACGAGCAAGCTCCACTCGCACTTGGCGCGGTGTCTGTCCCATTGTGAAACAAAGCACGAAGACAAGCAGGCAAGGGCCCTGTTGGACTATCTGGCCACCCATGAATCTGAAATCGAGCGCATTGTGAGGGAGTTTGAGCGCCAGGGAGATGCGAAGGCATTGGAGAGTCGCGTTTACGATTATCTATCTCATGATCCCATAAAAACCCATCGGACCTGCGACGAGCCATACGTGAGGCTTGATATTGCTGGCATCTGCCGTGAAGTGTTCGACGTCCACGAGCAAATTCTTGATCTCTATCAGACCCTTGTCGAAAAAGCCGAAATTCCCGAAGCACGGGAGCTGCTCCAGTCGCTCCTGACCTTGGGAGAGAATGAAACCAAGCGCCTGGCCCGCCAGATTGGCCGTATGGATGATTTCTGACTGTGTTTGATATCTGCGACAGTGCGCAGCTCAGTACCACTTGTTAACACTGAATCTCGGCCAACCACCCTCCGTCTAATAGGGGGGGGTACAAACTCCAAAATCGGCCGCCCCCCTTAAATTACGGCCCAGTATTCAAGCCTGAAAACCCCTGAAAGCCACGTGGCACAAGGGATACGGGCGAACGCATGGCATTACAGGCTGTGTCATAGCCAGTGGCTAAACAAGGGGGGGACCCGCGTGCGGCGGGTTCCTTGTTGGCCGAATAGACGACCAAGCAAAGTACTAAACCCGTGAAACAGAGAATCAGAGGGTTACGGCACGATTTCCACACAAAGTGCTAAACAAACTTAAAGTTGATTCTAGAATAGGGCGCTGGCCTGGGCTTCCACACAAAGTGCTAAATTCGGCGTCCGACTCGGAGTTTGGAATAGTCTCGCTGGAACGGAAAGATTGGAGGCAAACAACAAGCCTTGTAAGCAGGGGACGCAATTAAACAAAAGCGAACATTCGTGCTGCGCCCTACCAGAGATAATTTCCCCTCCGCAGAATGGCGAAATTTATCCTCTCCAGACGGCTTCCTTTGCCTGAAGAGTTCAATTCGAGTTCTTTCAAACTAGTGCTTATGCCATCTTGTGATTATGCGGTTGATTAAAAATCGCACATAGTAGTTAGGAGTGGCAATAATTCATATCTGAATAATAATTGTAGCCTCCCGGAAGCCCTACCCCGAGAGCATGGAGCAGCTCCTAAAAAGCATTTTTAGTCGGACTTTCAGCTGCAGAATGCACGCAGCAACCTTTCCTAAAACGAACACGGCCTCTCTGCCAACAACCCTAGAACCATCATCAATAGAAAAATGAAGGGAAAACTGATGGATTATGAAACGGACAATTTAGTGATCGGCAGTGGTGTGTAAACATCCCTGTTTTAGTTGCACCGCTGCTTAGAGTTGTCCGCCCGTTGGTGTTTCGCCAGATATTCCCATGGCGTCAGATCTTCCAGTGAATCGTGGGGGCGTTCGTCGTTGTATTCGGCCATCCACGATTCGGTTAGTTGCCGGACTTCGGTGAGATTCCGGAAGACATACATATTCAGTACCGTGATTTCTTCATGTCGTTCTCCGTTTGCCTCATTGTAGGCCGGAGAACTCTAAGGAGACTTATTCAGAGTCTCCCAAGATGTTCCTGGCTGGAGTTGTCTGCTCGGATTGCCACAACCCCCATAGCGGCAACCTGAAGATGGAGGGCAACGGTGTCTGCGCCCAGTGCCACAACGCCGGTGACTACGATACCCCGGATCATCATCACCATCCGCGTAACAGCGCGGGTGCGCAGTGCGTCAGTTGCCACATGCCCGAAGCCTCGTTTATGAGGATCGACAACCGGCGGGAGCACAGCTTCATGGTGCCCCGGCCTGATGTGTCCAAGGCATCCGGCAGCCCGGATGTTTGCCTGGCGTGCCACACGAACCAGGATCGCGCCTGGTCAATGGAAACCGTCGGCAGCTGGTACCCGGATCTTTACCAACCGGATACCTGGCATCACGTTCAGCAACGTAACTTGTCAGAGGTTCTGGCCTATCTGGCCGATGATCATGAGCCTGCCATTCGCCGGGCAACGTTGCTGGAACAGCACGGGCAAGGGCTGGTGGCCCGGCACATGGCGGTCCTGGCAAGCCTGGCAAAGAGCGATCATGCGGTCATCCGCGAAAGCGCCTATCGTGTGCTCAGGCACGGCGACATGAGCCAGTCCTGGGAGCTTGCTGAAAATGGTCTGGCTGATGACTCCCTGGCGGTCAGGCTGGCGGCCTTTGAATCCATGGTGTGGTCCGGCACCCTGCCGGACCCTGAGCGCTGGGGCGAAGTTCAGAGGGAATACGAGCACTACGTTGATATGCAGTCAGACCTGCCCGCGGGCAGCGTGCTCAAAGCCCGATACCTGATGGCAGGGGATTATGTCTACAAGGCAGAGCAACAGCTCAACCGTGCTCTGGGCAAAGACCCAGGCTACGTGCCCGCCACCATCCTGCTGACCGATATTCTCCGTGCCGGCGACCGCAACCTGGAAGCGGTCCGGGCCATTGATCAAACCCTGGAACACAGCCCTGATGAACCCCAACTGATTCACCTGCGGGGGCTGATCCGTATTCGCCTGCAAAACTACCCGGCGGCGCTGGCGGATCTGGAACGGGCCCATCAACTGGTGCCCGGCCAGTGGCTGTTTGGCTACCGGTACGCGGTTGCGCTGTTCCAGCTGGACCAGAAGGACAAAGCCCGGCAAGTGACCCAAGCCTTGTTGCAACAATACCCCGATAACGCACAATTGCGGGCACTGATGAACCACCTGTAGGGACAACCAAAACCGGGGCTGGGGCGCGCTGTCGCCTCAGATCCACCCCAGCCACCTCCACCACAGGTAATCCAGCGGAAACAGAATCACGATGGTGAGGGCGGCCAGTATCAGGCACAACCTGGCGGCATGGCCCATGGGGATGCCGGCCAGGGGCATGGCCATCATCAGGGGCACGGACTGGTAGGTAAAAATGATGGTGGAGAAGCCCAGAACCTGAGTCATCAGCACCGCTTCCAGGCTGAAGCCGGTCATTTCGCTCATGGGGCCAGCCAGGGGGGTGAGCGTTGCCGGAATGCCCGCCAGGGTGGTGACCATCCCGGTCGCGGTCGCCGTGAGTGACAAGGTAAGGAAGTTGGCAAAATCCCGCCCCGGCTCCAATGGCAGCCAGCCCAGCACGTGGCCGCCCAGAATACCGCTGATGTTCTGATGGTTGATCAGCCCGGCAATGCCCAGCAGGCCGGCCACCACCAGAATTGAGCTGATGTTCACTTTCTGGTTGAAGCTCTGTGTAGAGATCATGCCAACACCGGGCATCAGCAGCAGGGTCGCTGCCGCCAGGCCAATCCACGCCGCGGAGATCTGGTGCCAGGTGTCGGTCAGCCAGAACCCGAGGGTCACCAGAAGTATTACCATCAGCCGCGATTCCTTGAAATTGAAAGGCCGGCTTGATCCTGCTTGCGGAACCGGCTTTGGGTTGTCCGGGTACAACCGCACCAACACAACCACCAGCAGGATAGCCTTGAGGATGCCCAGCACCGGAAAGTGCAGCAACAGGTATTCCCCGAACATCGGGCTCCAGCCATGAATCTTCTCGGCAGAGCCAATCATGATCATGTTCGGGACATTGGCGGGCAGAATGGCAAAGGTGGGCAGATGGCTGCCAAAGGCCGCCGCCAGGCCAGCGGCTTTCTGGCCATTGCTGCCAGGCTCAAAGCCACAGCTGTGGGCGATGGTCAGGGCGATGGGAATAAACAGCACAATGCGCCCCACCGAGGAGGGCATCACAAAGCCCAGCAGAATACCGATCACCACGATGCCGGCGATCAACCGGGTATAGCTGGCATCCAGGTGCCGGGTAAACAGGTCTGACACCCGTTGGGCCAGGCCGGTTTCCGAGATGGCAATGCCGATCACCAGCCCGGAAACAATCAGCCAGCAGGCGGTCGAGGTGAGCCCGGAAAACACCACGTCGGCCGGAGCCAGCGACAACAGCATGGCCAGGGTCAGCACCAGCAGGGCGGTGACAAACTCCGGCACCGCGCTTGTGGCAAACAGCACAAGCCCGGCCATCACCAGCAGCGCCGAGAGCCGTTGGGGGCCATCGAACCAACCGGCTGCCGGGCTGAACAGCAGCGCTGCAGACAATAACGGAATCAGGGCCAACGCAAGCCACTGAGACCGGTTAACAGGCAGATTGGTCATTGCCGGGTAAGATCCTTCTCGCCGTTAACGGACATCCTGGTTCTTCTTCGGGAACAGCCAGAAGGCAAACCAGCGGGTCATCCGTGGCATCAGCACATAGCTCATCAGCAACATGACTACGATGGTAACTGCCATGGTGCGCAGCAGCAGCGGGATCTGGGCCAGAAGGTCACCGAATAGCACGAAAACGAGCGTAACCGCAGGATACAACGCCAGCCAGCTGACTATGGTCATTTTCCACTTGGGAGGCGGTTTAACCGGGTTCTGTCCGGGCAGGGTAAACCAGGTGATGATTCCTGAAGTCACTTCACGCTCACTGGGTTTTGCCAGCAAAGCTTCAAGTTGTTCAAGGAGCTCAGCTCTTTCCGGAGACTCTTCCCAGGCGGTCAGAGTTTCTCGATCCCTAAACTTGAATATAATCCGGTATTCGGGATCATCCGGTGAGGACGGCCGGAACATGGCAGCTCCGAGGTAACCCGGAAAGTGGGCTGCTCTTTCGGTCATTTGGCTGCTGAGTTGCTCGAATGCGAACTCCTCGCCTTTCCTAACCCGACGTGAAATCACGACAGTGAGACAGTGATCGGATGGTTGGAGGTCTGGTTGACCGTCTTTGTCATGATACATTCTCCGTAAGGTGCACAAGCCCGGGAGAGGCTCATGCCGTGATCTCTTTTGCCTGCTCTGAAATTAAAAAGGGGCCCGCAAGAGCGGGCCCAGAGAGAGCGACAACAACGAAGAGATCAGCTTCCCGTTGCGCGCATATGCTGGACGTTGAACATCTGCGGCTTGGAGAGCTCCGGATCAACCTGACCTTTAAACTGTCCGGTTGTGCAATGGCTGGCCTGTACATCAATCATGCTGAACGCATCATCGATAGAGACACCGGTACCTTTGTTCTTGGGCAGGTGATAGTCAGGGTGGGCCTGGCCGATGGTGAAGGTCTTCCACAGGCTGCCCTTGCGGTCGTAAGACACGGTCCGGGGAATAGTGAAGGTCTGTGCGTCCATATAATGAACGCGCTTCTGCAGCGGATGGCTGTCATCCACCGGAACGGCTTCCACCTCGTACACCTTGCGCAGTTGCCAGGTGATTTCCGGGAAACAACCACCCTGGCCATCAAAGGCAACAACCTGGTAGCCATCGTCGTCCTGGTGAGTCTCTGTATCGAGCTTCATGTCATTGTGGTTATAGAAGGGCATCAGCATGTGACGGGTCCCTTTATAGGTCCAGTTCATGTCTGAAATGCGACCGTTATAACCTTCAAAGTCCTCGATCATCAGATCGGAACCCAGGAACGCATCGGTAACCTGACCGGTAGCCAGACGGCGTACACGACGCTGGAAGCCCAGATACAGCCATGAATTGTCCCGCTTGAGGTCGTCGGAAGCGCGGTGGATCAACAGCTGGGTGTTGCGAACATCAGCGGGATCCAGAACCCGCACGTAGATAGCGCGGAACAGGTCAGACGGGTTTGGCGTAATCTCTGGTACTGGTTCCTGGTTCACTCGGCCCTTGAAGTTCAGGAAATGGAAATTGAACTTGATGGTACGTTCCACCTTGCCGGAATCCATATCCCGATACTTCCAGTAGAACGGATAAACGGCAGCACTATCACCCCAGTTGTAGCCATATTTATAGTTCCATGCGAGTTTTTCACCGGCCCGGGGGTCACTTTCATCCGGTTCCTCAGGGAATGGTCTGCCAGCCTGCCATCCGTTGATCTCACCGACCTGGTCGCCCAGGGATACCTTACCCAGAGAATCACGAGTGGCATTTACGTAGCCTTCATTCAGGCCAAAAGAAGTGGTATCGCCTACGGTGATCGATGTCCAGCCATTTTCGATAAAGGTGTAGAAGGCAGGGTCGATGACATCCTTGAACTGGGCCACGTTGGACTGGTCGATGGTCATGCCAACATTAAGGCCCTCATGGCTCGGAACCTCGTTCTCATAGGGAAAGAAGGAGTTCTGAATAACATCCTCGTTGGCCTGCACCTGAGTGGCAAACATGCCAGCAGCAAGACCAGCGGCGAGGCACTGTGACAGTATTGTCGGCTTTGTTCTTGGTTTCATGGTTTTATCCTCTTGTTATCAGAAGCTGTAACGTGCAGTCAGCTGGATTTCGTCTTCTTTCTGAGCCATGCCAATGGGGCCCGACTTGAAGCGGCCGAGAGGTTCATAGCTGCCAAGGCCGGCAGATTCACCCGGTTGATGACCCACAACGCCAGGCGTTTGGGTGAACGGATCCCAGGGGTTGCATGAACGACAGTCGTCGAATTCCCGGGCTCCGGTTCCCACTTTGAAATTTCCGCCCAAAGTGAGCTTGAAATTGTCATTGACCAGCCAGTCCACAGACGGCGCAATAGCGGTAGCTTGCGCTCGGAAGTCATGTGCTGTGATGATTTTCGGGGTCATGCGACCATTCATGTAGAACCCTTGCATCAACAAAGTGGCGGTCCAGTTGTATTCATAATCTGGAATGCCAGCTTCGCCGTAGGTTCTTTGCTCACGTTCGTGGTCCAGAATATGCTGGCCGAAAATCTGTCCGGAGAACAGGAAGGCCTGGCTTTCGTTCAGGGCCGGGATGAAGATGTTTTTGTCCGCGCCGATTACGTAACGGAGTACATCTGATTCGGAATAGAGCTCTTTGCGAAGGGTATTGGCAAATTCCTCACCCGAGGTGTAAGCCGTTTCTACGCGGAATACCGTGTCAATTCCCTGAGAGTAATAGTCCAGAGAGCCACCAACGAGATTCACGCGCGGGAAGTGGATGTCGAAAGCGATCAGGCTCGGCCAGACAGCAGTCTCTCCGGTGAACCCATTGGTTGCAGGAATGCCCCCTCTGAGAGAGGGCAATTGGGAGCGATAGGTCAGGGCATTGAGAGAGAATCCAAGATCGCCATAAACCCCTTCAAGCTTCAGGCCCAGCTGAGTATTTGACAGGCTCCAGCTCGGCATGTGTGCCTTGCGGATACCGATCTGGCCGGGTCCGAAGTCTGTTGCGAGGCCCCCGTCAGGAGTAGCCCCCGCGAAGTTTGCCACGGTTCCACCATTTTCCCAGAGGTTGTTCATGCCCCGGAAGAAACAGCCGGCATCCAGGATCACGTTTGGTTGGCCGCACTGGCCAATGTCATGGGGGCGGAACTTGTCGAAGTTCCACACCACCTGAAAGTTCAGGTCATCAAATGCCAGACCGTCGAACACTTCGGTGGGGCCCATGCGGTAATCAGTCCGCAGGATCCACATGGGAATCCGGATATCTTCGAGTTCGTCATAGATGTTGTTCCGGGAGTAGTCCACCGGGTTGATGACATCGAGTACCCGGAACAGGTCCGTTCTGCCCCAGATAACCTGCTGTTTACCCAGTCGTGTACTCAGGATGTTGCCGTTATCGAAGTTAATATCGAAGTCGGCATAGAGTTCCCGGATGAAGTCGGCGCGATCGTTGAACTCCTGGAATCTCAGGTCGTTGGAGTCCTTGTCCAGATACCCGTTGATACAGCCGCGGTCGTCTTTGTCACAAGGGCGCACTGGAACGCCGAAGGCGACACCGTTGTTCTGTGAATGCAAACGCTCCCCCAGAACCACCATGCCATCATTGGGGTTCTGGCTAACATCAAAGCCAAAAGTGTTACCAGGGGGCAAGGGAATAGCACTTGCAGGACTGCCAACACCACTTCCATGCGGAACAGTGCCTTGAGGTAGATCTTGTAACTGAACCGGACCCCCTGCGTTTCGTCCATACTCATCATCATTCAGATCATAAACTCCGTCATAACTTCCCCGGAGTGTGGCGTTGAAGCCCACATTGCTGAAAATTCCCACATCACCGGCTTTTTTCTCCAGCTCTAGTTGCAAGGTATTGCGGAATTTCGAAAGCCCCACGCCTTCTCGGCCGTAGGTGGCGTTTTCAACGTAGCCGTTAACGCGGGTATCTTCTGCCGCTACGGTTGTGGTCATTGGAGTCAGCGCCAGGCTGGCACCACCCGCAAGGGTGTAGCACCAGAACCTCAGGCCTTTTGTTTTTATTTGCATGGCTTGTCCTCGTTACAGGTTTTTTTGGAGTTTCGTACCGGTTTACGCCCGGTACGGTTCTCCTGGCACAAATCCGTCCTCCTGCTTCCTGGCGGGAGCAGCAGCCGGAGTTGATTTCGGTTTTCTGTGTTCGGAATGCAGAATGCCGTCTTCATCTGCGTAGACGTCGGTGATAAAGCGTGGCTTGAAGACCAGCACCCATGAGGGCACCAGAAGCATTGCGGCAAGACCGTTGATGATGATCATTACGCACAGCAATAACGCGGCATCGGACTGGAAACGCAGGTCAGAGAAGATCACCCACATGATGATTCCTGCCATCAGTGTCAGTGCGGTGAAGCTGATTGCCATGCCGGTTGTAGAAATAGAACGCTGCACAGCTTCCCGGAGGTTCTGAAACTTGGCCATTTCTTCCCGGATGCGATCCATCATGTAGATGGAGTAATCAATACCGACACCTATGCCCACGGCGATTACCGGCACCGTGTTGATGTCGATACTCAGGCTGTTCAGGCCCATATAAGCGTAGGTCAGGGTGGTGGCAAACAGCATAGCCATCAACATCATGAGGCCGGCGTGCCATGAGGTGTAGAACAGCATGACGAAAGCGAAGATCAGCAGGAATACAAGCGGCAGAACGATTACATTGGTCTCGAATGCTGATTCGTTCATTGCGGCCGCTACGCCCAGGGTGCCCCCGGCCAGCCGAATGGTCAGTCCTTCTACGCTATCGCCATTCTCTGCAATCCATTCCTTTGCCATGTGAATGGCGCGGCGAATGGTTTCGCCCTGACGATCCTTGTAGTAGAAAACCAGGTTGGCAACGCGGTCGTCGGTATCGTTGAACTCATCCAGAGCTCCGGGGATCGGGCTGGACGCCATGTAGGTAAACATCAAACCGCCCACGTAACCTGCATCATGGGGAATCTGGAACCAGCGGGGATCGTCGTTGTGCATCAGGCGGTTTACCTGCTTGACCAGGTCTGGCAGTCCCTTGGCGCCACCTACCTCCGGGTCAGTCAGCATATGGGCCTGAAGGTCGGCCAAAGCTGTCAGTACCTCCGGGCGTTTCAGCCCTCCTTTTTCATCGGTTTCAGCAACGATATAAAGTTCTTCTGATCCAGGGAAACGCTCGTTCACGATCCGGGACGAGACGTTGTAGTCATGATCTGGATAGAGAATTGGAGAACCGGGCTCGGAGTCGCCAATCTGGACATTGGATGCGGCCAAGAGTCCGCCGAGCATCGCAATGGCGCCTACGGCCAGGATGACTCGGGCAGAACCCGGTTTGGTGACCATGCGCGAACTGGTGCTACCAATATGGCGCAACACCGTTTCCCGGATTTTCGGGTTCTTGGGTGTTGGCAGGATGGAGAGCAGCAGTGGTACACCTACCAGAACGGTGAATACCACGGTGATGGCCCACAAGGAGGCATAGATGCCAAGGTGGGTGTTGAGAGGGATAGAGCCAATGGCGATAAGGGACAGACCGATGGCGTCAGACACCACCCCTAGCGATCCTGGACGGAACAGGCTGTCAAAGGTTGCCTTGGCAGCTTTCGGGCCGTTACCCAGTTCCTGGGTTTCGGCATAATAACGCTCAACCAGCTGAACCCCGTGGCTCATGGCTCGCGCAGCAATCAAAAAGGGGATTACCAGGCCGAGAGGGTCAAGGTTGTAACCCAGGAAGCTGATAATCCCAAGCCCCCATATTGTGGAGACAAGAACGCCGCCTAGGGGGATGAGCACACCGTACGCTTTACGGAAGTGGAAGATGAGCAGCGCAAGCATAGCGAGCACGGTGAACACAAAAATTTGCAGGATCTGGTCCATATAGGTGTAGGCCCAACCTACCAACACAGGCTGGCCTGTGGCATAAATGGTAACGCCTTCCGACGCCTCTTCAGCTCGCAGTTCCTGGAGTTGGGCAAACGTTGTTTCATAATCGAGTTTGCCTTCGATCAGCTGCGCTTTGACCAGCGCCATCTTCAAGTCGGGTGACACGAGAGGCCCATAGACCCGCGGGTTTGCGGCAACATCAGCGCGCATGGATTCCAGTTCTTCGGAGGAATACAGACCGCGAGTGGAGTCGTAGTAGGGCTCGGAGTTAATACTACCTACTTCGGTGAGCCATACTTTTCGGGAGTTTCGATGGGTGACACTGGATACCAGGTTGTGGTTGACGCCCGGCAGGCTATCGACTGCCTGAGTAATTCGATCGATGCGAGCGAGATTTTCATTCGTGAAAATGTCACCTTCTTCAAACTCGACACCCACCACCAGTACATTAGCACCACCGAAACTGTCTTTGATGGAGTTGTGCAGTTCAATGTAGGGGTGTTGTTGGGGCAGCAGGTCGGCAAAGTCGGTAAATATTTTCAAACCGGGAATTCGCAGGGCGAAAACCAGAGTCAGAATAGCAATCAGTGAAAGCACCTTGCGTGGGTTGTTGAATATCCACACTTCCAGCAGGTGCATCAGGTGCGTGAAACGATGCAGTTTGGACATGGTCAGTTACCTCAGTCTGTGCTGGCGGCAAGGGCCGTTTGGGGTTTGATGTCAAATAGCAGGCCTCGGCCTCCGGCTACGAGAAGACGCTGGTCAGGCAGAGCCAGCCCGGCCCTGAGGTAGAGCGGCTGTTCGGATTCGGAGATCTTGTTCCAGGTATCTTGCTGCAGTTGCAGTACAGTGGCGTTGTCTGCCAACGCATAAAGGCTGGTGTCTCCAGCTATGAAACCGAAGATCGGAGCATTGGTTGCTGCAGACATCTGTTCCCAGTTTTCACCGCCATCGCTTGTCTGGTAGATAAAACCGTTAAGGCCGCCAATCCAACCGTTTTCGTTGTCTTTGAAATAACTGGTGTGAATGTAGAACTCATCAGGGGCATACCCGGCAATGCCCCAATTCTCACCACCGTCATCGCTTTTCAGAACAAGGCCGTATTCGCCGGTTGCAATGGCCTGATTTTGATTTACGAACTGGAGGTTGTTGATGATGGCATCTTCGTAAAGAGAGGACTCGCTCCATGATTCGCCCTGATCGGTGCTGAGCTGAACAGTCGTGAAGCTTCCTGCAGTCACCCAATTACCGCTAGGTGAACAAGCAACAGTCATCATCTGTTCCTGGCTGGGGAGGGCATGCTTTACCCAGTTCTTGGCGGATGCGTCACCGTGCCAGACGGTGTTATCAAAGGTAAGCGCGATGAAGCTTTGATCAGGACACGACGTGATCGAAAGAAAGCTATTCCCTGAGATTTCAGAATGCCGTTTCCAGGTTTCGCCCTGATCGCTGCTGGACAGCAGAACACCATCGTTGCCGGCAACAACAATCATGTTCTGGTTGCTGGCCATGGCCTGATAGAAATCGGTTCTTTTGGTGGGCTGATTCTCAACACTTCTGACCGCTTCAAGGTTGAGCGGGGCTTCGCATCCTGTCAGCAATAGTGTAGAGGCGCTGGTAAACGCCAGTGCAACGCCGGAGGCGCGCAAAGAGCGCATAGGGGCTTCATGCATTGTTCTGTCACCGTCTTTGTTTTTGTGAAGTAAAGCGACTAACGGAGTTTCAGCAATGCCTGTGCCAGCTTATGAGTGATTTTTTAAAACATTGAATGTTTTAGGTTTTTTTGAGATCGCTGGTATCTGGAGGATTCTGACGTTGATCGTTTTGAGTGTTGACTTTTATCAAATGATAAATTTCTTGTTCTAGTTGCTGATTTGATCAGTTTGCGAAAGAAGCAACATCCTTGTTGCATTAAGGTATGCTTAGTTTTCAGCAAGAATGCCTGATTTTTTCAGGCGATAGGCAAGTGCCGGGCGGGTAAGCCCTAGCAGTCTCGCAGCTTTTGAAACGTTCTGGTTGGCTTGTTCCATCGCTTGCTTCATCAATGTTTCTTCAACCTGATCAAGGCTGATGCCCTGTTTGATAACCTGGTCTGACCAGCTTCCGCCCGAGTCGCCCGGTTTTCCGGCACGCATGTTTCCGTCATTATCAATGTGTTCGACAGAGTCCGGGTTGACTTGAGGGGGGGTTACGAATAGCGCATCCTGACTGATAGTTTCGTTGTTGTCAGTGAGTATCACGCCCCGCTCGATCACGTTTTCCAGTTCACGAATGTTGCCCGGCCACCGGTATTGCATGCACAGCTCGAGAGCTTTGTCTGAGAGCCCCAGCGTTCGTTTGTCGTATTGGGCGTGGAACTTCTCCAGAAAGTGGCTGGCCAGAAGCGGCAGGTCTTCCTGCCGATCTCGCAACGGCGGAATTTGCACAGGGAACACGTTCAGTCGATAAAAAAGGTCGGCCCGAAATCTGCCATCTTCAACCGCTTGTTCGAGACTCTCGTTAGTGGCTGCGATTACCCGGACGTTCACTTTTCGAGTGCGATTGTCGCCGACTCTTTCGAGTTCGCTTTCCTGAAGGACTCGAAGAAGCGTGGCTTGTGCCCGTGGAGTTAACTCAATGACTTCGTCGAGGAAGATTGTGCCTCCATCCGCTCTTTCAAAGCGGCCTTCTCGGGACTGGTTGGCTCCGGTGTATGCGCCTTTCTCAACACCGAAAAGCTCAGCTTCGATCAGGTCTGGTGGAATAGCGGCGCAGTTCACCGCGATGAAGGGGCCATCGGAGCGTTCGCTGCGTAAGTGAACGCTTTTTGCGATGACCTCCTTGCCAACGCCTGTCTCGCCAAGCAGTAACACTGAAACCTTCCCCTGTGCTGCCTTGTCGATCATTTTGCAGACTTTGTTGTACGAAGCAGACTGCCCGATACCGTAGTACTGGCCTTGTTGTCTCTGCAGCGTGCTGCGTAGGGAGTTCAACTGTTCCTGAAGGTCGTAGAGTTCTTCGATCATTGGGTCTGCTTTGAAGTAACGGGAGAACTCTTCCGCGTCGGGCCATTCTTCCGCGGGCTTTCCTTCTATCATGCAGGTTTCGTCACCGCAGCCGCGGCAGCTGACTTCCCGGAAGATGATCTCCCTCCCCATAAATGAGGAAGTGTAAGCGCAGGCATAGCCCAGCAAAACCCAGCAGGCGGGCTCCTTCATTTGGCCGAGTTCGGTTTTGCAGATTTCAACTTCCCAGGAGTCGATCCACTCAAGCCGGCCATAGAAATCGCCCGTTTCCTGGTCCAGGTCAATCTCCAGGGGAACAACTTTCACCATTCCTTTGAGGGAGTGGAGCTGGGGCCCTGCAAGAAAAATGTCCAGCTCGCTGCAGTGAGGACGTAACTTGCGGGCAAGCTCTGCATCTTTGAGGCCGGACAGGTACCCCAGTCGCAAGAAAAAGCCCTTGGCTCTTTCTATGCCCATGCTATTGACAATTTCGCGACGGAAGGCCGCTAGTGATGTCAGGTTCATCAGCAACATGCGTTGCTCGCCAAACCAGATTTTGCCTTCCGAGCTGTGGAAATGAATCTGCTCCGTCAGATCCTTGAAGTCCGTGTAGTTCAGTTGTGGCTTATAACTGACAGCCATGGTCGGAGACCCCCGTTAATTATTGTGGGTGGGGAGCGGCTCTGGTGGAGCTCATTAATTGATTATCTAGCACATGATCGAAGTCAAAAATCAACCAAATAGTAAAAATTGGCAGCTGAAATGGTAATTGGCGGTTAGTCGACCATTTGCGGAGGTGTCTCCTTTTATTGATCATTTGATGAAAAATCGACGGTGGTTTGGGTGGCCTGATGTCCCTAGGTCTCAGCGTAGAAATTTTCTGTGAATAGAAAAGGTGTTTTGAATCAGTCTCCTGTGTTTTTGTTTCCGCACAAAAACTAAAAGTGGCACAGGCGTTGCTCAGTACTTGTCAGCCAACAAAAAACACAATCGGGGCTAACCATGACTAACGCAACCAACGAAAAAACCTTTGACGAAATGACCCGCTATATCCGGGTCCGCAGCGAGCCTGGCGACAAATTCGTGGAATTTGACTTCGCCATCGGTTACCCGGAGCTGTTCGTTGAACTGGTGCTCCCCCGCGAAGCGTTCGAAATCTTTTGCAAGCACAACCATGTGGTCCACATGGACTCCGACATGATCCGCGAGATTGACGAAGACATGGTCAAGTGGCGGTTCGGGGAGCGCGGCCAGCGTTATTGAGCCAAACAAGCAACACCCACAATCTGATCCACAAAAACAAAACGGAAAGGTTGATATGAGTATCGAAATCAAAACCACCTCGATGGAACCCATTCGTCACACCTACAGCCACATTGCGCGCCGATTTGGTGACAAGCCGGCGACTCGCTATCAGGAAGCGAGCTACGACCTGGAGGCGAAAACCAACTTCCACTATCGCCCCCAATGGGATTCCCGATACGAGCTCAATGATGATCGCCGTACCGCCATCCGCATGGACGACTGGTACGCGGTGTCTGATCCCCGCCAGTACTACTACGGCGCCTACGTAGGCAACCGGGCCAAAATGCAGGAGTCCGCCGAGACCAGCTTTGGTTTTTGCGACAAGCGCAACTTGTTGACGCGCCTGCCGGAAGAGACTCAGAAGCAGCTGCTGCGCCTGCTGGTGCCTCTTCGTCATGTTGAACTGGGCGCCAACATGAACAACAGCAAGATCGCTGGTGACGCTGTAGCCACCACTGTTTCCCAGATGCACATCTACGCCGCGATGGATCGTCTGGGCATTGGTCAGTACCTGTCTCGCATTGCTCTGATGATTGACGGTAGCACCGGTAAGGCACTGGACGAGTCCAAAGGCTACTGGATGGATGACGAGCTGTGGCAGCCCATGCGCAAACTCGTGGAGGACACCCTGGTCGTTGATGACTGGTTCGAACTGACCCTGGTTCAGAACATTCTGTTGGATGGACTGATGTACACCCTGGTGTACGACAAAATGGATGCCTGGCTTGCGACTCAGGGTGCGGAAGACGTTTCCATGCTCACCGAGTTCATGCGCGACTGGTACAAAGAATCCCTTCGCTGGACCAACGCCATGATCAAAGCCGTCGCCGGTGAGAGCGAAGCCAATTGCGAACTGCTCCAGACGTGGATCGATCAGTGGGAGCCGCAGATCTATAGCGCTCTCCAACCACTGGCAGAAGCCTCGGTGGGTATTGACGCTCTGGATGAAGCCCGGGCGGAGCTTTCTACCCGCCTGAAGAAATTCGGACTGCAGAGTAGGGGGGTCTCAGCATGAGCCAGTTGGTATTCATTGTATTTCAGGACAACGATGACTCTCGCTATCTCGCCGAAGCGGTTATGGAGGATAACCCTCATGCGGAAATACAGCACCAGCCTGCGTTGATCCGGATCCAGGCTGAGAAGCGCCTGGTGATAAATCGGGAAACGATGGAAGAAAAGCTGGGGCGCGATTGGGATGTTCAGGAAATGCTCGTAAATGTCATCAGCATCGGCGGCAATGTCGATGAGGACGATGACCATTTTATTCTTGAGTGGAAATAATTGGGAGAATCATCATGGCTGTTCAAAACAAGAAATTGAATCTCAAAGACAAATACCAGTATCTGACCCGCGACATGGGTTGGGAGCCTACCTACCAGAAAAAAGAAGACATTTTCCCGCACGAGGACTTTGAAGGTATCAAGATTACCGATTGGTCTCAGTGGGAAGACCCATTCCGTCTGACCATGGATTCGTACTGGAAGTATCAGGCGGAAAAAGAGAAGAAGCTGTACGCCATTTTTGATGCGTTTGCCCAGAATAATGGCCACCAGAACATTTCAGACGCTCGCTACGTCAACGCCCTGAAGCTGTTCATAGGTGGCATATCTCCGTTGGAACATGGGGCCTACCAGGGTTATGCCAAGGCAGGTCGTCAGTTCAGTGGTGCTGGTGCGCGGGTGGCTTGTCAGATGCAGTCGATTGACGAGTTGCGTCATTCGCAGACCCAGCAACACGCCATGAGTCATTACAACAAGCACTTTAACGGCCTGCATGATGCTGCGCACATGCACGACCGGGTGTGGTTCCTGTCGGTGCCCAAGTCGTTCTTTGACGATGCCCGCACCGCTGGTCCGTTCGAATTCCTGACCGCCATTTCGTTCTCGTTCGAGTACGTGCTGACCAACCTCTTGTTCGTTCCGTTTATGTCGGGCGCCGCATACAACGGCGACATGGCCACCGTGACCTTCGGCTTCTCTGCCCAGTCAGACGAAGCACGCCACATGACCTTGGGCCTGGAGGTGATCAAGTTCATCCTGGAGCAGCACGAAGACAACGTGCCCATTGTTCAGCGCTGGATCGATAAGTGGTTCTGGCGCGGATTCCGCCTGCTCAGCCTGGTCAGCCTGATGATGGACTACATGCTGCCGAACAAGGTGATGAGCTGGGCCGAGGCCTGGGAAGTGTATTACGAGCAGAACGGTGGAGCCCTGTTCAAGGATCTGGAGCGTTACGGCATCCGTCCACCCAAGTACCAGGAGGTGGCCAACGATGCCAAGCATCACCTGAGCCACCAGCTGTGGACCACTTTCTACCAGTATAGCCATGCCACCAACTTCCATACCTGGGTTCCAGAGAAGGAAGAAATGGACTGGATGTCTGAAAAGTACCCGGACACTTTCGACAAGTACTACCGTCCGCGCTACGAGTTCCTGGCGAAAGAGGCCGCCGCTGGCCGTCGCTTCTACAATAACACCCTGCCGCAACTGTGCCAGGTGTGCCAGGTACCGAACCTGTTCACCGAAATGGGCGCGCCCACCAAGTTGAGCCATCGTCAGTTGGTTCATGAAGGCGAGCGTTACCATTTCTGCTCCGAAGCCTGCTGCGACATTTTCAAGCACGAGCCGGAAAAATACGTGCAGGCCTGGCTGCCGGTGCATCAGATCTATCAGGGTAACTGCGAAGGCGAAGATGTCGAGACCGTGGTGCAGAAGTACTACCACATCAACATCGGCGAGGACAATTTCGAGTACCTCGGTTCGCCGGACCACAAACGCTGGATGTCCATCAAGGGCGAAAAGCCTGCTGATGAGAACCAGGACGCCGCCTGATACTGACCCGGGAGTCGCCCGGTAGCCACTGGCGCCGGGCGAACCACCCACAAAAACAACAAGGTGACCATCATGAGTGTAAGCGCACTTTACGACTACAAGTTTGAACCGAAAGACAAGGTCGAAAACTTTCACGGCATGCAGCTGCTGTATATCTACTGGCCCGACCACCTGCTGTTCTGCGCGCCGTTTGCGTTGCTGGTGCAGCCGGATATGACCTTCCGTGCCCTGGTGGAGGAGATCCTCAAGCCGGCCACCGCAGCACACCCGGAATCTGCAAAAGCGGACTTTCTGAATGCTGAATGGCTGCTGAACGATGAGCTGTTCACCCCGAATGCGGATGCCACCCTGAAAGACCAGGGCATTGATCACAAGAGCATGCTGACGGTTACCACGCCGGGCCTGAAAGGCATGGCGAACGCCGGATACTGAGGGCACAGCTATGAGTCATACCGTTACTATCGAGCCGATTGGCGAGCAGATTGAAGTGGAGGAAGGCCAGACCATCCTCGCGGCGGCGCTCCGCCAGGGCGTCTGGTTGCCGTTTGCATGCGGTCACGGCACCTGTGCTACCTGCAAGGTGCAGGTGCTTGAGGGCGACGTCGAGATTGGCGACGCTTCACCGTTTGCCCTGATGGACGTGGAGCGAGGCGAAGGCAAGGTGCTGGCCTGCTGCGCCACAGTGGAAAGCGAAGTGACCATCGAAGCCGATATCGATGTCGACCCGGACTTCGAGGGCTACCCGGTGGAGGATTACGTAGCGACAGTAACGGATATTGTTGACCTGTCGCCCACCATCAAGGGTCTGCACCTGAAACTGGACCGCCCGATGACCTTCCAGGCTGGCCAGTACATCAACATCGAAGTGCCCGGAGTTGAGGGTGCCCGCGCGTTCTCACTCGCTAACCCGCCAGGCAAGCCCGATGAAGTGGAACTGCACATTCGCCTGGTTGAAGGGGGCGCTGCAACCACCTACATCCACGAGCAGCTGAAAGCAGGCGATGAACTGAACCTGTCCGGCCCCTATGGGCAGTTCTTTGTGCGCAGTTCCCAGCCTGGTGATCTGATCTTCATCGCGGGTGGTTCAGGGCTTTCCAGCCCGCAATCGATGATTCTCGACCTGCTGGAGCAGAACGACGAACGCAAGATCGTGTTGTTCCAGGGCGCCCGCAACCTCGCAGAGCTCTACAACCGCGAACTGTTTGAAGCACTGGATCGTGACCACGACAACTTTACCTACGTGCCGGCCCTGAGCCAGGCCGAGGACGATGCCGACTGGCAGGGCTTCCGGGGTTATGTGCACGACGCCGCCAAGGAACACTTTGGCGGCCGGTTTTCCGGTAACAAGGCTTACCTGTGTGGCCCACCTCCGATGATCGATGCAGCGATCACCGCCCTGATGCAAGGCCGGTTGTTCGAGCGGGACATCTTCATGGAGAAATTCCTGACAGCGGCCGACGGTGCGGAAGACACCCAGCGTTCAGCCCTGTTCAAGAAGATCTGACCGGGAGGCGGTATGGCCGGGTTCCAGGTGTTCAACCGCACAACGGGTGACCACTTCATCTGCCAGGAAGGCCAGAGCGTGCTCAAGGCTATGGAACAGCTGGGTATGAAGTGCGTGCCCGTGGGCTGCCGGGGCGGTGGCTGCGGCTTTTGCAAGATCCGGGTTCTGGAGGGCGATTTCGAGTGCGGCAAGATGAGCAAGGTGCATGCCCCTCCAGAAGCCGTTGAAAAAGGGGAGGTCCTGGCTTGCCGGATCTACCCGCTGACCGACTTGACCATCGAGTGTGTGCTTCTGCCGGAGGCGGCACTTGCGAAGCAAACAACAAAAACGTTGAGGTAACTGTCATGAAAAAAGGTGTAATGCGTCCCGGCCACGTTCAGATCCGGGTTCTCGATATGGGCGAAGCTGTCAAACACTACACAGACCTGTTGGGTTTGATCGAAACCGATCGTGACGACCAGGGCCGGGTGTACCTGAAAGCCTGGACCGAGGTGGACAAGTTCTCCCTGGTGCTGCGTGAAGCAGATGAGCCTGGCTGCGATTTTATGGGCTTCAAGGTACTGGATGAAGACACCCTGGTTCAGCTGGAAAAAGGCCTGGTGGCTTACGGCGTTGAGGTAGAACAGGTACCGGCGGAAGAGCTGAAGGACTGCGGCCGCCGTGTGCGGTTCACCGTGCCCTCCGGCCATGCCTTCGAGCTCTATGCCGACAAGAAGTACACCGGCAAGTGGGGCGTTTCCAGCGTCAACCCTGAAGCCTGGCCTCGCGGTCTGCAAGGGATGAAGGCCGTGCGCTTCGACCATTGCCTGTTTTACGGCCCGGAATTGGCCGCCGTGTATGACATCTTCGTCAACGTGTTGGGCTTTTACTTGGCGGAACAGGTTCTGGACCCCGAAGGCACTCGCGTAGCGCAGTTCCTGACCGTGTCCATGAAGGAGCACGACGTGGCCTTCATCCACCACGAAGAGAAAGGCAAGTTCCATCACGCCTCTTTCTTCCTGGATACCTGGGAAGCCGTACTGCGGGCGGCGGATCTGATCTCCATGACCGATACCTCCATCGATATCGGCCCGACCCGTCACGGCCTGACCCACGGGCAGACCATCTACTTCTTTGACCCGTCGGGCAACCGTAACGAAGTGTTCTGCGGCGGCGACTATCACTACCCGGATCACAAACCCATTACCTGGAAGGCAGAAGACCTCGGTAAGGCGATTTTCTACCACGATCGCGTACTGAACGAACGCTTCCTGACCGTGTTGACCTGATTACCAACAGGCCAAACGGGATTCAATTTAACAGGACTAGGCAGCCATGAAAGAGTTCAAACATTTTATCAACGGCGAGTACGTGGCTTCGGCCAGCGGCAAAACTTTCGAAAATCGCTCCCCGGTGGACAACAGCCTGATTGGCCAGGTTCACGAGGCCGGTGAGGCGGAAGTCGATGCTGCCGTTCGTGCCGCTAAAGCCGCGCTTAAGGGCCCCTGGAGCAAGCTGACCCAAAACCAGCGTGCCGCCATGTTGAACAAGATCGCAGACCGCATTAATGAGCGTTTCGACGAATTCCTGGCCGCAGAGTGCCTGGACACGGGCAAACCGCGCTCAATGGCCAGCCATATCGACATTCCCCGTGGCGCAGCCAACTTTAAAGAATTTGCTGACAGTATGAATCATCCGACTGAAGGCTTCCGAATGGATACCCCGGATGGCAAGGGTGCTTTAAACGTAGGCCATCGGACGCCAAAAGGCGTTATTGCCGTGGTGTCTCCATGGAACCTTCCCCTGTTGTTGATGACCTTCAAGGTGGGCCCTGCGCTGGCCTGTGGTAACACGGTTGTTGTTAAACCGTCGGAAGAAACACCTGCTACGGCCACTTTGCTGGGTGAGGTCATGAACGAGTGTGGTGTGCCACCAGGTGTGTTTAATGTGGTGCACGGTTTTGGCCCTGACTCTGCGGGTGCTTTCCTGACGTCTCATCCATTGGTGGATGCGATCACCTTCACCGGTGAAACCCGTACCGGTGAGATCATTATGAAAGCCGCCGCAGTGGGCCTTCGTAATATTTCCATGGAGTGCGGCGGAAAAAACCCTGGCCTTGTGTTCGCCGACTGCGATCTCGAAAAAGCCGTGGAGGGCACGATGCGCTCCGCGTTTGTCAACTGTGGTCAGGTTTGTTTGGGCACCGAGCGGGTCTATGTGGAGCGTTCGATATTTGACCAGTTTCTCGCCCGTATGAAAGAAGAGGTGGCCAAGCTGAAACTGGGCCGACCAGAAGATCCCGATGCGAATTTCGGGCCGCTGGTCAGCTTGGAGCATCGTGACAAAGTTAAAAGCTATTACGACTTGGCTCGCGAAGAGGGTGCAACCGTCGAGATTGGTGGAGGCATTCCCGATATGGGCGCAGAGCTGAACGATGGCGCCTGGATTGAACCGACCATCTGGACCGGCCTGCCTGAAGACGCCCGTGTTATCCGCGAGGAAATTTTTGGTCCGTGCTGTCACATCCGTCCGTTCGATACCGAAGAAGAAGCCATCGAGTTGGCCAATGACACCAGCTACGGTCTTGCCTGCGCCATCTGGACAGAAAATTCTGCCCGGGCTCTCCGCGTGGCGGAACAGATGGAAGTTGGTCTGGCGTGGGTGAACTCCTGGTTCCTGCGTGATCTGCGCACATCCTTCGGCGGCGCCAAACAATCAGGGATTGGTCGTGAGGGCGGCGTGCATGGTCTGGAGTTCTACACTGAAACCAAAAACATCTGTATCAAACTGTGAGGTAGCCATGAACGTACCTGTAGACAGCCCTGAAATCGGGCGTGAGATCACCGCGGCCGGCTACCGGACCAATGTGCACGATCACGGCGAAGGTGGCTTCCCATTGATGATGATTCACGGTTCCGGCCCCGGGGTAACCGCCTGGGCCAACTGGCGCCTGGTGATTCCCGAGCTGGCCAAACACCGCCGTGTGGTTGCGCCGGACATGCTCGGCTTTGGTTACAGCGAGCGCCCGGAAGACAAGATCTATAACCGTGAGCGTTGGGTAAAACACGCCATCGGTGTTATGGACGAGCTGGGGCTTGATCAGGTCGATCTGGTGGGCAACTCCTTCGGGGGTGGTCTGTCATTGTCGTTGGCCATCGAGCATCCAGAGCGCGTTCGCCGTCTGGTACTGATGGGCTCTGCCGGGGTCAGCTTTCCGATCACCAAAGGCCTGGATGAAGTCTGGGGTTACCAGCCCTCGCTGGAAACCATGCGCCGGTTGATGGATGTATTTGCCTTCAACAAAGGCCTGCTGACCGATGAACTGGCAGAGATGCGTTACCAGGCCAGCATTCGCCCGGGCTTTCAGGAATCCTTTGCCGCCATGTTTCCGGCCCCGCGCCAGCGTTGGGTGGACAACCTGGCCAGCCCTGAAGAGGCGATCCGCGCGCTGCCCCACGAAACCCTGATTATCCACGGTCGTGAAGACGAAGTGATTCCACTGGAGGCATCACTCAAGTTGGCTGAGCTGATTGATCGTGCCCAGTTGCATGTGTTCGGCCGCTGCGGTCACTGGACACAGATTGAACACGCCTCCCGGTTTGCCCGTCTGGTTGACGATTTCCTGAACGAAGCGGATCAAGCCGCTGCCGGAGACAAATAATGGATAAGCAAAAAATCCAGCAGTTCGGCGACGAACTCTACGAAGCCATGGTCAAGCGGGAAGCAGTCTCCCCGCTGACCAGCCGTGGCGAAGACATCAGCATCGAGGATGCCTACCACATCTCCCTGCGCATGCTTGAGCGCCGGCAGCAAGCCGGTGCCCGGGTAATTGGCAAAAAGATCGGCGTCACCAGCAAGGCGGTGATGAACATGCTGAATGTACACCAGCCCGATTTCGGTTACCTGACCGACGACATGGTGTTTAACAGTGGAGAAGCCGTGCCCATCAGCGACCGGCTGATTGCGCCAAGGGCTGAGGGAGAGATTGCCTTCATCCTGAAGAAAGATCTGGCCGGCCCCGGCGTGACCAATGCCGACGTGCTGGCGGCCA
>PBED01000043.1:0-20113 GCA_002718255.1 Marinobacter sp. | reverse complement strand
TCGTGACCGCTCAGAGTACAAAACTAGCTCCAGCGTGATGGCCGTGTGCGAATCGGTCACGATCCCCGGAATGACCGGTCACGTTCGCCGGAATACGCACCTCAGTCAATTCAGATTTAACCTTCTGAATTTTGGCGGTTTATTGCGCTGTTTGGTGAGTCGCAATAGATACATGAAAATTTCCCGTTTCCCGCGTGGTTGCTCCGGCCTGGCGGATTGATTGCAAGGCTAGGGGCCCGCTGCCTCTTTAAGTGACGACAGCAACATCGGACTTCCCGTCATCATCGTTTCTAGTTGCTTGGTTTTGACAGGGACTTTCCCAAGTGAGTTAGCGATATTGTTACGTTGGGCAGCCGTTCATTTTGTGTATTGGTTCTGACTTTAAACTATCCCCTCTCCACTGCTGACGGTGTAGTCAGGTTTCTAAAGTAGAGCAAATAGACAGCTCGGCAATGTCAGGTTTTATCAGATGGCAGATATGCCAGTGTCTGGTGCGTCGCCCTTAACCCAAACCTTAGCGTTGCTGAGCATCCGGCATAGTTACTTCTGTTTCGCGGTTGGCGGTGTTCTGCTTGTGATCTCTCCGGTTCGAACCCGTCCAGTGTCCACTGCCTGAATTGTTCGGGTGTGTCAGATTTATTTACATTTATATAAAGGGCTGGAGGCTTTAGGCAATGAAAACAAGAAGATAAATCGGGGCCTAAATATTGCTTTTCTGATTGTCTTCATCCCGTGAACGAGGACGTGCCGCTCTTTATTTCGCGCGTGATTAATATGCCAGCAAAGGAAAATGTATGCGCTTATATGTATCTCTGTTCGTTGGTTTGGTCAGTGTTGCAACTACTGCGCATTGTGGGGTTATATCCTATGAGACCAGTATTGGCTTCGAAGATGGTTTAACCGATCAGTTAGATCGCTTGAACGTTGGCTATTTTTATGAGCGTTTGAGTAAGGTTCAAGGATCTGGAGGCAGGGGATTCTGGGACGATTGCGATGGCCCTGATTCAGATGGAATTAGTGTTAGCCAATGCTCCTTTAGGCCCGACTCATATACTCTCGAGGCGGGCATCAGTGGTTTAGGTGGTTGGAATACACTCGGTGTTAACCTAACTGGAAATATTGCTGATATTCAATTAGATAGCTTGTCTTCAGAGACCAAGAGCGAAGGTCGTGGTGGGAACTCTAGCTCACTCAGCGGTTCCTTCGAAATCGGTTTTTCAGAAGAGCAGATCCAGGAAATATTGGATGGCAACGATCAAGGTATTCGATTGGGCTACGGCTTTTCCTGGATAGGTTTTGGCCTGTTCGATGATTTTGAAGGGGTATTAGGGCAATGGGCCTCGTTACCTGTAGTTGGACTTGACCGGTTGCCTTCAGGAATTATGGTTCGCTCATCCTTCAGTACTCGCATCACGGCGACCTCAACAGATTACAGCCTCCAGCTTGCAGATGGGCCTAAGCTAATAGTTGACGAGACGTTCACAGGAGCGGGTGAGAAGAGCATGACTTTTCCACCTGATCCAGCAAGCTATGGTTTCACGAGTGGAGATATCGTGGGCTTCAGGCTTGATGTCGAGCAGCGTCTCTGGACAGAGCGCAGGGCAGTGAAAGTTCCTGAACCAAATTCAACAGGACTGCTTTTCGCCGGAATTTTGAGTTTAGTTGCCTTCAGGCTTTTCTCCAAGAAACGAGTCAGCCTTTGATTCTTCAGGCCAGCCAGTAATAGGGATGTGATTATGCGCATGGTTTGTTTGGCGGTCGTCGCCATTTTCTCATTTTCGGTATCTGCCCAGGTTTACAAATGGACGGATGAAAATGGCGTTACGCACTTTGGCAGTCAGCCTCCTCCTGGTCAGAATGACGAGGTTCAGATCCGAAACACCCACTCTGACACGATTCGCGAGAGCGGCGCTCCGGAGTCCGATATTATTCGGCAGGTGAGAGAGCTGGAGCGCGAGAAACAGCAGCAATCTTTGGGGAATGCGGAGGCGCGTTATAGAGAGCGGGTGAATGATATTCGGGAGGATTACGAGAACCGTCCGGATTATATTTGCCAAGGAGCTGAAAATAGGCTCAAAGCGGCCCGCGAACGTTGGGAAGAAAAGAAACGGCAAGGCTACACCATTAGTGATGAGCGCTATCATCAGCAGCGGATACGAAGCCAGCAGAGGCATCGGGACAATGTTTGCCGTTGATAGACCAATGACTATCGGGCTTCTGGAGCCCGGTGCAGGTCTGTTGCGGCCTCTTGACTTGATGCGGCTCCAATATCTTTCGGTTTGAAGACGAAAAGGATTTCCTCTATGAAAAAATGGAATTACATTGCAGGAAGTGGTGAGCGCGGCCCTGTTTCTTCCGATGAATTGAGAAGCCTTTTCGAAGCCGGAAAGGTTAACTACGAAACTTCTATTTGGTCTGACGGCATGAGCTCTTGGGAGCCACTCAGCTTCCACCGTCATTTGGTCAGGAAACCCCTGAATTCTTTAAACCGAAATAGCCAGGGCCAGAGCGTTGATGAGGATTCCCCGCAAACTCGGACTAAGGCAAAGGTAGAGCCTGAAAATACATCCGCTCCCTATCGAGAAGTCAGTCATTCAGTTGCCTCAAGGAAAGACAGTCTCCGTGTGGCTCGAGGCTGGATTCTTGCTATAACCGTCTTGGCCATTGTTGGAATGTTGCTATACCCACCGTTCCAGATCGTCTTTAACGGATCAATTCGTAACATGGGGTATGGCTTCTTGTTTTCGCCGCCTAGCTTGGGAAATTTCACGGCTTCAATTGCCGTCCAGATTTTGTCAATCCAAATGTTGGTGGTGCTCATTGTTGGCGGTGCAGCTTGGTATCTGTCAGGTTACATTCCCCACGGCACACAGGACGAGCCTAAAGGCAGGACTGATGGCAGGGTGTTTAAATATGTACAGAATGCCATATTGTTTCTGACTGCCGGAATGATCGCACTAGTAATCTTTGGTGCGCTAATGATAGGACTTTCAGTACTTGTCCAATATTTCTCGAATCAAGGAATGTTGGAAGCGCGCTTATTTTTTGACTCATATTTAAAGCTCAATGCATTGGTGTTTTTCAGTGCTTGGGCTTGGTTTGGGGGCAGATTTTTATCGAAAGAGAGACCGAAACGGTGGGGACGAATAGGCCTCTGGATTTACCTAGGTGCTCCGATAATTTCGTATCTATTTTCATTCTCTGTAACCTCAAGTAGTTGAAGTCTCTTTCATTCGGGCAGTCTTTCGTTCTCGTATAGGCTTGAGAGGTAAGCCTGGCGAAGATTCATCCCGTCGATGCAGTATCTGGCACCGGGGCCATAACAGTCTTCGCAGGCCATCAGGTGGTCAATCATGCAGTCATGGGAAGGCTCCCATGCCCTTATGCATTCAGCATCGCCGGTCGGACTATACGGCTCTCTGATCGGTAAGGCTTGTTCGTCTGCTAGCGGGTGGCCGTCAGAGCGCATTAGCCTGAAATACTTCAGCAGGTGACTCCGGCTGGTTGCCCCTTCCGCTATGTCCTGCATATCGTCGGTAGATAGCAGAGCCCGCAATCGGGTGGGGTTGGCTTCCAGGGTTTGGGCTATCTCCAGTAGCAGGGTATCGGGGTTATGCCCGTTCTTATCTTCGGGTGTCTGCGGATTCTGCGGATTTGCGGATAAATCCCTGAAGCCTTGTATTGTCGCGGGTTTGCCGATTATTGGGGCTTGCGGATTTTTGCGGAGAGTTGCGGAAAAACTATCTCCCGCTGAAAAATCCGCAGGTTTCCGCAGACTTTCCGCAAGCTCTAAAACCCGTGGTTGTGGGGTTTCCGCAGAATCCGCAGTTTCCGCAGTGGATGGTGCTTTGCGTTTTTGTTTATTGCGTATTGCCGCCATTAAGTCAAACATTGTCCGGGCCCTCCCTTAGCTTCCATGCGCGGGGTTTATTGTTGGGGCCAGTGGCAGTGACTAGGGCGTGCCCGTAATCAACTAGCAGGGCCAGCAGGCTGCGGGCTTTCTTTGCTTTGCGGTGGGCAGCCGGTAGTTTGTTGAAGTTATCGGCGTGCAGCTCTCCCCCGTTTTGCCGGATCCAGTCCGCCAGCTCTCGTGCTTCATGCTCTGCGGTGTTCTGTGCGGCTTCCTGTGTGCGCTGAATCATTGTGTGCAGGTAGTACTGCATCAATTCAGCGGCCCGGTTGATATGCTCTGCGGTCGGCTCTGCGCGGGTTTCGATATAAGCCAGGATGGCAGCAATACGGGCGGCGTTGTCCGCCGCTTTGGCGGCGAAGGCTTGAACCTCTGACAGCTCGCCAGCCGGCGATAGCTGTTCTTCTATCGCGTCATGCACAACTACCCAAGCATCAAAAGCGGCTCCGCTGATTTCCAGCGTTTGCGGCTCAAGTTCTCCGGCGTCATTCATTGGCAAAGGCTGGCGGATAAGCTCTGCTAGGGCATCCCAGAAACGATTAATGGCCGGGTCATGGGTGGCGCTTTCATCGTTTGGGCGGTCTGATAAGAACCGGCTGCCAATTAGTGAGCGGTCACTGCATACTAGGAAGCGGGCCAGAAAGCCTTGTCCCAGCATCAGGGGGTCAGCCAACACTTTGTCAGCAATGACGGGCTGTAACATCAAGTGGGCAGCCAGGCGGCGGCCTGCCAGTACGCCAGATTCCCCCGCCCCGGCTCTGGTGCGGGTGATCGGCTTCCCGTCCCATAGTTGGGATAACAGGGTAATACTCCGGCCCTTGGCCTCGTCTGTCATGCCGTGCCCACTAAAAAATGAGCCCCCTTCATCTGAAAACAGTCCAGCTACGGGCAGCCCCTCCTGCAAGTGTTTATAGATACCTTCTGCCGTGGGTTCTTCCATCAGGATATGGGGGCGGAGCGGCGGTGTTGGCCGGTTGTTCTCCAGCTCGGCCAGTTCAGCGGCCAGGGCTTGCTGGTCGTCAAAGCTCAAAGGCTTTGGTTTCTTCCCGCTCCCTTTGTAGCTGGCGACAATGCTTTTATAGCGCAATTCGTGGGCTTCCAGTTCCGCCCGGTATTCCGCCATCAGGGTTTCATGTTCTGCCCGGCGCCCTGCCTGATATTCGTGTATCGGCTTTACCGTGCGGCCATCAAGCGTAGACTTGCGCTCCCCGCTGTTGGCTATAGTGAGGCAGTATAAGGTAGTGGGGCTGGTGCCCACATTCCCCTTTTGCACGTTCACATGGCCTTGAACGGCCAGTGACGTTACCGCCAGAACGGATTGCCCAGCCATGCCTAATGGTGCTTGAACGTGATAGGCCAGGGCTTTTGCGGCGTTGCCAAGCAGTTCCCCCAGGGCATTCACGGGGTAGGGGGGTGGCGCGCTTTTCTTAGCCAGTGGCAGCGGCTTTGTGTCGATACCTGGCAGCGGTGCGCTTAATCCTGAGCTCGGATCTGTGGCAGTGATCGGTAGGTGTTGAGTCATTGCTGCCCCCTCTGCCATTGCTGCAGGTCGTTAAAGTCGGAAAGGTTCAAGGGTGCGGCTGGCGGCCATTCAGGCAGGGCGAAACGTGCCCCGGCTGCCAGTGCAGCCGCCCGTGCGGCTGCGGCTCCGGGGTTGCCTGGCGTTCTGCGGTCATCATCTCCGCACACAATCAGATCGGCATCAGGCCAGCGGTTTCGGGCTCCAGTGGCCACGGCCCGAAGGTTTCCGCAATCCACGGCAGCGAGAACAAGGGCGGCTCGGTCTATTTCTGCTAGGGTGCAGCCGGTGGCGTAGCCTTCGCATATCAGAACGCGGGCGGGGTAGGCGGGGCCATCCACAACAATGAAATGCTCGGCCTTCTTGCCGCCAGCCATTAGACGCTTATTTCCGGCTTCGTCTATGGTTTGCACGCTCCAGGCTTTGCCGTTGAAGTCCGTCAGCAGTAACACAAGTTCCTGACCTTGCTGACGGGCTTTGTGGGCCCGTATGCCCTTGCGCTGCAAGTAGGGGTGTTGTGGGTCTGCCTGGCCGCATGAATGCCAATAGCGGGCGGCTCTGATCGCTGCCTGTTCCCATTCCCGTGCATGTTCTTCTTCTCGGGCTTGTTTCGCTTCAGCTATCCGGCGTTTCTGTTGCTCCTGTTCTTCCGGCGTTAGGGTTTCAGCGTCAAACGCTACCCACTTCATTTCTGCCCCGGTTGCCCAGTCAGTAGCCAGCACCAAAAAGGGCAGCCCCCGGTCATGGTAGGCAATCGCTGAACCGTTCTTTTTTCGGGGTTTGCTGGCGGTGCTAAACCGTATCTGTTTGCCTTCGGTGTCTCCCAGACGTGATAGCAGGGCGTCCATATTGGTCGCTTCAATCCCGTGCTCCAGCAGGGCAAAGCGTATTGCATCCATGCGTTCAGCGTATCCGCCAGCGTTGTCCTGAAGCTTACGTTTTACTGCGGGATTGTCTGACAAGGTGTTGCTATACTGGCTTTGGTTCTGGTGCTTTGCCCCTTCGGGGGCGGGTGCCTTTTTCATACTTGGCCCCTCCCACTGATCTGTGCGGCGTGTCCTTGCTTTATTCCCTCCATAAATTCCACACGATCAAACAGCAGTTTGCGGCCAAAGCGGTAAACGCCGGGCAGTTCATGGCCTTTGGTGAACAGCAGGTGGCGAACGCCTCCCGGTGTGATTGCGGGCTCTGCCTGGCAAAGCTGGTTCAGGGTCAGCAGGGTTGGTCCCCGGCTGGTGGTTTCGTGGTGGGTTTCGCTTTCAATGGCTGTGGTGCTCATGTTCATGCCCTCGTTTTTTGGGATTTGCCGTGCTGTGCGGCTGAGGGCATGAAATCAAAGATGAGGGTGCGGTGGTTCCTAGAGGGTTAACCCGTTATTCCGATAGCTTCCGGGCTTCTTCAATCTTTTGAGCGAGAGTGTCCAATTTTTTGGGGAGATTAACATTGTGCTGGGCTGCGATTTGTTGCAGTACTTCTGCGGCTTTGTACGGTTTTTGGGGCAAGTCCAATGCGAGCGTCATAGCTCGTATCATTTGTAAATAAGTTTTTTCTTTGCGTGGATCTAGTTGGTCGCTTTTTTCGATCTCATTTGTCTTGGTTTCTTTCGGCGCTTCACGCAACGTCTCATAATCAAGATTCCAGAAGAAAAGCTGCCCAACTTTGAACTTAATAGGGGCATCTACTGTCGTTACCGTCTGGGCCTTGATTTTGGGAACATCGCCAGTTTTGAAGGCTTCTTTGGCTTTGGGGAGAAGATCTGATTGTCCCAGTTTTCCAAAAAAGCCACGTAGATCGAACATGAACCTGTCCATGCTCAATTCTTTGGATAGAAATGCCTTTTCATCGGTCTCTGAAATGCATCCATTTGCCAAGTACTCGATGTATTTAATATTACGAGCATCAATTCCCAGATAGGTTTCACTCACCATCTCTGTGTATTCCGGCAGGCGTCTCTTTAACTTCACCTTTTGGGGAAGCCAAATATAGAGCCTCAAACTTTTCGTGGCGCTAAGGTGGAGGATTTGACTTAAAGAAATACTGCCTTTATGAAAATCGGAGCATTGGCTAAGTGGCGTGTAATCTCTCGTCATTGGGTCAGTCCTCGAAAACAGCGCTGGTCATTCGCTCTACCACGCTGGCTTTGTGGTCGTGGGTCAGGTGGCTATAGCGTTGAACCATGGCCAATGTCTTGTGGCCCAGTATGTCCGCGATTTCCCGAAGTCCGGCCCCGTGCATTGCAAGATAGCTGGCGGCGGTGTGGCGTAGGTCGTGAAACCTGAAGTCTTGCAGCTCTGCCCGCTTTAGAGCGGTTTGCCACGGGCGTTCAAAGTCCAACGGTTTGCCCTTGGTTTTTGCGGTTCTGCCGGGGAAGACAAAGGCGGATTCGTCCAACGGTCGAACCTTTGCCCAGTCTTGCATGGCCTGAAGGGCTGGCCCGGATAATGGCGCGGCCCTCGTCTCCCCGTTCTTTGTGTCTTCAAACGTGATTCGCTTCCGTTTCAAGTCTACGTCCCGCCAGCGAAGGCCGGATATTTCCCCACGGCGTCCACCAGTCGTGATAGCCAGCAGTACAATTGTTTTCAGTTCCGGGGTTTCGTTGGCCTTGTCGCAGGCTTCTAACAGGCGCTTGCGTTCGTCATTAGTTAAAAAGCGAGTCCGGCCCCGACTTTCGGAGCCCCGGCGAACTCTCCGGCAGGGATTATCAGCAATCCATCCCCAGTCATTGGTTGCCGCTGCCATTACCGGGCTGAGCGACGCCACGTAACGGTTAACGGTGGCGTCCGTGCGCTGCTTTTCGGTTTTGCCGGATTTGTAGGGGGTGGCCTTCAGTTCGTCCCGGTATTCCGTAATCAGGGCGGGGGTAATGTCTTTGATTGCGATCTTGCCCAGCTTGTCCCGCCACCACGCCAGGTGGGTTGCCCTGTGTGCCTGGTCTTTGAGGCTTGGCAGAATGTCCCGGCTGTATCGGTCGATTGCATCCGTCAGCGTTTTACCCTTACCGGCTGCGGCGTGGAAATATCGGCCCTCCCTGATTGCGGCCTCTGTCTGGGTTGCCCAGCGTTTGGCATCCGTCAGACGATCAAAGCTGGCTGTCTCAGGCTGGCGGCCCTTTACGCGGATTTGAACCCGGTAACTGGTCTTGCCGCTTCGGCTGGTGCGCTTTTCTATGTAAGCCATGGGTCAGCCCTTCCAGTGCGGGAATGGCTGGCGGTGGTATAGTGGTGCGGTCATTGGCTGAACCTCCCTTCAGGTTTGCCGGTGATAGCCGGGCTGGTGTTGGCGCACTGGCCCGGCAACTCCTTTTCACTGTATACCGCAACACGACACAAAGGCAAACAAGGGATAGCCAATCCCCTTGAAGTAATCCGCATAACATTGAAATAAAAGAAAATGTAATTCCGTTTTCTCTTTTTTGGGGGAATAGTGGGGGAGTGCGGCCCGAATTCCGCCGATTTTGGGGGCTCGGTAGTCTGGTTGGATATGGGCTTGTTGGGTTGGTTGAAGTTCTGGGGGAGCGTCCGGGAATGTGTGGCGGTGTTTTGTGGGTTAATCCCCCATCAGTCCCCCATGGGGTGATTCAAAAACGAAAAAGCCCGCTCGAAAGCAGGCTAAGTCTTTGAAAATAATGGTGGGCCCAGCTGGACTCGAACCAGCGACCAAGGGATTATGAGTCCCCTGCTCTAACCAACTGAGCTATAGGCCCGTTCAGCGAATGCTGTTTTGAAAGGTGTTTCCTGGGGGGAAACAAAGCGGGCGCCATTATACCGGTGAGGTGTGGCGCCCGCTACTGTTTGGGAAATTATCCCTGATTGCCCTGATCGTCGATGAAGCCACGCAGGTGATCGGAGCGTGAAGGATGGCGCAGTTTGCGCAGGGCCTTGGCTTCGATCTGACGAATCCGCTCACGGGTAACGTCAAACTGTTTGCCGACTTCTTCCAGGGTGTGGTCGGTGTTCATCTCGATACCGAAGCGCATCCGGAGAACCTTGGACTCGCGGGCGGTGAGGCCGGCCAGTACCGAGCGGGTGGCTTCGCGCAGACCTTCGGCGGTGGCGGAATCCACCGGGGAGAGGGCCTGGATATCTTCGATGAAGTCGCCCAGATGGCTGTCTTCGTCGTCACCAATCGGAGTCTCCATGGAGATCGGCTCTTTGGCGATCTTCAATACCTTGCGGATCTTGTCCTCAGGCATTTCCATGCGCTCGCCCAGTTCTTCCGGCGTGGGTTCGCGACCCATCTCCTGCAACATCTGGCGGGAGATGCGGTTGAGCTTGTTGATGGTCTCGATCATGTGCACCGGAATACGGATGGTGCGGGCCTGGTCCGCGATAGAGCGGGTGATGGCCTGACGAATCCACCAGGTGGCATAGGTCGAAAACTTGTAGCCCCGACGGTACTCGAACTTGTCGACGGCCTTCATCAGGCCGATATTGCCCTCCTGGATCAAATCCAGGAACTGCAGGCCGCGATTGGTGTATTTCTTGGCGATGGAAATAACCAGACGCAGGTTGGCCTCTACCATCTCTTTCTTGGCACGGCGGGCCTTGGCTTCACCGATAGAGACGCGACGGTTGATTTCCTTGATGTCGGCAACGTCCAGGTCTACTTCGGTCTGCACGTTCTGGATGCGCTTCTGCAGACGAACGACTTCGTCGATACGCTCGGCCAAGGGCGCTGCGTAAGGCTTCTTGCTCTTGGCAATTTTGTCGGCCCAATCCAGGTTGGTCTCGTTGCCCGGGAACGACTTGATGAAGTCCTTGCGGGGCATTTTGCACTCGCGAACACAGATCTGCATGATCGCGCGCTCGTTCTCACGAACCAGGTCGTTGGTGGAGCGAACCACGTTCACCAGCTCGTCAAAGGCCTTGTTGGCGAGTTTGAACGGTGCGAAAACCTGTCCCAGCTCGTTCAGGGCTTCCTGGGTCTTCTTGTCGGACCGACCGTGCTTGGCCAGGGCCTTGTTGGCGGCCTCCAGCTTTTCGTTGAGCAGTTCGAACCGGAGACGTGTCTCTTCCGGATCCGGGCCGTTATCGGTTTCTTCTTCCGAGGAATCGTCGTCATCGTCTGAATCCGAGTCGGAATCATCAGAGCTTTCGGGTGTGGTGTCCTCACCCATGAACGGCTCGGCGTCGTCCGGATCCAGGAAGCCGGTTACGATGTCGCTGATACGGCCTTCGTTTTCGAGAATGCGGTCGTAGGCCTGGATAACGGTGCCAGCGGTGCCCGGGAAGTGGGCAACGGCGGCCATCACATCGCGAATGCCTTCCTCGATGCGCTTGGCAATGACGATTTCGCCCTCGCGAGTCAGCAGCTCGACGGTGCCCATTTCGCGCATGTACATGCGAACAGGATCCGTAGTGCGGCCGGCGTCGGTCTCAACAGCGGCCAGAGCGGCAGCGGCTTCAGCGGCGGCGGCTTCGTCAGCGGTGGAGTCACCCTCGGTCATCAGCAGGGTATCGGCGTCCGGTGTTTCTTCGCACACCTGGATACCCATGTCGTTAATCATGCGAATGATGTCTTCGACCTGATCCGGATCGGCGATGTCTTCCGGGAGGTGGTCGTTTACCTCGGCGTAAGTCAGGTAACCTTGTTCCTTGCCTCGTGCAATGAGGTCTTTCAAACGTGATTTTTGCGAATTGCCTGACATAGACACCCTGTAAACTCGCTTTTAGAAGGAAAAAAGTTAAACAGCCATTATAGCTGTCGCTTAGTTGCTCTGCCACCAAGGAGCCTAGGCTCAAAGGTTAGATGGTGATCAGTGCCTCAAGTTTCAAGTGCTGCTAGTCCCCGGTGCCGCTGCTCAGGGCCCTCAGCTCCTGTCGTTCCTCACTCGAGAGGTTGGACAGGTTTCGTAACAGTGTGGCAAGCCGCTGCTGGCGGGATGCCTCTTCGTTCGGGCTCAGAAGCTCCCGGGCGGCGGCCAGTGTGCTCTCACGCGCCGGAATATGTTCAATCCCGTCAAACAGGTGGTAAAACCGCTCCCGAGCGGTCGTATCCAGTGCCAGCGTGCGCACCAGTGTTTTCCGGTTCAGGATCTCGTTCGCCAGAATCCACTCGGCAAAATTCCGGGCCTGATTGAACTGCCGGGAACTGCGGGCCAGTTCGGTAACCTCGGTGGCCAGGTCCGGTGCTTCCAGCAGGGCAAGGCACAGAATGCTGTCCTTGCTGAGCTTTACATCAATGCGATCTTCGGAAACCCGGTCCCGTCGCTCGCTGTTCCGCCATCCTTTCTGGCCCTGCTGGCGGTTTTGCCACTGGTTCCGGCCACCGCAAAGACGGAGCATTTCGTGCCACATGGCATCCCGGAGGGTGCTTCTGGGCATCTTGTTAAGCAGAGGTTCAACCCTGGCTCGCAGTTCTCCCCGGTGCTCCGGCAGTTGCAGGTCCAACCCTTCGCTCTGCCGGTCAAACAAATACCGTGACAGAGGCGTTGCCCCTTCAATGCGCTTCTGGAACGCCTCGGGCCCCTCCTTGCGCACCAGGGTGTCCGGGTCCTCGCCCTGGGGCAGCATCAGGAACTGAAGGTGCAGGCCGTCGGCCATCAGTTCCAGTGCGTTCTCCATGGCCCGGTCGGCGGCCCGGAAACCGGCCTGGTCGCCATCAAAGCAGAACACAATGTGCCTTACCTGCTTCAACAGGGCTGTCAGGCTGTCCTGGTTCGTCGCCGTGCCCAGTGTCGCAACCGCATAGTGAATGCCGTGCTGGGCGAGGGCGATCACATCCATGTAGCCCTCAACCACCAGCAGCTTGTCCAGCTGCCGGATGGCCTGCTTGGCTTCAAACAGACCGTAGATCTCTCGGCTCTTATGGAATACATCCGACTCCGGGGAGTTGATGTATTTCGCCTTGTCATCGCCCAGGGTGCGGCCGCCAAACGCCACGGTTCTGCCCCGGGTGTTACGAATCGGGAACATTACCCGGTTGCGGAACAGGTCCCTGGGCCTGCCGTACTTGTCGGAAACCGTGCCGGTTTCGATCAGCGGGCCCTGCAGGTCCTTGCTGGCGGCATCAAACAGGGCGGTCCCTGTTGAGGGCGCGTAGCCTACCTGATACTGCTCGATAATGGCATTGTCCAGGCCCCGTTGTTGCAGGTAATCCCTGGCATAGGCGCCTTGCTGGCCCTTCAGTGATGTCTGGTAGAAGCGGCTGGCAAAATCCAGGGCGTCGGTTAATGTTCGTGCCTGCTGGATTTCCTGCTTTGCCGCCCGGTCGTAGGGCACTTCCAGCCCCGCCCGTTTGGCCAGTTCCTCAACCGCCTCGGTAAAACCCAGGCCTTCAAACTCCCTGACAAAGCTGATGGCATCGCCATGGGCGCCGCAACCGAAACAGTGGTAAAAGCCCTTGTCCGGCCGGACATTGAACGAGGGTGTTTTCTCGTCGTGGAACGGGCAGCAGGCCTTGTAGTTGGCTCCGGCTTTCTTGAGCGTGATGCGTGAACCGATCAGTTCCGCCAGGTCGATACGATCCAGCAGGTTTTCAACAAACTGTTGAGGGATCAGTCCGCTCATGGGGGCTCCACATCAGGCCGTCATCGGAGTTGGCCAATAGCCAAAAATGCCGCCGAAGCCAGGCCTCGGCGGCATTTTTGAGTCGCTCTGTGCAGCCTGCGGCTGTACAGGCAATCAGTGCTTTGCAGTCAAGCGGCGTCAGATAAAACTTAGTACAGACGCTCGAACTTGCGCTGTTCCCGCTGAAGCTTCTTGAGATGACGCTTAACGGCAGCGGCTGCTTTGCGCTTGCGAACAGCGGTCGGCTTCTCATAGTGCTCACGACGACGTACTTCGGAAAGTACCCCTGCTTTTTCGCAGGAACGCTTGAAGCGACGCAGTGCTACGTCAAACGGTTCATTCTCTTTCACTTTAACAGCTGGCATTCGAAAATCACCTACCTGATAGATTCGGTTTCAATTTTGTCCGTCTGGCGAGGCCAGACCGGTTCTCGATCCCTGGTCAGATTGGCTAAAACTCGACCAGTGCATATTTTAGGGCGGCAATGATAGCGCCTGCCTTATGGCAAGGTCAATGTTTGTTCGATGAATCTGCCAGTGGGTTTCGGGTTTCTGCTAAAATGCGCGTCGTTTTAATTTCTGCCAACCAATGTGGCCCGACATTATGCTGATTCTAGGTATCGAAACCTCCTGCGATGAAACCGGCGTAGCGCTGTATGACACCGAAACAGGGCTGCTGGGGCACGCCCTGTTCAGTCAGATTGACATGCACGCGGATTACGGCGGTGTCGTGCCTGAGCTGGCGTCCCGGGACCATGTCCGCAAGCTCCTGCCGCTATGCGATCAGGTGCTGTCAGATGCCGGGAAAAGCCGGGTCGACATAGAGGGAATTGCTTACACCGCCGGGCCGGGACTGGTGGGAGCCCTGATGGTGGGTGGTTCGGTGGCCCATGCGCTGGGCTTCGCCCTGGGCATTCCTGTGTTGGGCGTCCACCACATGGAAGGGCACCTGCTGGCGCCCATGCTGGAAGACAATCCTCCCGCGTTTCCCTTTGTGGCGTTGCTTGTTTCCGGCGGCCACACGCAGTTGGTAAGGGTTGATGGCATTGGCGAGTACGAGATGCTGGGCGAGTCGGTGGACGACGCCGCCGGCGAGGCTTTTGACAAGACTGCCAAGATGCTTGGGCTGGACTATCCCGGTGGCCCGCGGGTAGCGGCGCTCGCGGAAAAGGGAGTCGAAGGCCGCTACCGTTTCCCGAGGCCAATGACTGACCGGCCCGGGCTGGATTTCAGTTTCAGCGGTCTGAAAACCTTCACGCTCAATACCGTCAATGCTGCACGCGAGGCGGGCGGACTGGATGACCAGACCCGGGCGGATATCGCCCTGGCGTTTGAAGCCGCTGTGGTCGACACACTGACCATCAAATGCCGTCGGGCTCTGGAGCAGACAGGCTGTAAGCGTCTGGTCATCGCCGGCGGGGTCAGCGCCAATAAACGGCTGCGGGCGGGCCTGGAGAAAATGGCCGGCAAGCTCAAGGCCCACGTGTTTTACGCCCGCCCCGAATTCTGTACGGATAACGGTGCGATGATCGCCTACGCCGGGGCCCAGCGCATGAAGGCCGGCCAGCAGGATGGTGAGCGTATCGTGGCGGTGCCCCGATGGCCCATGAACACACTGCCACCGATCAACGAACCTCGATCCACCGGATTGGTGGACGGATAGTTAAAGCCCTGCTTCGCGACCCTGGGCCAGTCGGATCAGGTTGTTGCGGTGGCGAACCACGATCAGCAGCGCCAGCAGGCCGAACAGGGGCAGGGTTTCTGGTTCAAGGAAGGCGCTGATCAGCGGGCCACTGATGATGGCAATCAGGGAGGCCAGCGCTGAAATGCGCCAGCGCCAGATCACCAGCATCCAGATAGCGGCCATCATCAGTGTTGTCACGGGTGCCAGTGCAAGCCCGGCGCCAAGCGCTGTTGCCACACCTTTCCCGCCCTTGAATCGGTAGAAGATCGGGATCATGTGGCCGGTAACGGCGAACAGGGCTACGACAGCCTGAACCATCACCGAAAGGCCGGCGGCATGGGCCAGCCACACGGGCAACCAGCCCTTGGCCGCATCCAGTGCAAGAGTCAGCAGGGCTGGCGGCCAACCGCCGGTGCGGTAGACGTTCGTAGCGCCGGGGTTGCCAGACCCCTGGGCCCGGGGATCGGGTAGCTTCCATAGCTGGCAGACCGGCAGGGCAAACAGCACCGAACCTGCCACATAAGCGGCGGCGCAGAGCAAGACCGTTAACACCGGATCACTGGGAAGCATGCTATGGGCCCGGAAGCGAAGACGTATCTGGTTAATGTGTGCGAAAATGCCCGCCCTGAAAGCACGGGCCAGCCTGTTCACAGTATCCCCTGGTTGTGCGTTATTCAATCACCAAAGAGTGGAAGATCCCGGGAGCACCCTTGGCAGACAATGTATTGATCGAAGGCCTGGCTGTGGAAACTGTGGTTGGTGTTTATGACTGGGAGCGGGAAGTCACCCAGAGCCTGGTGGTTGATCTGGAAATGGCCTGGGATAACACGGTACCGGGCCGCTCGGACGACGTCGCCGATGCCCTGGATTACGCGGCCGTCAGTGCCCGGGTCGAGTCCTGCCTGCAGACGCTCAGGCCAAAACTGCTTGAGCATGGGGCGGAGGTCCTCGCCAGAACCTTGCGGGAGGAATTCGGCATCAAGTGGTTACGACTGGCGATACGTAAGCCGGGCGCCGTACCCGCGGCACAGGCGGTGGGCGTTCGGATCGAGCGGGGAGAGAACACTGAGACAGGAGTGCGGTAATGGCAGCGGCCGTCCGGGTTTACATCAGCATCGGCAGCAACGTGGACAGGGAACGTTACGTAACAGCCGCGCTTGATGCCCTGTCTGCATGGTTTGGCGAACTGATTATCTCCCCGGTTTATGACAGCGAGGCAGTCGGATTTGACGGGTCTCCGTTTCTGAACCTGGTGGTGGGTGTGGATACGACCCTGCCGGTTGCCGAGCTGTCACAGCGTTTCAAGCAACTGGAAGCCGAGAACGGTCGCCGTCGGGACGTGCCGAAATTCAGCGCGCGTACCCTTGATCTGGATATTCTCACCTACGGCGATGCGGTCGGCCGGATAGAAGGCGTCGAGCTGCCTCGGGGGGAGATTCTGAAAAACGCCTTCGTGCTACGGCCGCTCGCCGACATCGCGCCGGAGGCCGTGCATCCGGTGTGCGGAAAATCCTATGGCCAGTTGTGGCGGGAATACAGCACTGGCCAGAAGCTTTGGCCGGTGGATTTCAGCTGGCAGGGGCGGCAGATCTCAAGTGCCGCCGGCTGAGCGGAACCGTTCAATAAGGTGATCGGTCGAGCTGTCGCTGGCCTGATTGCCGTCTTCCTGGCCAAGCAAACGCGGCAGGATGCCCTTGCCCAACTGTTTCCCGAGCTCCACACCCCACTGATCAAACGAATCCACATCCCAGATCACCCCCTGTACGAAGGTGCGATGCTCGTAGAGGGCAATGAGTGCGCCCACGGTCTCAGGCGTAACCTTTTCCATGGTCAGGGTGTTGCTCGGTTTGTTGCCCGGGATGACCTTGTGGGGGGCAAGCTGTTCAATCTCGGCTTCGGTCAGACCTTCCGCGGCCAGTTCTGCCCTGGCTTCGTCCAGTGATTTCCCGGCCATCATGGCCCGGGACTGGCTCAGACAGTTGGCGAACAGATCTGCGTGATGGGTGGCCACCGGATTGTGGGTTTTCAGGGGGATGATGAAATCGGCCGGAATCAGGCGGGTGCCCTGGTGGATCAGTTGGTGATAGGCGTGCTGGCCATTGGCACCGACGCCGCCCCAGATCACCGGGCCGGACTGCCAGGCGAGTGGGGTGCCCGCTTGCGTAACGCTCTTGCCGTTGCTTTCCATATCCAGCTGCTGGAGGTGGTCTGGCAGGCTGCGCAGGTAATGATCGTAGGGCAGTATCGCGTGGGTCTCGGCTGCCCAGAAATTGGTGTACCAGATGCCCAGCATGGCCATAACCACCGGCAGATTCTTTGCCAGCGGCGCTTCACGAAAGTGCTGGTCCATGGCATGGGCGCCGGCCAGCAGGGCCCGGAAGTTGGTCATGCCAACGCTAAAGGCAATGGGCAGGCCGATGGCTGACCACAGTGAATAACGGCCGCCGACCCAGTCCCACATCGGGAAGACGTTCTCCGGATCGATACCGAAGTCCTGCGCCGCCGGCACATTGGCCGTCACGGCCATGAAATGCTGCGAGACGGCCTGTTCATCCCCGCAATGATCCAGAAACCACTGTTTTGCGACTTTACTGTTCTCGAGGGTTTCCTGCGTGCGGAATGACTTGGACTGGATCAGGAACAGAGTGGTTTCCGGATTGACCTGGCGCAGAGCCTCGCAAATCTCGGTGCCATCAATGTTGGCCACGTAATGGCAGCGAATGCCGGCCTGGGCGTAAGGTTGAAGGGCTTCGCCAACCAGCTTCGGGCCCAGGTAGGAGCCGCCGATACCGATGCTTACCACATCGGTGAAAGGTTTGCCGGTGTACCCGGTGCGGTGTTGGCCCAACACCTCCTCCACCAGGGTTTCCATGCGTTGCAGGGTGCGCTGCACCTCGGCGACCACGTTTTCGCCGTCAACGGTGATGGCGTCGGTTCCCGGGTTGCGCAATGCCGTGTGCAGGGCAGGGCGATCTTCGGTAACGTTGACTCTCTTTCCGCTGAGCAAGGCCTCCCGCCGTGCTTCCAGGTTACAGCTGCTGGCCAGTGCCAGAAGCGCGTCGAGCACGTCGTCAGTGATCCGATTCTTGGAAAAATCCAGTGACAGCCCTGCGCCTTCAATGAAATAACGCTTTGCCCGCCCGGGATCCTGGTTGAACAGGTCCTTCATGAGAACGCCGTCCAGGCGTTGCCGATGTTCCTTCAGTGTCTGCCATTCGGGTTTCGAGGTCAGTACTTCAGGATGTGCGGGCATCAGAGGTTCCTTTTCTGTTGGCTTATCGGGTCAGGGACAGGTTATCGATCAAGCGGGTGGTGCCCAGGAAAGCTGCCGTCAGGATGGTAATCTCCCGATCTTCAGCCGTGGCCGGTTTGAGTGTCTGACTGTTGACGATATTGAAGTAGTCCGGCCTGAGCCCTGCGTCCCCGAGACTCTGCTCAGCTTCGCTTTCCAGGGCCTGGAAGTCTGTACGACCATCGGTGATCTTGGCCGCCGTGGCCTGCAGAGTCTGGTAGACCGCTGGCGCAATCTGCCGTTCCTCGGGCGTCAGGTAACCATTGCGCGAGCTTTTCGCCAGGCCGTCGTCCTCTCTCACCGTGGGGCCGCCCACCACATCAACAGGGATCATCAGATCCCGGACCATTTTCCGGATCACGGCCAGTTGCTGAAAATCCTTCTCGCCGAATACAGCGAAGTCCGGCTGCACCATATTGAACAGCATGGTGACCACCGTGGCTACGCCCTCAAAGTGACCCGGGCGACTGGCGCCACAGTGGCCGTCGCTGACATCCGGCACTACCACCTGGGTCTGACTTGCCAGCCCTTCCGGATAGATTTCCTCGGCGGAAGGCGCGAATACCAGTGTGTTACCGGCCGAGGCGAGCTTGTCCTGGTCTTCAGCCAGGGTTCTCGGGTAGGTCTCGAGATCTTCGCCGGCTCCGAACTGCATCGGGTTCACGAAGATGCTGGTAACCACCACATCCGCCATCTCCGCTGCTTTGCGCACGAGGGAGATATGGCCCTCGTGCAGGTTGCCCATGGTGGGTACCAGGCCGATGGTTTTGCCCTGCTGCCGGTAGCCGCGGAGGATGGTTCTCAATTCTTTCAAAGAATGTACAGTTCTCATGCCTTGAACGTATGCTCCTCAGCGGGGAATGAGCGCTCGCCTACGGCTTTCACGTAGGCCTGGAGGGCTTCCTGTACCGAATCTGTTTCAGCCAGGAAGTTCTTGACGAATCGTGGCTTACGGCCAGTGGTAATGCCCAGCATATCGTGCAATACCAGAATCTGTCCGTCGGTGTCTGGCCCGGCACCTATCCCGATGACCGGTGCTTTGACGGCTTGGGAGATGCGTGCCGCCAGCGGCGCGGGAACGCACTCCAGCAGGATGGCATCGGCGCCGGCGGCTTCCAGTTCGCAGGCGTGCTCAATCATCATCTCCGCCGCTTTCTCGTCACGGCCCTGGACCTTGTAGCCGCCAAATTTATTGACGAATTGCGGCGTGAGGCCCAGATGTGCGCACACGGGCACGGCGCGCTCGGTCAGAGCAGTAATGGTTTCTTTCATCCAGTCCGTGCCCTCGAGTTTTACCATGTGCGCGCCCGCGCGCATCAGTTCCGCTGCGTTCTCCAGGGCAGACTCGACCGTGCCGTAGCTCATGAAGGGCATGTCGGCCATGATCAGGGACCCACGGTTTCCTTTGGCCACGCAGCTGACGTGATACACCATCTGGTCCATGGTCACCGGCAGGGTGCTGTCATGCCCCTGAAGCACCATCCCGAGGGAGTCGCCGATAAGGATTACGTGAACGCCCGCTTCACTGACCACCTGGGAAAAGGTGGCGTCATAGGAGGTAAGGGCAGCGAAGGCTTCGCCCTTCTGCTTGAACTCACGCAGGGTATTGATGGTAACAGCCATAGAATCCTTGCCTTTTGGGTGGATGGGCCTGGGCGTGCCGGGGTATCGGCATTGAAGTGTTAAGGGTAATCCGCCGGTGGAAGCTTGCGCAAGCCGTTGTCGGGGCATTGGCTACGCAGTTTGGCAATCGGTGTGCCGTCGGGCAGAGTCAGGCCGGCCTTCAGGTCCAGCAGAGGCTGGAGCGCAAAGTCCCGGTTCCGCAGTTCCCGATGAGGTACGGTGAGGCGCTCGTCGTCCAACATCTGATCGCCGAAGATCAGTATGTCCAGATCAAGCGTTCGGGGTCCCCAGTGGCGAAGTCTCTCCCGGCCATGCTGTTGTTCGACGTTCTGCAGTTCGTCAAGCAGTTGGTGTGGTAGTAGGGAGGTTCTAAGCCATACCGCGCCGTTGACGAAGTCAGGCTGGTCCTGGGGGCCGACCGGGCGGCTGGCATAAAAGGGCGATTGGGCCACCAGAACCGTCTCCGGCAGGTTGGCCAGGGCGGAGACTGCCCGGGCCAATTGGGCTGCAGGGTCTTTCAGATTGCTGCCAAGACCGATAAAGACGTCTGTCATCATTGCTGGGCTGGGCGTTTGACC
>PBED01000042.1:0-89932 GCA_002718255.1 Marinobacter sp. | reverse complement strand
GGTTTTACCAACACCGGCACCACCGAACAGGCCAACCTTACCACCCTTGGCGAACGGGCAGATCAGGTCGATAACCTTGATGCCGGTTTCCAGCAGGTCCGCAGACGCTGCCTGATCGGCATAGCCCGGTGCCTTACGGTGAATCGCCCAACGCTCTTCTTCGCCGATCTCGCCGGCTTCGTCGATAGGACGACCCAGAACATCCATGATACGGCCCAGAGTCTGGGTACCAACCGGTACCGAAATCGGGTTGCCGGTGTTTTCTGCTTTCAGGCCACGCTTCAGGCCTTCGGTGCTGCCCATGGCGATGGTACGAACAATGCCGTCACCCAGCTGCTGCTGGACTTCCAGAGTTGTTTCGCCACCTTCAAGCAGCAGTGCGTCATATACTTTGGGTACGGAGTCACGTGGGAATTCCACGTCGATAACCGCGCCAATGATCTGAACGATTTGTCCGCTACTCATGCTCGGTTCCTCGTTATCTTGATAGTCAATAAAACCAGTTGGATTGTGGGTCGGATCAGACCGAAGCGGCGCCGCTCACAATCTCCGATATCTCTTGGGTAATGGCTGCCTGACGCGCCTTGTTATAAGCCAGCTGAAGCTCGTCGATAATGCTACCGGCGTTATCAGTTGCGCTCTTCATGGCGATCATCCGGGCTGCCTGTTCACATGCCAGATTTTCTACCACACCCTGGTACACCTGGGATTCAATAAAACGTGGCAGAAGGCCATCGAGGATCTGCCTGGCATCGGGCTCGTAGAGATAATCCCACTGGTTCTTGATCTCTTCTTCGTCTTCGCTCTCAGGCAGGGGCAGAAGCTGCTCCACCTTCGGGCTTTGGGTCATGGTGTTGACGAACTCGTTGCTGACCACATAAAGACGGTCGATCTTGCCTTCCGAGAACGCATCCAGCATAACCTTGACGTTGCCGATGAGTTTTTCAGAGCTCGGGCTGTCCCCCAGATGGGTCAGCGCCGCGACGACATTGCCGCCGTAGCTCCGGAAAAAGGAAGCCCCTTTCTGCCCGATGGCGCACAGATCGGTTTCCACTCCTTTTTCTTTCCACGCTTTCATTTCACGGACAAGCGCTTTGAACAGGTTGATGTTCAGACCACCACAGAGGCCACGATCAGTTGACACCACAATGTAGCCCACGCGCTTGACCTCGCGCTCGACCATAAACGGGTGCTTGTACTGAGCATTCGCCTTGGCAATGTGCCCGATCACCTGACGCATCTTGTCGGCATACGGGCGAGTTGCCTGCATGCGTTCCTGAGCCTTACGCATTTTACTCGCAGCCACCATTTCCATGGCGCTGGTGATTTTCTGCGTGCTCTTGATGCTTGAAATCTGGTTACGTATTTCTTTGCCGACGGCCATAACTCACTGCCTTCTCAAGTTAGACACTCGTTGCTACGAAAAGCGGCCCGCGACAATTGCCGCAGGCCCGTTTTCTTACCAGCTCTGAGTGGTCTTGAATTTCTCAAGTGCAGCTTTGAGGCCGGCAGCGATTTCGTCGTTGTAATCGCCTTTCTCGTTGATCTTGTCGAGGAGGTCTTTCTGCTCGGAGCGCATCCAGTCGAGCATCTGCGCTTCAAACTTCACTACCTTGTCGACATCAACGTCGTCCAGGAAGCCTTCGTTGGCTGCGAACAGAACCGTACCCATTTCAGCCACAGACATCGGGCTGTACTGGTTCTGCTTCATGAGTTCCGTTACACGCTGACCGTGCTCAAGCTGCTGACGGGTTGCTTCGTCGAGGTCGGAAGCAAACTGTGCGAAAGCGGCCAGTTCACGATACTGGGCCAGAGCCAGACGGATGTTACCGCCGAGCTTCTTCATGATCTTGGTCTGGGCCGAACCACCTACCCGGGATACGGAGATACCGGCGTTCATCGCCGGACGGATACCGGAGTTGAACAGGTTGGTTTCCAGGAAGATCTGACCGTCGGTAATGGAGATTACGTTGGTCGGTACGAACGCGGATACGTCACCAGCCTGGGTTTCAATGATCGGCAGAGCGGTCAGGGAACCGGTCTGGCCTTTCACTTCACCGTTGGTCAGCTGCTCAACGTAATCAGCGTTAACACGGGACGCACGCTCCAGCAGACGGGAGTGCAGGTAGAATACGTCACCCGGGTATGCTTCACGGCCCGGCGGACGACGCAGCAGCAGGGAGATCTGGCGGTAAGCCACAGCCTGCTTGGACAGATCATCATAGATGATCAGGGCGTCTTCACCACGGTCACGGAAGTATTCACCCATGGAGGTACCGGAGTACGGAGCCAGGAACTGCATCGCTGCAGGATCGGCGGCACCGGCGGCAACCACGATGGTGTGATCCATGGCACCGTGCTCTTCCAGCTTGCGCACAACGGCGGCAATGGAAGACTGCTTCTGACCGACGGCAACGTAGATACACTTGATGCCGGTGTCTTTCTGGTTAATGATCGCGTCGATGGCGACAGCGGTCTTACCGATCTGACGGTCACCGATGATCAGCTCACGCTGGCCGCGACCGATCGGCACCATGGTGTCGATTGCCTTCAGGCCAGTCTGAACCGGCTCATCAACGGACTGACGAGCGATAACACCCGGTGCAACCTTTTCGACCGGAGAGGTCAGGTCGGTACCGAGGTCGCCCTTGCCGTCGATGGGGTTACCCAGAGCGTCGACCACACGGCCCATCAGTTCCGGACCAACCGGTACTTCCAGGATGCGGCCGGTGCAACGAACTTTCTGGCCTTCAGCCAGATCTTCGTAGTCACCCAGCACAACCGCACCAACGGAATCACGCTCCAGGTTCAGAGCCATGCCGAACGTGCCGTTGGCAAATTCAATCATCTCGCCGTACATAACGTCGGCCAGACCGTGGATCAGCACGATACCGTCGGATACCGACAGGATCGTACCTTCGTTCTTTGCTTCGGAAGAGATGTCGAGTTTCTCGATTCTCTTCTTGATGATGTCACTGATCTCGGATGGATTCAGTTGCTGCATGCCAATATCCTCAAACCTTGTGCTGAAATCAGGAGCCCAGAGCGTCGGCCAGCTTGGTCAGCTTTCCGCGTACAGATGCGTCAATGACCAGATCGCCGGTGCGAATAATCACGCCGCCAATCAGAGACTTGTCCAATGACGCTGCGAGTGACACTTGCCGCTCGAGTTTCTTCGAAAGTGCCTGGGCGAGCTTCTGTTGCTGTTCGTCCGTCAGCTCGAAAGCCGCGGTAACTTCGATATCAACAGTGCGCTCCAGATCAGCCCGGTACGTGTTGAAGAGCGCTGCAATCTCAGGAAGAAGAGTCAGCCGGCGGTTTTTAGCCAGTACAGCGAAAAAGTTGCGGACCTGATCGGTGACGCCATCTTCAGCGACCTCCAGAATCAGTTCAGCCTTCTTCTGCTCTTCCAGACCCGGATTCGCGAGAAGCTGTCGAATGTCTTTGTTCGCGGTGACCTGCCCGGCGATCGTCAGCACCTTGGACCACTCAGCCAGCTGTTCATGCTCCTGAGCGGCACTAAATGCTGCCTTTGCGTAGGGACGGGCCAGCGTTCTCAGTTCTGCCATGATGAACCTCGTCGTTTAAAGTTCTGCCGCCAGTTTTTCCAACATCTCGTTGTGCTTGGAGGCATCGACAGAGGTTTCCAGGATCTTCTCGGCACCGGCAACGGCAATGCTGGCAATTTCTGCACGCAAAGCGTCACGAGCCTGATTCCGCTCCTGTTCAATTTCGGCCTTGGCCTGCTCAATCAGCTTCTGGCCTTCCTTGCGGGCGTCATCCTTGGATGCTTCCACAATCTGGGCCGCGCGCTTGTTGGCCTGTTCAATCAGACCAGCAGCTTGCTGCTTGGCTTCACGCAGTTCCTGAGCTGACTTTTCCTGAGCCAGTTCCAGATCGCGCGCAGCGCGGTCTGAGGCAGCCAGTCCGTCAGCGATCTTCTTTTGACGCTCCTGCAGTGCGGCCATGATTGGCGGCCACACGTACTTCATGCAGAAGACGACAAAGATAAAGAACGCGATGGCTTGACCAATCATCGTCAAATTAATGTTCACGTCTTCACCTCTCGCCTGTTTTGTTAAGAATCATCTGACCGGGGCAAAACCCCGGCTCTGGCGACTCGATTAACCGGCGATCTGGCCGACAAACGGGTTGGCGAAAGTGAAGAACAGTGCGATACCAACACCGATCATGGTTACGGCGTCCAGCAGACCTGCAACGATGAACATTTTAACCTGCAGCATCGGGGTCATTTCCGGCTGACGCGCAGCGCCTTCCAGGAACTTGCCACCGAGGATACCAAAGCCAATCGCAGTACCCAGGGCACCCAGGCCAATCAGCAGTGCAACGGCAATAGCGGTCATTCCAACTACAGTTTCCATGATAACTCCCAGTTTTCAGTTAGGTTTTTCAGTTTAAGGGTTTAGGGTTTAGAACTACGGCTTAATGGTGTCCGATCAGTGACTGTCTTCGTGAGCCATGCTCAGGTACACGATCGTCAACATCATAAAGATGAATGCCTGCAGGGTGATAACCAGAATGTGGAAAATCGCCCAGGGTACAGACAGTGCCCACTGTGCCCAGAACGGCAGCAGTGCAATCAGGATAAAGATCAGCTCGCCTGCGTACAGGTTACCGAACAGACGCAGCGCCAGTGAGATCGGCTTGGCGATCAGGCTCACGCCTTCCAGCAGGAAGTTGATCGGGACAAGCAAAATCTTCAGGAACAGGTTGTCTGAAGAGAAGGGGTGCAGGGTCAGCTCACCAACGAAGCCACCCACGCCCTTCACTTTCAGGCTGTAATAGATGATCAGAGCGAATACGGACAGGGACATGCCCAGAGTTACGTTTACATCCGTAGTCGGAACGACCTTCATGTATTCCAGACCCATCAGGTGGAACAGCTGGGGCAGGAAGTCCACGGGCACCAGGTCCATCAGGTTCATCAGGAATACCCAGCAGAAGATGGTCAGCGACAGCGGCGCAATCACCTTGTTCTTGCCGTGGAAGGTTTCCTTGACGCTCTGATCGACAAACTCAACCATCACTTCAACAAAGTTCTGGAGCCCGCCGGGCTGGTCTGAGGTGGCGCGCTTGGCGGCCAAGCGGAAAATAAACAGGAACAGGGCACCGAGGGCGACTGCCCAGCCCAGTGAATCGATGTGCAGAGCCCAGAAGCCCATGTCGGATGCTTCCCTGCCGGTGTGAGCCAGCGTCCAGGTTGCATCTTGAAGTACGGTACCGTCGGCACGCTCATAGCCTGCCGGAAGTTTACCGTAGGTGAGGTTCTGGAGGTGATGCTGGATATATTCGGATGCACTTCCTGCCATAACGGTTTCCCAGGTCCAGTTAGCTTTGCTGCGTATTGCTGCCCGCCAGAAGCGGTGTCAACCAGTTGGTGACCAGCATGATCGCAAATGTTAAAAAAAGTGCCGCAATATCAAGCGGCTGAATCCATTTGAACACCATCGTGAAGAGGATGGCGCACAGGATGAGCTTGCCGGCCTCACCCTGATAAAAAGACGTCATGATCTTCTTGGCAGACCGCGCGCCGGCGTAGCGGAATGCCTTGAGCGCAAAATAACCATGGGGGATCAGAAAGATAAGTCCACCCAGCAGCGCTGAATAACCGGAAACCTCGCCTCGCAAGAGAAACGCCAGGCTGACGAAGACAAGTACCACACTCTCTATAACAAACCATCGTGCGATGGGTGGACGGCCAATGCCGCCTGAAGCTGCCTTCGTCATGTTCGTTCCGGAAGTACGGTGCTTTTCGGTCGATGTCGTTTAAAAAGTAAGCAAATACACCGACACGAGCGCCGCAGATTATATGTGTTCAATGTGCACGAATCAACAAAACCGGGAACCGGCTGATCCGTCAAAAGCGGCGTAATAACTGGGTTTTGGCAATTTTCGTCACAAATAGACGGCCGTTCAGTTTTTCACCACTACATGTTGTGTACGTAACCAGATACGAACTTTCGTAGGGGGGTCGGACGACGCACAAAACCCCGACGATTTTATTTGATGTGGCCCAGTATGCCGTCGAGTTCGTCAAGGGAACTGTACTCGATCACCAGCTTGCCTTTGCCACGCTGGCCATGATCGATCGACACTCGTGCACCCAATCGCTCCGCCAGATCATCCTGAAGCGCGCGAATGTTGGGGTCCACCACTCCCTTTTTCCGGGATTTGCTGTCCGGTGTTTCCTGCTGCACCCGCCGAACCAGGGCCTCGGTCTGACGAACCGACAGGGATTTGGCCACCACCTGTTTGGCCACCTGCATCTGCAGTTCCGGCGCCAGGGTCAGCATTGCCCGGCCATGGCCCATTTCCAGATCGCCATGCTCGAGCATAATACGAACGTCTTCGGACAAACCGATCAGTCGAAGCAGGTTGGTAATAGTCGTACGGGATTTGCCCACGGCTTCGGCCACCTGGGCCTGGGTCAGGCCAAACTCGTCCTGCAGGCGCTGAAGAGCGAAAGCTTCTTCAATAGGATTGAGGTTCTCACGCTGGATGTTCTCGATCAGCGCCATGGCGATGGCGGCTTCATCGGGGACATCCCGGATGATGGCAGGGATGCTGTCCAGGCCGGCCATCTGGGTAGCCCGCCAGCGGCGCTCACCGGCGATCAGCTCGTAACGGCCTTCAGCGATGGGACGAACCACCACCGGCTGCATCACGCCTTGTTGGCGGATGGAATCCGCCAGTTCCTGCAGGGCGGCCGGGTCCATGTCGCGCCGGGGTTGGTACCGGCCGCGCTGGATCAGATCAATGGGAACTTCGCGGAGCTCACCGTCGTGGTCTTTCAGCTCCTGGTCAAGATTGACCTTGGAGCCTGCCAGCAGGGCGCCCAGTCCACGTTCACCCAAACCTCGTTTCTTCGCCGCCATGGTGTCAGTCATTCTTCCCGTTGAATATCGTTGTGCTTAAGTGAGTGACAGGGCGGTATGTTACACCGCAACCGGCGCGGATGTCTTTTTTGAACCGTGGCGGCGTACCATTTCGCCCGCCAGGGCCAGGTAGGCGATCGCACCCTTGGAGGCGCGATCATATTTCAGGGCCGGAACCCCATAGCTGGGAGCCTCGGCCAGACGGACATTGCGGGGAATCACTGCACGATACACCTTGTCGCCAAAGTACTCGCTCAGCTGGCCGGAAACGTCCAGGGTAAGGCTGTTGCGAGGGTCGTACATGGTACGCAGAATGCCCTCCACCTGCAGATTCGGATTGACCGTTTCCTGAATCTGCTCAACGGTGTTCATCAGCGCCGCTAACCCCTCAAGGGCGTAGTACTCGCACTGCATTGGAATCAGCACAGAGTCTGCCGCCGACAGGGCATTCACCGTCAACAGGCTGAGCGATGGTGGGCAATCGATGAGGATGTAATCGTAATTATCACGAACGGTGTTCAACGCCAGTCTCAGGCGGTGTTCGCGACCAATCTCGTTCATCAGTTCCACTTCGGCCGCCGTCAGGTCGCCGTTTGCCGGAAGGATATCGAAGCCGGAAGCCTCGGCGGGAATGATCACCTCGGCGGCGCTGGCGCGCTTGGTCAGCATGTCGTAGCCGGACACTTCCAGGGCGTTTTTATCCACACCGCTGCCCATGGTGGCGTTGCCCTGGGGATCCATATCCACCAGCAGCACCCGGCGTTTGGTGGCGGCCAGGGAGGCAGCAAGGTTGACGCAGGTGGTGGTTTTGCCCACACCGCCTTTCTGATTGGTCACTGCAATCACGCGCGCCATGTCCTGCCTCCTTGTTTGTGGGTTAGCGGTTCAGAAATTGGACTGCCAAACTACCGGGAATTCACGGCCCGGGCGATCACCAGCAGATGGCGGTCACCATCGGCGCCCGGTACGTCCAGGGAATGGCTGGATGTTACCTGCCAGCCAGCCGGAAGGGCAGACACTTCATCATCCGGAAACTGACCTTTCATGGCAAGGAACTCACCCTCATTTGCCAGCAGATCACCGCACCAGCTCACCAGATTCTCGAGCGCGGTAAAGGCTCGGCTGCTGATCTGGCTGAAGGGTTCCGGAGGATTGCAATCTTCCGCGCGCCCGTGAACAACCTCGACATTTTTCAGGCCGAGCTCCAGCACACACTGGTTGAGAAAGCGGGTCTTCTTGCCGTTGCTGTCGAGCAGGGTAAAGCGTTTTTCGGGCAGGGCGATCGCCAGGGGAATACCGGGCAGGCCGCCGCCGGCGCCCACATCCAGAAGATGGTCCGTCGTTACCCACGGCAGAATGCTCAGGCTGTCGAGCAGTTGCCGGGACACCATCACACGCTCATCACGTACAGCCGTGAGGTTGTAAGCCCGGTTCCACTTGTTAAGCAGGCCCAGAAAAGCCAGCAGCTTTTCCTGCCGATCCTCATCCAGGGACAGGCCCATCGTGGCCAGTCCATCCCGGAGCTGGCCGTGCCAGAGTGACTTGGTCATGGGCGCGGATCAGGCCGACTGTTTGCGCAGCAGGTCGCGCTTTTTCAGGTGCACCAGGATCTGGCTCACCGCCGCCGGGGTCACACCCTGGATACGTGAGGCCTGAGCCACGGTTTCCGGCCGCACGGTCTTGAGCTTCTGCTTGATCTCGTTGGACAGGCCGCCGATGACGTCATAATCCAGATCCACCGGCAGGGCGGTGTTCTCGTTTTTACGGAGCCGCTCAATCTCGTCCGTCTGACGGGAAATATAACCCTCGTACTTGATCTCGATTTCCACCTGATCCGCGACCACCGGATCTTCGGCTTTCTCGGCACCGATCTCGGCAATGTGGCTGTAGACAATCTCGGGCCGGCGCAGCAGCTCTGCCAGGGACTGATCACGGGTCATCGGCTGCTTGAGAAAGCCGTTGGCGCGCTCACCGGCCTCGGTATTCGGGTGAATCCGGGTGGCCTCGAGGCGGCTACGCTCGGTTGCGATCGCCTCGCGCTTGTCATTGAACTTCTGCCAGCGCTCATCATTAACCAGGCCGTGCTTGCGACCGGTTTCGGTCAGACGCAGATCGGCGTTGTCCTCGCGCAGGATCAGGCGATACTCGGCGCGGCTGGTAAACATGCGATAGGGCTCGGACGTGCCCATGGTGATCAGGTCATCCACCAGCACACCCAGGTAAGCCTCGTCCCGGCGCGGGTACCACTCGTCTTTTTCCTGCGACCGCAGGGCAGCGTTGATCCCGGCCAGCAGGCCCTGGGCGCCCGCTTCTTCATAGCCCGTTGTGCCGTTGATCTGGCCGGCAAAATACAGGCCCTGGATAAACTTGGTTTCCAGGGTATGGCGCAGGTCCTGCGGATTCAGGTAGTCGTATTCGATGGCGTAACCCGGCCGGGTGATATGGGCATTTTCAAAACCGGGAATCGAACGCACCGCCGCCAACTGGATATCAAACGGCAGGCTGGTGGAAATCCCGTTCGGGTAGAGCTCGTTGGTGGTCAGGCCTTCCGGTTCTACAAAGATCTGGTGCGAATCCTTGTCAGCAAAGCGGTTTACCTTATCCTCGATCGACGGGCAGTAGCGGGGGCCCACACCTTCGATGCTGCCGGCAAACATCGGCGAACGGTCGAAACCGCTGCGGATAATATCGTGGGTCTGTTCGGTAGTCCGGGTCACGTAGCAGCACACCTGTTCCGGATGCTGGCTACGGCTGCCGATGAAGGACATCACCGGGGTGGGGTCATCCCCCCACTGCTCCTGCATTACCGAGAAATCCACAGACCGGGCGTCGATGCGAGGCGGCGTGCCGGTTTTAAGGCGACCAACGTTGAACGGCAGTTCCCGCAAGCGCTGTGCCAGGGCATTGGCCGGCGCATCACCGGCACGGCCGCCGGCATGGTGCTGCATACCAATGTGAATAACACCGCCCAGAAAAGTACCGGTGGTAAGCACCACGGTCCTGGCGTTGAAGCGAATACCGGTCTGGGTCACGACACCGGTCACCTGGTCGTTTTCCACAATCAGATCGTCCGCCGCCTGCTGGAACAGTGTCAGGTTCGGCTGGCTTTCCAGGGTATGGCGGATGGCGGCTTTGTAAAGCACACGGTCAGCCTGGGCACGGGTGGCACGCACGGCCGGTCCCTTGCGACTGTTGAGGACCCGGAACTGGATGCCAGCCTTGTCCGTGGCCTCGGCCATGGCACCGCCAAGCGCATCGATTTCTTTCACCAGATGGCTTTTACCAATACCGCCGATGGCCGGGTTGCAGGACATCTGGCCCAGGGTCTCAATGTTGTGGGTCAGCAGCAGGGTCTGGGAACCCATGCGCGCAGCCGACAGCGCGGCCTCGGTACCGGCATGGCCACCACCAATGACAATGACATCGAAACGGGTCGGAAAATCCACAGCTCACCTCGGAAATCGGGGGATAAAATCGGGCGGCGAGTATAACGCTTCACCCGGGAAATTGCAGTCAGGATGTGCAAATTTTAACCAGAGACGAATCACGTTGAAAGCGGCAGTGGCCTGGTCAGGGCTCAAAGGGGACTTTTCCGAGCGTTAAATGGATAGTGGAAAACCGAAACTTACGGCTTTTCATGGGTTTGGATCACTCTTCTCAGAAAAGTTTTCAAGAAAGTTATCCACATGCAAGACTACTTATTAATCACCCTAAAAAAACACCTAAGCTATTGTTTTATTTTATTTTAAAGAAAGTAATCCAAAGGCTTTCCGTAGGTTGTCCAACTAATTATCCACAGAACTGCCGGCTGTTTTTCGTCGAAGCCGCCAGACCACCAGCAACACCAACCCGTTCAGGAGCGAGAGCAGGAGGAAAAACCCCGGAATGCTTACCTCCAACACACCAAGCACCACAATTCCGGCCAGGGCACTCACTACCATGAACAACGCATTAATGACATTCAGCGCAGCAATGATACGGGCACGTTTGGTCCGTGGCGTTTCGTGCTGGATAAAGGCGTACAGAGGCACGATGAAAAGACCGCCGCAAATCCCGATACCGACCAGATCCATCAAAACCCTCAGATAGACAGGATCGGTCAACAGGGTCCACCAGGTGGAGGCCATGGGATCATCCGGCACCGCAAAATACAGGTCTATTCCGAACAGGCTCAGCCCCAGGGCACCCCAGGGCACGGGTGACAGGGTAATGCGGTGTTTGGTGAGTCGCTCGCACATCATGGAGCCGATGGAAATTCCGATCGTGAACATGGCCAATAACAGGGTCACCACGGTCTCGTCACCCAGGAGGTTGGTGCGGGCAAAATTGGGAAACTGGGTCAGATAGGCGGCTCCAAGGAACCAGAACCAGGAGATCGTCAGCACCGCCAGCAACACCTGCCGGCGCTCGGCCGCCAGAGCCATCAGTTTCCAGGTTTCGAGCACCGGGCGAAAACGGACATTGACACCGGAACCATCGGATTCGGTCACCGGAACCTGACGCGCCGCGAGATAGCCGAACACCGCCATGACAAAAACGGCAACCGCCGTCAGCCGGGCCGCCATCTCAAAGCCCATCAATAGACCCGCCGCAATGGTGCCCAGAAGGATCGCCACAAACGTGCCCATACCAACCAGGCCATTGCCGCCCACCAGCTCATCGTCCGCCAACACCTGGGGCAGGATCGCGTATTTCACCGGACCGAAGAACGTGGACTGGGTACCCATCAGGAACAGCAGAACCAGCAACAACTCGTACCAGCCGAACCACAGTCCGAATGCGGCAACGGCCATGATGACAATTTCCGCCAGCTTCACATTCCGGATGATTCGGGATTTTTCGTAGCGATCCACCATCTCGCCGGCAATACCCGAAAACAGGAAAAACGGCAGTATGAAGAGGAAAGCGGCCAGGTTAACCACCACATTCACCGACAACCCCATCAAACCGCCGGCACTGTAGGTGATCAGCAGCAGCAGCGCGTTCTTGAACAGATTGTCGTTGAAGGCGCCAGAGAACTGGGTCAGATAAAACGGCAGGAACCGGCGTTGGCCAAGCAAACGGAACTGACTTTTCGATGGCATCAAGAAACCCTGTTTTGGTGCGTTGCCGGCATTGCGACCGAAAATCTGCCGGGATCCGGTGCGGTAGCGTAGAAAGCGGCAATCATGTTCATTTATTTGACGGGGTTAAGCATAGTTAAACGCTTGATTTTTGGCCGTCTGGTACGCAATTCGCTTGGTCTCCTTGTTCAGACACTATTTTATCAGGCCAGGATGGCTGGATTATTGGCACTATAAAGGTTCCTGACCATGAGCAGCGTAGTCCGACTTCCAAGGCGCATCTATCGCGGAGCCGAAATATCCAGGACTCCCAATATCATCGACGACTATGATTTCAGTTCTGTTTACCAGCCGATCCTGAGCCCAACCCATCGAAAACTGGTTGGCTACGAGGCATTGGTCCGGGTCAGAAAGAACAATGAAAGCATCTCTCCGTTTACGCTTTTCGAACAGGCCGAAAAAAACAACCAGACACCGGAGCTGGATCGGCACCTGTTGCAGCTTCACCTGGACAACTTTGCGGCCAGCTCCCAGGCCGTCTGGCTGTTCCTGAATATCAATCCCGGCACCTGCATCCATCCGGAAGCTTCCCTCGAGAAGCTTGCTCTGCAATGCCAGCGTAGCGGAATCGATCCCGAGAAAGTGGTTCTGGAACTGGTCGAAACCGCATCCGACAACCCGGCCGCACTTCTGGAATTCATCCTCAAGGCCAAAGCACACGGCTTTCAGATCGCTATCGACGATTTCGGTATGGGCGATTCCAATTTTGAGCGCCTGTGGCGCATCAATCCGCTCATTGTGAAACTCGACCGGAGCCTATTGGTAAACGCCGAGAACAACAGTCGCGCCCGAATGCTGCTGGAGAGTCTGGTAAAGATGATCCGCGAAAGCGGCAGCCTCGTGCTTTTGGAAGGGATCGAGAACCACACCCAGGCTCACATTGCCCTGCAAACGGAGGCCGATCTTCTGCAGGGCTTCCTGTTCGCAAGGCCGTCCAACCTGAAACAACACGAGCCGGAGCTGACCGAACAGGCGCTAAAACGCATCATTGCCGATTCCAGCGAGTCATCAGCCCAGGACATACGGGATCAGGAGAGTTATTTCCGCCTTCTGCGTTTCGAAATTCTCGAAGCCTGCCATTCCCTGAGCCGGGAGTTGCCGTTCAGCACCGCCTGCAACAAGCTGTTGGAAGTGGATGGCGTGAAACGCTGCTTCCTGCTCAATCCACAGGGCATCCAGCAAGGCAACCTTGCCCGCGCCAATCCGGACATTCATCGCGGAAAGTTCAATCCGCTGTATCATTCCGCCGGCGCTCAATGGACCCACCGGGAGTACTTCCGGAATGCCCTGGAACGGCCCCAGCACATCAGCAGCTGTCGGCCCTATGTCGGTCTGCCGGATGCAAAACGTACCGTCACCCTGTCAACAATGCTGCCGGGGCAACAGGTCTTGTGCGTCGACATACATCCGGATGAGATGTTTGGCGGCCAGCTGGAGTTCCCGGCCACCCTGTAATCACCCGGTCAGTCAGAAATCGTCGGCGCGTTTCTGTGGCGCGGCGGCCAATCCAGTGCCACCCGCCTGTCCGGACGCCTGACGTTCCAGTTCTTTTTCCACCGCATTGGAAGACTTGGCAAACCGGGCCAACAGGTTGTAGAGCACCGGAATGATGAACAGGGTCAGCGTAGTGGCGAAGACCAGCCCGCCCAGAATGACCATACCAATCGACTCCCGGCTCTCGGCTCCGGCGCCAGTGGCAATCACCAGGGGCACGGCACCGAAAATCGTCGATATGGTGGTCATCAGTACCGGACGGAAACGCAGACAGGCGCCTTCGAGAATCGCTTCCCGCACCTCGTAACCCTTGTCCCGGAGCTGATTGGCGAACTCCACGATCAGTATCCCGTTCTTCGCCATCAACCCCAGCAACATGATGATGCCGATCTGGCTGTAGATGTTCAGACTGATACCCGTCCACCAGAGCGCCAGGAGAGCCCCGGTTACCGCCAGCGGCACCGACAACATGATGATCAGCGGATGGATCCAGCTTTCAAACTGCGCTGCCAACACCAGGAACACGATGACGAAAGCCAGCGCAAAGGTAACGTAGATTGCCGCCGAGGATTCCTGGAATTCCCGGCTCAGGCCTTTGTAACTAATGCGGGCTTCCGGCGGCAAGTTATCCACAGCCAGATTGTTCAGGTAGGTCAATGCCGAACCCAGGTCGTAACCATCCGCCATAGACGCACTGATCACCACAGCGGGCAGGCGGTCGATGCGGCGGAGGTCCGGGTTGGCGCCGATCTCCTGCACGGAAACCAGTGCCTGCAATGGGATCAGGTTACCGCCTTCCCGGGGCCGCAGGAAAATCTGGCCGAGGTCTTCGGGCGTTGCCCGGTTGGCATCTTCCGCCTGAATGATTACATCGTATTCGCGGCCTCGATCGATGTAAGTCGTTACCTGCCGGGAAGCCAGCATGGTCTGCAAGGTGAGGCCCACGTCTTCTACCGTGATATCCAGATCCGCGGCCCGTTCCCGGTCGATGTTCACCCGAAGTTCCGGCCGGGTCAGCTCGAAATCAGTATCCAGGTTCTGGAGATTCGGGTTTTCCTTGGCGCGCTCCACGATCTCCTGGCTCCAGGCCTGAACCGACTCATAGTCCGGACCAGCCACCACGAACTCGATCGCCTGGCTGAAACCCCTTTGGCCCAGACCCGCCGGATTGACGGCCACGGTCCGGATGCCGGACACATCAGCCAACTTCCTGCGGATTTCGCTGGTCACCTCTTGCTGCTTGATATCCCGCTCTTCCCAGGGTACCAGGCCCATGATCATGAACGCGTTGTCCTCTTCATTGCGGAATCCGACGATAGCAAGCAAACGGTTGGCTATCCCCTCGTCCAGATACGGGAGCAGTGTTTCTTCCACCTGCCGAACGTAGTGGTCGGTGTATTCCACCGTTGAGCCACGGGGCGCGCTGGTGGGCATGATAATCACGGCACGGTCTTCGGTAGGCGCCAGCTCCTGAGGCAATTTCGGATACACCACGGCGGCAATGACCAGCCCGACAAGTCCAAGGCCCAGTAACAAGCCCGGCTGCCTCAGGGAAAACTCCAACAGCCTGCGGTAACCATTGGTCAGGCCATTCAGGACCTTTTCACTGGCGGCCCAGAAACGATGACCCTCTGCCGATTCCGGGCTGTGCCTGAGCCACTTGGAGCACAGCATCGGTGCCAGTGTCAGGGCAACAAGACTGGAAAACACTACCGCTGCAGCCAGGGTGAACCCGAATTCCGCGAACAAACGACCGATATTGCCGCCCATGAACGAGATGGGCACAAACACCGCCACCAGGGTCAGGGTGGTGGCAATAACCGCAAAGGCGACCTGCTTCGCGCCCCGGTAGGCGGCAAGCAAAGGCGGCTCACCCTCGTCGATCCGGCGCTGGATGTTTTCCAGCATCACGATGGCGTCGTCCACCACCAGGCCGATAGCCAGAATCACCGCCAGCAGGGTCAGTACGTTGATGGAAAAACCGAGAAAGCCCAGGCCGATAAACGCACCAATCACCGCCACCGGAATGGTGACCGCCGGGATCAGGGTGGCGCGCCAGGAACGCAGGAACAGGAAAATCACCAGGATAACCAGGGACACCGCGATAGCGAGCGTGGTGACCACTTCCTTGATCGAAGCCCGGATAAAAATGGATTCGTCGTAGCTTTCCGCGATTGTCACTTCCGGCGGCAGGGTCTCGCGGATTTTCTCCAGCTCGGCGCGAACCGCATCGGAAACCGCCACGGTATTGGCCTTGGACTGACGGATGATGCCCATACCTATCGCGGTCTGGCCGTTGGCGCGCAGGCGGCTGACATCCGACTCCACGCCCATCTGGACATTGGCCACTTCCCCGAGCCGCAACAGATCATTGCCATCCCGGCGAATCACCAGCTCGCGGAACTCTTCCACATTCGACAGCCGGCCTTCGGCCCGCACGGTGAAATTCCGGGTGGACGAATCCACCGATCCTGCCGGCAGCTCCACGTTGTTGGCACGCAGGGCCCGTTCGACTTCCGCCACGGTGATATCCCGGGCCGCAAGACGTTCGCGGTCCAGCCAGACCCGGATGGCATAGCGCCGTTCGCCGCCAATACGCACGTCGGCAACACCATCAAGTACCGACAACCTGTCCGCCAGGACCCGGTCGGCAAAGTCACTCAATTCGGCACTGTCCCAGACATCACTGCGCAGGGTCACCCACATCATCGGGCGTGCATCGGAATCCGCCTTGCGCACCACCGGTGGATCGGCTTCGTCTGGCAGCTGGTTCGCCACCCGGGACACCGCATCGCGGACATCATTGGCGGCAATATCCACATCGCGCGCCGTGGTAAATTCAATACTGGTTCGGGACTCGCCCTGCTCGGTGGATGATTCGATCGACCGAATACCCTCAATGCCACTGATGGCACCCTCGATCACCTGGGTAATCTGGGTGTCTACCACCTCGGCCGCCGCGCCGGTGTAGTCGGTGGAGATGGAAACAACGGGTGGGTCAATATCCGGGTACTCGCGCACCGGCAGGCCCATCAGGGCTGCCAGACCGAACACAACGATCAGAAGACTGAGGACCGTAGCGAACACCGGCCGCTTGATGGAGACGTCAGAGAGGACCACCGGTTACGACTCCCTGGCCGTAATAAAACGATTCTCGGGAATGGCTTTGTCGTCTTCCAATACCCGAACCCGGTCCCCACTGCTGAGCCGGTCCTGACCGGTCACGATCACCGGGTCTTCCTGGCTCAAACCGTTCGAAACTTCCACAAAACCGGGCATGCGCGAGCCCAGGCTCACCGAAACACGCCGGGCCACACCGTCTTCAGCCACAAACACATATTGTTCATCACCCCGGATCATCACCGCCTGCTCGGGGATTACCAGCGCCTGCCGTTGCCGGAGTGTAAGCGTCGCAGACATGAACTGTCCCGGCCGGAGCAAACCATCCGGGTTATCGATCAGTGCCCGGACAGGCAGCGAACGGCTCAACTCACTGACCCTGGAACCCAACTCCACCAGCTGACCGGAAAAGGTCTGGTCCGGATAGGCCGGCGATGCGCCCCTTACCTCTTGCCCGAGACTCACCTGCCCCAGGAAACGCTCCGGGATCGAAAAGCCCAGTTCCATACGGTCGGTGGTATCCAGAGTAGTCACCGAGGTCCCGGCAGTAATATAGGCGCCGACGCTGATGTCACTCAGCCCGACCACACCGGCGAACGGCGCCTCGATCCGGTGGTTTTCCAGACGAACTTGAGCTGACTGGCGCTGAGCCTCGGCGACATCGACTGACGTTCTCAGTTGATCCACCTGGGACTGGGAAATGCTGTTGTTCGAACGCAACCGCTCTGCCCTTTCAAGCTGTCGGCGGGCATCCGCCAGTTGCGCCTCGATCACCTGCAGGTCTGCCCGGGCCTGGCGATCATCAAGCCGCAACAGGACGTCGCCCTGCCCCACCCGGCGGCCGGTTTCCAGATTCGATTCCACCACCCGGCCACTGACCTCCGTGGTCAGTTCCACCGCGTTCAGGGCTTTGAGACTGCCAACGGCATTGACCACGTCCCGTACTGCCTCCATCTGCGGAAGCATGGTGTTAACCGCGCTGGCGGGACGTTCTCGGCCGCTCTGGGCGGCGGTCCCATCATCGAAGTTCTGATACACAAAGGCGCCGCCGATAGCGACAGCCACCAGTACCAACGCAATCAACCACTGTTTCCACATAGGATTTCCAGGTATTTCGGGGTCAGGTTAGTCGTCTGTTACTTTTTCTGGATGACCAGAACCACCTCGCCCACGTCGATTCCCCACTTGCTCATGGTGGTCTGATTGATCAACGTGTCGGGCGTAATCAGGTACATCCAGTCATCCATGCGTACGTCCAGGGTACCGTCGCCATAGGCCACCTGGAGCACATAATTCATGTGAATTGCATTGCCACTCCAACGCATGGTTCCGGGTTCAACCACGTCACCGGCGTCAGCATGGTAGCCGTCTTCCGCGGGAGTCAGGGTCCAGACGCGGGTCTGCACTTCGCCGTCATCGAAACGGAACACCTCATCCAGAGTGCCTACGCCCTCGTCATCCCATGACGCGCTGATATCCGCATCAAAGGTGCGAATCACCTCACCGGAAAAATTCTTGACCACCCCCCGGGCGGAAAGTTCGCCGGTAAAGAACTCTTCAGGGACCAGTTGTGGCGTGCGGTCGGCGTAGTCCTCGAGCGAGGGACTGGCACAGCCACTGAGCAGCAGTGCCGAAAACAATACCCAGAGTATAGGTGTCGACAGGCGTTTCAATATCTCAGTAAACAGGCTTTGCATGACTTTTACACTCTCTAAACAGGAATATGTGGGGGTCCTCGGCGCAAGGAAATACGCCGAAAGCCTCTTTAACGATCATTACCCGGAATCCACGATCTCTGCTACGTCATCTCGGCCAATTGTCCATTCTGACAGTCTGCCCGGTGCTTTTCGTCAATGGCAGTGCCCGGGTATTGGCGTAAAACACAAGGCAACGAACGGTGGTTGCCCACCCAAGATTGTTGAGAAAGACACAGAGGATTCCGCTATGCCGGTTTACAAAGCACCCCTGCGCGACATGAAATTCCTGCTGAACGAGGTGTTCGATTACCCGGGTCATTACGCCACCCTGACCAGCAGTGAAAACGCCTCGCCCGATATCGTGGACGCGATACTCGGCGAATGCGGAAAGTTTTGTGAAGAGGTGCTGAGCCCACTTTACCTCTCTGGCGACGAAGAAGGTTGCAAACTGGACAACGGTGAAGTCACCACACCCGCCGGTTACCGGGACGCCTACCAGCATTACGCCATGGGGGGCTGGCAGGGACTCTCAGCGCCCGAGGAATACGGCGGCCAGGGCCTTCCCGCGTCCATGGGACTGCTGAAACAGGAAATGATGGGTACTGCCAACTGGCCTTTCTCCATGTATCCGGGGCTGTCCCTGGGGGCCATGAACACAATTTTCCTTCATGGTACGGAAGACCAGAAACAGACCTACCTTGCGCCACTGACCGACGGCCGCTGGGCCGGCACCATGTGCCTGACCGAGCCCCAGTGTGGCACCGATCTGGGCCAGGTAAAGACCAAAGCCGAACCACAGGCCGACGGCAGCTACCGGCTTACCGGAACCAAGATCTTCATCTCCTCTGGCGACCACGACCTGACCGAGAACATTATCCATATTGTGCTGGCCCGTCTGCCCGACGCCCCCAAGGGCACCCGGGGCATCAGCCTTTTTATCGTACCCAAGTTCCTGCCCGACGGTAACGGCGATGTCGGTGAGCGCAACGGTGTCGTCTGCGGCAGCCTGGAAAAGAAAATGGGCATCAAGGCCTCGGCCACCTGTGTACTGAATTTCGATGGCGCCACCGGTTTTCTCATTGGCCCCGAGAATGAAGGGCTCAATTGCATGTTCACTTTCATGAACACCGCCCGCATCGGCACCGCCATTCAGGGCGTCGGTCCGGCGGAGCTGTCCTATCAGTGGGCATTGGCCTATGCAAAAGATCGGCGCTCCATGCGGGCACTCTCAGGCAAGAAAGAGCCGGACCAGGTCGCCGACAGCCTGATCCATCATGCTGATGTGCGCCGGATGTTACTGACCCAGAAGGCCATCGCCGAAGGCGGTCGGGCCATGCTGTATTACGCGGCCCGGCTGGCCGATCACATGGTCGAGGGATTCACCGAAGGTGACGATAAAAAGGCGGAAAAGTACGATGACAAACTCGGCTTCCTGACGCCAATTTTGAAGGGCTTTCTCACTGAACTCGGCTGCGAAGCGGCTAACCTGGGGGTCCAGGTTTTCGGCGGCCACGGTTACATCCGCGAACACGGCATGGAGCAGATTGTCAGGGATACCCGCATCGCCACCCTGTACGAGGGCACTACCGGTATCCAGGCGCTGGACCTGCTAGGACGAAAAGTATTGCTGATGACCCAGGGCGGCGCGGTGCGCGAGTTCACCCTGAACATTGCCAATTTTGCCCGTAAGCATCTCACCGATAAACGGCTACGGCCCTGGGCTCTGGAACTGCTCAAGCTGACCGGGCAATGGAACCTGCTGACCGTCCGTATCATGCTCGCGGCGCGCAAGGATCGCGATGTGGTGAGTTCCGCATCCTACGATTTTCTGATGTATAGCGGCTACGTCACCATGGCCTATATCTGGCTGCGTCAGGCTGCGGTGGCTGTGGATAAACTCGATAACGGTGGTGAGGAATCCACCGGCTTTTACCAGGCCAAGCTCGCCACCACCGAGTTCTATTTTGAACGTTTGCTGCCCCGGGCCCAGAGCCACGCCACCAGCATGCTCAGCCCCAGCAAAAACCTGATGCAGCTCGACGCCGAAGATCTGGCCTTCACCGGGTAGGGTATCCGGTACACCTTATCCCCGGGCCTCGGCCCGGGTTTTTTTGCCCTTGAAATACGTCCGCCTGAACCCATCTTACAGGTGCATTTCCGCATTGGAGTTATTAACTTACTGAATTAAATAGAAATGTTCTGATTTCTCAAATAAAAGTAAGGAGGTTCGAATATGGAGACTCGTACTGACGACTTTTATCCCACCCGCCTGGAACGCCCCACCAAAAGCTTTGAACGTCAGGATCCCGTGGTGCACAGCAGCGGCTCGGACCGTTCCGACGGACCACTGAGTGAGACTGAGCTGGCACGGTATGAGCGCGACGGTTTTCTGGTCTTCGACAGTTTTCTCGACCAGGCCACGGTGCGCCAGTTCCGGGAGGATTTGCGGGGCTATGAGGACGATGAAAGCATTCTGCGCTCGGAAGGCACCATTACTGAACCCGGCAAGCAGGAGATCCGCTCGATTTTTGGCATTCACGAACTGTCGGACCGATTCGACCGGCTGACCCGGGATCCCAGGATTCTGGCCATGGTGCGTCAGCTTCTGGGCAGTAAAGCTTACATCCACCAGTCCCGGATCAATTTCAAACCCGGTTTCCACGGCAAGGGTTTTGACTGGCACTCGGATTTTGAAACCTGGCACGCCGAGGACGGCATGCCACGGATGCGGGCAGTCAGCTTCTCCATCGCGCTCACCGACAACACGCCTTTCAACGGCCCCCTGATGCTCATTCCCGGTTCCCACAAGACCTTTGTGCCCTGCGTTGGCCGCACACCGGAGGACAATTATCAGTCGTCGCTGAAAAAACAGGAACTGGGTGTTCCCAACAAACGGGACCTGGCAGCCATGGCGGATGACTACGGTATCAAAGCGCCAACCGGCCCTGCCGGCTCGCTGATCATCTTCGAGTGCAACACGCTCCACGCCTCCAATGCCAATATGTCGCCCTGGCCGCGCAGCAACCTGTTTTTCGTCTATAACAGTGTGGAAAACCAGCTCCAGGCCCCATTCTGCGGCAACAAACCGCGCCCGGATTTCCTGGGCAACCGCAACAGCACTGAGGCATTGGTGCCAGTCACCTCCGAGGAACGCCGGAAGACCGGTTAGCGCTATTTACCGATACAGAAGCTGCTGAAGATCTTGCCCAGTAACTCATCAGGCGTCAGATGCCCGGTGATCTCGCCAAGGCTATCCTGGGCGGCACGCAGGTCTTCAGCCAGAAGCTCGCCGGCACCGAAACCCTCCAGCTGGCTCTGGCCCTGGATCAGCAGGGCCTGGGCGCGCTCCAGGGCATCAAGATGGCGGCGCCGGGCGAGGAAACCACCTTCTGTGGTGCTGGCAAACCCCATGCATTGTTTGAGATGGTCCCGGAGTATCTCCAGGCCCTCGGCAGACTTTGCTGCCAAACGGATCACCGGCGCGCTCTGATGCTCTTCGGCACTGATACCGATCGTTTCACCAGAGAGGTCCACCTTATTCCGTATCACCGTCACCGGGGCGTTGGCCGGTAGCTGGTCGATGAAATCCGGCCAGATTTCATGGGGACTGGTTTTATCGGTGGTAGTCGCATCCACCATCAGAAGAATGCGATCGGCCTGACGGATTTCCTGCCAGGCCCGGGCAATACCGATCTGTTCCACTTCGTCCGGGCTGTCCCGCAGGCCGGCGGTATCGATAATGTGCAGGGGCATCCCATCGATGTGGATATGTTCCCTGAGTACATCACGGGTTGTGCCCTCAATCGCCGTCACAATGGCCGCTTCGCGACCTGCCAGGGCATTGAGGAGACTCGATTTGCCGGCATTGGGCCTTCCGCCGATCACCACTTTCATGCCGTCACGAAGAATCGTTCCCTGCTGGGCTTCGGCCAGGATTTTCCCGAGCCGCTCCAGGAGGTTTTGAAGGTCACTGGCTACCTTGCCGTCAGCCAGGAAGTCGATCTCCTCCTCGGGAAAATCGATCGCCGCCTCCACGTAGATCCGTAGATGCGTGACCGCCTCCACCAGATCTTCGATCTGCCGGGAGAACACACCCTGCATCGAACGAACCGCGCAGCGCGCCGCCTGCTCGGAACTGCTTTCAATCAGATCGGCAATCGCTTCGGCCTGGGCCAGGTCCAGTTTGTCGTTCAGAAACGCCCGCTCGGAGAACTCTCCGGGCCGGGCGAGTCTTGCCCCCTGGCTGCAAACCTCACGGAGCAGAAGATCGAGAATCACCGTACCACCGTGCCCCTGAAGCTCGAACACGTCTTCGCCGGTGAACGAGTGAGGGTTGGGGAAAAACAGGCCGATGCCTTCGTCTATTAACTCGTCATGGCAGTCATGGAAGGGGCCGTAATGGGCATATCGCGGTTTCGGCTCAAATCCCAGCATCTTTTTTGCAATGGCGAGGGCCCTGGGCCCAGAGATACGAACAATGCCAACTCCGGCCTGTCCCGGTGCGGTGGCGATGGCTGCGATGGTGTCAGAACTCTGGCTCATTCTTTTTCCACAGGCTGAAAACAACAAAGGCTCCATACAGGAGCCTTTGCCGGGTCGGTTCGGGCACCGGTCAGTGCTTCTTGCCGGCCATTTCTGCTTCGATCTTGCGGGTAATGTACCACTGCTGGGCAATGGACAGAATATTGTTCACCAGCCAGTACAGAACCAGACCTGCCGGGAACCACAGGAAGAAGACCGTAAAGATCAACGGCATCATCTTCATGATCTTGGCCTGCATCGGATCCGGCGGCGTCGGGTTCAGACTCATCTGCAGGAACATGCTGGCACCCATCAGAATCGGCAGGATGAAGTACGGGTCCATGACCGACAGATCCTGAATCCACAGCATGAATGGCGCGTGACGAAGCTGAACACTCTCGAACAGAACCCAGTACAGGGAGATGAACACCGGCATCTGCACCAGTATGGGCAGACAGCCACCCAGCGGATTGATCTTCTCCCGCTTGTACAACGCCATCATTTCCTGGGACATGCGCTGCCGATCGTCTCCGTACAGTTCTTTCAGCCGGGTCAGCTGAGGCGCAACGGCCCGCATCTTGGCCATGGACTTGTAGCTGGTAGCCGACAGATGGAAAAACACCGCCTTGACCAGAACCGTCAGCAGGATGATGGACACGCCCCAGTTGCCAACCAGGCTATGGAACCAGTCCAGAATGATGAACAGCGGCAGCGAAATGAAGAATAGCCAGCCGAAATCAACGGTACGGTCCATGTTCGGTGCCATTTCTTCCAGGCGTTCAATGATCTTTGGCCCAACGTAGGCCCGGGCACCGATCTCTGCGGTTTCGCCCGGCGCCACATTGGTAGCCGGATAAACAAAGCCCATTACATAGTTCGGGCCACGGCGCGTGGTCTGGTACTGGGCGGGAATATCGCGCTCCGGTACCCATGCCGACAGGAAGTAGTGCTGCAGGAAGGCCAGCCAGCCGTTGGTAACAGACTGATTGATCTGGTTTTCCTGGAGATCTCCGAAATCAAACTTCTCGTAGGGGTCTTCCGGGGAGCTGATGACCAGACCCAGGAAGGCCTGGATACCCATGCTGGTCTGGGAGGTCGGGTCCGGGGACTGATCCCGGACGATCTTGCCGGTGAAATTGGCCTGCCATTCTTCACTCGACTGGTTTTCAACCAGATATTTGACGCCAATTTCGTAGCTGTTGCGTTCAAATTCATAACGCTTGGTGATCTGGACGCCATTATCAGTTGTGTAAGTCAGATCTACCTGAAGCTGGTTGTCGCCTTCCGCCAGTTCATAGCTTGCAGCGTCAGTACTGTAGACCGGAGCCGAACCGTTTTTGCGACTATCCGGGCCATCACGACCAATCAACCCACTTTCCAGAACGTACAGGCGATTCTGCGTGTTGTTCAGGAGCGTCAACGGCTTTTCGCTGTTCAGGGTATCGTCGTAATCAAGCAGCTGTGCTTTTACCAGGTTACCGCTGACCCGATCGATCTGCAGATCGTAAACATCGGTGCGAACTGTGATGAACTGATCGCTGACCGTGGTGGTGGTTTCGGTTGAGCTGATGACAGCCTGACCAGTCTCCGGAGTGGTGAACTCGCCATCACCATCAGCCTGAGCGGAGCTGTCCTCCGGAAGCACCATATTGTCGGAATTGCCCATGTTGCCAGCGGTTTGCGAAGGCTGGGATTCAGCGACCTGAGCCGTCTCGGGAGGCTGATGGTAGTCCTCATTCCAGGCAAGCACCATCAGATAACTGACAATAGCCAGGCCGGCAAATAATACGATGCGTTGAATATCCATAGAGTTACTGTCTGGTCTGGGTTGTTGTATGGGAGTGATCAGCGTGTACGCAGGCTGTTGCGGTTTCCGGAGCCCGGGGTTCTGCCGTTCCCGGTACAGGATCATAACCGCCTTCCGCCCAGGGATGACACCTTAACAGACGCCGGATTGCGAGAAATAATCCTTTAAGCGCGCCATGGTGGTTAATGGCTTCAACGGCGTATTGTGAGCAGGTGGGGTAGTGGCGGCAGTGACTGGCCATCAGCGGACTGATTGCATACTGGTAGAAGCGGATGGGCAGAAGCAGAAGCTTGCGCATTAACCCGTTCCTCGATTGGCAGATTCCGATGGTGCTGCCCGGGATGGCTGAGATTGAGCGTACTTTTTCCTGAGACGTCGCCAGAGGTCATCCATGGATGACCGAACCGAGTGGTTGTCCAGGGAAACCAGCCCCTGGCGTCCCAGAACCACAAGATCCAGGCCGGGCAGGTCCGTCTGGTGACGGAAACTTTCCCTGACCTGGCGCTTTATCCGGTTTCTCTGGACTGCAAGCTTCAGGTTTTTCTTCGAGAAGATCAAACCGATCCTGGCGTGCCCGAGATTATTCGGTGTCGCCAGGATCAGAAAATTCCGGTGTGGAACTTTCAGCTGCACGTCGTTGAAGACTTTGCCGTAATCAGCAGGTCGCAAGAGACGATGTGATTTCGGGAAACTCAAAGCCTTCATGAGGCAATCAGAGCTTACGCGGACAGACGTGCGCGGCCCTTGGCACGACGACGGGAAATAACCTTGCGGCCGTTGGCAGTGGCCATACGGGCACGGAAACCGTGAACGCGCTTACGCTTCAGGACGCTTGGTTGAAACGTTCTTTTCATGGTGATGATCTCACAATTCGTAAGTTGGAAATTCAGTAACTGGCTGGAAAATGAACAGCCAAAACAGGAGCGGCATTCTATGCAAATACCGGTGGGAATTCAATGCTTATTGCTAGGGGGTTGTGCGCATGCCCGAAATTCGGAATCGGTCAGGTCAGCTAATAAATTCAGTAAGTCTTTTTAGAATTCTTTTAAGGATTAATTATTACTGTTATTAGTACCGTAGGTTTCTGTGGATAAGCGAAGAAAATATCAGAAAAACAGTTTGTTGGGCGGTTTATAAGGGTATTGATAAGGCACCCTGAGATCTGTGGACGGTGGCAGGGTGAAATGTGGGTAAGTCGTTTTCGAATCGAGGTTCAAAGTTATCCCCGGTTGCATCCTGTGGTTCCTAACAGGGTTAAACCCGGGCTGTACACACAGGGCTGTGGGTAACTTTCATTGCAGGAATTTTCTGTACACAAGGTTGTAGGTAAGTTCGTAAAAAATTGAAATACAAAGAAATAAATTTCCACAGGCTGTTCATGAACTGGCTTTAGCCCTTTCACTGGAGGGCCGGTCGGGTTAGAATTCGGGGTCATCTCACAGGACAGGAAGTCCCTTGTCCGTTCAGAGACATTTCAGGGTTATCGGGAGCAGGCTGTCGTGCCAAACAGTATGTGGCATCAATGTCTTGAAGTACTCCGGGACGAGTTTCCCGCACAACAGTTCAATACCTGGCTCAGGCCCCTGCAGTCCGATCACCGGGAGGGGCAGCTGATGCTGTTCGCCCCAAACCGTTTTGTCATGGATTGGGTAAACGAAAAGTACCTGCGACGTATTGAAGAGGTGCTCAAGGATCTGAACGGTGGGCAGGCGCCCCGGGTCAATATGAAAGTGGGTTCTGCACCCCGTGAAGGCGAACCGGTCAAACGGTCGGAAGTACCTGCCCGCGTTAACGGTCAGGTTCAGGAAGAGGCCGGCAGCCGGGTAACCGAAGAAGAAAAAGGCGTGGCCGCCACCGTTGCATCCACACCATCCGTGCGCCCGAAGAGTGACACCCAGCGGCGTCCGGTTCAGGTTGAAGGTGACATCAAACACCAGAGCTTCCTCAACGAGGGGTTCACCTTCGAAACCTTTGTGGAAGGCAAATCCAACCAGCTCGCCCGTGCCGCATCCATGCAGGTGGCCGAGAATCCGGGTGGAGCCTACAACCCTCTGTTTTTGTACGGCGGGGTTGGTCTTGGTAAAACACACCTGATGCATGCGATCGGCAACGAAATTGTCCGTCGTAACCCCAAGGCGAAGGTGGCCTATCTCCGTTCGGAGCGTTTTGTTGCCGATATGGTGAAGGCATTGCAGCTTAACGCCATCAACGAGTTCAAGCGCTATTACCGTTCAGTGGACGCGCTGTTGATTGATGATATCCAGTTCTTCGCCCGCAAGGAGCGTTCTCAGGAAGAGTTCTTCCATACCTTTAATGCGTTGTTGGAAGGCGGGCAGCAGGTAATCGTTACCTGCGATCGGTTTCCGAAAGAAATTGTGGATATGGAAGAGCGACTCAAATCGCGGTTTGGCTGGGGCCTGACGGTGATGGTAGAGCCGCCCGAACTGGAAACGCGGGTTGCCATTTTGATGAAAAAGGCCGATCAGGCCAACGTTAAGCTCAGCAGCGAAGCGGCCTTTTTTATTGCCCAGAAGATTCGTTCAAACGTTCGGGAGCTTGAAGGCGCGCTTCGTCTGGTGATAGCCAATGCTCACTTCACCGGCTCTGAAATCACTCCGCCGTTTATCCGGGAGAGCCTGAAGGACCTGTTGGCGCTGCACGAGAAACAGGTGAGCATCGACAACATTCAGCGCACGGTGGCGGAATATTACAAGATCAAGGTGGCCGATCTGCTATCCAAGCGCCGGACTCGAACGGTGACCCGGCCAAGGCAGGTCGCCATGGCGTTGTCGAAGGAGCTGACCAATCACAGCTTGCCGGAGATTGGTGATGCCTTTGGCGGGCGTGACCACACCACCGTATTGCATGCGTGCAAGAAAATCGTGGAGTTGCAGGAGACTGATCCGGGCATCCGCGAGGATTATCAGAATTTTATGAGACTGCTGACCACCTGATGCCGGGCGTTGGCGAACAACATTCACCCTTCCAACATAAAGAAAGCTGAGTGCCATGAAACTGACGATCAGCCGTGAATCCCTGCTTACCCCGCTGCAAAGCATTGCTGGCGTGGTGGAAAAGAAACAGACCATGCCCGTGCTCTCCAACGTGTTGCTGGTGGCCGAGGACAATACCCTGACCCTGACCGGTACCAATATGGAAGTGGAACTGGTGGCGCGGGTAACACCGGTGCATGTAGATCAGCCCGGCCGGATTACCGTCCCGGCCCGCAAGCTGTCGGATATCTCCCGGGCCCTGGGTGACGAGGCGCCGATAGAGTTGTCGCTTGAAGGCGATCGGTTGCACCTGCGTTGTGGCGCCAGCCACTTTACCTTGTCGACCCTGCCGCCGGAGCACTTTCCGAACGTGGAAGACGAAGACGAGAGCTTCCGTCTGGAATTGCCCCAGAAAGAACTCGGCCGGATGCTCGATGCCACGGCGTTCGCCATGGCTCAGCAGGACGTGCGCTATTACCTGAACGGACTGTTGCTGGAAGTGGACAAGGACCATGTGCGGACGGTAGCTACCGACGGCCATCGATTGGCCATGGCACATCTGGAACTGGCCACCAATTGCCCGGAGCTGCGTCAGGTTATTGTTCCGCGCAAAGGGGTACTGGAACTGGCCCGGTTGCTCGATGATGTGGAAACACCGGTGACCCTGGTTATTGGCGATAACCACCTGCGAGCGACGGTGGGGTCTTATACCTTCACCTCGAAACTGATTGAAGGCAAATTCCCCGACTACAATCGCGTGATTCCGCGCGGGGGCGACAAGATCGTCCTGGCGGACCGCGCCACCTTGAAGAACACCCTGCAACGGGCGGGCATCCTGTCCCACGAGAACATCCGCGGCGTGCGCCTGAACCTGGCATCCAATGAACTCCAGGTATTTGCCAACAACCCGGATCAGGAACAGGCCGAAGACGCGCTGCCGGTGGACTATCAGGGCGAATCCCTGCAAATCGGTTTTAATGTAGGCTATCTGGTGGATGTCATGAACGCGCTGGATGAGGACCAGGTAAAAATAACCCTGTCGAATCCGAACAGCAGTGCGTTGATAGAGGCGCAAAACGATAACCGTTGCCTCTATGTTGTCATGCCCATGAGGCTGTAGGAGGAGATGAGATTGATGAGTACCGTAACGAATGGAATCAAAGGCGCCTTCAGGATTGGCCAGACTGTGTCGGTACTCGGGCGCACCGGGATCAACTGGCTTCGGGGGGATCGCCCTCCAACGCCGCGCTTGCTGAGGCAGACGTTTGAATCCCTCGGTGCAACCTACATCAAACTGGGACAGTTCATTGCCAGCTCCCCGACGTTTTTCCCTAAGGAGTATGTCGAGGAGTTCCAGCACTGCCTGGACAGAACACCCAACCTGCCCTTTGGTGTGATCAAGAGAATTATCCGGGAAGAGCTTGGTCGGCCCCTGGAGGAAGTCTATTCGGAAATCGATCCGGTGGCCCTGGCGTCGGCATCGATTGCCCAGGTTCACGCCGCGCGTCTGGTCTCCGGTGAAGAAGTGGTGATCAAGGTTCAGAAGCCGGGTGTGGAAAACATTCTCTTAACCGATCTTAACTTCCTGTACCTGTCTGCCCGTATTCTGGAAATTCTGGCGCCAAAACTGTCCTGGACCTCCATGTCCGGTATCGTCGAGGAAATCCAGCGGACCATGATGGAAGAGTGCGATTTCATCAAGGAAGCGAGCAACCTGAAGGTGTTCCGGGAGTTTCTGCACGATACCCATAATGAAGATGCGGCAGTACCGAGGGTGTTCGAACACTGCAGCACCCGGCGGATCCTGACCATGGAGCGGTTCCACGGTGTGTCCCTGACCGATCTGGAAAGTATCCGCGGTTACGCCCGTGATCCGGAGCGTACCCTGATCACCGCCATGAACACCTGGTTTTCCAGTTTGACCCAATGTGAGTTTTTCCACGCGGATGTGCACGCCGGCAACCTGATGGTTCTCAAGGACGGTCGGGTTGGTTTTATTGACTTCGGAATTGTTGGTCGTATCAAGCCGGATACCTGGCAGGCGGTGAGCGATTTTATTTCAGCCGTTATGGTTGGGAATTTCGAGGGAATGGCCGACGCGATGATCCGCATCGGTATTACCCGCCAGACGGTTCGGGTAGATGATCTGGCCAGCGATTTGAGACGGCTCTACCAGCAGATGGACCGAATGGTGCCCGACGAGGTTCCCTATGAGGCGGAGCAGGCAGAAGACGATGTTAATCATATCCTGATGGATATGGTTAAGATCGGCGAAAGCCATGGCCTGCATTTTCCAAGGGAATTCGCTTTGCTACTGAAACAGTTCCTGTATTTCGATCGCTATGTTCACATCCTTGCACCAGAAATGGATGTGTTCATGGACGAACGGTTGAACATGCTCCACTGAGGCTGTCGCCTTGAGCGATTGGCTTTTGTACACTAGGGCAGCGTTACCGACGGGAAGGTAACGCTGCCTTTTTCGTTAAAGGGTTTTGTGTTGTTTCCTGCCCTCGTCCCCTTCGAGTCTGCTTTTCTATGGCGCTTGTAAAATTCCAGACTGAGAACTTCCGTAACCTGTCGTCGGCGCCGGTCAGCTTTTCATCGTCGTTTAATCTGCTTTACGGAGAAAATGGAAGCGGCAAAACAAGCGTGCTGGAAGCCATCGGTTATCTGGGATTGGGCCGTTCGTTTCGGGTGAACAGACACCAGGCAGTGGTTAGTCATGGCGAACAACGGCTGACAGTGTTTGGTGGTCTCGATCATGGGTTGGACTCACGCAGGCATGGCAGCGAGACCGATCTGGTGCATCGCCTGGGAATATCCCGGGATGTGGGTCAGAAGGAAACGATGTTACGGGTGGATGGTGAGGCGGTCAGGAGTCTTTCTGCCCTTGCCAAGCATCTGCCGGTATCTGTGATCGATCCTGGTGTTTTTGATGTGGTGGCAGGTGGACCCGGCAAGCGGCGTCAGTTTCTGGACTGGTTAGTGTTCCACGTGGAACCTTCCTTTGGATCTCTCTGGCAACAATGCCAGAGAGTGACATCACAGCGGAATCAAACGCTGAGAAATGGTAGACTAGACGAAGCTTTAATGCGTGTCTGGGATCATCAGTACGCTACCCTGAGTGAGCGCATTACTGAGGCCCGTACCGGCACCTTTGGCCGGTTCAAGTTGGCTTTTGAAAAGCTGGTTCGGGAAGTAGAGGTACCCTGGACCGAAGGTCTGAAGCTCGAGTATTACCCGGGCTGGGATGTCAGTCGGCCGCTGGCAGAATTACTGGTAGACCATCGGGATCAGGAGCGAAAAGTCGGGCACACATTATATGGTCCGAATCGCGCAGACATCCGGTTGAAGTTTCAGGGCAGGCCTGTTGCCGAAACGTTCTCCCGGGGCCAGCAGAAAACCCTGGTGATTTTGATGAAGATTGCCCAAGGCATGGTGTTGAGTGACATGGGCAAGCAGGTGACCTTTTTGCTCGACGATATTAACGCCGAGTTGGATGAGGGCCATCGCGCCATGCTGGCTATCAGGTTACAGGCATTACGTTGTCAGGTGTTTATCACGTCGATTGAGCGTCCCATGGTGGATCAGCTCTGGCCCGAGGGTAATGCACCGGATTACAGATTGTTCCACGTGGAACATGGCAAATTGACGGAAGAATAAGACCGGTGCGAAGAGCAAAGAATGCCCCGGCCTATCACGCTTCAGGAGTTTCCGAATGAGTGAATCGAACTATAATTCCTCCAGTATCAAAGTCTTGAAAGGGCTGGATGCGGTGCGAAAGCGGCCAGGCATGTACATCGGGGATACCGATGATGGCACTGGCCTGCACCACATGGTTTTTGAATTGGTGGATAACTCCATCGACGAAGCGCTTGCGGGCTACTGCTCAGAGATTGGTGTGATTATCCACCCGGACGAATCGGTAACCGTGAAAGACAACGGACGTGGCATCCCGGTGGACCTCCACGAAGAGGAAGGCGTTTCGGCTGCGGAAGTTATCATGACCGTGCTGCACGCCGGCGGTAAGTTCGACGATAACTCCTACAAGGTGTCCGGCGGTCTTCACGGCGTGGGCGTCTCGGTCGTGAACGCATTGTCCTCTACCCTCACCCTGACCATTCGTAGAGACAACAAGGTTTACGAGCAGACCTACACCCACGGTGTTCCCAATGCACCTCTGGCAGCCGTCGGCGAGACCGACGCATCGGGTACCAAGGTGCATTTCATTCCCTCGCCGGAAACCTTTACCCACATTGAATTCCACTACGACATTCTCGCCAAGCGTCTGCGTGAGCTCGCGTTCCTGAACAGTGGCGTGCGCATTCGTCTGACCGACGAGCGCTCTGGCAAGGAAGAAGTCTTCGAGTACGAAGGTGGCTTGCGCGCCTTTGTCGAGCATCTGAATTCCAACAAGACCCCGATCAACCGCGTTTTCCATTTTAATCGCGAGCGCGAAGACGGTATCGCGGTGGAAGTGTCCATGCAGTGGAACGATGCTTTTCAGGAGAACATCTACTGCTTCACCAACAACATCCCCCAGCGCGATGGCGGCACACACCTGGCGGGCTTCCGGGCGGCCCTGACCCGTTCCCTCAATAACTATATCGAGCAGGAAGGTCTGGGCAAGAAGGCGAAAGTTGCGACCTCCGGTGACGATGCCCGGGAAGGCCTGACTGCCATCATCAGCGTTAAGGTTCCGGACCCGAAGTTCTCCTCACAGACCAAGGACAAGCTGGTCTCCTCCGAGGTGAAGACTGCGGTTGAGCAGGAGCTGTACCAGAGTTTTGCGGAGTACCTGCAGGAGCAGCCGAACGAAGCCAAGCTCATCGTCAACAAAATGCTGGAAGCCGCCAGGGCTCGTGAAGCCGCTCGAAAGGCGCGTGACATGACTCGCCGCAAAGGCGCCCTGGATATCGCTGGTCTGCCCGGCAAACTGGCCGACTGCCAGGAGAAGGACCCCGCCCTTTCCGAACTTTACATTGTGGAGGGTGACTCGGCCGGTGGTAGCGCCAAACAGGGCCGTGACCGCAAGACCCAGGCAATCCTTCCGCTGAAAGGTAAGATCCTGAACGTGGAAAAAGCCCGCTTTGACAAGATGCTGTCCTCTGCAGAAGTGGGCACCCTGATCACGGCTCTGGGCTGTGGTATCGGCCGGGAAGAATTCAATCCCGATAAACTGCGTTACCACTCCATTATCATCATGACCGACGCGGACGTGGACGGTTCTCACATCCGGACACTGCTGCTGACCTTCCTGTTCCGTCAGATGCGCGAAATCATCGAGCGTGGCCATGTCTTTATCGCCATGCCGCCGCTTTACAAGGTCAAGCGTGGCAAGCAGGAGCAGTACCTGAAGGACGAGAAGGCCAAGGAAGCTTACCTCACCCAGACCGCTCTGGAAGGTGCCCAGCTCTATGTGAACCCGGAAGCCCCGGCGATCAAGGATTCCGCTCTGGAAACCATGGTCAAGGACTACCAGGCGGTCATGAACATGATTGGGCGACTGTCCCGGGCCTACCCGGCCAAGGTGCTGGAGCAGATGCTCCAGAACGTCACGCTCAAGCCTGAGCATCTGAAGGAAGAAGCTTCCGTGGCTCGCTGGGTTGCGCGTCTTGGTGATGGCCTGGACCTGGATACCCGCACCGGTACCAAATACACCTTCTCGGTCACCAAGGATACCGAGCGGGCGCTGTACCTGCCGAAGGTAACCATCTACGTGCATGGCATTCCCTACGAGCATGTATTCAGCCATGAGTTCTTTGAATCATCCTCGTACGCAGCGATCGCCCGCATGGGTGAAACTCTGGATGGCCTCATTGAAGACGGCGCCTATATCCAACGTGGCGAGCGTAAGCAGCCGGTGCTGTCGTTCGAAGGTGCCCTGGACTGGTTGATGAAAGAGGCCCAGCGCGGTCTGAATATCCAGCGCTATAAGGGTCTTGGCGAGATGAATCCAGAGCAGTTGTGGGAAACCACCATGGATCCGGAGACCCGCCGCATGATGAAAGTGACGATCGAAGACGCCATTGCGGCAGACCAGATCTTCACAACCCTGATGGGCGACGATGTCGAACCGCGTCGTAACTTCATTCAGACCAATGCCCTGGAAGTGACCAACCTGGACGTCTGATCACAACCGTCCAAAAGGCACAAAAAAAGCGGCGAAGGTTTGAAGCCTTCGCCGCTTTTTTTGTTTTCGATCCCGTGCGGCAACGACCGACCCCTGGAGGTTTTATTTACCGGTGCTCGATTCCGACGATTCGTTTCGCTCCCTCTCTTTCTCCGCCAGATGCGGTGCCATCACCTCTTCCAGCGTGTACCCGGTCAGCCGGCGGATAGTGCGCCAGAGATAATAAAAGATCAACATCATCATAATCATGGAAGGAATGGCGATCATGGGATAGCTCACCAGGGTCATCCGACCAAGCTCCTCATTGAACGCCTCGGTACCGGACGGGCTGACCACGATCCATTTAGCAATCACGTAGTTCATGATGGATGAAAACAGGAAGGTGCCCGCAAAGAAGTAACTCGCCTTGAGCAGGCCGGCCTCGAATTCCTCAACCCGATTGTGTTCTTCAAGGGTCTTATGGATCTTATCGACATCCAGAACACTTGGGTTATACAGAAGGGTGCGTACCAGAGGGTACTTGGTTCGTGTGGAAGCCAGTACCGCCAGACCTATAATCGCGGGAATCGCGGCTTCCTTGATGGCTAACCAACCCGCATCCAGCTCAAGCAGGCCAATGCCGCCTGTCAGCCCGACACTGACCAGACCGAGTACCGCAATGAAGTTTTTCTTGCGGTACTTGATCAGTTCGAACAACCCCCAACCCAGTGGAAACGCCAGGCCGATGACCAGTGCGTTCACGCTGCCCAGATGTTCTTCGCCACTGAACTTCATCAGGATAACGGATGGAATGATAATACTGACCAGCAAGTCGACCCAGGGCCTTGGTTTGTGGTCCGGAACGTTGGCGGAGCTCGGAGACGTCATGTTCTAGCCTGATTGGTGAAACTGGAGCAGGCCGGAAGGCACTGCCGGAGTAGTCTGGGCAGTATACGATGAATCCAAGTGTGGACGTAACCGCCGTCACCGCACACAGAAGCGGCGGGTTGACTGAATAGACGCTTTCCAAACGGGCATAAAAAAACCGGGCTTATGCCCGGCTTTTCTGTTTCCTCTTGAACGTCAGCGCCGATCAGGCACCCACTTCCTTGAGGCTTTCTTCCACAATCGCCAGTCCTTCTTCCAGCACCTCGTCTTCGATGGTGACCGGCATCAGGAACCGCAAGGTGTTGCCGTACATACCACAGCTCAGGAGAATCAGACCCTTCTCCTTCGCCTTCTTGGTTACCGCCGCTGCCAGTTCCGGCTTGGGCGTACGGCTTTCCTTGCTTTCCACCAGCTCAAACGCAGCCATGGGACCAAGATTGCGCACATTGTCGACGTGGGCAAACTGTTCCTGCCACTGGCTGAAGCGCTGCTTCAGCTTTTCGCCCAGCGCCTGGGACTTGCCGAGGATGTCCTCTTCCTTGAACACGTCGAATACGGCCAGGGCAGCCGCACAGGCGGTCGGGCTGCCCGTGTAGGTGCCGCCCAGAGAGTTCGGGCCGGACGCGTCCATGTACTTGTCGGTACCGACGATGGCGGAAATCGGCATGCCATCAGCCATACTCTTGGCCATGGTCATCAGATCCGGCTCAACGTCACTGTGCTCGATGGCAAACATCTTTCCGGTCCGGCCAAAGCCGCTCTGCACTTCGTCTGCGATCATCAGGATATCGTTCTCGTCGCAGATCTTGCGGATTTCCTTGAGGAAGCTGGTCGGTGCCGCGTAGAAGCCGCCCTCACCCAGCACCGGCTCGATGACGATCGCTGCGGTGTTGTGGGCCGGGGAATCGGCTTTCATGGCCATTTTCAGGCCACGCAGTGCTTCATCTTCACTGACGCCGTGGTACGGAACCGGATAAGGCGCACGATAAACGGTACCGGGCATGGGGCCGAAATCCGTCTGGTACGGCGCTGCCTTACCGTTCATGGCCATGGTGTAGAAGGTCCGGCCGTGATAACCACCGTCGAAGCAGATGACGTTGGTCTTGCCAGTCGCTGCACGGGCGATCTTCATGGCGTTTTCCAGGGCCTCGGCACCGGAGTTGGCCAGCATTACCTTGGCGTGGCCACGCACAGGAACCACACCGCTGAGCTTCTCCGCCAGTTTCACGTAGCCCTCATAGGGCATAACCGTCTGGCAGGTATGCATCAGCTTGTCCAGCTGTGCCTTGACCGCTTCCACCACCTTCGGGTGGCGATGGCCGATGTTCAGTACGCCGATGCCGCCGGCGAAATCGATCATGCGCTTGCCGTCTGCATCCCACAGCTCTGCATTCGTTGCATGGTCGGCAAACTGTTCATTGGGACTTGCCGCGCCCGCCGCAACGTAGCGTTCTTTGAGTGCCTGCAATTCTTTATTGCTCACTTTGCCATTCTCCCTGGGTTCAGGTTCGAAAGTTTCACCTAACAGTGTAAGTAGTACGGTCACAGGAAACAAACCGACTATTGTCGCCCTCAGGCCGCATTGTCCCGGAATTGCAGTTTTGCCAGGCGTTGATAGAGGGCGTTATGGCGCATCAGTTCATCATGGGTGCCCACCGCCAGCAGGCGTCCCTGGTCCATAACCGCAATCCGGTCCGCGTCCCGGACCGTGGCCAGGCGATGGGCAATCACCAGGGTGGTACGCTCTGCGGTCAGCGCCGGCATCGCTTGCTGGATCAGGTTTTCACTTTCCGCATCCAGGGCACTGGTGGCTTCGTCCAGCAACAGGATCGGGGCATCGGCAAGCAGGGCGCGGGCAATGGCAAGACGCTGCTTCTGGCCACCGGAGAGGCCCAGGCCGGCATCTCCAAGCCGGGTTTCGTAGCCTTTCGGCAGAGCCTGGATAAAATCATGGGCATGGGCGATCTTCGCGGCCTGCTCGACGTCCTGTTGGCTGGCGTCGGGGCGTGCGTATCGGATGTTGTCGGCCACGGTGCCGTGGAACAGGGCGGGATTCTGGGGTACCAGGGAAAAACACCGGCGCAGGGCCTCGAGAGACAGCTCGGCGGTGTCCATGCCATCAATGAGAATGCTGCCCTCCGTCGGCTGGTAGAAGTGCAGCAGCAGATCAAACAGGGTGGATTTTCCGGCGCCGGAAGGGCCCACCAGGGCCAGGGTCTCGCCAGCGTTTACCGTCAGCGTGAGATCTGTCAGCGCGGGGTGCTCCAGACGTCCCGGGTAATGAAAGCTCAGGTGGTCAATCCGGATCTCACCCTGAACGGGCTCCGGAAGGCTTCGGGTGGTCTCTTTACGCTCAAACGCCGGCTCGGTCTGCAGCAGCTCGAACAGCCGTGCCGCCGACCCGGCCGCCCTTTGCAACTCGCCAATCACCTCGCTGATGGCACCGGCAGCAACGCCCACCAGCAGGCTGTAAAACACGAAGGCCGCCAGTTCGCCGGGGCTGATCCGGCCGTTAATCACATCCAGCCCCCCTATCCAGATAACAATCCCGACGGCGCCCATCACCAGGGAAATAGCCAGCGTGGTCAGCCAGGCCCGCTGCCGGATACGCTGCCGGGCTATGTCGAAGGCCCGTTCCGACACCTCGGAAAAATACCGACGGTCGTGGGGCTGATGGTTAAAGGCCTGCACGGTCTTGATCTGGGTAAGGTTCTCGCCCACATAACTGCCAACATCGGCCACCCGGTCCTGGCTGAGCCGGGACAGCGCGCGAACTCTCCGGCCAAAGAACAGGATGGGGGCAATCACCAGTGGAAAGCCCAGTAGAATGATACTCGCCAGCTTGGCGTTGGTAATGAACAGCAGCAGCAACCCGCCGACCAGCATCAGGGCATTGCGCAGCGCAATGGAAACCGTGGAGCCAATCACCGACTGCAGAACCGTGGTATCAGCGGTAAACCGGGACTGGATTTCCAGGGCCCGGTTCTGCTCGAAAAAGCCCGGATGAAGATCAATCAGGTGGTTGAAGACTTTTTTGCGGATATCCGCCACCACCCGTTCGCCGATCCAGGACACCAGATAGAACCGGGCAAACGAGCCAAATGCGAGCCCCAATACCAGTATGAAAAACAGACCGATGGCCCTGGCCAGGTTCTCCGGCGACTCGGTGGCTAATCCCTGATCGACAAGAATACGTAAACCCTGCCCTAACCCGAGCGTAATTCCGGCCGTAAAAATCAGCGCCACCAGGGCACCGGCGACAGCCCGGCGATAGGGGCTGATAAAGTCGATGACCAGTTTCAGGGCTTTGCGGTGACGAGTGTTAATGATGTGCCTCCTGGATACGGGGTGCTGTAGACTCCGCTAACAATACGGTTTGTACTCCATACAAGACCTATCATACAGCTACGCAAGAGCGTGCGGGTGGAGCAGCTTGCCAGGACCGTCGAAAGCCAGGGATGGCTTTCGCCGAGCGTACAGGGACGTATTTACAGCGTGTCCTGGCAAGCTGCTCCACCCGCGCGCTCGACTACTCCGAAGCGGAAGGAACATGAATTGAGAGCCTACGCCGACAACGATTACCCGGCAGATCATAAACCGGACTGGAAAATCATTTCAGGCCTCTGGCCCTATCTCGCCGAATTCCGCGGCCGGGTAGTCCTGTCCCTGGTTTTGCTGGTGTTGGCCAAGCTGGCGACCGTTGCCACGCCCATTGCCCTGAAATACATCGTCGACTACCTCGTCCAGAACCGCGGCGCGGACATGCTGCTTTGGATCCCGGTGATCCTGGTGGTGGCTTACGGCACACTGCGCTTTGGCGCCACCCTGTTCAATGAGCTTCGGGATGCGGTATTTGCCCGGGTAGCTGAACGGGCCATGCGCCGGGTGTCCCTGCGAGTGTTCGAGCACCTGCACCAGCGGGAACTGGCCTTCCACCTGGATCGAAAGACCGGTGGCCTGGCGCGGGATATCGAGCGGGGTACCAACGGCATCAGCTTTCTGCTCCGCTTTACCCTGTTCAACATTGTGCCCACCCTGCTGGAGATCCTGATGGTCGCCGGCATTCTTTTCGTGGTGTTCAACGTGGGTTATGTGCTGGCGATCCTGGTGGCCGTGGTGGTGTATGTGGTCTTTTCCATCAAGATCACCGAATGGCGGACGAAATTCGTGCGCGAAGCCAATGCCCGGGATAACCAGTCCAACTCGCGGGCCATAGACAGCCTGTTGAACTATGAAACCGTCAAATATTTCAATAACGAGCGGTACGAGGCGGAGGTCTATGATCGGGATCTGGACGACTGGGAACAGGCCCGTCTGAAAAACCGCCTGTCCCTGGCCGCGCTTAACTCCGGTCAGGCATTGATAATTGGTTTGGCGATGATCGTGATCATGGCCATGGCGGTCCGGGAAGTGGCCAGTGGTGAGATCACCCTCGGTGACTTCACCATGATCAACGCCTACCTGCTCCAGTTGTTCATTCCCCTGAACGCCCTGGGGTTTGTCTACCGGGAAATCCGGCAGGCACTGGTGAATGTCGAGCGCCTGTTCAAACTGCTGGGGGACAAACCGGCGATTGAAGATGCTCCGGATGCTACCGAGCTGGCCGTGGATAGAGGCGAAGTGCAGTTTGACCACATCCACTTTGCCTACCGCCCGGACCGCCCGATTCTGAGGGATGTGAATTTTTCCATCCCGTCCGGCCACAAGATTGCCGTAGTGGGAGCCAGTGGCGCCGGCAAGTCCCCCCTCGCCCGCCTGCTGTTCCGCTTTTACGACGTCGATCAGGGCGCCATACGGATCGACGGCCAGGACATTCGGCAGGTGAGCCAGGACAGCCTGCGCTCGGCGATTGGTGTGGTGCCTCAGGATACGGTGCTGTTCAACGATACCCTTTACCGGAACCTGGCCTATGGCCGGCCGGAAGCCACGGAAGAAGAGGTGTACCGGGCAGCTCGAATGGCCCACCTGGAAGACTTTATCCACAGCCTGCCGGAGGGTTACGAAACGAAGGTGGGCGAACGGGGCCTGAAGCTCTCCGGTGGTGAAAAGCAACGGGTGGCCATTGCCCGGGTGATCCTGAAGAACCCGCCGTTGCTGATCCTGGATGAGGCGACATCCTCTCTGGATTCACTTTCGGAGCAGGCCATCCTCACGGCGCTCAAGGAAGTCAGCCAGAGGCGAACAACACTGGTGATTGCCCACAGGCTGTCGACTGTCATGGATGCGGACAGCATCCTTGTGATGGAGGGCGGAAAAATCGTGGAGAGCGGACACCATCAGGATTTGTTGGCCCGGAACGGGCACTACGCCCGGCTGTGGTTCCAGCAACACCAGTCTGATGGCGGGGATACCGAAATTCAGCCGGAAGCCTGATCTTTGTAGTCAAACACGACCACTTGATTGCGGCCTTGAGCCTTGCCCCGGTACATCGCCTGGTCCGCACGTACCAGAATCTGGCTGGGTTTTTCGTCAGTCCGGTCGGAAATGGCAACGCCGCAGGTTATGGTGCCCCGCAGTTCATCAAAGCCAATGAACCGCAATTGTTCAACGGATCGGCGAAGGCGTTCCGCAAATTGCCTGGCACTGTTCTCGTCGCACTGAGGCAAGAGCACGGCAAACTCCTCGCCACCGATTCGCCCCAGCGTGTCGCCCGTACGCAGTTCATTTTTGATGCGGTGGGCAGTCTCCCTCAGGACAAGGTCACCAACGTGGTGCCCGTAATGATCATTCACTCTCTTGAACCAGTCAAAATCGAAGAGTACGACCGCATAGCCGGCGCCGTTCCGTTTCAGCCTCTCAAACTCCCAGGACAGCACCTCGGTGAAGCGACGCCGATTGGCTGCACCTGTGAGATCGTCAGTGGTTGATGTCTGTCGGAGCTCTTCTTGAAGCGTTTTCTGGGAGGTGATATCCAGGATCGCGCCGTGCCAGATGACCGTACCGTCCGGCTTGAATTCCGGTTTGGAACGGCCCAGAACCCAGCTGACCACGCCCTCGTTTATAACCCGATATTCACAGACCCAGTTTTCGCCGCTTTTCTTCGAGTGGTTAATGGTCTGTTCAACAAAGCCGCGGTCTTCTGGATGAATGGCCTGGAACACAATAGTCCCATCGGCGAGCGCCTGCTCAGGCGTCACGCCATAGACCCGTTCAATTCCGGCACTGGCATAGGGAAACGTCATGGTTCCGTCCGGTCTGATCTCGAACTGGAACACCACTCCCGGCAAGAGCGACGCCATTTTTTCAAAACGCTGGATCGTTTGCTGTTGCTCAGCCTTGATTTGCTCCAGCCTCTGTTCGTACTGCTTGCTGCTGGAGATCTCTATGTGCGTTCCGGAAATCCACTCGGGCTCACCTTCAAGTGTCCGACTGACGAGGCGACCATAATCTCGGACCCAAACCCAGTAGCCGTCGCGATGACGCATGCGGGCTTCACACTCGTAATACTCGGAGTCGCCGCGGAAATGAGCCGTTAACTTCTGCTCTGACAGAGCCAGATCGTCCGGATGGGCGTGCTTCATCCAGGTGTCGATGGAAACCGGTTGAAGTTCTTCCAGCGAATACCCGATGATTTCCGCCCAGCGCTCATTGAAAATCGTCTCCCCCGTCTGGACGTTCCATTCCCAGGTTCCGGCGCCGGTCCCTTCCAGAATGGTTTTTAGACGTGAGGCTTCGTCTTGCTGAAGATAAAAAGAATGAGAGGGCATTCCACGTACTGCATGTCAGAGAGTTTCCGGCGATCATATAAGAACATGTAGCTGGAGGCGATACCCATTAGTCAGTAGATTCCACAAGTGCGAGCGCCAAACCTGAGGCCCTGGATACCTGCTGTGAGACGGCCTCCCTGAGCACTGGAATGTCCCCGGCAATCAGGCTGAACCAGTTTCTGGCGCGGGTAATGCCGGTATAGACCAGCTCTTTTGTCAGGACCGGGCTCAAACGGTCCGGCAAGACCAGGCAGGTGTGGTTGAACTCCGAACCCTGGGATTTGTGCACCGTCATGGCATACACGGTTTCCAGCTGCTGTAGACGACTGGGCGAGATCCAGCGAATACCGCCAGCGGTGTCGCTATCCGGAAACGCCACCCGCAGGGTATAGCGGGGCTCACCGGTGTCGGTCCGATCCCAGGGCACGTTGACGGCAATGCCAATGTCGCCGTTCATCAGGCCCAGGTTGTAGTCGTTGCCGGTAATCAGCACAGGCCGGCCCTCATACCAGCCCTCGGCCCGCGGGATCAGTTTTTCAGCCAGTAACTGCGTTGCGATCCGGTCGTTGAGGCCTTCTACGCCCCAGGGGCCCTTGCGCAGGGCACAGAGCACCTGAAAGTCACTGAAGGCTTCAAGGAGCTGCACCGCCATCGCATCCCAGTCTTCGCGGGGGCTGTTTTCGTTCAGGCCATGATTCTGCAAGCGTTCGAGGTAATGGCGGTAACCAACGGGTGGTGGCAGGCTCTGACCATTCACTTGCCGGCCCTGCCCGGCATTTCGGAATGCCTCGGGTGAGCCGGTGATGGCATGTCGACACACCAGGTCCAGGGTGTCTTCCGTATCCCCACTTTTCGACCGGCTGTTAAGCAAAATGACATCGTCGAATTCTGCTTGCCGGATCTGGCGCAACACGGCGTTATCAAGCGCATTGGTATTCACAGCTTCGGCAAAGGCGCGGATACCGCTGTCCTCCCGGAACCGGTAGCTCTTGCGCAGCATGGCCACGGCCTGATCCATGGGTTGGCCGGTTTCGTCCACCAGTGACTCCGGTATCTCGCCTCCGGCCAAGGCGGCCAGCCACCGGGCAGTTTCCGGAGTGTAATGCGCCAGCAACGCCCGCTGGCACAGCTCCCCCAGTACCGCACCGGCGTCCACCGAGGCCAGCTGGTCCTTGTCGCCCAACAGGATCAGCTGGGCGTTGCCGGGCAGGGCATCGAATACCGACGCCATCAGATCCACGTCCACCATTGAGGCTTCGTCGATGACCAGGATATCCACCAGCAAAGGGTTGTCCCGGTTATGGCGGAATTTGCGGGTATCCGGCCGGCTGCCCAGTAACCGGTGCAGGGTAGTGACCCTGGTGGGGATATCATTCAGATCGACGTTTCCCGGCAGTTCGGCAAGGGGTAACCGGCTCACCGCACCGCCGATGGATTCGTTCAGTCGGGCGGCCGCCTTGCCGGTCGGGGCTGCCAGGCGGATCCGGTATTTCCGACCGGCCCGTTCGGAGGATTCCCCGGCGACGGCCTGAAGTGCCGCCAGCAGGTTGACCACGGTCGTGGTCTTGCCGGTGCCCGGCCCGCCGGTGATCACGGCGAAATGGTTGCGGGCCGCCAGGGCACAGGCCAGTTTCTGGTAATCCACCGGTTCTGACGACCGGAACAGTGTATCCAGAGCGAGAGACAGGGTGCGGGCCGGACCGGATTCCGGATCTGCCAGGGGTGATGGCAAAGCCAGGCGGTGCCGGATACCCGCCGCAATGCGTTGTTCGTAGCGCCAGAATCTGCGCAGATAGAGCCGGGTTCCGTTCAGCACCAGGGGTGTTGTATGTGAGCCATCACTTACGGCGCAGGCGCTTTCCAGTATGCTCAAGCATTCCGGCAGCGTTACAAGTGCAAGCACGTCGGCGGGCTTGGGCCGGTCCGGCTCGCTGGTGCCGGAATCGGTGAGCGGCTCCTGGACCGACTCCTCTGGCGGCAGTGAAAGGGTATGCCCGGCATCGGCCAGGAGATTGCCCAGATCGACGCAGACATGGCCACGCCCCACCTGATGGGAGACCAGTGCCGCCAGCAGCAGGAGCAGTGGGTCCGGGCGTTCGCCCTGCTCTTCCGAGAGCTCCCGGATCAGCCGGGCAAACCCCACATCCAGCGCGCGGATCCACTCCGCCTGCTGCCAGTGCAGCAGCAGGGACTCGGTTTTATCCGGGCTCGAGAGCAGATCTTTGATAGCGAAGGTGGTATCACCGGCAGCGGGTATGGTCGGCGTTTCCGCAGCGATGTCCTCCGCGAACAGATCAATCTGGTGGTCGGACTTTCCGGTTTGGGAGCGGGAACGGCTCATGCGGCCACCTCCGCAACCGACTCGCCATCAAACAGGGCATCCAGTTGTTCAATCAGGGCTCTGGGCGGTTTGTCGGTGAAGGCGCCACCTGTGCTGGAATCAATGCCTCGCAGGAACAGATACACCGCGCCGCCAATGTGTCGGTCGTAGTCGTAATCCGGCAAACGGGCTTTCAGCAGCCGGTGCAGGGCCAGCAGGTAGAGCACGTATTGCAGATCGTAGCGTTTATCCAGGATGGCGTTGCCCATGGCTTGATCGGTATAGGCGCTGTTGTCTTCGCCCAGGGTATTGGATTTGTAGTCCAGCACGTAATAGCGCCCGTTGTGTTCGAACACCAGATCGATAAACCCCTTGAGCATCCCGTTGAATCGGGTCTCTTCGACTCGGGGACGGTCCGCGCCATTCAGAGTGTGCGCGGTTACCAGCTCGTCGAGTTTCCGGATACTGACATTGCGGCTTTCAAACCAGAACTCCAGTTCCGGGCGCAGGGTGGTCAGGTCCGACAGGCAGACGGTTTCTGCACCGGCCCGGTCGAGGCTCAATGGTTTGCTGATCAATGCCAGCAACCAGCGCACCAGCGGCTCCACCCATTCGTTCCAACCACGAGTGCCGCAGCGCCGGGTCAGCTGCTCATGAAGCAGCGGCGGGTTATCCACAACCCGCTGGAACCCCTGCTGCGTGCACCATTCCAGCAATTCGTGCAGGAAGGTGCCGGGTCCGGCGCCTTTCGGAAAGTTATGCTGGTTGCGCTGGTTGGCCATTTGAGCCGGGTTTTCCTCTTCGTCCAGGGTACTTTCTTCCAGCAGGTTCTGGGTCTGGGCATCTTCCACCTCACCGGTAAACGCGATCCCGGTGCCGGTCATGCCGGTGTATTCGATGGAGGAGTAGCTGGCAATCCACCAGTCCTCTCTGGCCTCGCGGGAAGAGACCATGGCCGGGCCAAGCGCTTCCGGCGCCGGTTCGTGGTAGTGCGTGTCGTCCGGATCCGGTAACGGGGTTATCCGGATCTCTGCTCTGCCCTCTGCCAGTTTCCCCAGGCAGTCGCTGATACGGCTTTGCCCTTCGCTTCCAATCAGGTAGCCCAGTCCGCTTTGCTGCCAGTTGTCCAGGGCCGCCGTGCCGACCCAGGTGGCGAAGCGGGCCCGGGTCAGGGCTACGTAGAACTTGCGGATATCCTCACCTAGGCGCTCCCGGTCAGCCCTGGCCACGTCGTCCGGCGACGGGTCGAATACCGTGACCAGCCTGCCCTGCTCATTGTGATAGCGCACGAAGGCCTGCTTTTCACTCTGGGCGCGAAAAGCTGTGCCAAAGGGCAGAAACACCAGCGGGTACTCCAGGCCCTTGGACTTGTGCACGGTGATGACCTTCACCAGGCCGGCATCACTCTCCAGTCGCAGGGTACGGTGTTCATCTTCCTCGTCGGCTGCACGCAGAATCTGGGTGTAGTGGTGCACCAGGGCATGTTCGCCGTCCAGTTGCAGGCTGTCCTGCTGCAGCAATTCGGCAATGTGCAGAATGTCGGTCAACCGCCGTTCGCCGTCAGGGCGTTGCAGTAACCGGCCTGGCACCTCGAAATCCATCAGGAAGGTTCGCAGCATGGGCAGTACACCCTGTTTCTGCCATTGCTGCTGGTAACCAATAAAGCGCTCGATTTCCCGTTCCAGCACGAGCTCGTCGGTCAGCAGCTGATTCATGGCATGCCAGGACTGACCGAGGGTGGGTGTAGCCAGGGCCGCGCGGATATAGGCCAGCTGCCGGGGCTCGGCAAATGCCCGAAGCCAGCAGAGCATTTCCTGTGATTCCCGGGAGGTCAGCACCGAATCGCGGTCTGACAGGTACACACTCTTGATACGCCGCTGGCCCAGGGCGTCCCGCACTGCGCTGGCCTCGTTGCGGTTGTTGACCAGTATCGCGATGTCTTTGGGGGCAACCGGCTCCAGATTCTCTGAATTATCGTGCAAAGCAAAACCCGCCTGCCCGGCCTGGCCCAGGGTCAGCAATTGGGCGATCTCACTGGCGCAGGTTTCCGCCACATCGGCCGTGGCAGTGCCCTTGGCCATACCTTTCGGATTGCCGTCCCTGTCCTCTTCCCCGGATTCGTGGGTCCAGAACACCAGGCTGGGCTGCACTTCTCCGTTAATCGACCAGCTTCGTTTGGTGCCGTTGGCGTCCACTCCCTGGAACGGCAGCGGTGACGTATCGCCCTTGCCGAACAGGAAGGCGCCGTCCCGGCTGTTCTGGTCACTGTGTTCAAAGACCCGGTTAACCGCCGCCACCATGGTTTTGGCGGAGCGGAAGTTTTTACCCAGTGTGTAGGTCTGCTCTTTCACACCCTGCCGGGCCTGCAGGTAGGTGTAGATATCGGCCCCCCGAAAGCCGTAGATGGCCTGCTTGGGATCCCCGATCATCAGCAGGCAGGTACCGGAATCGCCGCCAGCCACATCATAGATGCGGTCGAAGATCCGGTACTGCACCGGGTCGGTGTCCTGGAATTCGTCAATCAGAGCAACGGGAAACTGGCGACGGATCGTCGCGGCCAGCTGGTCGCCCCGGGGGCCGTGCAGCGCATCGTCCAGCCGGGTGAGCAGATCGTCAAAGCCCATTTCCGAGCGTTTCTGCTTTTCTGACTCCAGCCGCTCGGCAATCCAGTGGCTGGCGTGGCGCAGAATGTCGGATTTGGCGTTGGGCTGGTTCTGGCTGAAATCCAGCAGCGCTCCGATGGCATCAAAGGCCGGGTGATGAGGGGCAGGATCATCGCCCTTGAGAATCTTGTCGAGCCCTTCGGGCGTCTGATTCTTGAAGCCCGCGGCGCTATCGATCTTTTCGGGCAAAAGGTCGTCCGATTCCGCCCAGGCAACCAGCAAATCCCAGACCTTGATCATGGCATTCTTGCTGGCGCCATGGAGTCGCTTGCTCTTGTTCAGATCGCTCAGCAGCTCGATGACGTCATCGCGCCACTGGCTCCAGGGGTGGGCTTTCAGAGACTGTGACTGTTCCAGACGCCGGCGGACCACCTGATCGATGGCTTTATGAACGCTCTCCGGGGGTGTGCCCAGGCTCAGGGGATCGTCAATCAGATTGCGAACACCCTGGCGCAGGTCCCCGGGGGTTTTCCAGTGGCTCAGGGCCTCGTCCATCAGCGCCGGCGGCAGAGGATAGACAAAGGTGCGCCAGTAATCCCGGGCGACCTCGTCCAGCAATTCGCTCTGGTCGGTTTCGAGGGTGAGTTTGAACAGGCTGCCGCTGTCGAAGGCGTGCTCGCTGAGCATGCGGTTGCAGAAACTGTGGATGGTGGATACCGCCGCCTCATCCATCCATTCGGCGGCCAATAGCAGCTTCTTTCGGCATTCCGGCCAGCTGGCCGGATCCGGGTAGCTTTCATCCCGTAGCTGGTAGATCAGTGCCGTTTCCGCGGGTGGATTGGGCTCGTCGGGCGCGTCAGAAAATACCTCGGCGGCCTGGGTGAGCCGGGTGCGGATACGGTCACGCAGTTCCTTGGTGGCGGCCTCGGTAAAAGTGACCACCAGCAGGTTGGGAGGCAGCAGGTTCTGCAGAGGGCTGTCGGGCGACTGGCCGTGGCCAAGCACCAGGCGCACGTACAGAATGGCAATGGTAAAGGTTTTGCCGGTGCCGGCACTGGCCTCGATCAGGGCACTGCCGTTAAGGGCCAGTGCCAGGGGATCCAGGTTCGGATTCCGGTTGGTCATCTGCTCGGTCATTCCAGGCCTCCGATCTGATCTGCAGCCGATTTGTCCTGCTCGGCTTCCCAAACCGGCACGTAGAGCTGATGCAGCAGGGCTTCGAATTCACCGCTGGCCATCAGCAGCTCCGGTGTTTCAAAGGCCCCTCTCAGGTAACCCGTATCCCGCTCCAGAGCAATGGTATAGGCCTGCTGCGCCTCTGATATGGCTCGTTCATGGTCACCGACGTACTTTTTGCTGCCGTAGAAACTGGTGATCCAGGCAAAGCCGGCCTCGCAGTGAATGGGCAGCGCCCGGGTGGTGGCGTCCATCCACCCGCTGAGCACCGTTTCGAACAATGGTCTGGCCTGTTCCGGATGCAATGGAGCAAGGCGGAATTTCCGTCCCTCCTCCTTGCCCAGAACCAGGGTCTCAAAAGGTTGACCGCCGAGCTGGCCTGCCAGATGGATCAGCCAGTCCCGCATCAGATTGGCATAGCGTACTTTCTTGCTGGATCCTGAACCGGTCAGCAGGCTGGAACTCGCCACCACCAGCCGGCACAGCTCTCCCTGGGCATTGCAGCGCAGGTTGTCGATCAGATCCGCGATTTCCACCGAACCCAGGGCGCTTTCAAACCGGTAATCAAAGGGCAGCGGTTCAGCAACCGCTTCCGGCCAGTCAGCCAGTGCGTTCTGGTAACGCTCGAACAGATCGGGCAAGCGCCCCGCCAGCTCGGAACGCAGGCGGTGTTCGGTCACGCCCATACCCAGGTCGCCGCGTCGCGCCATGCGGTCCAGAGTTGCCTGCAACCTATCGTGCAGTTCCTCGTCGCTGCTGGCTTTCAATAGCCCGTCCTGGATCAGCTCGTTGTCCAGGCGCCAGCGGTCCAGGCCGTCCAGCTCGAAATTTTCGTTGTCGGTGTCGTCGTCTTCAACATCCTCGAAGCGCACCTGCAGCCGGCGCTGGTAAAAGGTGTCGATGGGCTTTTTCAGGAAAGCCGCCAGATCGTTCAGACTGATGGGCTCTTCGGGTGCCTGGTAAGGTAGTGCCGACTGTGTCTGCGCGGCAGCCTCACCACCATGGGCACTGCGCCATTCCCGCTCGTAGGTGAATAACCGGCGTGCCTCCAACACCTCGGCCAGGGGACGGGGCGAACTGTTTTCCCCCTTTCCACCCGCCTCCAGCCCGTTGGCTTTCGGGAAATAGCTCCGGCTGAACGGCTGCAACGGGTGTTGGGTCGTCAGTGCCTCGATGACCCTGGTTTCGGGTTGCCCAGACACAGACCAGAGACTGTCCAGATGATCCTGAAGCTGCCCCACCAGAACCGACGGCGGCCGTTCCGAATCGTCCTTGATGCTGCGGCCGACCCAGCTGATGTAAAGCTGCTCCCGGGCAGACAACAGGGCTTCCAGGAACAGGTAGCGATCGTCTTCCCGGCGGGAGCGGTCCCCCGGGCGGTAATCCTGGGCCATGAGATCGAAATCCACCGGCGGCCGGGAGCGGGGATAGTCGCCGTCGTTCATGCCCAGCAGGCACACTTTCCGGAAGGGTATGGCACGCATGGGCATCAGGGTGGCGAAATTGACCTTGCCGGCCAGGAAACGCTGGTTCAGGCCGCCTTCATCCAGCCCCTCCAGCAGCACATCCTTGACGATGTTCAGGGGCAGGGTCTGGTCCTCAAGGCCTGCTGCCAGGGCGTCTTCCAGCCACTGCTCCAACTGGCGGCGGAAACGGTTCAGCAGCAACAGGTCGCTGCCTTCGACCTTGTGGAAGAACTGCCCGAGCATCTCTGAAAACAGGCGTTCCCATTCGCCCGGTGTGCGATGGGTCTGAAGCGCCTGCCAGAGGGTTTCCAGCTGATGCACAAAGTCGTTCAGGCGGCCGGCAAGACTGGCCTGCAGACCGCCGATCTCGCCGAAGGGTTCCACACCGGCCCAGGGCTCATCGTCGCCCATACCATAGCCCAGCAGCATTGAGCGCAGCCCGGATTGCCAGGTGTTGCGCTCCAGCTCGGAGGGCAGGTCCAGGCTTTCCCGGTGCTGGCCGTGCAGACCCCAGCGGATATTGGCGCCCTCGACCCAGCGACGAGCCAGGGGGATCTCGTCTTCATTGATTCCGAAACGGTCCCGTATGCCAGGTACTTCCAGCAGGCTGATGATCTCACTCACCGAAAAACGGCTGCGGGGCAGTGACATCAGGGTTTCCAGGGCAATCAGAACCGGCTCGTGGTGGCGCTGGCCCTGGTCGGAAATGGTGAAGGGAATGTGGCGCTTCCGGCCCGGCTGGTAGCGGCCGAATACGGCCTGGATGTGGGGCGCGTACACGTTGATATCGGGCACCATCACGATGACGTCCCGGGGCCGCAGCGTGGGATCGACGTTGAAGGCGGCGAGAAGCTGATCGTGCAGAATTTCCACTTCCCGCTGGGGGCTGTGGGCCTGGTGGAACGCCAGGGAATGATCCCGCTGAATATCCAGTTGTCGTTGTTGCTGGCGGATTTCCTGGAGGGGCGTCAGGTTGTGGATATCGTTCTGCAGCTGATGCAGCAGGCGCGGTGCGTCCTCGTTGCCATGGTCCGAAAAAATATCGATTTTCTGGTCCGGAGTCTGGAAGCTGCCACGGTACTGGTCCGGGTTGTCGAACTCGTCCAGCAGCCGGATGTAGTCCCGGCCCTGCTTGCCCCAGGCGGCCAGCAGCGGATTGGCGTGCTGGTGCAGCTGGTCCGGATCCTCAATGGCGGAAAGTGCCGGATGGGTCCTGCCCCGTTTGCGTTCGGCGGTGAGCAGCTCCCGGTCGCTGATGATGTCGGCCCAGTAGAACTGGCAGGGGTTGTGAACACACAGCACCACCTGACTGAACCGGCTCAGGACGTACAGGGCTTCCAGCGCTTGCCGGGGCAATGAGGAGACGCCAAAGACGACAATGCGGGTCGGCAGCCGGAACGGGTTGGCCGGCGCCTGAAGTCGCTGGCCCTGTTCCATGAACCGGGTATGGATCTGCGAGCGGCTGGTATGAGCGTCTGCGCCCACATCCTCAACCAGCCGGCGCCAGAGCAGGGGCTGCCAGCGGGTTTCCGCATCCAGAGGCTTTTCCTCGGCCCGGGCCGTGATAATCACGTCCTTGCCCTGCTCCCACGCAGCCAGCCAGTCGGCCCGGAACACCTGGTACTGATCAAACAGATCGGCCACCTTTTCCGCCAGCTGGAAATTGCGCAGGTCCGGATCGTTACCTTCCAGAAACCGGGCCAGCGGTGTAAAGGCCTCGTCCTGCCCCACCAGACGTGGCAATAACCGGTACAGCCGCCACACCAGCCGCCGTTTGTCGAAGGGCGACTGTTCCGGTACCTCACCGTCCGGAAGCACGGCCCGGTAGGCTTGCCAGATAAACCGGGCCGGGAACAGGAAATCCATACCGGCAGCGATCCCGAGGCCGCCCTCAAGGCCATCTTCGGTGCGCTTCTCCGCCAGCGCCAGCTTCAGCCACTGGGCAATACCGTTGCTCTGCACCAGGAAGGTCTCGCTCTCCAGTGGCGGCATGGGGTTGTGCCGACAGATGTAGACAACGGCCCGGCGCAAGTCTTCCAGATGGTTGGCGTGGATTGCGTGAAACCCGGGTTCGATCCTGGCGCGTAGCTCGGTGGGCTCGGTGGAGAGTGCGGCCATGAATTTCCTTGTCTGGTGTGCAGTTCAATCCTGTTGCTACAGGTTACCGTATGTGACCACAGATGCGGACTGTCTGAAACGTCTGATCTCCAAAAATCATAACGGCCCGTCGCGACAAACGGTGTCGTGAATTATCGGCAAAAGGGAGAAGCACTATGTGGACACTGATCACTGGCGCGGGGTCGGGCATTGGGCGGGCCCTGGCCCTGGAACTTGCTGCTCAAGGCCACGACCTGATCCTTGCAGGTCGCACCGTGTCGAAGCTGGAGGAGGTCGCGACAAAGCTCCGCGTGGAGGCGCCCGACCGTGAAGTGATGACGCTGGAAGTGGACCTTGCGGATCCCGAAAGCACCCGCAATCTGGCTCAACAGCTAAGTGATGCCGTCGATCATCTCTCAGCGTTCGTGTATTGCGCTGGCGTGGGTGAGCCGGCTGCGGATTTTGCCAGCCTTGGGCTCATCGATTTCCAGGAAGCCCTGGCCGTGAACGTGTCCGCGCCCATGCTGCTCACCCAATCGTTGTTACCGATACTCAAAGGGGGTGAACCCTCGTCGCGAATCGTGATGATTGGTGCGGGTATGGACAAGCATGCGCAACCCGGAACGGGCAGCTACGGGATCAGCAAGATGGCGCTGCGTCGGCTGGTGCGTCAGATGTCCGTTGAGTTCGACACCATGTCGGACGGGCCGGTTGTCAGCCTCTTTCAGCCGGGGCTGGTGGATACGCCGGGTATTCGAAGCCATATCGACAAGGCGGGCAAGTTAGATCTGCCCCACGCGGAGTGGCTGGCCAATCGTCTGACGTCGGGGGATTGCCTGAGTGCCGAACAGGCCGCCAGTGCCATCGTGTTTACGCTCAATCAGATACCGGAGAGCGATTTTCACGGGGCCGTTTTCAACGGCGCCGATCTGGTGGATTCGCTCTCATTCGCTGGAAGCTAGGGGAACGTCAAGCGGGCCCTAGAGAGGGACCCGCATGGTTTCGGAGCCGCTGTCAGGCATACCAATCATTTCATCGGTTCCAGTCGGCGGAATCACCTCGGTGCGCTCGACCTCGTATTCGTGGAAATGTTCTCGCACGGCACAGGCGCCGGTGAACATGACTGGCTTGTCGTAGGGGTCCGTCAGAACGTAGCCCTGACCCTCCAGATAGAACCGCGCCATATAATAGCGTCCTTCCATCGAGACAATCTCCAACAGAGAAATCGTGTCGTGCTTGTGTTTTTTCAGTTCGCCAGTGTCCATGTGCATGGGAAGTCTCCCGCAGGTTTGTTGTCGTAAGGAAGGGTACGAACCGCTTTCCGTTACAGGTCATAAAGCGAGCAACTATGAGCAGGATTGATTTGGTGAAAGCCGCCGTGGACGAGCAGTTGAATGACAGCTACGACCTGCTGGCCATGCGGATGCTGTTCCCCCCGGACCACGTGGAAGTGAAAATTGATCAGGAAATCAAAGATCTGTACGTGTATCCGGAAAGGCTCGATACCGGGTATCGCGACGAATGGCGAGCCATTGCTACCCGGGCCCTGTTCCGGAACGCCTTTGGCGATCACTGGCGGCCTGATGAGGAGAATCTGGAGCGCTACCTGGATTTTCTGAGGGATGAGGCCATTCCCCGCTGTGTTCACGATAATATCGAACTGTTTCGTATGCTCGGCGAGGTCCTTTCAATCGCGAGGTCTGACAACGCCATTGCCTTCCCGGATCCAAAGCGTCGGGCCCTGATGAAGATCATCTGGCCGGAGAAGGCGCGTCGGTGAGAGTAAGCTGGCTGGCGGAACGCGAATCCGGAGCCCTGATCCGACCGTATTGTTTAAAAGATGAACAATAGAGAGGTGCCATCATGGGTCACCAACACATCGTTTCCGGAAAGTGGCTGATTCCCGTGCTTCTGGCTTTCATTGGCTTCGCGGTTCTCGGGTCCTCACAGTCTGTGGCCAGTGACAAAGACGCAGAAATCCGCGACACCATCCTGCGCCAGATCGAAGCGTTTGCGAACAACGACGAGGAGCAGGCCTGGGCCCACGCCTCCGAGGGTATCAAGCGTCGATTCGGGTCGTCACAGGTGTTTGTCGATATGGTTCGTGAAGCCTACCCGGCGGTGCACAACGCCACGGCCATCGAGTTTACCCAGCGCGTGCCCCACGGCGCCTTTGAAATCCAGGTGGTGCGGTTGCAGGGGCCGGAGGGCAAGCGATGGGACGCCTATTACCGGATGGTGCTCACTGAAGGGGTCTGGAAGGTGGCCGGCGTGAGACTCCAGCCGGCCGAGCTGGGCATTTAACGGTATCAAACCAGATGGCGCCCACCATCCAGGGGCAGGGTGCGGCCCGTGATATAGGGGTTGTCCAGCAGAAACTGAAGCGTGGCGACAGCGACCTCAGCCCCCGGTTCTATTCCCATAAGCGACTTCTTCAGGGTTTTCTCCCGATACGCCTGGCTATCGCCCTGGTTGAACATGATCAGGGACGGCGCCACGGCGTTCACCTTGACCCTGGGCGCCAGTAGACGGGCGAACGATAGGGTCAGGTTAGTCAGGGCTGCCTTGCTGGCGGCATAGGCGATATGCTTCGCGCTGCCCTTCTCCACCACGTAGTCGGTCATGTGGATAATGTCGGTTGTCGAACCCTCCTGCTCCAGCATCGACCGGCACGCGAGGTTTATCCGGTAAGGTGTCATCACGTGAATCTGCATCATGGCGTTCATCACGTCTGCCGGGTCGGAGTCTTCGCTCTCTGGTATCCAGTCCGAGGCATTGTGGATAATGGCACGTAGCGTGTCCGTCCGGGATTTCAGGGCCTGGATGAAGTCATCAATGCCCGCATTCGTGGCAAAATCCGCATGGAGACACACTGCTCCCGCCTTCTGCAGCGCGTCGATGGCCGGTCGATAGGAGCGGTAGGTGACGATGATGGGCTGGCCGCGGTCAAGGCAGGCTCTGGCAAAGGCCAGGCCGATGCGTTGGCCGGCGCCGGTAATCAGGATGGGTACGGTCATGGTGTTCTCCTGTAATCAGTGTCTTACCTACGTTAATGTCATGCCGACGGCTCAACGTGGTAGCGTCACTTTCCCGAACCATCTTGAAGGAAGATCAACCTGGCCATGTCACCGGCGAAGCGACAGAGCACACAACTGGCCACTGCGGATCTCGATAATCCGCTCTATTACCTCGAGAACATGGAAACCGTCCTTGGCTGGGTTCAGAGCCATCACGGTGACTTGCTGACAGCAGAAGAGCTGGATCGACTGGCCAGTTTTCATACCCTTTCAATGCCGGCCCGGGCCTTGCTGACCCGAATGGTGATGCGCACGGGCGATCTCTTCCGGTCGGACAAGCTCAAGTATCCGGAGCTCGGCGTACCAGAGGCCCGTGCCCTCGACGAAATCATGGAGGCAGGCTGGTTGGACACCGATCCTCTGCTCAGCCTGGATGAGCTGTTTCGGTTGTTCACGCTTGGAGAACTGCGTCCGGCCATGGAGCCGCTTTTAAAGGCGGCCGGAGAGCCCGCCAACCTGCCCAAAGGCCGGATGCGCGACGCTCTGCTTCTGCGATTTCCCGACCCTCTGATCGTTGCCGACTGGCTCGGCCAGCACGCCAGACCGGTTATCAGGCTCAAAACCATGGCGTTGTTTGACCGGGTGCGCCTGATGTTTTTCGGCAACCTCCGCCAGAGTTGGTCCGATTTTGTGCTGGTGGAACTGGGCCATCAGCAGTATGAGCCGGTGACCTTCACGCCTGATTCCCGGGCGTTCCAGTATCGTTCAGAGGTCGACCTGTATCTTGCCATGCACCAGTGCCGGGAATGGCTGGACCAGGGCGTACTCGCCCACGAGGTTTGGCAGGCGGTTCCGGCACCCTCGGATAACGCCTGGCTGACCAGCCGCCGGGACCGGCTGTTGCTGGAATTGGGCCGGCAGGCAGAGCGCCAGGGGGAACGGAAGCTGGCGTTGGAGGCTTTCGCCAGCAGCGGCCATCGGGAAGCGCGGCTGAAACAGCTCCGGTTGCTGGAGCGGATGAAGCGTCACCAGGAAGCCTGGGCCATTGCCTCCGAGTGGCAGAACCAGGAACTGAGCGATGCTGAAGCCCAGGGCCTGGCGCGGATTCTCAAGCGGCTTGCGAGCCGGCTTGGCGAGATACCGCCACCGCCCCCAGAGCAGCCGCTCATCCGGGAGATCACCTTCACCCTGCCGAAGCCAGAGGTCGGGTCGGTCGAATACGCCGTTCGGGACCACCTGTATCGGGACGAGGCGCCCGTGCTTTATGTGGAGAACACCCTGATCAACGGCCTGTTCGGCCTTCTGTGCTGGCAAACCATTTTTGCGCCGGTGCCGGGGGCCTTTTTCCATCCCTTCCATGTGGGCCCGGCGGACCTGACCCGGGAAGATTTCGTCAGCCGTCGGAAGGGATCGTTCGAGCAATGCTTTGCGCGGCTGGCGGATGGCAGTTATCGGGAGCGGATACTGGCGAATTACCGGGCCAAACAGGGCACCACCAATCCGTTCGTCATCTGGCCGGTCATCACCGAGGAACTGCTGAGCCTGGCGCTGGACTGTCTGCCACCGGCGGATCTGGAACGCCTGTTCCGTCGCCTGCTGTTGAATATCCGGGAGCATCGTAGCGGCTTTCCTGATCTGATCCGGTTTCTCCCCAATGCGGCTGAGCCTGACAAGCGTTATGAAATGATCGAAGTGAAGGGGCCGGGTGACCGTTTGCAGGACCACCAGATTCGTTGGCTCGAGTTCTTTGCGGTTGAAGGCATCCCCGCCAGTGTTTGTTACGTGCGATGGCAGGCGAGCGAGGCGATGGAATGACGGTGACAGTTGCCGTCCGGACTCTGTGCGAGTTTGCCGCGCGTAAGGGCGACCTGGACTTCCGCTATACCCCGGCACCCAGTGCCGAGGAGGGCATTGCTGGCCATCAGGCAATCCAGTCCCGGCGCGGCTACGGCTATAAAAGCGAGCATTTACTGACCGGTGAATGTATGGGGTTATTGCTTTCCGGCCGCGCCGATATCTATAACCCCCACCGAGGCCGGCTGGAAGAGATCAAAACCCATCGGGGCGACCTGTCCCGAATCCGTGAGCATCAGCGGGCACTCCATCGCGCTCAGCTGAGAGCCTACGGCGCGCTGTTGTGCCGGCAGGAAAACCGGAAAACCCTGGAGCTGGCACTGATCTATTACGACACTGGAAGAGACAAGGAAACGCCAGTGGTGGAGACCGCCAGTGCCAAAGAGCTCTGGCAGGAACTGGAAACCCTGTGTAGTCATTACAAGGCCTGGGCTGAGCAGGAAGAACATCACCGCGAGCAGCGCAATGTCCTGCTTTCAGGCCTTAGATTCCCCTTCCCCGCATTTCGCCCCCGGCAGCGCCAGCTGGCGGAGACGGTGTACAAAAACTCGGTAAAGTCCGGCACCCTTTTGCTGGAAGCCCCCACAGGCCTGGGCAAGACCCTCGGCACCCTGTTCCCGGCGTTGATGGCGATGCCAGCAGCCGGCCAGGACCGCCTGTTCTACCTCACCTGTCGCAATACCGCCCGTCAGCTGGCCATGGATGCGGTAGCCCGCCTGCGTTCGGCTCAAGCTGCCCAGCATTGGCCACTGCGAACATTGGAACTGGTCTCGAAAGACGATGCCTGCGAGCACCCGGACAAGGCCTGTCATGGCGATTCCTGCCCCCTGGCTAAAGGGTTTTTCGACCGGCTTCCTGACGCCCGGGCGGAAGCCGCCCAGAGCGAAGGCACGCTGGATCAGCACACTCTGGCGAAGATCGCCGCCGGTCACGATATTTGCCCCTACTTTCTGGCCCAGGAAATGGCCCGGTGGAGCGATGTGGTGATCGGGGATGTGAACCGGCTGTTCGATCAATCCGCCCTGCTCCACGGTTTGATTCGCCAGAACAGCTGGAAGGCCAGCGTGCTGGTGGATGAGGCCCATAACCTGGTGGACCGTGGCCGGGGTATGTATTCGGTTCGGCTGGATCAGCAGCGCTTACTGAGGATCAAAAAAACCGCACCGAAGCCGCTGAAATCCGCCATCGATCGCACCGCCCGCGCCTGGCAGAGCCTGATCCGGGATTACCAGGCTGATACAGAAAGCCCGGAGTTTCTGGAGACACTGCCGACGCAATTGCTGGGTGCCCTGCAGGCCATGGTCTCGAATCTGACCGATTACCTGGCCGATAATCCCCCGGATCTGGCCCTGCAGGAGCTGTTGTTTGAATGCGTCGCCTTCATGAAGCTGGCGGACTCCTTTGGTGATCATTCCCTGTGTGAGTTCCAGCGCGCCGGTCGGGGGCGGGCCAGCCTGACCATCCAGAACCTCATTCCGGCGGATTTCCTGAGGGAAAGGTTCGAGGCGGCGCATTCGGTTCTGCTGTTTTCCGCCACCCTGAGCCCCGGTGTTTACTTCCGGGATTTGCTGGGGTTGCCCGAGGATTCCCGTTTTACCTCCTTGCCCAGCCCGTTCAGCGCCGACCAGCTGCAGGTGCAGTTCACGCCTGGTATCAGCACCCGCCAGGCTCACAGGGAGGCATCACTCAAACCGATTGCCGACCTGATCGCCCGCCAGTTCCGTGAGCGGCCCGGGCATTACCTGGCGTTTTTCAGCAGCTTCAAATACGCGAAGCAGGCCAGCGACGCGTTGGCGGAGCATGCGCCGGATATACCCCAGCGAGCTCAGCAACCGGGCATGTCGCCTCAGCATCGAGCAGACTTTCTGGCCGGTTTCCGGAACCCGGAGGGCAGTGTGGCGTTTGCGGTGTTGGGCGGGGTGTTCAGTGAAGGCATTGATCTGCCCGGCGATCAGTTGATCGGTGCCTTTGTGGCCACCCTGGGCTTGCCGCCGTTCGATGCCTGGCATGAAATCCTGAAGGGTCGCCTCGAAAAACGCTTCGGCGCCGGCTATGACTACACCTATCTGATTCCGGGGCTGCAGAAAGTGGCCCAGGCGGCGGGGCGGGTGATTCGCACCCCGGAAGACCGGGGGGTGATCTGGCTCATTGATGACCGGTTTCTGCAGCCGGCCATCAGCAGGTTTTTTCCGCGCTGGTGGTTTGCACAGGGCGACTCTGCCGATCCGCGGCCCGAGTCTTCAGAGACCGGTTAATCACTATGGTGTCTACAGGGCCTTCCTGTGCAATAGCCGACAGTGCCTGCTCAAGTGTCGCATTGGCGATGGCCTCATGATCCTGGGGCAGAGAGTTGACCGCCAGTGGAAGAAAGTCCAGCAGCCGGTCATCGCCGAAGGTCGCTATTTTCAGAGCCTTCGGAAGCGGGTCCGGCTGATCGAGCAGAACATCCAGAACCCCTTGAAGCAGTGTGAAAGAGGCTGTAACCAAGGCATCCGGCAAGCCATGGTCAGTCAGGATCCGACGCATCATTGCGGCACCGGAGGCGCGATCGTAGTGGAGGCCACTTTCTACCAGCGGGGCAATGCCGGCCTCATTTGCGGCCGCCATAAAACCTTCCCGGCGCTCCCGGGTCATGGCGATCTCCGGCACGGCATCCAGCCAGGCGATACTGCCGGTTTCTCCTTCCAGCACAGAACGGGTCAGGATCTCGGCTGCTGAGCGGTTGTCGCTGACTACACATCGAATCTGATCCGGAGACTGGGCGCGATCAACAGCAATCACCGGTAGACCTTCTTTTTGCAGTTGGGGATAAAAGGGGTCGTCCAGGGACAGAGCACTGGCAACAATCAGGGCGTCGCAGCGCCTTGCTTTCAGTGCTCGGGCCAGGGATTTTTCGGTCTCGGGGTCGTCATCAGAGCCGGCAATCAGGAGCTGATAGCCTCTCGCCCTCGCGCCCTGTTCAAGCAATTTGGCCAGGCGGGCATAACTGGTGTTCTCGAGATCTGGCAGAATAAATCCGAGGGTCCGGCTGGCCCCACCCCGTAGCGCTGCCGCCTGGGTATCTACCTGAAAGTTGTGCTTATGAGCCACCGTAAGCACTTTTTCGATGGTGTCCTGTTTGATGCGCCGTGCAGCCCCCTGACCATTAATGACATAGCTGGCCGTGGTTCTTGAAACGCCGGCAAGCCGGGCAAGTTCTGCAAGGGTCATGGACGACAGCTCCGATTAAAAGATTGCTTGATTTCTGATCATATCTGTTTCACCATCGATTTTAAGCATGCTGACACGATTCAGCAAACAAAAACTGATACGCAGTATCAAAACAAAAAGCGAGGCAACCTCATGCTGACGCTAACTGCCAATGACGTTCGATTGGGTGCCACTGCCTCTGACTGGCAGGACGCACTGCAACAGGCTGCTCGAGACCTTGAGCGCGCTGGCCGGACTTGCCCGGAATACCTGGCTGGAATGAACGCCCGTGAACAACAGTCTTCCACGGTATTGGGCAACGGCATCGCCATTCCCCACGGTACACCGGAAAGCCGGGATGCCGTCCTTGAAACCGGTGTTCGCATTCTTCAATTCCCCGAGGGGGTCACCTGGCACGATGGTGCGCGGGTAAATGTACTGGTGGCCATCGCTGCACAGTCCGACGAGCACCTGGATATTCTCCGACATTTGACCCGGGTACTGGATAAGCCAGGACTGGCTGAGAAGCTTGGCCATGCTACGGATGCCGCGGAACTGGTTGCCTTGCTTTCCAAAGCTCCGGCCGTTGCCAAATGCGACAGCGAGACGCTCTGTCTGGGAATAGATGCCTCCACACCGAACGAACTGGCCTTGATTGCAGCTGCACGTCTGCAGAGTTTGCGGTGCGTCGACACGGATTTTCTGGCCAGCATTGTCGGCCAACCGCCGGTGGACCTTGGTCAGGGCTTCTGGCTGACCCACCACACTGTTGGCGCCAGGCGCCCGACCCTTTCATTGGCAACACCAAAGCGTGCAACTGCGGAGCTGCGTGGGGTGTTCTGTCTGGCCGGACCCGGTGATGAGTGCCATGACCTGCTGGAGCGCATCGATACTTTCCTGGCTGGTGATGAACCTATTCTGGGCCTGAGTGCTGAGGCTTTGTTGGCAAGGCTTTCCGGCGAGGCGGCCGACGCAGTGACGGCTAAAGTCACCCTGTTGAATACCCATGGCCTACACGCGCGACCCGCCAAGCAACTCGTCCAGGAGGCGCGTCGCCACAATGCCAGTATTCGGTTGCGCCTGTTGGAAGGCGAAGGTGCCGCAGTATCCGCTACCAGCCTGACTCGGGTGATCGGCCTGGGCGCCCGCAGGGGTCAGACGTTGCTGCTTTCGGCGACTGGGGATGACGCAAGCCAGGCCATTCAGTCTCTGACCAGCGCCATTGAAGGCGGCCTGGGTGAAAAAGTTTCTCCATTGCGGTCTGCGGATCCGCAAACCAAGGTGCCTGAAGCCGAACAGGCTCCCGCACTGACGGATGATCAGCCGGTTAAAGCGGTTGCCGCATCTCCCGGACTGGCGCTGGCACCGGCTTTCGTCATGCGACAGCCGACCCTTGAATATCCGCAATTCGCAGAAGATAGCGAACAACAGATCCAGCGCCTCAAACAGGCCGTCGATAGTGCTGACGGTCAGCTTCGAACCCTGATCCGTCAGGCGGAAGGCGGCGAAGCCGCGCCTATTCTCTCGGTTCACGTGGAAATGCTTCAGGACGAAGATCTCTACCAGGCTACGTTGGAAGCGATCAACGAAGGGGCGTCCGCCGAGGCAGGCTGGTGGAAAGCCATAGATACCGCGGCCAGGGCCCAGGAAGCGCTGGCGGACCGTTTGCTGGCCGAACGTGCCGCGGATCTGCGGGATGTCGGGCGCCGGGTCCTGTCCAACCTCTGTGGCGTGGCCATGCCGACGCCGCCGGACACTCCTTATATCCTGGTGGCTGACGATCTCGGGCCATCGGATGTGGCTCGGCTGGATACCACCAGGGTGCGTGGCCTCGTCACAGCCCGCGGGGGAGCGACGTCCCACAGTGCGATTTTGGCCCGAGCCCTGGGGCTGCCTGCGGTCGTGGGTGCCGGTGAGCGAATACTGACAATCCTGAATGGCTCCGATCTGGTGGTGGATGGCGAACGGGGTTGCCTGGTGCCGAACCCCGGGGCCGAGCGATGCGAGAAGATCCGTCGCCGTCTGCAACAACTGGAAGCGTTGCAGGCCGAAGCCCATGAAAACCGCAATCAGCCTGCTACTACCGAAGATGGCCATACCATCGAAGTGTGCGCCAATCTCGGCAACACCGCCCACACCCCGGATGCCGTGGAAAGGGGCGCCGACGGTGTTGGCCTGCTTCGTACCGAGTTCATTTTCATGGCCCATCCGGAAGCGCCGGATCTGGCCACCCAGGTCAGTGAATACCAACACGCGTTCGATGCCCTGAACGGCCTGCCCCTGGTGGCTCGTACTCTGGACGTGGGCGGCGACAAGCCCCTGGATTACTGGCCGTTGCCCCAGGAAGACAACCCGTTTCTGGGCATGCGTGGTATCCGGCTGTCACTGACCCGCCCGGACATCCTGGAAACCCAGGTGCGGGCGCTGCTGACTGCCGCCGGCGACCGGCCCCTGCGCATCATGTTCCCCATGGTCAAGGATGTGGAAGAGTTCCGGGCTGCCAGGGCAATTGTCTCTCAGGTGCAGGCGGAGGTGGCCGCCAGTGATGTTCAGGTTGGCGTGATGATAGAAGTGCCCTCCTGCGCGTTGCTGGCTTCGACCCTGGCGCCCCAGGTGGACTTCTTCTCGGTTGGCACCAATGACCTGACCCAGTACACCCTGGCCATCGACCGTGGCCACGGGCAGCTTTCGGCTGAATCAGATGGTCTGCACCCGTCAGTATTGCGGCTGATCCGAATGACAGTTGAGGCGGCCCATGCCCACGACCGTTGGGTCGGGGTGTGTGGGGAGCTGGCCTCAGATCCCCAGGCGATTCCGGTTCTGGTCGGGCTGGATGTCGACGAACTGTCTGTGACCAGTCGTCGGGTGCCCCTGGTTAAGGCCTGTATTCGCGGTCTGAACCTTGAAAACGCCCGACAACAGGCTGAAAAGGCGCTGTCTCTGGCAACGGCGTCCGAGGTACGTGATGCCCTGGAGGCCTGGTGATGGCCCGTATCCTGACAATCACCCTGAATCCTGCTCTAGATCTGAGTGTTGAGACGGCGCCCCTCACTCTCGGAGAGGTAAATCGAACAGGTCATACCCTGATGGAGCCGGCCGGAAAAGGCATCAATGTGGCTCGGGTGCTTGCGCGTCTGGGCCATTCGGTCACCGTTGCAGGCCTGTTGGGCGACGCCAATGCCGCGCCCTTTGAACGTCTGTTTGAGGCAGAGGGCCTGCAGGACAGTTTTGTACGCGTTCCCGGCCAGAACCGAATCAACATCAAGATTGCTGAGGCTGGCGGCCGGGTAACCGATCTGAATGGCCCCGGTTTCCGGGTCCCGGAAGACGCAGTTCAGCGCCTTCAACTCCGCCTTAAATCCCTGCTGCCGGAATGCGACGCGGTGGTCATCGGAGGCAGTTTGCCAGATGGCTTTCCGCCTTCTGGATTGGCAAACCTTGTCGAGCAAGCTTCCCAAGCAGACAAACCGGTATGGCTGGATACCAGTGGCGAGGGTCTCAAGGCCGGCATCAAAGCTGGCCCCTTTGCCATCAAACCCAACACGGATGAGCTGTCTGACTGGGCCGGCACACCCCTGAAGGATTTGGCCTCAGTGGCAGCTACGGTTGACGGCATCCGTGCCGGCGGCGTGTCCCACGTGGTGGTATCCATGGGCGCGGATGGCGTGTTCTGGTCGTCAACGGCCGGCACCTTGAGATCGCAGGTACCTCCGGTCTCGGTGGTCAGCACCGTGTGCGCCGGCGATACGCTGCTGGCGGGCATGCTTCACGGTGTGCTTCTGGGCCAGCCCGACGAGGCAATATTGAAGTTTGCCACCGCTTTGTCTGCCGAATGCGTGCAACACATTGGCGTCGGAGACCCCGAGGCCCCGGACTTTCCCTCCCTTCTCCAACAAACCCGGGTGCAGCCGTGGCCCGCGGAAAACAACACCGGAGAGATACGGTTATGAATCTGATCATTGTGACTGCCTGCCCCCAGGGCGTGGCGACTCGTTTTCTGGCTGCCCGGGCCCTTGAGCGTGCGGCGAACCGGCGCGGCTGGTCTGTTACCACTGATACTCGAGGCCCGGATGGTAAAGCCGACAACAAGCCCAGCGAAGAGGCTATCCGACAGGCCGATCTTGTTATTGCCGCGGTCGGTGTCCCGGTAGATCTGGACGCCTATGCAGGCAAGCGGCTGCTGCAGATTCCGGTCACCGCGGCCCTGCCAGACCCGGACGCCATCCTCACCCGGGCGCAGGCGGAGGCCACACCCTGGGACCCGGCAATGGCCAGTCAGGAATCTATCGCAACCAGTCCCGGTGTCGGCAGTGGCTCTGCCGGTAAGCGGATCGTTGCCGTTACTGCCTGTCCCACTGGCGTCGCCCATACCTTTATGGCGGCGGAGGCACTGACCGCTGCCGCGGAATCCGCGGGCCACAAGATCCGGGTGGAAACCCAGGGCTCAGTTGGCGCGCAGGATCCTCTAACTGCCGAAGAAATTGCTGCTGCCGACGTGGTGATCCTGGCCTGTGACATCGAGGTGGACCCAGGACGCTTTGCCGGCAAGCGGGTATGGCGGACCTCGACCGGTGCGGCCCTGAAAAAATCAGCCGATACCGTCCGTGATGCACTGGCCGAGGCCGTGGTTTTTGAAGGCGGCCAGCAGAAAGCTACCAGTGGTGCCGGAGGCGGCGAAAAGCGAGGGCCCTACAAGCACCTGCTCACCGGCGTGTCCTTCATGTTGCCCATGGTGGTTGCTGGCGGTTTGCTGATCGCACTGTCCTTCGTGTTCGGGATTGAAGCGTTTCAGGAGGAAGGCACGCTGGCCGCTGCCCTGATGCAGATTGGTGGCGGCACGGCGTTCAAGCTGATGATTCCATTACTGGCTGGTTACATCGCCTGGTCGATTGCCGACCGTCCCGGTCTGGCCCCGGGCATGATCGGTGGGTTTCTGGCGGGTGAGTTAGGAGCTGGGTTCCTCGGCGGTATTGTGGCGGGTTTCCTGGCCGGCTATGTCGCGCGCTTTATCAGCCAGAAACTGCCGATGCCGGAGAGCATCGAATCGCTGAAGCCAATCCTCATAATTCCCTTGCTGGCCAGTCTGGTGACGGGCCTGGGGATGATCTATGTGATCGGAGAGCCCATGGCCGCCATCATGGGCGCCCTGACCGGTTTCCTCGAGAGTATGGGAACGACCAATGCGATCCTGCTTGGTGGCATTCTGGGCGCCATGATGTGCTTTGACCTGGGAGGGCCTGTCAACAAGGCGGCCTATACCTTCGGCGTGGGTCTGCTGTCTGAGGGCAGCGGCGGCTCGGCACCCATGGCGGCCATCATGGCGGCAGGAATGGTACCGGCCATCGGCATGGGTGTGGCGTCGTTCATCGCCCGGCGTAAGTTTGCAGAGGCGGAACGCCAGGCCGGACGGGCATCATTTGTCTTGGGATTGTGCTTCATCTCGGAAGGTGCAATACCGTTTATGGCAAAGGATCCGTTGCGGGTTATCCCGGTGTGTATGATCGGTGGCGCAATTACCGGTGCCCTGTCGATGCTGTTCACCGTCAAGCTGATGGCACCCCACGGCGGGCTGTTTGTGCTTGCCATTCCGAATGCGGTTAGTACCGTATTGCCCTATCTGATTGCGATTACCGTGGGATCACTGGTGATCGGTTTCGGTTACGCGTTGCTGAAAACCGGCAAGGCGGAAGTGGCGACAGCGGTAAGCTGAAAATGTAAAAATTGCGGCCCTCGTCTGAGGGCCGCAATTAATCAACCGAATACAAAGAACGCCAGCTTGTTACCGTCCGGGTCTTTCACATAGGCGCCGTAGAACTGGTCCGGAATTCGCTGCCCGGGCTCGCCGTCGCAGGTGGCACCAAGTTCGATCGCTTTCTTGTACATGGCATCCACACCCTCTTTGGAACCCGCAGGAAGGGCGACCATATTGCCGTTGCCGGGATGGTTGGGCTCTTCGTTGAAGGGAACGCAAACGGCGATCATGGGCTCGCTCATGCGCTTGCCGATAAAGGCGATACGGCCCATGTCCAGAAGCAGCTTGGCCCCCTGGTCGCTCAACAATTCGGCATAGAATGCCTTTGCTCTTTCCATATCACTGACGCCAAGGGTGACGTATCCGATCATGCTTTTTCTCCATTCGGGTTGTTGTCGAACGCCAGAATACGCTGTTTTTTGGCTGTCAGCTCTTTTCAGCGCCGATTTCGCTGACGACGACCTGATTTCTGCCTGCCCGTTTTGCCTGGTAAAGCAACTGGTCGCATGTGGACAGCAGATCCCGCACACCGTTTATGCTTTGGTCCCAGCATACGACCCCGGCACTCAAGGTAACGTTGAAGGGAGTGTCATCTTCACTGAGAAAACTCTCTGTCTCCATACCGATACGCAGGGACTCGGCAACTTGGCGAGCATCACCTAAGGTGGTGTGAGGCATCAGAACGATAAACTCTTCGCCTCCCGTGCGCGCAACAATGTCGGTTTTGCGAGTCCGCGTTTCGATCAGATTGGCCACCGTGCGCAATACCTTATCGCCGGTGAGATGGCCCCAGGAATCGTTGACGCTTTTGAAGAAATCGATGTCCAGGGAAAGCAATGAGAACGGATGGTTATAGCGGGCGGATTGGTCAGCCAGTTCCTCGAGTTTTCTGAGCAGGTATCTCCGGTTATAGAGCCCTGTCAGTTCATCGGTAATCGTGAGGGCCTCCAGCTGGAATTCCAGGCGCTTCTGGTCGTCGATATCCGTAATAACGCCATGCCAGGTAGTACTACCGTCGGGATTTCGCTCTGGCTGGGAAACCCCTCGCAACCATTGGGTCTGGCCATCTTTGATGATGCGGTATTCACAAACCCATTCGCTTAGCGTCTTGCGGGAGAGTTCGATAGTCTCGTGAACTTTTGCGACATCCTCTGGGTGAATGGTTTCGAACATCCGTTCCGGGTTGGTCTGGGTTTCCGCGGCCGTTACGCCATAGAAATCCTTGGCCTTGCGGCTCATATAGGGGAAGTGAAAACTGCCATCTTTATTGAGAGTAAAGGTATATATGACCCCGGGGAGAGATTCGGCAAGCTGCTGCAGCTGGTGCTGGGAAACTTTCTCTTCCGTGACATCAAGATGCGTACCCATCAGCCAACGGCTTTCTGCCGTCTGGTCATTGTTGAACAGGGTTCCGCGGGTGTGGATGTAACGCCAGTCACCGTCCTTGTGAAGCATGCGAACCACGCACTCGAACTTGGTGGCCTCCCGGTTAAGGTAAGCATTGAGAGCCTCGTGCGCTGATTCGACATCGCTGGGATGACTGAGGCGCTCCCACGTCTCGAAGGATAGAGGTTCAAGCTCTTCCAGGGTATAGCCGAGCATACTGGCCCAGCGTTCGTTGAAGATAATTTCGCCGGTGTCCAGATTGTATTCCCAGGTACCCGCGCCAGTACCATCGAGAATGGCATTGAGCCTTGTTTCTGCAGACAGATGCATGTGATCCCTCACACGAAGGCCGCGATTTCGCGGCTAGTTCTGGCCCGAACGATAACGGGCCCAAGTGAAAGTGTTGGCCCATTCGAGCGCTTCTGCAAGTGGAAGCGGTGGGCTGTAACGATAACCCTGGCCAACATCGCAGCCAAGAGACAGTAGACGCTCCTCCTGTTCGGCCGTTTCTACCCCTTCTGCCACAGTACGCCTCTGAAAACTCTGGGACAGGCGCAAAATCGCTTCTACGATCATCGAGTTATCCTGGTTCCCGATCAGATCTCCCACGAAGGTTCGATCTATTTTCACTTCCTGGGCCGGCAAGGTCCGGAAATAGTTCAATGATGAGTAACCGGTGCCGAAATCGTCCAGGGAAATGCCCAGTCCGGCATTGCGGCGAACACTGAGGTTTTTCATGACCGTGGTGGTGTCGTCCAGGGCAGTGGTTTCAAGGATTTCTATGATCAGCCGGTCCCGCACCTCGTGAGGGCATTCGTTCATGGTGCCGGTGATGTCATCCGGGAAGTGTTCGCTCAGGAAGTGGGAGGGGCTCAGGTTGATGCTGACGGTATACGGCAACCCCAGGTTCATGAATTCGCAGATCACGCCGACTGCGCTTTCCATCACGAACAGGCCAACCTGTCTGGCGTATTCGGTGAATTCAAGGTGCTCCAGGAATCGGGCCGGCGACAGAAGCCCCTCCTCCGGGTGGTTCCAACGGATCAGTGCCTCAAAACCCTCTACCGATCCGGTGCGGTAGTTGATCTTGGGTTGGTAGTAGAGCTCGAACTGCTTTTTCGCCAGTGCCTCGTCAACCTGCTCGAGAACGCGGACACGCTCTTTCCGGGTATAGTGGGAGGCGAGGTCAAACAGGCTGTAGCTGTCTTTGCCCGCATCTTTTGCCGCATACATCGCTTGGTCGGCATGCCGGAGCAGTGTATCCGGATCCTCGGCGTCGTCAGGATAAACGGTCACACCCATGCTGGCCGACAGTTTCATGACAGAATTCTGGTAACTGATCGGGCGGCGTACAACTTCCAGAATGCGGTTGTAGACCGTCGAATCCTCCACATCCCGGAGTATGGCGACAAATTCGTCTCCCCCGAGACGACCGATGGCGTCATGTTGCCTCACAGTTGCTTTCAGGCGTTCGGAGATGATTTTCAGGACTGCATCACCAACTGCGTGGCCATGTTGGTCGTTGATGCCTTTGAAGCCATCCAGATCGATAAAACAGAGGGCAACTGTGCCTTCTCGCAGGTTCGCCTCGTGCAGCTCCTGGGTGAAAATCTCAGTGAGTTTCCGGCGGTTGGGCAAATCGGTGAGGGCATCGTAGTTCGCCGCTTTTTCAAGGCGTTTCTGGTGTTGCTGCTTCTCATGGTGCAACCTTTTGCGCTCGATCAGGTTGCCGAGGGTTTGCAGCAAAGGCTCGAGCTCTTCGGCCAGTTTTACTTTGTATCCGCCGAGACGGTTCGCCAGCCCCACCAGTCCAACTTGTTGATCTCCGGAAAACACCGGAATACCGATATAGGCATCAATATCTGGGTGCCCCTGAGGGAGCCCGCCGCGGCGAGGGTCGGTCGCGACATCGCTGGAAATGACCACCTCCCCCGAGGTCATGGGAAGTGCAATCAGGGTGTCCAGGCGATCGAACACAAGCCCCCGTCGTTCGACCTGTTGATACAACGCCTGGGTTTTGGGGTTCCAGGCAATATTGGTGATCGCTCCGATTTTCAGATAAGGGGCGCCATTCTCTTTTGATAGGGTTTCGCCAATAAACCCGAACTGGCTGCCGGTGAGCGACAGGAGATCGTTGAGCATCTGCTCGAAGGCCGCATTCTGGTTGTCACTGGTCAGAAAGACATTCAAAGCTCGCTGGATCGATCGGTTCAGGTGAGACACTTCCACGAATTCATGGTTCTCGATCGACAGGTACGTTCGCTCGAGCTCGTCCTCGATCATCGTGGCAAGGTTTCGGAGGATGTCCAGATCCAGTTCCCCGAAATCACGGGGCTGATCGTCGATGATGCAAATGGTGCCAATTTTGAAACCGGTCGGCTCACGTACTGGCATGCCGGCATAGAAGCGGATGTTGGGATGTCCGGTAACCAGTGGGTTCTGTGAAAAGCGAGGGTCCTTTGTAGCGTCGCAGACGATAAACGCCTTGTCCTGCTGAATGGCATAATCACAGAAAGCAACAGGGCGGGGGGTCTCGCTGACATCAAGGCCCTGACGCGACTTGAACCATTGACGGTTGGCATCAAGCACCGAAAAAAGCGCCGTTTTTACACCATAGTACTGGCGGGCAATCCGGGTAAGCCTTTCAAAACGGTCTTCCGGGGGCGTATCGAGAATGCCCAAACGCTCAAGGGCGGTGAGCCGTCGTTTTTCCAGGGTACTGCTATCCATGGTCGTGACTCACTTTGCTAGGCCAGGTGGTTATTTTTTGAACAAAGTTCGGCGGCGTCCATCCTCCTGTCACTTGAAACGTACGACCAGCTCGTGCAAATCGTTCGCAATCTGCTCAATGTTTTTAACGCACTCGGTGGACTCTTCACCTTTGGACAGGTTGTTGGATGCCAGATCCGAGATTTTCTCCACTTGCTCGTTGATCTGATCCGACACCTGGGCCTGCTCCTCCACGGCAGCTGCCATCTGCATTGCCATTTCGGCAATGTTGGAGACGGATTCAGCAATGTCATTAAGGGTGCTCTCGGCCGAAAGCATTTTTTCCATGCCCTCGTCTGCCGAAAGCTTGCCCTCGTCGGCTTTCTGGTTGGCCTCCTCGGAGCGGGCAATCAGTTCGCTGACAATGCCATGGATTTCACTCGTTGAATTGCGGGTCCGGGATGCCAGGCCCCTTACCTCTTCGGCCACAACGGCGAATCCGCGTCCATGCTCGCCGGCCCTCGCCGCTTCAATGGCGGCATTCAGGGCCAGCAGGTTGGTCTGCTCTGCAATCTCTTCGATAATTTTTGCGGCTGAGGCTATCTGCTGAGTCTGCTGAGCCAACTCGCCAACGGAAGCGCTAATGCCATGAACGGAACCTTTGAGAGATTCAATGGCTTCCCGGGTCCCGCGCACAACGGAACGCCCCTCATTGGCAAACTCTTTTGCGCCATCCGCCCGCTCTGCCGTGGACTGGACGTTCGAGGAGACCTCCGCAATGGTATGGGACATCTCGTGTACGGCTGCCGCAACCTGTTCGGTTTCGGCCTGCTGCTGTTTGAGTGCCTCCTGAGCTTCGAAGCTGACTTCGCGACCTTTCACAGAATACAGTCGCATCTCATCGGCGGAGTCTTCAAGCCGGGTGAGTACCGCATCAAGGTGAGCTTGTTGGGCCTTTACTGCAACCTTGATACGCCCAAGTGGCAAATCGTCATCAGTGTAGCTTCTTGCGGCCAGATCATCTGTGAAGCTGTGTGCCAGTAGCCTGGTGACCGAGCCCATCAGCTGTTTTCGGGCCAGATGCATCCAGCCGGCATAGGCAATCACGCCCCCAGCCAGCACAAGCTCGGACAACATTTTCTGATCGGCAAGAAACAGTGCCCCTGTGACAATGAAAACAAGCGCCAAAAAGATGGTGGGGGGTTGGACGCGGCGCCAGAAAGGGGTTCCTGTTCTGCCCGCCCTCAGGGCTGCGTATAGCTTTTCTGCGCGCTCGACGTCCTTCCTGTCGGGACAGGATCTCACGGACTCGTAGCCGACTACCTTGCCGTTTTCGGTGACCGGGGTAACGTAGGCACTGACCCAGTAGAAATCGCCGTTCTTGCAACGGTTCTTTACCAGGCCCATCCAGGGCTGTCCGGCCTTAAGGTGTGCCCACATGTTCTCATAGGCGGCGGGTGGCATATCGGGATGCCGGACAATGTTGTGAGGCTGGCCAATCAGCTCGTCCCGGCTGAAACCACTTATCTCCACAAAGGCCGAATTACAGTGCCTAATCTTACCTTTGAGATCTGTGGAGGAAATAAGTTTCTGATTGGGTGAGAAGGTTTTTTCGTTGTCCGTAACCGGTAGGTTTCTGCGCATTATCAACCCTGACATTAGCGTAAAAGACTTATTACTAAGTCAGGGTAGGACAAATATTGCAATAACTCTATCGGTGGGAACGGTGAAGGGCCTCAGGAATTTCCCTAATGACAACGCCCGAGGCGCTACCCGCCAACGCGACACATGGCGCTGGCGGGCCGTTTGTTCGTGGGGCAGCCTCCATTGGTAAGCCTCTCCCAGGGGTTAACGCTTTGCGGGCCGGGCCAGCCACTCATGCCCCTTCAACATCCCGTGCCAATACAGCGTTGGCAGCTGCTTGGCCTTCAACCACCAGGCGGCCCGGGTGGCCTTGGTGCCATCGTTGATCCATTTCGGGAAGCTGGGCTGCAGTACTCCGCCATATCCGAACTCCGCCAGTACAATTTTGCCGTTTTCCACCGTCAGCGGGCAGGAGCCGTAGCCCAGATACGCGGCCTCAAGCGGCTGGTTTCGGAGCGTGGCCACCAGGTTCTCAGCCACCACTGGCGCCTGTTTACGCACTGCAGCGGCGGTTTTGGCGTTGCCGGTTCCGCTAACGTCCCCAAGCCCAAAGACATTGGTGTAGGTTTTATGGCGTAGGGTATCGTCCTCAAGATCCAGCCAGCCGCCTTCGTTGGCCAGGGCAGATTCACGAATCAGCTTTGGTGCCCGCTGGGGTGGGACGGCGTGCAGCATGTCAAAGCTGATCTCGCGCTCCTGGCTGTTGCCCTCGCTGTCGGTTGAGCTGAATACCGCTGTCTGTGCGGGCCCGTTTACGGCAACCAGTGTGCTCTGGAAATTCAGGTTGATGCCGTATTTTTCGATATAGGCTTCCAGGGCCGGGACGTAATCGGCCACACCGAACAGAACGGCGCCGGCGTTATGGAACTGGATATCCAGATTGTTCAGCACGCCGTGCTTGAGCCAGTAATCGGCAGACAGATACATGGCTTTCTGAGGGGCGCCGGCGCATTTGATCGGCATTGGCGGCTGGCTGAAAAGAGCCCGGCCTTTCTTGAGCTTCTGCACCATGTCCCAGGTGTAGCTGGCCATGCCTTCCCGGTAATTGGATGTGACCCCGTTGGAGCCCAGCGCTTCGTCAAGACCGTCGATGCCGGCCCAGTTCAGCTCTAGCCCGGGAGCGAGCACCAGGGCTTTGTATTGCACGGAGGAACCGTCACCCAGAGAAACCTGGTTGTTGTCCTGGTCGATGGCGGTTACCGGTTGCTGGTACCAGGATACGAATTTTGGCATCACTTCTGACATGGGCTTGGAGGTGACTTCTGGCCGGAAAACCCCACCACCCACCATGGTCCAGCCGGGCTGGTAGTGGTGCCGGTTAGCCGGCTCGATAATGGCGATGTCGATATTGCCATCCCGTTTGTGGATGCTGGATGCCACCGATATACCGGCTGCTCCGCCGCCCACGATTACGACGGTATGGGTTTTGACGCTGCCCGTGGTGGTTGTGTTGCTGGTCATGCCTCGAACCTCTTGTCTTTGTTTGCTGTGCGCGAGTGAGCTTGAGATATATTAAAGCCTACCAAACTTAATGTTCTATCGTTAGCATAAATGGAAATATACAAGGTTGGCCAGCTTCGGCACAGGCATAGCGTCGAAAGTGACTTTGTCACTGAAGGCTCGATTTTGCCCAGGTACATTGGTTTCAAAGTTTTTCGATCAACCCAAAAAGGAGCTTTTCCCATGATCAAGTCAATCAAAGCCATCGCCGCGGCTGCGGTTATTGCAGCCGTACCTTTCAGCGCTTATGCCGACAGTCATAAAGGGGGTGTTGAAGAAGTGCTGGTGATCCTGTCCAGCGATTCGCTGCAGACACAGGGCATGGCGATGGTGCTTTCGAACACCATGGCCCAGCAGGGCGCCAAGGTAAACGTGCTGCTGTGCGACAAAGCCGGTGACCTGGCACTTAAGTCCTACGAAGCGCCCGCCCTCAAACCCAAAGATGTGACTCCGGGGCAGATGCTGCGCGGTCTGTTGAAAAACGGTGGTGAGGCGAAGGTCTGTGCGCTGTATCTTCCGAACAGCGACTACGGCAAGGACGATCTGATTGACGGCGTGGGCGTTGCCATGCCGCCGGAAATGGCCGGCCAGATGCTCAACCCGAAGATGCGTACGTTCACTTTCTGAGTTTGCAAGCCCGGTGTCCAGTGACCCGGGCGTTTATATCTGACTCAAGGACGATAGATCTTGTCGGCGTTCAGCGTCATGGACCATGGCAGGCCGTCATTCTGCCAGCCATTTACAATTCTCATGCCTTTCTTCTTGCCTTCTTTGGCGCCACTTCCCTGAAAGCCGTGGTCAATGTACTTCACATTGGTGAAGCCGCGCTCCAGCAGGTATTCCGCGCTTGGCTTGCCACGGCTGGACCCGGAGCGGCACATGGTAATGACCAGATCATCCCTGGTAAGGCCTTTTTCCTTCAGGGCCTTTTCTACCTGTGAAGCGAACTCCGGATTGGTGTTCATGGCAAACCGACCCTTGTCATCAAGGAAAGTCGAGCGATCGGCGAGTTTGAACGGGATATTCTTGTCGACCACATCGGTGAATCCGATAAACATGATTTCAACCGGATCCCGGACATCCACAAACAGGAGTTGGTCTCCCTGCTCCTGAACCATGTCATAGGTTTGCTGTGGGGTGAGGGAAAGTGCCTCTTCCGCCTGGGCGCTGAAGGCAATGGCGATAGTGGCGAGCAGGGCTGTCAGTATATGCTTCATGATGGTTTCCTCCTGCATTGGGGAGGCCCGCCGAACGACGGGCCCCTTATCTATCCGCGAGTCGGATTAAAGCTTGGTGGTGCGGAGATACGGACGGATTTCATTCCAGCCCTGCGGGAACAGACCCTTGGCTTCCTCGTTGGAAATGGAGGGCGGAATGATCACGTCGTCTCCTTTGCGCCAGTCGGCCGGCAGGGCAACCTTGTTGGCATCACCGGTTTGCAGGGCATCGATGACCCGGAGGATCTCGTCGAAGTTACGGCCGACCGCCATCGGGTAGGTCATGGTCAGACGGATCTTCTTGTTCGGGTCGATGATGAACACGCTGCGCACGGCTGCGGTTTCGCTCTCACCGGCGTGGATCATTTCGTACAGCTCGGCCACTTTGTGGTCAGCGTCGGCAACGATCGGGAACTGGAGGTCGCAGTTCTGGGTGTCGTTGACGTCTTCAATCCACTTTACGTGCTCTTCCACGGTATCGGTGGAAAGACCCAGGGGCTTCACGTTGCGGGCCTCGAATTCTTTCGCCAGCTGCGCGGTGCGGCCCATTTCAGTGGTGCACACCGGCGTGAAGTCGGCCGGGTGGCTGAAGAAGAATACCCAGGAATCACCTGCCCAGTCGTGGAAGTTGATCTGGCCGGCGGTGCTGTCGATGGTGAAGTTCGGGGCGGTAGAGCCAAGCAATAAACTCATGATGAATCTCCTGTCGGGTTTTGCTGGTGGAGGCGGGTCGCCTCTTGATGTCGGAATAACAATAACCCGTCAGGAGGCTCTTAGCCAATAAAGTTATATCTATAGAACAAATAGGCTTAACGAATTGAGGACGGGCCTTTCTCAGTAGATCGCTCTACCGTGACGTTTCTTCTCTGTCCTGATAAAGCGATTACTCTGTGGCATGCTTCAGATTGTGCCCATAGTCGCAGGCCCCTTTGAAAATGATCGAAAGCCGAACTTTCGCCCCTCTCGCACTCCTACTGCTCACAGGTCTGCTGGCAGGTTGTGCGTTGCCATCCCTGAAAGACCGCTCACAGTCTGTTGCATTCGTTCAGGCGCAGACGGCAGATACGCGCCTTGGCAGCGCAGTTGGCAGAGAGATTGAAACCCACCCCGATCTCAGTGGTATTACAACGCTGGAGCATCCACTGGACGCTTTCGTTGCCCGCGCTTTGCTCGCAGAGGCCAGCGAGAGATCCCTGGATGTCCAGTACTACATCTGGCGGGACGATATTACCGGCAAGCTGCTTCTTTACTCGCTATATCGCGCGGCCGAACGTGGCGTTCGGGTTCGGTTGCTCCTGGATGACAACGGCATCGCCGGCCTGGACGATCTCCTGGCGGCGTTAAATCATCACGACAACGTCGAGGTTCGGCTGTTCAATCCGTTTGTGATCCGTAGTTCCCGGACTTTGGGGTTTCTGACGGACTTTGGTCGCCTGAACCGCCGGATGCACAACAAGTCATTCACGGCTGACAACCAGGCCACCATCATTGGCGGCCGCAACATTGCCGATGAGTATTTCGGTGTAGGTGACGGTGCCCTTTTCGCGGATCTGGACGTTCTGGCGATCGGGCCTGTCGTGGATCGTGTTTCCAGGGATTTTGATCGCTACTGGGCGAGTCAGTCCGCGTATCCGGCGGATCGGTTGCTATCAGGGGCCGATGAGGAGGATCTGGATGCTATGGCAGCCGATCTTGCTTCCGTTCAACAGGATGCTGAAGCCCGGCGCTTCGTGGCTGCTTTGCAGAATTCAGAGTTTCTCAGGGAATTGCTGGACCGGGAGGTCTCTTTTGTCTGGGCGCCGGTAGAAATGGTGAGCGATGATCCTGCCAAGGCCCAGGGGCTCGAAGGAGAGCAGGGTCTATTGAGCCAACAGTTGGCTCTGGCGTTGGGTGAACCTGAAAAGACAGTGACCCTGGTTTCGCCCTACTTCGTTCCCGGTAACCCTGGCGTTGAGCTGTTCCGCGACCTTGAAAACGCCGGTGTGGAGGTGCGGATTCTCACCAACTCCCTGGAAGCCAACGATGTCGCCCTGGTGCATTCAGGCTATGCGAAATATCGGGAGGCTTTATTAAAAGCGGGTGTTGAGTTGTTCGAGCTGCGCAAATTCAGGTCGGAGAATGAAGACGAGCGCCGTAGCTCTGGCGGTATTGTCGGCAGCTCTGCGGCCAGCCTTCACGCCAAAACGTTCGCAGTGGATGGCGAGACGCTTTTTGTTGGTTCCTTCAATTTCGACCCCCGTTCAGCAAACCTGAACACCGAGCTGGGATTCCTGATCAAGAGCCCGGAACTGGCCAACGCCCTGGAGTCGGCCTTTGCCGGGCAGGTGAGGCTGGCGGCCTACGAGGTAGTGCTGGACGAAGAGGGTGAACTGCGTTGGCTGGAATTCAACGGGGCGGAGACTGTCGAGCACCGTCATGAGCCGAATACCGGCCCGTTCAAAAGGGCATTGGTGTATCTGTTTTCGTTATTGCCGGTTGAGCCGTTGCTTTAAGTCAGGTGCGCTTTGGAGTCTGATATCGTGGGCTTGAGTTGCCAAACACGTGGTAGCAAGTGTGCTAGTGCCCTTCTATAATCACAACTATGAAAAAGCTGACCCTTAAGTTAAATGACCGCACCCCCGAAACGCTCTCAATGAAGCGCTTGGGGCAGTATATTACCCAGCTCTCCGATATGCTCGGAGAAGTGGAGCATGTGCATTTTGAGTCGGTCAGCAAGGGCAGTGCCATGCTGAATGTGGATGTTGAAGACCTGCATTATCAGAAGGTACTCACCCATGTGCGGGAAGTTCCGAACGGGATGGGTGCGAAGAAACAGCTATCTGCATATCGTAGTTTGCAGCAACTCATGGACGAGGATGGCACAGGAGGTGTGATTTTGAACGATACTGACACTCGAATCCTGTCATTCAGGAAAAGACCCGATGACGAGAAGCCCTTGGTGGTTAACAAACTCGGTTCCGTTCAGGGTCGGTTGTACCGCGTTGGCGGCAAGGATGACACCATCCCGGTGAGTCTGGAAGGTGCTAACGGGGAAACGCTTCGTTGCGAAGCCTCTATCGATATTGCCCGAGAGCTTTCTTCCCTGCTGTTCAAACAGGTTCGGGTTAGTGGGCATGGTACCTGGGAGCGGTCGCCGGAAGGTGGCTGGCGGCTCAAAAAGCTCAAAATAGAATCTTACCGGGAGCTGGGTGCAGCCAAGGTCGGTGATGTTGTTGGCCGTCTTCAGGCAATTGGCGGTTTAAAATGGGCGGATATGGAAGATCCGCATGGAGTGGCCAGGGATTTGAGAGGCTGATTTGAAGTTATTAGTCGACAACAACATTCTGATACAGATTCTTGCCCCAAGCCAAACGGGTCTTACCCATCCGGAGACGAGTGCTATCCTGGACCGTGTTGCTGAGCGCGCGCAGGCATTTGTCTCTGAGGCAGAGAAAAGGAACGCTCTTATTCTCATACCGACACCCGTGTTGTCTGAATTCCTGATTGGTGTGGAAGCATCAAAGTATCAGGAGTATCTGGATGTTCTGAATGGCAGTGCGTGCTTCGAAGTTGTGGATTTCGATACTGCGGCAGCGATTGAGTGTGCCGAGCTCCCGGACAGGAAAGAGCTCGCTCAGATCTCACCCGGGCAGGTCGCCAGCAAACTCAAATACGACCGCCAGATTGTCGGTATTGCTCTCGCTGCCATGACTGATGAAGTCTGGTCGCACGATGACTCGCTCCGCAAGATCGCAAGCGCCAAAGGGTTGGCGATAAAGTCGCTGGCGGATATCGAGCCGCCAGCGGTTCAGGGACAGATGTTTCCACCGGACGAAGACGCCTGAATATAGCAGACGGTCTTTTTTTACATTCCTGCCCGTTGAGTTGGCCACATCGCTGTATTGCTGCTCATCATACTGGTTTCTTATTCCTGAGCGATTGTGACAGATCCTTCGAAAGATCCATTAATACGGACTCAACATCCGGATCCAGGTGTTTGGTAGCGACATACTGCGGTATAACAAGCCCCGCCTTTTCTACATCAGGTAATTGGCGCAGAACATCAAGGTAACGCTCCAGTAGCTCAGGTTTGGTGGTGGGTCTCGTGAGCTCCTTCTTGAGCCGCTCCTCGAAGCGCTTCAGTTCTTCCTCATCATCAGTGTCAGTCAGCTCCCAATGAAGCTGTCGGGCAAGCGCTTTGCGTGACCAGCCCACCCTGGCGATCAAAGACTCAATTGCCTTCTGAAGCTCCAGCGTTCTTTCCGTCCCCATTTGTCCCCGACCTCCTATGTATCTTTGAATTGTCCCAGCGGGGACATAAACCAAACATTGATGGAGAAATACCATGAGCAAAGCAAAAACACCGATGTCGACGGCCGCTGCTGCACGTATTCAGAGTGCAACCGCAAAACAGCATGGCGGAAACACGCCGAAAGGCTCTTTTGCCGCGAAAGCGCAATCTGCCGCTGCCAAGAATCTGGCTTCCGGTGGTCGACGTCCACCTAACGGACCGAGCACGACTGGCGGTAAATCTGGCAAAGGGCGAGGCAACAATCCGCCCCGCTCCAAGTAAACCGAGTCGCACAAGCGGGGGCATGTCTGCCCCCGTTCTACCTGCATTCCTTTGCGCTGGCTGACAGCACGGTTTTGAGTTCAGATTTGCGCTCGTCGAGTTCGTTGTAGGGCAGCGCCTCCACGGTTTTACCCACAGCGCAAAGACAGATCTCCTGCTTTGATTCGTAAAGTCCGCGTGGTAGAGCGTTGATATCCCCATTGGTACACGCATTCACCAACGCATACTCCAGTTCCATAGGGTAGCGCTTGTCGTCCAGCAAATTGCGATCGACCAGGCCGTATCCGGTAAAACCAACCGTGAATGCCAGAACTGCTGATAAAGCGCCTTTTGCTCCGTACTTATGGCCCGTGATGGGTTTTTGGCATTTTTCGCACTTGATGTTGCGGTGCTGATCCAGTTTGTTGACGGCAGAACATGCGGGGCAATTCACCGAGACGGTGGTTGAGTTTTCGATTTCCTTGGTCATTTTGCAGCTTGTTCCGATTTCCTGTTTTTTGTCCGGCGTCCCGCTGGTTTTTGCGCCGCCCGCTCCGCCTTGATCCGTTCCAGCAAGGCCTCCGCACTATTCTCTCCGCTGATCAGTTCCGGGTTGTCCTTGCGCCACTGCTCGGTAAGTTCACCCCTGAAAGCTTTGGTCAGAATGGACTGGGTGAGGTTGTTGACGCGGGCCAGGGCGTTGTTGACCTGTTGTTCGATGCGGTCGGCGTGGGCGAAGAGTTGGTCTACTCGGCGGACGATTTCGGTTTGTTCTTCTTTATCAGGTACTGAAATGCTAATGGCACGAACCTTGTTGAGATTAAGGTTTGGCTGAGCCCCACCGGCCGCTGCTTTTCGGGTTTCCTCGTAATTCTCAAGAAGCCTCAGCTTCAGATAGCTGCGTAGGATCTTTTGTTCATCGGCTGTGACGGCAGCGCAGGCTTGGTTACATGTGGCGGACAGTCTCAATTCTGTTACCTGTCCACGAGTTTTACCTTCACCGTACATTGCCAACAACAGTGTGCCTGGTGGAAAGACCTTAAGAGAGCACTCATCAACGGCCCTTTTAGTTACAAATTGTTCCGCTAATTCTGTATAAATTGCTCCTGTACTGGCGCTGGTCAGCCATGGCACATCGCCATCTTTCCAGTATTTGGGCTCTTTTCGGCTAGGGGTTTTTCCTGTTGCAACGGTTGCAACATCACCAACAGTAAGAGCGTCCCAATCAGTAATGCTTACACTATTCTGACCTCGCCACTCCTCCGTCAACCGCCCACTCACCGCCGCAGCCAGCACGGACTGGCGGAAGCGTTTGAGGATTTGCGGGATGCGTTCGAGGCGGGCTTTGGTGTTTTCCACCTGGGCCAGCAGGGTGTCGAGTTTGTCGGCGATGGCTTTTTGTTCGGCGAGGGGAGCAAGAGCCACAGGTGCTTTCGAAAATTTTCCCTTATTGATGATCGTTACTGTCGTTGCGGATGCGTTTTCCCTCATCCAAGGCTTCAAAGTTTGCAGTTGGTAATAAAAAAAACGATGCTCTACCAGAGAAGACGACACTAATGTATTTATTTGCTGGTTCGTCGCACTGGTTCGGTTGGTAATACCCACTTTCCCTAAATTCCCAATGCAAGTAACGAGAATGGAGTTTGCTGGTACGGTCGGGACTGCCGATGCTCCAAGATCAGTCAGCGTTTCCGCAGTCCGCGTGATGTACCCACTATTATCCAAGTCAGCGGGTTTGATAAACGGGATGTCGCCACCAAAGTTGTTGGGGCTCTTGGTGCTTGGAGTTTTGCCAGTTACAACTTCACCCACATCATTCAGTAGAACGGGCAGCCAGCTAACAGGAAGGTCATTGCTGATCACTTAACCTCTCCCATCACTTCCTGCAAAAGTACCCTAGCCCCATCAGCCTCCTCCTCAGCCCCCAACTCCCGCATCAACGCATCCAGCTCGCCCAGCGCCTGCACCAACTCCCCCATCGCCTCACCTGCCAACACACTCGGCTCCGGCAGGTTGGCCGCATCCACGCTGTCACTGTCTTTCAGCCAGGAAATATCCAGCGAGTCGCCCTTGTGCTCGGCAATCCACTGGCGGCTGAAGCTGCGCCAGCGGCTGTGAGCCAGGCGGGGGTCGATGCCTTCGTTTTCATCGCTGTGTTCCGGCAGCTCAATGTCTTCGGAATGGAAGCTGTATTCTCCCTCTTTGCGCTGGCTGTCGCCGTTGGGGCTTTCGCCATAAACGGCTTCAAACGGATTCAGGTGCTGGTCGCCAAAGGGGGTACGTTTGCCGAAGCTGGGCATGTTGGTGCGAAGGTCGTAGACCCAAACGTGTTCGGTGCAGTTTTCTTCCTGGTTTTTGTTCGCTGCGCTGCCTTTGGTGAAGAACAGCACGTTGGTTTTCACGCCCTGGGCGTAGAAGATGCCGGTGGGCAGGCGCAGGATGGTGTGCAGGTTGCACTTGTTCATCAGGTCCCGGCGCACGTCGGTGCCCACGCCGGCTTCGAACAGCACGTTGTCTGGCAGCACCACGGCGGCGCGGCCACCGGGTTTGAGGTTGCGGTAGATGTGCTGCAAAAAGGCGAGTTGCTTGTTGCTGGTTTTGTAGGTCAGGTCGTCCCGGGTGATGCTGGCGTCGCCGCCTTTGCTGGTGCCGAAGGGCGGATTGGCGAGGATTAGATCCGCCTTTTCCAGCCCGGCGCCGGTCTGGCCCAGGGCGTTGCCCAGATGCACCACGCCCTCGGCATCCCCTTCCATGCCGTGCAGCAGGCAGTTCATCAGGGCCAGGCGGCGGGTGCCGGGGACCAGTTCGATGCCCACATAGGCCTGAGTGGTCTGGAAGGTTTTGTCTTTGTCGCTCAGTTCGTACAGGTCGTCGGTCTGGCTTTTGATGTACTCATGGGCAGCAATCAGAAAGCCCGCCGTGCCCGCCGCCGGGTCCTGGATATGTTCGCCGGGTTGCGGTTTCAGGCAGCTTACCATCGTGTTGATCAGGGCACGGGGCGTGAAGTACTGGCCGGCACCGGATTTGGTCTCGTTGGCGTTCTTCTCCAGCAGGCCTTCGTACAGATCGCCCAGGCCGTCTTTCTGGGCGCTGAACCAGTCGATCTGGTCCAGGGTTTTGATCATCTGTTCCAGATGGCGCGGCTCCCGCAGGCGGGTCTGGGCATCGGCGTAGATGGCGCTGATCAGCGGGTCATCATGCACGAGATTGCCATCGCCGTCCTTGCCAGTGGACAGGCTGAGCAGGATGCGTTTGTAATCGTTCAGCAGATTGATGCCAGATTTGCCGTTAATGTCCGTCCAGCGGCAGCCCTCTGGCAACGGGTGCTTTTTCAGGGTGCCGGCCTCAGTATTCTCGTGCACCATCTTGATGAACAGCAGCAGCACCAGTTCGGTGACGTAGTCCGAGTAGTTGATGCCGTCGTCCCGCAGAACGTCGCAGAGATTCCAGAGTTTCTGGACGATGTCGTTGTTGGTCATGGGTGATCCTTTGATAGGCGCGCCGTTTTCGTCAGCGCCTCATGTATAAAAAATGCCGAAATCTTTGCACGTTGCGGGCGACATGTTAAGAAAAGCCGGTTTTCTATGCATGTCATTCGGGCTATGTCGAAAAAAGGCGAAAAAATCGACATAGACTGAATCTATGTCGATCCGGTAAACACGGTTAAATCAGGCACTCTGGTCCGGCCACATCGCCGCATTCAACTCCTCCAGCACCGTATCCAGTTGCTCTCCCAGCACCTTGTCCATCTGCTTTGCTCCGCCATCATCGGCAAACCGGTGGTTCACAAACTCCCGGTCGATGATGATTTCGTGCACCAGTTGCTTGGCCAGGCGTTCCAGCCATTTGCGCTGGTTCGGCGTCCAGTTGTGCTGGGTGAGGATGCGGTCCATGGCTTCGGCCACGCGCTGTTCGAAGGGAATCAATGGCTCGCCCAGGGCGGCGCGGCGGATGTAGCCGATGATGCTGGCGGCAATATCCTTGTTGGTCTGGTTACGCACGGCGCTTTGCAGGCGGGCTTCGGAATAACCATGGTTGTCTAGCAGCAGTTTCACTTCCCGTAGCTGTTCCCGGGTGAGGTCGCGAGGTTTGTTCACTACCACGGCCAGGGCGGCGGACTGGTTGAGCTGCTGTTTGATGAACTCGTTGAAGCTGTCCAGGTAGTCTTCCGGTTTGCTGTGAGCGCCGTAGGTTTGGGTGCGGTCCCGAATTTCATCCTCATGGTTGGAGATCAGCGGCATGTACTCGCTGCCCACCAGGGACTTTACCTCGGCCAGCTGGTTCAGCAGGCCGCTGTGCTGTTTGATGAATTCCGAGGCCTGGCGGGAGCCGAGTTTATGCAGGTGCTGGTGCAGGGATTTGGGTTGCACGCCCCAGCTCTGGTGCAGTTCATCCAGTTTCTGTCTTAGAGCCGGGCGGCTTTCGGCTTTGTTGTCGGCCTTCCGCAGCACCCGCATGAGTTTCTGGCTGAGCTGGCTGAGCACCACGTCAGCCTGGCTTTCATCGGGTTGTTCGCCGGGACTGCTGAGGGCCTTTTCCAGTTGTTCGTCGTCGGTGAGCTCGTCGACCAGTTGCTCCAGAGTGATGTTGGGGTCTTTAACCAGGGGCTTCATGGTGTTCACATCCTGCAATGCGGCGTAGATGTCCACCGGGTCGTAAATGCGGAACACGGTTTTGCCGATCTCGTCGCAGCGGCGGGTGGCTCGGCCGATCATCTGCTCGTACAGGATGCGTGAACGCACCCGGCGCATGAACACCAGGTTGCAGATGCGTGGTACATCGATGCCGGTGGTGAGCAGGTCTACCGTGATGGCGATGTTGGGGTAGCGCTCGTTCTTGTAGCGGCGGATAAGCTGCTCCACCTTGTCGCTCTGGCCGGTGATCTTGGCCACGGCGGCTTCGTTGTACTGGCCGTTGTACAAGTCCTTGAAGGCCTTATCGAGCTGGCTTTTTACCATGTCTGCGTGTAAGTCGGTGGCGCAGAAAATCATGGTTTTCTCGTCGCCAAACGGGTCCAGTTCCTGCACTAGTTGCTCGCAGATTACCCGGTTGAAGTTCTCATTGATCACCCGGCGGTTGAAGGCGTCTACTTCAAAATTAAGTTCGTCTTCGAGTTCGGTAGTGTCCAGTTCGCCAGTTTTTGTGTTGATCACTTCGACTGGTTTGCCCTTCTCAAACTTTATACCGTTGCGGGTGAGCAGGGTTTCATAGCGAACAGGCGGTTCGTGGTCGATCAGCCAGTCGTCGGCCACCGCCTCCCTGTAGGAGTAGGTGTACACCGGTTTACCAAAGATCTCGCTGGTGTGTTTGGCCGGTGTTGCGGTCAGGCCGATTTTCACGGCATCGAAATAGTCCAGCACCCGGCGGTAGCTGGACAGGTACTGGCTGGTGTCCCTCAGGGCCAGTTCGCCCTCGGTCATTTCCTGGTCCAGGGTGTAGCCACGGTGGGCTTCGTCGATGATGATGCAGTCAAACTGGTCAATGGGCGGCGGGTTGTCGCTCATGAAGATGCGTTTGACCATGGCCTGCACGGTGGCCACCTGAATGCGGGTTTCCGCTTCAGCGGCCATGTCGCCCAGCTCGGCGACGTTGTAGATTCTGCTGAGGGTGTGGTTCTGCTCCAGCGGCGCTTCGTTGAACGCGTCGATGGCCTGCTGCCCAAGGGCGGTGCGGTCTACCAGGAACAGGATACGGTGGAAGCGCTCGGCCTTCAGGAAGCGGTACATCAAACCGATGATGGTTCGGGTTTTACCAGTGCCAGTGGCCATGGCCAGCAGCGCGGTACGCACGCCACGGGCCAGGGCGTGTTCGGTGGCGACAATGGCGCTCTGTTGATAATCCCGAAGTTTCAGGTAGCCGAAGGGCTCGCCTTTCAGCAATTTCTCGGCGTTTTCCTTGTCCCGTTCCAACAAATCCAGCAGGCCGCCCGGGGTGTGGAACTGCGGCAGTGCCCGGCGCAGGTTGCTGGGCTCTCGCACATCCCGGAACCAGGTCCCGGACTGTTCCGCCAGTTGGGGTATATAGGGGCGGCCGTTGCAGGAATACACGAAGGGCACATGGTAATGGCCGCTTTCATCGGCAGGCCAGGCGATGGTGCGGCCCATCAGCTCCCAGGCACCGACCAAAGGTGTCTCAACTTTCAGGCCTTTGCTGTAGCGCTCTGCCTGGCGGATCTTGCCGGCGACGTTGGTGTTTTCTTTCTTGGCTTCAACCACGGCGATAGGGGTCAAACCCACAAAAAGCACGTAATCGGCCCGGCCCTTCTCGCCATTGTCGTTGGTGGGCCATTCGGCAATGGCGCGATACATGCCTTTCTCGGGGCGGGCACCTTTCTGGAAGGTAATTTCCTGGCTATCGGCTTCCCACCCGGCTTCCTGCAATTGCTGGTCGATGAGGATGCGGGTGAGTTCTTCGTTCAGTACCAGAGTATCCGTGGCGGCTTTGGTCTGCTTGGCTACCTGCTGGCGCTGTTGGTTAACGGTTTGTTCGCCTTGCTCTGTGAGCTGTTGTTGCAGGGCTTTGATCTTCTGCTCGTAGGCTAGTTGCTGTTGGCTCAGAGCCTGTTCGTGCTGGCGGGCTTGTTCTGCCAAAGCGCGGGACTCTTCGTCCATGGCCAGGGCCAGGCCTTCGTATTCGGCCTTCTCTTTCTCGATCAGTTGGCTGAGCTGCTGGCTGCTGTCCAGCTCCATGTTGGCGTGTTGCAGGTCGTGACGGAGCTTTTCGATATCGCTCTGAAGCTGGCGCAACTGGGCGCTGGGGTCCGCGGGCGGTACAAAGGGGCCGGGCTTGAAGCTGGCACCGGTTTTCCCGAAGGAGCGGTGAAACCAGATGGCCAGGCCTCGTGCTACTTTCAGGCCGTCCATCGCTTCCTTGTGCTGGGTGCGAAACTGATGAGTGGCTTTGTTACCCTCGATGCGCAGGATGTGGAAGAGCTCTTTGATCTGCGGTTCCAGCCGCAATTCGCGGTTCAGGCGGTAAAGAAGCTCGGACTGGCTGGTTTGTTCGTCAAATTCGATACCTGAGAGCGCAGCCAGGTGCTGGGCCAAGGCTTCGCCGAGCTGACGGAGTTTGATCAGGGTGGTGTTGGGATCACTGGCGAAGGCACGTTCGGCGGATTCGGCCAGCTCCACGAACAAGGAATCGTGTTCTGACAGAAACGAAAAGCTGCCGGACTTGAATTCCGTTGCCTTGTTCAATGTATCCCTCCGCGACAGTCTTACGCGAGAACATTAGCAGACTTATCAAGGATACAGAACCGCAGTACCCGTGTGGGCAATTACGGAAAACGAGAACAAGATGAGGAAGAAAAAGCGGGAAAATGGTCGGCGTGGCAGGATTCGAACCTGCGACCCCTTCGTCCCGAACGAAGTGCGCTACCAAGCTGCGCCACACGCCGATCAACGGCCGGTATTATACGGATTCGCTTTGGTTTTACCAGCCCTCGGCGGATAAAAGGGCATCCGTAAATTTGCTGAGATTATCGTAGATACTGACATCGGCGCCGGGTATGGGTCTGGCGTCGAGGTGGCGTTCGGTTTCCTCGCCATTGCCGGTTCGTACCAGTACCGGGTGGCATCCTTCAGCGTGGCCGGCTTCCAGGTCTTTTCGGCTATCGCCGACCATGATGGCCCCTTCAAGGCTCGTTAGGTGGAAGTGCTGGCGGATCTGCTCCAGCAGGCCGGTCAGAGGCTTGCGGCAGCTGCATTGGTCGTCGGGATGGTGGGGGCAGTAGGCGATGAAATCGATGCAGCCGCCCTCGGCTTCCACCAGTCGCTCCAGCTTTTCATGCATGGCGTCCAGTGCATCGGTGTCGTAGTAACCTCGACCGATGCCGGACTGGTTGGTGGCGATGGCGATGCGATGGCCGGCATTACAGAGCCGGGCCACCGCTTCTACGCTGCCGGGAATGGGGTGCCATTCATCCGCTGAGCAGATGTAATTGCCATCGTATTCATTGATGACCCCGTCCCGATCCAGAATGATCAGCATTGCTGCGCGCGCGCCCCGCAGACGTTATCAGCCTGCTGTGGGCAGCAGGCTGATATCCGCGACGCGCAGGAACAGGTTGCGCAGACGGTTCAGCAGGGCCAGCCGGTTGTTCCTTACCGCCTCGTCGTCGGCCATGACCATCACTTCATCAAAGAAGTTGTCCACCGGTGCACGCAGGCTGGCCAGTGAGCTCAGGGCACTGGCGTAGTCGCCGTTCTCGAACAGCGGCAGAACTTTCGCGGCCTGTTGGTCGACCTGCTCGGCGAGGGCCTTTTCGGCGCTGTCCTGCAGCAGGCTGGCGTCGACGGTTTCACCGATGCTGTCACCACCCTGCTTGGTCAGGATGTTCGAAACCCGCTTGTTGGCGCCGGCCAGGGCCTGCGCTTCGGGCAGCTGGCGGAAAGCTTCCACCGCTTTCACCCGGCGGTCGAAATCCAGCGGGCGGGTCGGACGGCGGGCGTGAACGGCCAGGTAAACCTCGGCACCAATGCCCTGCTCGTCGTAATGGGCGCGGAAACGCTCCAGCATGTAGTCGACAACCGTGCTGGCGGTATTCTGTTCGGTCAGCACCGTGAAGTTCTGTTCCGCCCACTCGCAGCAGGTCTGCAGATCCAGCGGCAGTTCACGTTCGATGATGATGCGAAGCACACCGAGAGAGGCGCGGCGCAGGGCGAACGGGTCCCGGGTGCCGGATGGCGGCTGGTTGATGCCGAACAGGCCCACCAGGGAGTCCAGACGGTCAGCGATGGCAATGGCACAGCCGGTCAGGGTTGTTGGCAGGTCGTCGCCAGCGAAACGAGGCATGTACTGCTCGTTCAGCGCCTTGGCCACGTCTTCCGGTTCGCCGTCGTTAGCGGCGTAGTACTGACCCATGATGCCCTGCAGATCGGTGAACTCCAGCACCATTTCGGTGACCAGGTCAGTCTTTGCCAGCATGGCCGCGCGCTCGGCCAGGGCCGGATCACTGCCGATGGCGTCGGCAATTTTCTTTGCCAGCGCAGCGACGCGTACGGACTTGTCGTAGATGCTGCCCAGCTTCTCCTGAAACACGATGGGCTTGAGGGCGTCAACACGATCTTCGAGCCTGGTCTTCCGGTCGGTTTCGTAGAAGAAGGCGGCGTCCGACAGGCGGGGCCGGATCACTTTCTCGTTACCGGAAACAACCTGTGAAGGATCCTTGCTCTCGATGTTCGCAACGGTGATGAACAGCGGTAGCATTTCCCCGTCGGCGGCCACCACGTGGAAGTACTTCTGGTGTTCCTTCATGGAGGAAATCAGGGCTTCTGCCGGAACCTCCAGGAACCGTTCCTCGAAGCGCCCCATCAACGGCACTGGCCACTCGTTCAGCGCGGTGACTTCGTCCAGCAGGTCTTCGTCAATCACCGCTTTGCCACCGGCTTCCTTTTCGGCCAGTTCGTTCACGCCGGCACGGATCTGTTCCCGACGCTCGGCAAAGTCGGCAATGACATAGCCTTCCTGCTTGAGGACCACTTCGTAATCGTTCGGTGTGGGTACGATCAGGGATTTCGGGCAATGGAAGCGATGGCCTCGGGTCTTGTTGCCCGGATTCAGGCCCATGATCGGCGCCTCGATCACCTTGTTGCCAAACAGCATCACTACCCAGTGGACCGGACGCACAAATTCGGTGCGGTGGGCACCCCAGCGCATGCGCTTGGGGATCGGCAGGCCTGCCAGGGATTGCTCCACCAGCTCCGGCATCAGCTCCACCGTGGGCTTGCCCTGCTCTACCGTGCGGTAGACCACCCAGGCACCCTTGTCGGTTTCCAGGGTGTCGAGCTGGTCCGGGGTAACACCCAGAGACGTGGCAAAGCCGGTCAGCGCGCGGGTCGGGTTGCCAGCATCGTCAAATGCAGCCTTGACGGCAGGGCCACGTTTTTCCACCGACTTGTCCGGCTGGGCGTCAGCCAGATTTCGGATACGGACAGCAAGACGGCGCGGAGCGGCAAAGGCTTCGACCTTGCCGAATTCGATGCCTGCTTCTTCCAGCCCCCGGGCAATGCCCTGGGTGAAGGCGTCAGACAGCGGCTTGAGGGCCTTGGGTGGCAGCTCTTCAGTGCCCAGTTCAACCAGAAAATCCTGTGTAGCCATGGTTATGCGTTCCCCTGTTCCTGCTGTGCCTTCTTCGCTTTCTTGCCCTTCTTGCTTTTCGCCTTGTCGTCGGCGGCCTCAGCGGCAGCAAGGACTTCCTTGCGCAACGCCTCGGGGGCGAGCGGGAAGCCAAGCGAGCGACGGCTGTCGAAGTACGCCTGGGCCACGGCACGAGCCAGGGTGCGAACCCTCAGGATGAAGCGCTGACGCTCGGTAACCGAGATGGCGTGGCGGGCGTCCAGCAGGTTAAAAGTATGGGAGGCCTTGAGAACCTGTTCATAGGCTGGCAGGGCCAGGCCGGCTTCGATCAGCCGTGCGCTCTCCCGCTCGTGAACATCAAAGCTATGAAACAGGAACTCGGTGTCAGCGTGCTCGAAGTTGTAGGTGGACATCTCCACTTCCTGCTGGTGGAACACGTCACCGTAGGTGACCACACCGTCCGGGCCCTCGGTCCAGACCAGGTCGTACACGCTGTCGACGCCCTGCAGGTACATGGCGATCCGCTCAAGCCCGTAGGTCAGTTCGCCGGTCACCGGGAAGCATTCCAGGCCGCCAACCTGCTGGAAGTAGGTGAACTGAGTCACTTCCATGCCGTTCAGCCAGATTTCCCAGCCCAGACCCCAGGCGCCCAGCGTCGGGGACTCCCAGTTGTCTTCCACAAACCGGATGTCGTGAACCAGCGGGTCCAGCCCCAGCGCCCGCAGGGAATCCAGGTACAGTTCCTGGATGTTGTCCGGTGATGGCTTCAGAACCACCTGGAACTGGTAGTAATGCTGCAGGCGGTTCGGGTTCTCACCGTAACGGCCGTCGGTAGGACGGCGGCTGGGCTGAACGTAGGCGGCGTTCCAGGTTTCCGGCCCGATGGCACGCAGGAAGGTGGCCGGGTGGAACGTGCCGGCACCCACTTCCATGTCCAGTGGCTGGAGGACCACGCAGCCATGCTGCGCCCAGAAATTCTGCAGAGCCAGGATAAGGCCCTGGAAGGTCCCGATATCCGGAGTTGTCTGTTTCGTTGCCTTGTCTGTCACGACGGTTGCCTGCTGATCAGTCTGTGTGTGGCGCCCCGGTTGTCCTTCGGGGCGCTCCGAAAAAAGAAAGGCGCATTATACGCGTGCTGGCTGTGTATTTCTAAGTCAGAAGAAGGTAAGACCCACCTGGAACAGTTTTTCCACATCCCGGATGCGGGTTTTGTCCACCAGGAACAGGATTACGTGGTCGTCCGGCTGGATCCGGAGGTGATCGTGGGCGATCAGAACTTCGTTGCGGCGCACGATGGCGCCGATGGTGGTGCCTTCTGGCAGGTTGATTTCATCAAGCCGTTTACCGACCACTTTCGAAGACCTGTGATCCCCGTGGGCAATCGCTTCGATTGCCTCCGCTGCGCCCCTGCGCAGTGAGTGAACGTTCACAACATCACCCCGGCGAACGTGGGTCAGAAGGCTGCCAATGGTGGTCTGCTGGGGCGAGATGGCCACGTCGATGTCGCCCCCCTGAATCAGATCCACGTAGTCCGGATTGTTGATCAGGGTCAGGACCTTGCGGGCGCCCAGGCGCTTGGCCAGAAGCGACGCCATGATGTTGGCTTCATCATCGTTGGTCACTGCGCAGAACACATCGGTACTCTCGATGTTCTCTTCCAGCAGGATATCCTTGTTGGCGGCGTTACCCTCCAGAACCACGGTCTTACGCAGGTTCTCCGAGAGCATGACGCAGCGCTCGTGGTCCCGCTCCAGCAGTTTGACCTGGTACCGGTTCTCGAGGGTATGGGCAAGCCGCTGACCGATATTGCCGCCCCCGCAGATGAAGATGCGCTTGTAGGGTTTGACCAGGGGTTGGAGTTCGCTCATCACCGACTTGATGTGGTCGCCGGCGGCAATGAAGAACACCTCGTCCCCGTCTTCAATCACCGTGTTGCCCTCGGGCATGATCGCCCGGTCTTTGCGGAAGATGGCCGCCACCCGGGTATCGATCTTGGGCATGTGGGTGCGCAGGTAAGACAGCTCATGGCCCACCAG
>PBED01000041.1:0-17593 GCA_002718255.1 Marinobacter sp. | reverse complement strand
TAACGCTGAATGTTAAGCGGCGCCTGCGGAGCGCAGCGTAGTAGGCGTCCGGCGGACGGCCGCCAGGCCGGTAGCGAACTTGAACGATTGGTTATACATAAGGCTACCACCCCCACCAATGCCAAACCTTGGCTATGCCGCGCCAGACACCCCCGAGAATAGACGGAAACAGTTTCGGGAGCAGCAACGCCAACACCGCGAAAACTACGATGCAGGAAATAAGGTAACGACTGCTGAGAAAGCCATCCCAGTAGACGGCCAACTCCAAATTGACCCAGAGCCAAACGAATACTGCCGTTGGGATAGAGAAAAACAGCGATGCAAAAAGGCTGATCAACCTTGTTTCAATCGGCCCATCTTGGCCGCGATTCCTTGCCATGATCTATGAACATTCCTTGTGTATAACGCCCGGCTCACGCGCCGGTTTGGAGCCGCGAAGCGGCGGAAAATCGGTCGCTGTGCAGCCGATTGTTAAATCTTTTTCTGTACGGTATCCTGAACAGGAACAACATCCTGTACAGGAGCAACCATATGGATGCTATTAGCTACACAGCCGCTAGAACCAATCTAGCAAAAACCATGGAGCAGGTCTGTGAAGACCATTCTCCAGTGATCATCACCCGGAGCAAATCCCAGTCCGTGGTCATGATCTCCCTTGAGGACTACGAAGCACTGCAGGAAACTGCATACCTTCTTCGGGCGCCAAAGAACGCCCGTCGTTTGCTGGAATCCGTCGCCGAGCTGGAGCAAGGCGGTGGTCAGGAAAAGGAACTTCTTGAATGAAACTGATCTTCTCCGAGAACGCCTGGGAAGACTATCTGTACTGGCAAAAAACCGACAAAAAGATCCTTAATCGAATCAATAAGCTCATCAAGGAGACCAAGCGAGAACCGTTTGAAGGCGTCGGTAAACCCGAGCCCCTCAAACACAGTCTCGCCGGTTATTGGTCCCGCCGAATCAACGAGGAACACCGAATCGTTTACAAGGTCACGGATGACGCTTTGCTTATCGCCCAGCTCCGGTATCACTACTGATTTAACAGCTAATTATACGAACGCGTTCGTATATCACCCGTTCGTAAAACTCCATTCGAAAATACTCAAGAAAATACGAGTTTGTTGAATAAAAACAAGCTCTTGAGCGCCACTTACCACGGCTACCGCCGGAGTTATACGCCCCCTCTTGAGCCACTCCTGCTCCCGCCATAGGCGTATAACTCCGCCATTACTTTTCTAACTTCTCAACCCTATCAGATAGTTACCGTCATTTCTCATGTGATTTTTGGAGTTTTGCGAACGCGTTCGTATAACTCCGCCAACATCACTCTCTTGACTTCAACCCAAACCGAAGTACTGTATATAAAAACAGCACTAAAGGATGAATGGATATGGATATCCCCACCCCGATACCTGCACAACCAACCCGTTTTTTGGACAAGGTTCGGAGCTTCATACGCCTGCGGGGCATGGCGTATAAAACAGAGAAAACCTATCTGTTCTGGATTAAACGTTTCATCCGTTTCCATGGCCTCCAGCACCCTGAAGCCATGGGCTCTGGAGAAGTCGAATCGTTTCTGTCTCATCTGGTTTTGCAGGCAAACGCAAGCGCTTCAACCCAGAGAGTCGCTTTGAACGCCTTGGTATTTTTATACCGTGAATTCCTTGGCCAACCTTTGGACGACCTGAAGTTCGAACAGTCCAGAAAGCCGGTGAAGCTTCCAACGGTATTCAGTAAGGAAGAAGCCAGCTCTGTGATTCGCAACCTGGGCGGAGATTACAAGCTTGTTGCCATGCTCCTCTATGGGTCTGGTCTGCGTATCAACGAAGCCCTGCGCCTAAGAGTCAAAGATGTTGATTTTGATATGCAACAGTTGATTGTTCGAGGCGGCAAAGGCTCTAAAGATCGGATTACACTGCTACCGGATCGCCTCATCGAACCGTTAAAGCAACAGATCGATTCCGCGCTGTATTTGCATCAGGCGGATCTCTTGAAGGGATTCGGCTCGGTTTATCTTCCGGCAGGCCTGGACCGCAAATATCCAGGCGCCAGTCAGGAGCCCGCCTGGCAATACATCTTCCCAGCGCAGGAGCTTTCGCGAGATCCTCGCTCTGGCACTCGCCGGCGGCATCACTTGCTCGACCGAACTGTTCAGAAGCACTTTCGCCGGGCTATTCAGGCGGCAGGTATCCGCAAACTCGCGGGTAGTCATACCTTTCGTCATAGTTTTGCTACCCGTTTGCTTGAGGCCGGCTATGATCTCCGCACTATCCAGAAGCTGCTTGGCCACTCGGATGTACGCACTACAGAAATCTACACCCACGTTGTTCGCAAGGGCGGTTTTGGTGTGCGCAGTCCGGTTGATGAAGGCTTCTAGACTCAGGAAGGACCGCGGCGGAAGGCGATTCCGCCGCGTATGAGGTTATTGCATGTCGTTGAAAGCAGCGTCGGTTCTCGCTGCCAGGATGAAGTCGTTCTTGTGCAGGCCGCCGATTTCGTGGCTCCACCAGCTCACTGCAACTTTGCCATATTCCAGAACAACCACCGGGTGATGGTCTTCTTCTTCGGCAAGTTCGCCAATCTTGTTGGTGAACTCCAGGGCCTTCACAAAGTTTTTAAGTTTGTAGACCTTATGAAGCTGTTCTTCCCCGTCAATTTCCAGAATTTCCCAGTCTGGAACCTCTTTATGCAGCTGCTGCTTTTCTTCCTCGGTCGCCTTGCTTGCGTTCGGGCTGCAAGCTTCACAGCTGTGTGCTTTCAGGTCACTCATTTCAACCTCCATGGTTGATGGCTGTATTACAAGCGTGGGTCGTGCCCTTCGCTTTATCAACCCTTCTCTTGAAATCCGGCGGCTTTCCGAATACTGTATATTTAAACAGTATTTTGAGAGTTTTCATCATGAGCGAGCTTCTGAACACGCTGATGCAGGATGCCCGTGTCTGGCAGGGGCACCGCCACACCCAGACCACACAGCCTGCGCAATCAACCGGTTACCAGGTGCTGGATAACCAGCTCGGAGGCCTGGGCTGGCCCCGGGGTGCCTTGAGCGAATGCCTGCTGGATGCACCGGGTATTGGTGAGCTGCATTTGCTTCTGCCGCTGATGCAACGGGTGTGCGAAGAGGGCAAAAGCGTGTTCTGGCTGAACCCGCCGCATACGCCCTATGCCCCTGCCCTGGCCCGGGAAGGCGTCAACCTGGACCAGGTGGTGCTGATCCATACCGATGATGAGGGCGACTTTTTGTGGACACTGGAGAACTGCCTGCGCTCACCAGTAACAGGCCTGGTAATGGCCTGGCCGGGCAAGCTGGCCTCACGGGAAGTCCGTCGCCTGCAACTGGCCGCCGAAGCCGGGAGCAATGTGTGTGTGCTGTTCCGGGAACGACGTTACGCCGGGCAGAATTCTCCGGCTGCCCTGCGGCTGGAGCTGGAACCGGGGGAGCAGCAGGATCTCAAGGTGAATGTGCTCAAGCGCCGGGGTAGCTGGCCCGGGCAGCGCTGTTCACTGGCCATGGCCCAGCGGGCCGATCTCTCCTTCCGTGAAACCACCCGGGTTGTCCGGGGCCCCTGGTCGGGTTCAACCGGGTAATAACGCTCCATGCTCTGGCTGTATCTGCATTTCCCGCACCTGGTGCTGGACCATATTCGGCGCACCCGTGAAGATGAGGGCGCCCTGGTGGTGGTTGAAGGCTCTGGCCAGAAGGTGATCCAGGCCTGCCCGGACGCCAGGAGCCAGGGTATTCGTAGCGGCATGCGCCTGAAAACCGCCATCAGCCTGGCTCCGGATCTGGGCATGGTGCGGGCTGATGAAACCCAGGAAGCCAGGATTCTGGAAGATCAGGCCCGCTGGCTGTACCGCTATGCGGCCCATATTGTGTTGGTGCCGCCCGATGGTCTGCTGGCCGAAATTGGCAGCCTTCAAAAACTGTATGGCGGGCTGCCCGCCGTTTGGCAAACCGTGGAACAGGGGCTGAATGAGCGCCAGCTGAATGCCTGGATCGGTATTGGCTATACCCCTCTGTCGGCCCGGCTGATTGCCCGCGCCGGCAAGGGGGAATGCACGGCAGACAAAGGCCACATTCTTCGAAGCCTGAGCCAGATGCCCCTGTTGGCAGCTGAATTCAACGAGAAAGCCTGTACCCGTTTGCAGCGCCTGGGGCTGAACACGTTGGGGGAGGTGTTTGATTTACCGCCCGGCGAACTGGCACGGCGTCTGTCTCCGGAGTTACTGGCTTACATCCAGAAAATCCAGGGCACCCGGCCAGATCCCCGCACGCCCTGGCAGCCGCCCCACTCGTTCCGGCAACAGGCGGATTTTGTGCAGGAAATAGAACACACCCAGGGGCTGCTGTTTCCGCTCCAGCGCATGCTTGTCGAACTGGAAGAGGATCTGTGCTGGCGCCAGCAGGATACCGACAGCCTGCGGCTGGTTCTGAAGCACCGGCATGCGGAACCAACCCGGCTGCAGATTCGCACATCCGGGCCGGAGCACCGGGCCGATCATTTCTTGAACCTGGTTCGTCTGCGGTTGGAGCAACATTCCCTGAGCGCCCCGGTTATCTCCATGGTTTTGCTGGTGAAGCGTTTCCTGTCACGGGAAGCACCCTCCGGGCAGGATCTGCTGGGTGAAACCCAGGATCTGAATGAAGCCTGGCATACCCTGATCAGCCGGCTGCAGGCGCGCCTGGGCGATCAGGCTCTCAGGCAGCTCTCGCCCCAGGCGGATCATCGTCCCGAACGGGCCTGGTCGGCCTCGGAAGTTCTGCGTAAAACCGGAACGCCGCCAGTACCGGCAGCAGAACTGCCCAGGCGGCCGCTCTGGTTATTGAAAGGCCCGCAACCGCTGACCGAGGCGCCCGTTACCTGGTTTTCCGGGCCTGAGCGCATCAGCGGTGGCTGGTGGGATGGCCAGCGCGTGCACCGGGATTATTACATTGCCCAGTTGAGCAGCGGCCAGTTGGCCTGGGTCTTCCGGGATGCCCGGGAAGGCTGGTTTGTGCATGGGTGGTTTGGCTGATGTCCGGGCAGCAGTATGCAGAGCTGTTTTGCTTCAGCAATTTCACCTTCCTCACCGGGGCCTCTCATCCCCACGAACTGGCTGAGCGAGCGCATGAGCTGAGCTACACCGCCCTGGCCATCACCGATGCCTGCTCCGTTGCCGGCATTCCCCGGGCCTGGGCGGCGCTGGCAGAAAGTCCTGTAAAACTCATTACCGGCAGCTGGTTTGAGTTGTCGGATGCCCCCACCGGCGCCGCTTCTCCTCGCTTTATCCTTCTGGCCCGCACGCGCAAAGGCTATGGCCAGCTTTGCCAGTTGATCACTACCGGCCGCCGGCGGGCTGAGAAAGGCCATTACCAGCTGTATTACCGGGACATTGAAACCCACACCCTGGATGACTGCCTTTGTCTGTGGCTGCCCCCATCGCCTACCGAAGCGGATTCCGATCAGGCGCTGGCCTGCGGCGAGTGGCTGGCCCGACTGTTTGACCCCCGGATCTGGATTGCCGCGGCCCGCACCCTGGAATCCGGCGAGGAGCAGCGGCTGGCACGGATACACTGGCTGGCCGATCAGCTGCGCATTCCCGTGGCTGCCGTGGGCGAGGTGCACATGCACAGCCGGGAGCGCCAGCCGCTGCAGGATGTACTGACAGCCCTGCGCAATCACACCAATCTGGAGAATGCCGGCCACTGCCTGTTCCAGAATGGCGAGCGATACCTGCGCCCCCTGCCCGTTCTGCAACGGCTGTTTCCGGAAGCCTGGCTGCATGAAACCCTGACCATTGCCAACCAGTGCACCTTCGAGCCCGGCAGCCTGCGCTATGAATACCCGCCAGACCTGGTGCCGGAGGACGAGACTCCGGCCGGCTACCTGAAACGGCTGACCCGCGAAGGCGAGCGCCGGCGTTACCCGGATGGCACACCACTGCAGGTTCAGAGCCTGATCCGCAAGGAGCTGGGCCTGATCTCGGAGATGAACTACGAGCATTACTTCCTCACCATCCACGATATTGTCGACTTTGCCCGCAGCCGGGGGATTCTCTGCCAGGGGCGGGGGTCGGCAGCAAACTCTGCGGTTTGTTATTGCCTGGGCATCACCGAGGTGAACCCGGCCCGGGTGGAACTGCTGTTCGAGCGGTTTATTTCCAAAGACCGAAACGAACCGCCCGATATCGATGTGGATTTCGAGCACGAACGTCGTGAAGAGGTTATCCAGTATATCTACCGGCGTTATACCCGTGAGCGCGCCGCCCTGGCTGCCACGGTGATCCGTTACCGGCCCAAAAGCGCCATTCGGGATGTCGGCAAGGCCCTGGGGTTTGATCCGGCCCTGGTGGAACAGCTGCTGGAAGGCATCGACTGGCGGGACAAGGCCACCAACTGGCGCCAGCAGATTCTCGACAAGAAAATCACCCGCAACCCACAGGTGGCGGACCAGTTCTTCACCCTAGTGAATACCCTGCTGAGCTTCCCCCGACATCTGTCCCAGCACGTGGGCGGTTTCGTGATCAGCGCCGGGCCACTGGCCGAACTGGTGCCAGTGGAGAACGCTGCCATGGCCGACCGCACCGTAATCCAGTGGGACAAGGACGACCTTGAGAGCCTGGGACTGATGAAGGTGGATGTGCTGGCCCTTGGCATGCTCTCCGCCATTCGAAAAGCGCTGGAACTGATCAGCGATGAAAAAGGCCAGCCTTTCCGGATACAGGACATTCCCCAGGAAGACCGTGACACCTACGCCATGCTTCAGACAGGCGACAGCATCGGGGTTTTCCAGGTGGAGTCCCGGGCCCAGATCAACATGCTGCCCCGCCTTAAACCGGAAACCTATTACGACCTGGTGATCGAAGTGGCCATCGTGCGGCCGGGCCCCATCCAGGGTGACATGGTGCACCCGTACCTGCGCCGCAAGCACGGCCTGGAGCCGGTGGATTACCCGAACGATGCCGTGCGCAAGGTGCTGGAGCGCACCCTCGGCGTGCCCATCTTCCAGGAACAGGTGATCAAACTGGCCATGGTGGCGGCCGGCTTCTCCGCCGGCGAAGCCGACCAGTTGCGCCGGGCCATGGCGGCCTGGAAATCCCACGGCGACCTGACCCCGTTCCGGGAAAAGCTAGTCACCGGTATGCTCGAACGTGGTCACGATGCCGACTTCGCCGAACGGCTGTACCAGCAAATCTGCGGCTTTGGCGGCTATGGCTTCCCCGAATCCCACGCCGCCAGCTTTGCCCTGCTTGTCTACGTCTCCGCCTGGATCAAGCGGCACTATCCGGCGGCGTTTTACTGTGCCCTGCTGAACAGCCAACCCATGGGGTTCTATTCGCCTTCACAACTGGTGCAGGACGCCCGCCGGCACAATGTCACCGTGCTGCCGCCGGATGTAAATGCCAGCCAGTGGGACCACAACCTGCAAGACGAAGACCGCCATCTGCGACTGGGCCTGAGGATTATCCAGGGTCTGTCCGTTAGCGGCGCCGAGCGTATCCACCAGAACCGGCCAGCCGAGGGCTACCGCTCTGCCAGCGAGCTTCGCCGCCTGGCCGCACTCAACCAGCGGGATATGGAACTACTCGCCGGGGCCAACGCCATGCCGGCATTCGCCGCCAACCGCCACCAGGCGTACTGGCAACTGCTCGACCATGAACAACCTGCTGAGCTATTCGCTCAGGAAACAGCGGTCGACTACCAGCCGGACTACTGCCAGCAATTGCCGGAACCCTCGGAAGGCCAGAACGTGCTGGCCGACTACGCCAGCCAGGGCCTCACCCTGCAGCGTCACCCACTGGCATTACTGCGGGAACAGGGCCATCTGAAGTTCTGCCTCAGTGCCGAGCAACTGAAAAGTACCAAAGCCGGCATTCCGGTTCAGGTCGCCGGCCTCGTCACCGGCCGCCAGCGCCCTGGCTCCGCCTCCGGCGTCACCTTCGTCACTCTGGAAGACGAAACCGGCAACGTGAACGTGGTGGTGTGGCTGGAAACGGCACGGCGACAGCGCAAGCCGTTACTGACTGCCCGGTTGCTGCATGTGAAGGGAGTGCTGGAGCGACAGGGAGACATTGTGCATGTGATGGCAGGTCGGCTTTCGGACCTCAGCCACCTGATTCAGTCGTTACCCGTGAATTCCAGGAATTTTCATTAGACACAAAAAAACCCCGCACAGAGGCGGGGCTTTTTGTACTGCGGTGAACAAATCAGCCAAGAAGCTTGATCATTACACCCGCAGCAACCGCAGAGCCGATAACGCCGGCCACGTTCGGACCCATGGCGTGCATCAGCAGGAAGTTCTGCGGGTTGGCTTCCAGGCCCACCTTGTTGGAAACCCGCGCTGCCATCGGCACCGCAGATACACCGGCAGAACCAATAAGCGGGTTAATGGGTTCACTGGTGAACTTGTTCATCAGCTTCGCCATAAGAACGCCGGTTGCCGTACCAACACCAAAGGCCACAATGCCCAAGCCCAGGATGCCCAGGGTCTGGCCATCCAGGAACTTGTCTGCCATCAGCTTGGAGCCAACAGACAAACCCAGGAAGATGGTCACGATGTTGATCAGGGCATTCTGAGCGGTGTCGCTCAAACGCTCAACCACGCCACATTCCCGCATCAGGTTACCGAAGGTGAACATACCCAGGAGCGGCGCTGCATCCGGCAGGAACAGAACCACGGCAATCAGTACCACCAGCGGGAAAATGATCTTTTCCTGCTTGCTCACGGGACGGAGCTGGGACATCTTGATAGAGCGCTCTTTCTGGCTGGTCAGCGCCTTCATGATTGGCGGCTGAATCATCGGCACCAGCGCCATGTACGCATAGGCGGATACCGCGATTGCACCCAGCAGATGCGGAGCCAGAACACTGGACACGTAGATAGAGGTAGGACCATCGGCACCGCCAATGATACCAATGGCGGCTGCTTCCAGAATGGTGAAATCCAGAATTCCGGTCCAGTCCAGCAACGCCGCACCGATGACCGTACCGAAAATACCGAACTGTGCAGCGGCACCCAGCAGCAGGGTCTTGGGGTTGGCCAGCAGCGGACCGAAATCCGTCATTGCACCTACACCCATGAAGATCAGCAGCGGACCAATGGTGCTGCCGATGATAACGGAGTAGAAGTTGTACAGCATGCCATTGCCGTAACCGAAATCCTGAGCCAGGGAGTTAGCCGCCGCCATTTCAGAGTAGCTTGCCTCTTTAACAGCCTGCTTGAAGGCTTCCTTAAGCTCAGGCGTCACCGCCTGCCCTGCCTGATAAGCCACATCCAGGGGTGCAGCCAGAGCAGCCAGAATCTGGGTTGACTCACCCTTCAGGGCAAAGTGGATCGCATTTTCCGCCGCAGTCAGGGCCAGGCCTGCCTCCGGAATATTCGCCAGAATGCCACCGAACCCGATGGGTACCAGAAGCAACGGCTCAAATTTCTTGTTGATCGCAAGATAGAGAAGACCGAGGCCGATGGCGATCATGATCACCTGGCCGATCTCGATGTTGAACAGGCCACTGCCTGTCCAGAGTGTCATTAATTTTTCCATGGAATGCTGGCCCTTTATGCGATTGTCAGCATTTCGTCATCAGGGGAGACGGCATCACCGACCTTGATGAAGACTTCACCGATTGTGCCGGCTTTCGGCGCGCGAACCTCGGTTTCCATTTTCATGGCCTCGAGGATAATCATCACATCGCCCTCTTCCACGGTGTCACCCGGAGAAACCAGGACCTTGAAGATGTTGCCACCCAGCGGTGCAACCACAGGCTCGCCTTCACCCGCTGCGGGTGCCGGAGCCGAGGAAGCAGCCGGTGCAGAAGCGGCACCGCCCTCGCCCTGGATCTGGCTGATCTCGCCACCTTCAGAAACGGCAACCACAAACTTCTTGCCATTCACTTCAACGGTGTAGGTCTCGGGGCCTTCAGACTTGGCAGCCGGAGCAGCGGTTTCAGCGGTCGGAACCGGCTCGAACGCGTCCGGATTGTCACGATTCTCCAGGAACTTCAGGCCGATCTGCGGGAACAGCGCGTAGGTGAGAACGTCGTCTTCAACGTTGTCAGCCAGCTTGATGCCCTTCTCGTCGGCCAGCTTCTTGAGTTCGTCAGTCAGCTTGTCCATTTCGGGCTCAAGCAGATCTGCCGGACGACAGGTCACAGGCTCTTTGCCATCCAGAACACGTTCCTGCAGTTCCTTGTTCATCGGTGCCGGTGCAGCACCGTACTCGCCTTTCAGGATTGCAGAGGTTTCTTTGGAGATGGACTTGTAGCGCTCGCCGGTCAGAACGTTCAGTACCGCCTGGGTACCGACGATCTGGGAAGTCGGGGTTACCAGCGGGATGAAGCCCAGGTCTTCGCGAACCTTGGGAATCTCGTCCAGAACCTGGTCGAACTTGTCGCTGGCGTTCTGCTCACGCAGCTGGTTTTCCATGTTGGTGAGCATGCCACCCGGTACCTGGGCAATCAGGATGCGGGAATCAGTGCCACGCAGGCTGCCTTCGAATTTCGCGTACTTCTTGCGTACCTGGCGGAAGTAGCTGGCGATTTCCTCAAGCAGGTTGAGGTCCAGGCCGGTGTCACGGTCTGTACCCTCCAGGATCGCAACCACGGCTTCTGTGGGCGAGTGGCCGTAGGTCATGCTCATGGAGGAAATGGCCGTATCCACGTTATCGATACCTGCCTCCGCAGCCTTGATGGCGGTAGCGGTCGACATGCCGGTGGTGGCGTGACACTGCATGTGGATCGGAATATCCAGCTCTTTCTTCAGACGGCTGACCAAATCATAGGCCACGTAAGGCTTGAGGATACCGGCCATGTCCTTGATCGCAATGGAATCCGCACCCATGTCGGCAACTTCTTTCGCCAGCTCTACCCACATCTCGATGGTGTGCACCGGGCTGGTGGTGTAGGCAATGGTGCCCTGGGCATGCTTGCCGGTCTTGCGGACGGCTTTAATGGCACGATCCAGGTTACGGGGATCATTCATCGCGTCGAAAATACGGAATACGTCAACGCCATTTTCAGCGGCACGTTCACAGAAACGGTCCACCACATCATCCGCATAATGACGATAGCCCAGCAGGTTCTGACCGCGCAGCAGCATCTGCTGCTGGGTGTTGGGCATGGCTTTTTTCAGCTCGCGGATGCGCTCCCAGGGATCTTCGCCCAGGTAGCGAATGCAGGAATCAAAGGTAGCGCCGCCCCAGGATTCCAGGGACCAGAAACCGACCTTGTCGAGTTTCTCGGCAATTGGCAGCATGTCATCCAGCCGCATACGGGTGGCAAGCAGGGACTGGTGGGCGTCACGCAGGATAACGTCCGTAATCCCCAGCGGTTTCTTTGTGTCAGTCATCGTGTCAGCCTTCTGTTTAAAGGTTCTAGTCTTTTACCGGTTCACTTCTTGTGGCGGGACCGGAATTGTGCAATCGCCTTCTTGATGGCCTCGGCGGTGTCAGGGTCAACCGACGCGGGCGCCTTCGGCTTGGCACGTGGCGTTTTGGCCGGGGTTGCCGGCTCTGGCGGCGCAAACCGTCCTATGAGCTTGGACATGAGGAGTGTCGCGAACACCAGAATAATGAGGAACACGAATACAAACCCCATTCCGGCAATCATCAGATCGACGGCTTGTGACATCAGGTCATTCATATCGAACAGCTACCTGTATTGATTTATATTTCTCCCGATCTGTGCCCGGACTGACCAGTTAGACTAAGGTCTAACACGCTTCCGCGACAATTCGGGGGGCAAAATCCTGCGTAATTTACCGTTTTCAGGGTGCCCGGGCAACCTGAATGCAAAAATCTATACGGGGTTTCCGAGCGTCGCGGTCCGAAAAGACACGCATTTATACAGACGAAGCAATTCTCATTCAGGCATATCGAACGCGTATTTTCCGCCCCTTGACCTTGCCACTTTCGAGCCTGGCCAATGCCTTAGCTGCAAGCGACTTCTCTACCGCGACAAAACACTGATGATCAAACAGATCAATCTTGCCGACAGCTTTGCCAGGCAGGCCTGCTTCGCCCGTCAGGGCACCCAGGACATCGCCGGGACGAACCTTGTCTTTGCGACCACCGGCAATGCACAGGGTCTTCATGGCGGGCACGACCGGTTTCAGCGGCGTCGCCAGGAGTTTCTCTGTGTCTCCCCATGTCACGCTGCGGCCTCTTTCGGACTCGATGCGGGTAATCTTGTGCCCCTGGGCCGGCGTGCAGAAGGTAACAGCATGACCCCGCTCCCCTGCCCGGCCGGTGCGCCCGATCCGATGGGTATGCACTTCGGGATCCCGCGCGGGCTCGGCGTTGATAACCAGGGGCAGAGACTTTATGTCGAGGCCACGGGCAGCCACGTCGGTGGCAACCAGGATGGAGCAGCTCTGATTGCCAAACCGCACGAGCACGCTGTCTCGATCCCGTTGCTCCAGATCGCCATGCAAAGGCAGCGCAGAGAAACCCCGCTCACCAAGTTCCGCCGCCATGTCGTCACACTGCTGTTTGGTGGTGCAGAAAACGATGCAGGACTCGGGCTGACGCTCGGAAAGCAGCGCTACGATGGCATCCGATTTGGAATGTGGCGACACTTCGTAGAACAGCTCTTCAATGTCCGGGTTGTCACCGGCTTCCTCGGCCCGAACGTCTACCGGGCTTTTCTGGTACTGCTTACTCAATTCACGGATGGGCGCCGGCCAGGTCGCCGAAAACATCATGGTCTGGCGTGATGGCGGAGTCTGGGACAGGATGTCTTCCATCGCTTCCTGAAAACCCATATCCAGCATTCGGTCCGCCTCATCAAGCACCACGGTTTTAAGCCGCGCCAGCGAGAGGGTCTGCTTGCGCAGGTGGTCCTGAATCCTGCCCGGGGTACCCACAACAATATGAGCGCCATGGCTCAGGGACCCGATCTGGGGACCGATGGCAACACCGCCGCACAAAGTCAGCACCTTGATATTGTCCCGGGCCCGCGCCAGCTCACGGATAGCTTTGGCGACCTGGTCTGCCAGCTCGCGGGTCGGGCACAGCACGAGCGCCTGAACCGCAAACAGTCGGGGATTGAGCCGCTCAACCAGGCTGATGCCAAACGCCGCCGTTTTTCCGCTACCGGTTTTGGCCATAGCAATGATGTCTTTTCCCGCCAGCCCAGGGGCAATGGCCTTCGCCTGAATCTCCGTGGGTTGGGCAAACCCCAGCTGGTTAAGGTTCGAGCACATGGCGGTAGACAGGCCAAAGTCGTTAAAAGAAGACATAGAAGAAAATCCCGGATTCAGCGGAAGCTGGTTATGAAGGCAATAATGAGGGCGTATACTAGGCCGAAATGATACCAGAATCTGCAACGAAAGAACGGAGTTACTGATGGCATCCCTGCAGGACCAATTGCTGAAGGCCGGCCTTGCCGACGAGAAAAAAGCCAAGGCCATTCGCAGCGAAAAACGGAAGAAAAGAAAGCAGCAACCCAAGGGTGCTGTGGAAGTTAACGAGGCCGAGACCCGTGCACGTCAGGCCCGTGAGGAAAAAGCAGAGCGGGATCGCCAACTCAACCTGGAGCGCCAGCGCGCTGCCGAAAAGAAAGCCATCCAGGCCCAGATCCGGCAATTGGTAGAAACCAACCGGCTGGACCGAAGCCGCGGCGAAACCTCCTATCAGTTTGTTCATGACAAAAAGATCAAGAAGCTCTTCGTAGACGACACTATGGTCGATCAGCTATCCCGCGGCCGCCTGGCAATTGTTTTCGTGAACGATAACTACGAGATTGTGGCGGAAGGTGTTGCCCGAAAAATCATGGAGCGGGATGAGAGCGCCGTGGTGGTACTTCATGATCGCAAACAGGACGATGCAGGCGAGGATGATCCTTACGCAGGCTACGAAATCCCTGATGATCTGATGTGGTAACGCACTACTCAACCGCAGATACACCCTTTTGGTACTACATGCACCCGGGAAATACATAGGTACTACTCATAACCCCAAAACTTCTGACTTGGCCTATACTTTAGTTATATCCATAGAACGAAGGGGATTAACCATGAGAGTGAAAAAATCATTGAGCTTGATAGCTGGCGCCACGTTACTGGCGTCTTTGGCCAGTATGCCGGTTGCCGCCCAATCGGACGACCAGGTTTTCGGACGGGAACTGATGACCCAGCAAGAGCTGCAACAGCACCGGGAAACCATGCGCAACCTGAACACCGACGCCGAGCGTGCGAAGTACCGCCAGCTGCACCATGAACGGATGATGGAACGAGCCAGAGAGCGTGGCGTTGAGCTCAGAAACGGCATGGGACAGGGTTCCGGACAAGGCATGGGTAAAGGCCAGGGCATGGGCCAGGGTATGGGGCAGAAAAACGGCCAGGGTATGGGCCAGCAAAATGGACAGGGCGCCGGGGGTGGCGGTAACGGCAAGAATCAGCAGTATAAGATGAAAGGCTCGAACAGCCAGTAGTCGGACATTGCTGTTCAGGGCCACAAAAAAATCGGGGCTGATTGTCAGCCCCGATTTTTATTTGCGCCTTTTACCTCGAGATTATTCAGGCATTGCGTAGACGCTTACGCGCCCACAAGCCGCCCATCGCCATCAGCACCAGGCCCGGCAGAACCGGATCGAACGGAGCACCTGGTTTGCCTGCGGTGCAACCAAAGATGGTACCGCCGCCACTACTGGACGCTGCAGTGGGCTCTTCAGGCTCGGGTTCAACCGGAGTATCTGGAATCATCGGATCATCAACTGCACCATTCAGACCGGTAACCCTGAACGTGAAGCTACAAGTCGTACTCACACCATCACCGGTACAGGTTGGCCAATTGGCAGCCGCGCCCACTGAAATTGTGGGGTTGATATTGACGTTGGCGAGATCTTCAATCGGGCCTTGAACATAACCGGCAACGCGTTCATATGCCGCTTCATCAGCCAGAATCGTCGCGTTTACAGCCTCAACAGTTTCGAACGAACCGTCTGCCAACTCATACAACCCATCCTCACCCTCATCAGACCTCCATGTAGCGTAGAGGGAGCCGTCTGAAGTATTGAGCACTTTCGGAGGTTGATTAGCCCACTCGGCGAAGGCATCAATGGCTACAGCCTCGCCATCGATCAGGACTTTGAAACCCTCGCCCGTATTGTTGTAATCGGCAACATACAGGCCAGCAGCAGAAGACTGATTCAATGAAATTGCATCAGGTACAGTATCTTGGGCATCCCCCTCACCCAAGGTATCCACAATTGGCCCTACATCGTCGGCTACGCTCGGGTCGAAGTTAATGCTGTTGGGATCCCATCGATCAGCGAGAGTATCTACCGTATTGTCGCCATCGGCATCTACCTCAACTGTCGTACTAAAGACTTTTTCATAAGTCTGCCAATCCGGCGCGGAAGCCGTTCCGGCGTTATAAGCCAGAAGGATCGAGTCGTTGGCCGGATTACCATCGTGATCAATAAACCATCCCGTGGGCGTTTCGCTCAGCGTCCGCCAATCACCAAACAAAGAACTGTACTGCGTGGCAATGGTGCCATTGGTTTCAAGCACATCTCCATCATCAGCCGTAGCAAGCGATTCAGTAAATGGAGCAACCTCGGTGCTGAAGAAAGGCAATCCCTCAACTTTACTACCGCCGAAAAGGCCGCCGGGGTACTTACCAACAGGCCCGATACTCAGTTTAGCGCCATCTGCAAAGCCGAAACCCAGACCATCACCAACAGATGAACGCATAAACTCGCTTCCAACCCCAAAACCGAGCTCGAAACGGATCGCATTCAAATCACCGCCAACCGAATTGGAGGCGTCGGTAAGATTGGAAAACTTGCCAATCACCCGATAGAGACTTACCGAATCATCGGCTGACACATCGACAACAATGTCGATGGGACCATTGGTTTCGGTTGTTTTAAGCTTGAAACGCTTTCCGGAATCAGGCGGGGCTGTACAGTTGTCGCCGGGGGCACGATCGGGCTGGGCCATCAGGCAACCGGCAAAATCGTATGTCTGCTGGGCGGTGAACGGCTCGTTATAGACCTTGATCCCCAACCCTACATTGCCAAAATCGTTAACCGGATCGAGCCACCCAAAGCTGGCAGTTCCCTCTGTATCGGTATACACCAAGGTTTTACCTTCAACCGGTGGAACCGCAAGGTTTTCTTCGTTCACTCCCTCCATCGTTGCCGCAACAGCCACACACGGCAGGCCAATCATGGAACAAAACACGGCGCTAGCAAGTCGATGTCTCGCAAAATCATTTTTATAGTAGTCATAATGCTTTCCCTAATGCAGTTCAGAAAATCCAAAACATAGAGCAGTTCAAGATTACCGTTCATTCACAATCGTAAAGCACAAAAACCGATAAGCAAATGCTTTTTAGTTACAACTAGTAGAACAATCTAGGGAGACTCTGAATAAGTCTCAAAATCGGCGATAATACAGCCATCGTCAACCGCATAGGATTCATTGCCACCATGGATCAGATCACTTTCTCCGAAGCCGAGTACCAGACCAAGAAGCGTAAGACCCGCCGCGAGATCTTTCTGGAGCGGATGGACAAGCTGATTCCCTGGAAGCAGTTAGAAACAAAAGTAGCTCGACACTATCCCAAGGGCCAGACTGGCCGGCCACCGTATCCGCTGCCCACTATGCTGCGAGTCCACTGCATGCAGCTGTTCTACAACCTCAGCGATCCGGCCATGGAAGATGCTCTTTACGAAATCGAATCCATGCGGCACTTCGCCGGCCTAAAGCTAGACCGGTTGCCGGACGAAACGACCATTCTCAAGTTCCGCCATTTCCTGGAGCGTCACGGCCTCGGCAAGGTACTGTTCAAAGAAGTGAACAAGCATTTGGAGAAGAACGGCCTGATGCTGCGCGAAGGTAGCATTGTCGATGCGTCGATCATTTCCGCACCGCCTTCTACCAAGAACGAGAGCGGCAAACGTGATCCCCAGATGCACCAAACCAGAAAAGGCAATCAATGGTACTTTGGCATGAAGATGCACATTGGTGTCGATGACACGCTCGGCCTGATTCACAGCATCAATACCACGGCAGCCAATGTTCACGACATTGTGCCCGCCGGCAACCTTCTCCACGGCGATGAGCGGCGCGTGTTTGGTGATGCCGGTTATCTTGGGATTCAGAAGCGTGATGAGCATAAAGATCGCAAAAACGTCTCGTGGTTCATTGCCAAGCGCCCCGGCTCTCGTAAAAAACTGGACGACCGAAAGCAGAAGGCCGAGAAACTCAAGGCCAGCGTCCGGGCCAAAGTAGAACACCCGTTCAGGTACATCAAACAGGTCTTTGGCTACAGCAAGGTTCGCTATCGCGGCTTGGCCAAAAACAGTAACCGACTGCATTTGCTGGCTGCGTTCAGCAACTTGCTGATGGGAGAAAAATACCTGCTGGCGTAGGGCCAGTGCGCCTGAATTCCGCCAAAATGGCGGGAAACGGGCAAAAAACGGACAAACAGAGGGGAAAATTACGCCTAAATCGCGTTTGAATGGCTTTTTTTCGAATTGAAAAGCGATTCGGCGATAAATCAGGCGTTAATCAGACCCTCCTTAGCTGATCAACTATCTCTTCAAATTGTGGTTGTCTGGTAGACATGCTCAATTCTTCTTTTACGTATAACGCTGAGGTAACCGGCGCCG
>PBED01000040.1:0-25237 GCA_002718255.1 Marinobacter sp. | reverse complement strand
CCGCGTCCCGCAGCAAGGCCACCATGTTTTGCAGAGCCTTGAAATGGCTTTCGCCCTGGTCGCCTTTCAGGGCATCCGCCCGCAGCTGCCGTTGTGCGCGTTCCAACCTGCGGAGGGATTCATGGGTAACCCGGCGGGGCTCCAGGCGCAGGTAGCGGCCAGGGTGGAAGTCGACCCGCCGCAGTGTGGCGTTCAGATCGGCGATACGTTCTTCAATGATGGCCACCTGGTTCTGTATTTGAGCCAGCAGTTGGGTCACGCCCTGATCCGACGACTGGTTCAGATAGCTGAGGAATCGCTCCAGCTTCTGGGGAAGGGCTTCTTCCTCCAGTACCCGCAGGCGTTCCAGGTATTCCGGAATGTCCTGGATATTACTGCCGGTTTCAATCAGCGCCCCGGTATCAATGGTGAGCGCCTTTTCCATCAGTTGGGTCAGGCTGAGTTCATAACTCTGGATCTGTTTGCCCAGCTTCCCAATGACTTTGTCCAGTTGCTCTCGCTGGTCCCGCTCCAGGGCTTCCAGTTGTTCGTACTGGTCCGCTTTCGGGGTGCGGAAGTGTCTGGTTGCCAGGCTTTGCTGGTCGTCTGTGAGGCCATCGCCAAGCCGGTCCAGCAGTTCTGTGCAGCGGTCCGTGGCCTGGTTGCGCTTTTCTTTCAGCAGGGCGAGGGCGGTTTCCTGGTTCGACAGCTGTTGTCGGCCTTCTTCTAGTTGCTGGCGAACCGCTTCAAATTCCCCCCGTGCTTTTTCCACATCCGAGTCCGGAGCGGTCAGTGCTTCCAGCCGGCTTTGCAGGGCATCGAGTTCACGTTGTGCGCTGGGCAGGTTGATGGTGCTGAACTCGGTTTCGCCCAGGAGTTCGTAAAGCCTTATCTGATCCTTTGTGTCCCTGAGATTACGGCGGGCTGATTCGAGTTGCCGCCCCAGAGCGTCCGCTTTCTTACGGGTTTCGCTCAGTTCGTTGTTGAGCGCGGAGAGACGGTCACGGTTGTTGAAGCCGGTCATCCAGCCCTTGTCGAGCCGCTGGTTGTCCCGTTTTTCAAAATAGCCCTTCTTGCCGGACATCAGGCCCTGTTGGGTCATGCCATGGGGTGTCTGGCGCAGGGTTTCGGGAGAGTCCACGCAGTGTCGGTCGATTTCGGCCAACAATTGTTTCAGGGCTTCCCGGTGAGGATGGTCCTTGAAGTTCAGCTTGCGGGTGAAGCCATCCTTCATGAACTGTGCCGTGGCCTGGGGTGCCTGGGCTTCCAGCAGTCGCACATGAAGGCGGTTGTCACGGCTGTTGACCCTGTCCAGGGCCGATTGCATGGCGGCCGGTGGCACGAGCAGGCGCAGGCGGTGCCCGCCGATAGCCCGTTCAATGGCGCCACGCCAGTCACGTTCTTCGGCTTTGACTTCCACCAGTTCTGCCACGAACGGCAGAATGCTTTCGTCCAGGTTCAGGTCCTGGGCCAGTTCGCTGCGGAATTCCTGGTAACGTCCGTCGATGTTGGACCCGGGCCGGGCCTTGATGCGGTCGATTTCTTCGGTGATTTCCGTCAGGGTTTCATTGAGCTTACCGTGACGAAAACGCAGGTCGAGCAGGAATTCGTCCTGAGTGTCCGCAAGTTCGGACAGTTCGGCCAGCTTTGACTCACCGAGCTGGCGGTTCCGGGCCAGTGCTTCGGAGCTCAGTGTGCTGTCCAGGTCAAGCTTGCCGGTCAGGGTCTGGTAGTCCCTGGCGTGTCGGCCCCGTTCTCCTACCCAGCGCTTCTGTTGGGAGATCTGCTCCTTTAGCTGCTCTATGCTGGCACCACCGGCCTGCAGGTATATGTCTTTCAGGGTATCGGCTTTGCTGTTGAGTTGCTTAACATTGCTGCTCAATGACTCGAGGGTTTCTCTGCCCTTATCAAGCTGGCGTTCCAGGTCCTGTTTGCGGGTGCTCCACAGCTCGTAGCCGGTTTGTGCGAACCAGATCGGCAGGATGTCTTTCAATAACAGCTGCTGGTCAAGCTCTCTGGTGGCACTCTGGTGCTTTTCGTAGGTTTCCGCTATGGGTAGCAGCGACTGGTGTTGTTTTCGGGCGGTTTCCAGTTCGCTGTGGATCGCGGCCAGGTCGTCAAACTCACTGGCCACCTCTGCCGCCCGGTCGAACGCCGAGTGGTCATCCAGCACCAGTTCCCGGAAGATTTCGTCGATGCTGTTGAGCTGCTTCAGGCCCGCGGCGCGGTTGAGCAGAGTGAAGGCATTTTCCCCCACTTCAAAAAATCGCCGTACTTGGGCCAGGTAGGCTTTCTTACTGTCGTTGGCCTGTAAGCCTGGGTTATCCCCGGCGTGTTGCTTGAGCTCCCGGGCGCCACCCTCGTGGTGAATGGCCAGCCAGTTGTCCAGACTCTGGTCATCCCTTTCTGAAAACAGCCATAGGCGTTTCAGGTCGCTGGCGGCAGAGCTGCTGCCGTCGATCCAGAACAGCGCCCCGATGCGAATAGCGTTGTTACCGTTGGAGAAGCGGGCGCTCACGGCTGTTACGGTTTTACCAGCGCGTGCGATATGGCTGTTGTCGCCGGTATTGTTACCGGCACCGGATACGCCCCGAATATAGGAAATCAGGTCACGGTCGCTTTCATGGCCGCCGGTGGAGGCCAGGTTGTACCGGGGCTGGTGAGTCAACAGGGTCATCAACGCGTCCACCAGCGTGGTCTTGCCGCTGCCGGTGGGGCCGATAATGGCGGTGCCTTTCGGGTCGATCTCCGCGCAGTGCCGTCCACCGAAGGGCCCCCAGTTATACAGGTCCAGGTGGGTCAGGATATAGGCCGTGGGCGGCAGGATGTCAGCGGCAAAGAGGTCGGTCTGGGGCAGGCTCATACATCCTCTCCGTCAGCGTCTTGCGGGGCGGACTGGCCGGCCATTTGTCGGAAATGGTGGAGCAGGTTCTGCAGATTTTCCGGGTTCGCCAGGTGGGTGATGATAGGGCGAACGACCACCTGGTCGTTGGCGTCGATGTCCGAGACAATGCCGTGGCTCTTGAGGTTGTCCAGCAGGCTGCGCAGGCGTTTCTGGTCGCGGGTGTCGCTGCCGGTGTCGCCCAGGTACAGCTGCAGTTGGGGCAGTAGCTCATCCAGTTCCACAGTGGCTTCGCCGGCACCGAGACCGGTTTCCTGTTCGTGGGCGATAAAGTGCTGGCGTAGTATGGCCACCAGCAGGGACTGTTCCATGGTCAGACGCTGGCGGCGCACCAGGGGGTGGGACCACTCGTCGTCGTTTTCTTGGCCTTCGCTGAAGAGCCGGTCTGACACGACAAGGAAAGCCAGTCCACGTACGTCGTCCACTTTCAGGCGCAGGTCGAACGGTTCCAGGATCTGGTTGATCGCAGCGGTCTGGGTGGTGGCAACCTGGTAGAGGTTGGGCTTACGGTCTGCTTCCAGCAATCCGTATTTCAGCAGCTCCTGGGCGGTGGCTTTCACATTGCCGGGCGTGTAGTGGCTGGCCTCCGTCAGAGGCGTTTGCTGATCGACATGGGCCAGTGCCTCTGATGTCTGTTGCGGCTCGTCCCGGCCTTGTTGGTCGTCTGCCTGGCTTGTCAGGCGGTCAAAATAGTCAGACATGCGGGTTTACAGCTCCCAGTCGATGGCTTCTGCGTCTTGTCGGGTTAGCGCCAGTTGCGGCACGTGGAAGCGCAGCCGGTGTCCGTTGCTGTCGGTAATATCCACGGCTTCCCGGTCGTCGGTGATTTCCACCTCCGCCTCACGGGACATGGCCAGCCACAGGGCAATGGTTTCCAGGTCGTGAGTGGGCGGCAGGTGAGCCGCCAGGTCGCCGATGCTCATGGGGCGGTCGGTGACTTTCAGTAGTTCCACGGTTTCCTGGTACAGGGCTTCCCGGTCAAGACCGTCAAATGCCCGCCAGAACTCTTCGTCGACGTCGTCGAGGTTGACGCCCTGATCGGTCAACTCGAGGCCTTGTGCCTGCTCTTCAGTGGCGGACTTGAATCTGAGCCGCTCAACCAGCGGCAGGCTGGAAACCGCCACGGCAATTGGCGGCAGAGGCGTGTCGCCTTTGCGGACCTTGTGGCTGGACCAGTCGATGTTAAGTGCGGTGTTCAGTATACCATTGAGCAGTTCGCCGACTCTGTGGTTCTCGGCGGCCAGCCCGGTTTTCAGGAACCCTTTGACGTCTTTTTCGCTGCGGGCCCGGGCGCGGATGACAGCAGCGGACTCCTGTATCAGCCGGATCACGAGCCAGCGCAATTCATCCTGTTGCTGTCGGGACAGGGCGTGGCGGGTTGCCGGATTCTTCAGGATGGTACGCAACCGGTGTTTCATGTTGTCCAGCTCGATGGAACGGCTAAGTTGCTCACTGAAGTTGTGGAATACCTTGCCCTCGGCGGTTTCCAGCAGGGTGTCGTGGCCGTCCAGCAAGCGGTCAACGATTTCGCCACGGTGATGCTGTTCGCTGACGATGGATTGGCGTAACTGACGGTCTGCGTCCCGATAGGAGTCCTCCACCCGGCGAAAGTCCGCTCGCAGACTGGTGGCAAGATTGTAGACTTCGCGGATGCCTTCTGCGGCTTCGGCCCCCTCCAGCACCTTGAATCGACCGGCTTCCACGTCGGCCAGTTCGTGCTCCAGGTCTCTTATTTTGCGGCGTATATGGTCCGCACGGCTTTGGGCATTCGGGTTCAGACGGGTTTCCAGGTTTTCAATTTCCCGCTGTACCGTGGCGAGGCGAGAGGCGGTGGACGTCATGATCTTTTCATCGAGGCCCTCAACAAAGGCCAGGGCTTTTTGCAGGGCATCGGTGGCCATCAGCCGGCCGTCCCGTTCCACTATCAGCCCTTTGCGAATCCAGGAACGTAGTTCTTTCCTGGCATCGGCTGCCGGGTCGTCGGGGGACAGCTTCAGGTCGTCGCTGTTGGCGTGTTCACGCAGGATATCCGTCAGCATTTGCTGGGCATCCTCGAACAGGATTTCTTCCCGGTTTGTTTCCATCAGTGCCTGCAGGCAACTAAGTACCAGGGGCCCGCGGGTGGCAGACAGAAGCTTCCAGGCCGGATGCTGGTGACGGGCCACCAGGTAGGAGCGGGTTCTCAGGTGGGTTTGTTCGTCCATCGGCAGTGTGCTTTTATCTGGTATCTGGATAACGGGTGGCAGCAAACAGGGCCTGATAATGGCATTTATATGGCGTTCATAATAGTACCGGTGTGATAGCGACCGTAACAACTTAATACCCATCAGACCACCACAGGGGCGGTTTCACCAGAGCGCTTTGTTATCCGGTGCCACCTTTATTCTCCAGGCCGACACCAGGCCGCCCTTGTCATTATCCACCCGGGTCACATACTCTGCTAGAGTCTGTGATTGAGGCAGGTGGTGAGCTGAGGTTGGGCACGGAGGGCATTCCCGTCGACTGGCTGGTGGTCATGCATCGCCTGCCAGAGACTGCGATGCTGGAAAAACAGATCAAGTCCTCAGCCGTGGAATACCAGCGCGTCACGGCGGCGGCCGACTTGCTTGCCCGTTTTTATCTGGATGCCGCAAGCGTCCGGCTCTCGGGGAACCAGTACCTGGAGCGCTTGCGGGAGGGCATCGACGATCACTACCAACAGTTGATTGATTACTCCCTTCCGGAGGACAGGGTCAAACGGGTCCGTGACCAGCAAATGACACTGATTGAAAAACACTCGGCGGTCTTTGCGGATCGCGCAAAGGCCGGCATCCTCGTTGAGGCCCATGGTGATTTGCGGCCGGAGCATGTCTGCCTGACCGAGCCACAGAACGGGCCAAGCTGGCGATCTGGCACCTGGACGACGATTTCCGCGAGAGGCGCGGGCCATGGCGGCAAAAAGCGCTGGATTACCTGAACATAGCCTCCGATTTCGGCAAAGGTGCTGGCGGCTGAAGCGATGGCGCCCAAGAAACCCGGATTCAGGACTCCAGATCTGTCACATCCCTGCCTTCATGCAATGCAGTGATGGTATCGGCTATGCCGGCAGTAATATCCACCAGCTCAACCTTGGTCTTCAGTGATTTGGACGGCAGTGACGGAGTGACCGTATTGCCGAGAATCACCCGGGACAATGCCGACGAAGACAGTTTTTCCCCGGTATCCTGAGTGAACACAGCGTGCGTGGCGATGGCGATCACGTCCTCCGCGCCCTGGTCTTTGAACGCTTCCGCAGCCCGCTGCATGGTGCCTCCTCCTGCGATCAGGTCGTCCAGGATCAGCACGGTGCGGTTGCGGATATCGCCAACCACGGCAGAACCGCTCATTTCGCCCTGGCTGCGATGCTTCTCCATAAATGCGCTGCCGACGGGGCGCTCCAGCCGATTCGCCAATGACTCGCGGAACAGTTCCGCACGCTTTACGCCCCCTATATCCGGGGACGCTACGGTGATTTCCCTGTCCCCGAGTTCCGGCAGGAGGTAGTCGATGAACGCTTCCCTGGCGCTCAAATGAACTGTAGGGCAGCGAAAGGCATTCTCGAAAGCGGCGCGGTTGTGAACGTCCACGGTCACTATGGTGTCGATCGTCATAGCCTCGAAGAGCTGGGCGACATAGCGGGTGGTGACAGGATCGTTGGGCTTGGTTCTCCTGTCCTTGCGGGAGTAAGAAAGGTAGGGCGCCACGACATTTAGTCGGCCGGCGCCAGCGTCTCGGAGACTGGCCAGTAAAAACAGCAGACGCACGAGCTTGTCGTTGGTGCTGAGGCCATCGCTGCTGTTGAGGGACTGGACCACGAATACATCCCGGTTGCGAACCGTCTCCAGCGTGCGGATCTTGTGCTCGCCGTCTTCGAAATCCCGTTCCTCATGTTTGCCCAGGGGCACGCCCAGGTGGACGGCCACTTGCGAGGCAAAGTCGCTGCCGCAATCAAGACTGAAGAGTGCTATTCGGTCGTCCGGTTTCATGGGGCCAGTCCGTTCGCTTTGGCTGAGTGTATCAATTGCTCTTTTAACTCTAGTCAAAATGCGGATAAAGATATACGAGGCCGAGTTTTCGAACTCTTCGTCCCGCTTTCCATCGTCTGGCGTAATCCCGGCCTGATGTGCTTCAATGATCGGTAACTAATCAAGTCAGTCGGCAAGGCTGTCTTTGATACCTCGGCGCCTGGTCAACAACAATGAGCACAGACGATAAGATGGTCAAACGCCGGCGCTCTGCTCTACGTGGCCGTCAACTGGAACCGGCGGTACTGTCGGAGCTGCGGGATCTGATCGGTGACGAACGTGTTGATTCGTCATTGCGGGACCGCGATCGCCTTATCGAGCACCTGCATGTACTGCAGGACGCAGACGGTTACCTCTCCATGCCCCGCCTTCGGGCCCTTGCCGCTTTCATGAACCTGCCCATGGCCGCCGTCTATGAAACGGCGACTTTCTACGCCCATTTCGACGTCATTCATGATGAACAAGCCCCACCGCCTGAGATAACTCTGCGGGTGTGTGACTCGCTTTCGTGCCAACTGGCGGGCGCAGGCGCACTGCACGAGGCGCTGGCTGATGGGGCTGACCCGAGCCAGGTGCGCGTGGTCCTCGCGCCCTGCATGGGGCGCTGCGAGACAGCACCCGTGGTGGCCGTGGGACAACATCATGTAGGCAACGCCACTGTTGAGACGGTCGGCGCGGCAGTCGAACAAAAGCAGATTCAACCCGACGACATCCATTGGCAGAAGCTGGCGGATTACCGCTCGGTAGGTGGTTACCAGTTGCTGAAGGATTGCCGAGACGGTCAGGTTACTGTCGAGTCCCTCGCGGAAGAACTTCAACAGGCAGGCCTGCGCGGCCTGGGCGGCGCCGGATTTCCAACATTCCGTAAATGGCAGGCCGTGCGGGCCGAACCGGGGCCCCGTTATGCGGTGATTAACGCGGATGAAGGAGAGCCGGGTACCTTCAAAGATCGTTATTACCTGGAACGAGAACCCCACGTCTTCCTGGAAGGTGCACTGGTTAGCGCCTGGGCGGTTGAGGCGAAGGCCCTCTACATCTACCTGCGCGATGAGTATCCAGGCCTCCTCGGTGTGCTGAAAGACGCCGTTGCCGAACTGGAAGCTGCCGGCATCGTAGAACCCGGCTTTGTAATCCTACGCCGGGGCGCGGGCGCGTACATTTGCGGCGAGGAATCTGCCCTGATCGAGTCCCTGGAAGGCAAACCCGGCAAGCCACGCCATCGCCCGCCGTTCGTAGCCCAGAAGGGATTGTTTAACCAGCCCACACTCGTTAACAACGTCGAGACCGTTTACTGGATTCCCCGCATCCACGCCCAGGGCGCCGACTGGTTCGCGAGCCAGGGCCGGCATGGTCGCAAGGGGCTTCGCAGCTTTTCGGTGTCAGGACGGGTTGCTCGGCCCGGTGTGCACGTCGCACCCGCTGGCATCACCCTCAATGAATTGATCGAGGAATACTGCGGTGGCATGGCCGAAGGGCATGGGCTCCTGGCCTATCTGCCCGGCGGGGCCTCCGGCGGCATACTGCCGGCCAGCAAAGCCGATATTCCGCTGGATTTCGACACCCTGCAGGAGCACGGCTGCTTTATCGGCTCCGCTGCCGTGATCGTTCTGTCGGATCAGGATGATTTGCAGGCTGCGGCTGCCAACCTGTTGGGATTCTTTGCGGATGAGTCCTGCGGCCAATGCACGCCCTGCCGTGTGGGCACCGAGAAAATGCTCACCTTGCTGGAGCGGGATACCTGGGATGAACAGACGCTCCAGCAGCTGGCCGGAGTGATGGCGGATGCGTCCATCTGCGGTCTCGGCCAGGCCGCACCCAATCCGGTGCTGAGCCTGCTGCGGGACTTCCGCAGCGAACTCGCCAGCAGCAACCTGATCGCGAAAGGTTAGGGGAGGCAGCCATGAGTGATGCGACCACAAGCTTCACCCTGACACTGGACGACGTAGAAGTGCAGGCTTACCCCGGCGAAACCCTGTGGCAAGTGGCCAAGCGCGCCGGCGAGACTATCCCGCACTTGTGCTTCAAAGACGCCCCGGGTTACCGAGCGGACGGCAATTGCCGCGCCTGCATGGTGGAAGTGGAGGGTGAGCGGGTGCTCGCCGCAAGCTGTATTCGCGAGGCAGTGCCCGGCATGGTGGTGCGAAGCGCTGGCTCCGCCCGTGCCCAGGAAGCCAGAAGAGCGGTGCTGGAATTGTTACTGGCCGATCAACCTGCGCAAGATAGCAGCCCCGATCGTTCAAGCCACTTATGGGAAACGGCGGATCAACTGGCGATTGATGTCGGGGATGTGCGCCAGCGCCTCCCGGCCCGTTCAGAGCGCAACGAGCCAACGGTTCACCATGTAGAGCCCCGATCGGATTCGCTGGCCCACGCCCGGGGCCATGACGCCACGCACTCTGCCATGAACGTGAATCTGGACGCCTGCATCACCTGCGGATTGTGCGAGCGGGCCTGTCGGGAAGTGCAGGGCAACGACGTGATTGGGCTGGCGCACCGTGGTGCAGAGTCCAAGGTAGTGTTTGATTTCGATGATCCCATGGGCGACAGCACCTGTGTGGCCTGTGGCGAATGCGTGCAGGCCTGCCCGACGGGTGCGCTCATGCCCGCCACCCTGATCGATGCCCAGGGCCGCGGAGACTCCGCCACGGCCGACCGCACCGTGGACTCCGTTTGTCCCTATTGCGGCGTGGGCTGCCAACTGACCTATCACGTGAAAGACGAGCCTGCGCCAGCCGAATCCGAAATAGGCGAGCAGCGAGGACGTATTCTCTTTGTGGAGGGCAAAGACGGCCCCTCAAATCAGGGCCGGCTCTGCGTGAAAGGCCGTTTTGGCTTCGATTATCCCTCGCACCCGGCGCGGCTTACTAGGCCGCTGATCCGCCGGGAGGGCGTTCCCAAGGGCCTCGACCCGGACTTTGATCCGGCCAACCCGTTAACGCATTTTCGAGAGGCCAGCTGGGAAGAGGCGCTGGATCTTGCGGCAAACGGACTGACCCAACTTAAAACACAGCACGGTCCCAGCGCACTGGCCGGCTTCGGCAGCGCCAAGTGCTCCAATGAAGAAGCCTGGCTGTTCCAGAAGCTGGTGCGCACCGGTTTCGGCTCCAACCACGTGGATCATTGCACCCGGCTCTGCCACGCCAGCTCCGTCGCAGCGCTGATGGAGTGCCTTGGGTCCGGGGCCGTAACCGCCTCCTTCATGCAGGCGCTCCAGGCAGACGTGGTGATCCTGACCGGCTGCAACCCGGCGGTGAATCACCCGGTCGCCGCTACCTACTTCAAACAGGCAGCACGCAATGGCACCAAACTGATCATCATTGATCCCCGGGGCCAGTCGCTGGACGCCTATGCCTGGCGCAGCGTGCGTTTCTCGCCCGGTGGCGACGTATCGCTCTTCAACGCCATGCTCAATGTGATCATCAGCGAAGGGCTTTTCGACAAGAACTACATCGATACCCATACCGAAGGCTTCGAGGCGCTGGCGGCAAGCATTGCGGGCATGACACCTGAAGTGATGAGCCCCGTATGCGGTGTCGACCCCAACACGATTCGGGAAGTGGCCCGTGCCTACGCGCAGGCCGAAAACGCGATTATCTTCTGGGGCATGGGCATTTCCCAGCATGTGCACGGTACCGACAACGCCCGCTGCCTGATTTCCCTGGCGCTGACTTGCGGCCACACCGGCCGGCCCGGAACCGGCCTGCACCCGTTGCGGGGGCAGAACAATGTGCAGGGCGCCTCCGATGCCGGCCTGATCCCAATGGTACTGCCTGATTACCAACCGGTCGGGGATGCCCAGTTGCGCGCCGCCTTCGAAGAGCTCTGGAACACTGAATTGGACCCGAAGCCGGGGCTCACCGTGGTGGAGATTATGGACGCCATCAAGGCCGGCACCATCAAGGGCATGTACATCCTCGGCGAAAACCCCGCGATGTCCGACCCGGACCTCACCCACGCCCGGTCCGCGCTCGCTGCCCTGGAACACCTGGTGGTACAGGATCTGTTCGCCACAGAGACCGCCCAGTTTGCCGATGTGATACTGCCGGCAGCGGCCTGGTCAGAAAAATCCGGCACCGTCACCAACACCAACCGGCAGGTGCAAATGGGCCGGGCTGCGCTGGCGCCCCCAGGTGAAGCAAAAGCGGACTGGTGGATTATCCAGGAAATCGCCCGGCGTTTCGGGTTGGCCTGGAACTACAACGGCCCCGAGCAAGTGTTTGCCGAGATGAAGCAGGGTATGCACTCACTGGATCATATCTCCTGGTCCCGGCTGGAGCGGGAAGGGTCTGTGACCTACCCGTGCCAGGCCGACGACGCGCCGGGCGATGATGTGGTCTTCGCCGATGCGTTTCCCAGGTCCAGGGGGAAAGCCAAATTCTCTCCGGCCAGCCCCCTGCCACCCGACGAGCCGGTGGATGAGGCCTATCCCACGGTGCTGACCACAGGGCGTTTGCTGGAGCACTGGCACACGGGCGCCATGACTCGCAGAAGCCGGGTACTGGATGAGCGCGAACCCGAAGCGGCGGCATTCCTGGCGCCATCAGAACTGGAGCGCCTGGGCGTTGCCTCTGGAGAGGACATCCATATCGCCACCCGGCGGGGCAGCATCACCCTTACGGCGCGGGCTGATCAGACCATGCCCGAAGGCATGGTGTTCGTGCCTTTCGCCTTTGTGGAAGCGGCGGCCAACCTGCTCACCAATCCGGCTCTGGACCCGTTCGGGAAGATTCCGGAATTCAAGTACGCCGCCTGCCGGCTGACCCCGGCCTAGTGCCGGGCTGGAGCTGGGCTAGAGCTGGGATAGCCAAGCTTGTTCAGAACGACGCGCATTGTCGCCTTGCGTCTGTAAAGTATCGTTGGTTGGTCTAGAATGGCGCCAAAATTCCCCGAATTCTCAGGTAGATAAAATGCCAAAGTTTTTGCACACGGCAGACTGGCAGATGGGCCGGGCGTTTACCCGCTTTGAAACCGAAGACGGAGCCGCGCTGGTCGAAGCCCGGTTTGAGGCCATCGAAACGCTCGCACAGCTGGCCAATGAACATCAGTGCGATGCCGTTCTGGTGGCCGGTGATGTGTTTGATGCCCAAACGGTGTCTGATCGCACGATCCGGCGGGTATTCAATGCCACAAAGGCGTTCGCCGGCCCCTGGGTCATGCTGCCCGGCAACCACGACGCCGCCCTGGCAGAGAGCGTGTGGACCCGGGCCCAGCGCCTCGGTGCAGTACCTGAGAACGTACACCTGGCGCTGCAGCCCGGCGTTATAAACCTGGAACCGCAGCGCCTCAGCATCCTATGCGCGCCGCTGACCCAGCGCCACACCTACGGCGATCTGACTGACCCGTTCAGCGGCTACGAGTCACCGGAAGGCTTCCTCCGGGTCGGCCTGGCCCACGGCAGTGTCCAGGGCCTGCTGCCGGACGAGATAGACTCCACCAATCCCATCGCGCCGAACCGTGCCGAAGCCAGCCGGCTTGATTACCTTGCCCTGGGCGACTGGCACGGCACCAAACAGATTGATGAGCGTACCTGTTACAGCGGCACTCCCGAGCCGGAACGCTTTCGGAACAACGAAGCCGGCAATGCCCTGATCGTTGACGTGCCCGAGGCAGGGGAAACGCCGACGGTAACCCGACTACCTACCGGTCGGTATCAATGGCACCAGTGGCGGGAAACCCTCACCGTTCAGTCCGATCTTGACCAACTGCTGGAGCGGTTGAACGCCTTGCCGGAATCCGCCGTTGTTGATCTGCGGCTTGAGGGTTCGATAACCCTGGCTGGAGAAGAAACGCTCCTAAAGGCGCTCTCGGTGGCTGAAGCCCGATTCCGCAGCCTGCGGTGCGAACGCAGCGGGCTCCAGCTTGCGCCGACCGACGAGGACATCGCCGCCCTGAAGGCGGACGGGTACGTGGGCGAAGTTGTCGAAAGCCTGCGCGAGCGTCAACAAGAGGGCGCGCAGGATGACGCCGCCCGGGACGCGCTGGCCATTCTGGCAGGACTGCTCAGAGAGCGGGAACAGGAGGCCAGCCAATGAAACTGCAGCGAATGCGCATTGAACAGCTACGCCAGTTCCGCAAACCCTTTGTTCTGGACAACCTGCAACCCGGCCTCAACCTGATTCACGGTCCCAATGAGTCCGGCAAAAGCACCCTGGTGCGTGCCATCCGTGCCGCATTTTTCGAGCGCTACCGCTCAACCGCCGTTGACGACCTGCGCCCCTGGGGGGATTCCGCCGCGGCGCCCACCGTTGAACTGGATTTTGAGCACGAGGGCCGTTCCTGGCATCTCACCAAGAGCTTCCTGCAGCGAAAACGCTGTGACCTGAAAGTAGGCACCGACACCTACAGCGAAGACGACGCGGAAGAAAAACTGGCCGAGTTGCTGGGCTACCAGTACCCGAAGCGCGGTGCCAGCAAAGCCGAACACTGGGGCATACCGGGACTGCTGTGGGTGGAGCAGGGCACCGGGCAGGACATTGAGCAGGCTATCGAGCATGCCGGGGACCATCTGAAGTCCGCCCTTAATTCCATGGTCGGAGAAGTGGCCAGCTCCGGGGGCGACGACCTGATCGAGACGGTTCGCAGCCAGCGGGACACCCTGCTGACCGGTACCGGCAAGCCCCGGGGCGATTACCTGAAACTGGAAAAAGACCGCGCTCAATCTGAACTTGAAATTGAAGAGCTGAAGGAGCGGGTGCATAAATACCAGGAGCAGGTCGACCGGCTTGGCAAACTGGCCCAGGATTATGATCAGGCCGAGGCCGAGCGCCCCTGGGAAGACGCCCAGCGCCAGCTGGAGGAGGCCCGGGTGCGTTATCAGCAGGTTGAGCGCCTGGAGCAACAACAGAACCAGGAGAAAGCTACGCTCAGCCAGCTGCAGCAAAACCACCGCCTGTTGCAGCAGAACAAGGAACACCTTGAAGGCCTGAGTCGCCAGCTTGAGGGCCGAAAAGCCGAGCTGGACCGCGCGGAGCGAGACCTCGCCACCGCACAAACGCAAACGCCGATGATTGCAGGTCGTTTGAGCGAAGCCAGAACCGCCTATGAGCAAGCGGAAAAGCAACGCAAACTGGCGGGCTTGCTGCAAACGCGACAAAGGCTGGAGCAGGATGTCCGCCGGCTTGAACAGCAAAAACAAGTGCTGACCCAGAACCTCGCCAAAGCAAAGGAATACCACCAGCAGCTGGAGCAGGCCAGGCAGCAGGCCAGAGACAACCGAATCGATTCCGCAGCGGTCAAAAACCTGAAAGCGACCGCGAACCAGCTGAACGAAGAAACCATCCGGTCACGAACGATCGCCACGCGATTGAACTGGCAGCTGGAAGCCAGTGCGTCGTTAACGCTGAACAACGAGCAACTGACCGGGCAAGGCGAGCAGCAGCTTCTGGAAGAATCCACCCTGGTTATCCCCGGCGTGGGTACCCTGGGCATAACCCCCGGCGGCGAAGAGCTGGCCAGCACCCGCCGGAAGCTCAAAACCCTTGAGGACAGCTTTGCAGAACAGCTGAAGACCCTCGGCGTGACATCCGTGGAACAGGCCGAAGACCGGCTTTCAGCGTTTGAAAGTGCCGGAAGAGCCCAGAAGCACGCGGAAGATTTGCTGAAGTCCGTGGCACCGGCTGGCATTGAGCAACTGGTTTCCGAACAGAGCGAGGCGGAAAGCGAACTGGAGAAAGCCAAAAGCCAGTTGCAGGCCACGCCAGAACCCGATTCGAAAGAGCAGGTACCGGCCCTGGAAGAAGCCGAGGCCGCTTTCGTTCAGGCCGGCACCGCACTGGATAAGGCCGAATCCGATGAGCGTGAACATCAGTCGAAGCTGTCGGCACTGAAACAGGCCCGGGACAACGCAAAAACCGAATGGCAACGGCTGGCGGATGAAGAAAAGAGCCCGGAACGGCAACAGCAACTTCGCCAGATAACCACCGACCTGGCGAACCTCGAAAAACAACAGGCCGAACTGCAAGCCAGCCTCGAACGCCGCGACCAGGAAATCCGCGAAGCCCGCCCAGAGTTTCTCAAGCAGGACATCGAACGCTACCAGAATGCGGTTACTCAGCTACGCCAGACCCAGGAGAACCGCGGCCGTGAACTCCGCGATATCAAAGTCAGGCTGGAAGCCTGGGGTGCCGAAGGGCTGGAAGAACAGCTCAATGAGAAAGAGGCAGAACTCGACCAGTGCAACCGCCGCTATCAGGAATTGCACCGCCGTGCCCAGGCTCTGGATCTGCTGCTGAACCTGCTCACCGAAAAGCGCCAGGCCCTGACGCGCCGTCTGCAGGCACCGCTGCAAAAACACCTGAACCACTACCTTTCAGTGCTGTTTCCGGAAGCGTCGTTGGAAGTGGACGAACAGCTACGTCCGGGCACTTTCAGCCGAGGGACCGAACTGGGGCAGATCACCGAACTGAGCTTTGGCGCCCGGGAACAGATGGGACTGATTAGCCGCTTGGCCTACGCCGATCTGCTGCGTGAAGCCGGAAGGCCAACACTGGTCATCCTGGACGACACCCTGGTGCACAGTGACAGCGACCGCCTGGAAGATATGAAACGCATCCTGTTTGATGCGGCCAGTCGGCATCAGATATTGTTGTTTACCTGCCATCCGGAGAAGTGGCAGGACCTGGGTGTGCCGCCTGTGGATATTCAGGCATCTAAGGAGCAGGGCCCTGCGTCGCTGTAGACGAACAAGAAATATCCACTTTCCGAAACCGGCAGCTGATCACTGACGATTCTTCGGCTGGTAGCCGCTACCTCTAGGTCATGCCCACAATTGAGTTGACGGAATAAGGTCAAGTTCCGAGGGCAGTCATTATCCGGATTGGTTGCTTGCCAACATCAGGTTTACCAGCATTTTTTGAGGGGCTTCTACCGGTTCTTTAGTGAAAGGCAACAGGGCCTCGCCCCTGTCGTATTCGAGAACGTGTCTATTAAACCGGTGGGAAGCTTGGCAATTTAGGGGAAATCAAGCAGTATTGGTTTTATTATAAAAAGAGCGCAGCCTATCTTTTGGCCCCTGATGGTGAGGTGCGGGCAAGCATTCCGGACCGACTCTAAACAGAGCGATGAGCGGTGGCGTAATGGAGCTGGTTTATGCGGGAAGCAAAGAGGACAGGCGGCAACTTGAAAGGATGCGGTATTCATGTACGACCTGATCGTTGATTTCCATGGTTACGCAGCCGGGCTTAACCCATTACTCAATGAACTTGAAGATCGACAGATCGATGATGTGTGGCAACACCTGAATCGAAAAATTCTCTTTCTTGGCGACTTCGTTGATCGCGGTCCAGAGAAAGCAATGACAGTTAATACCGCTAGCGAGACCATAGAGAAAGGTAAGGCGATTGCGGTGATGGGCAACCACGAGTTATGTGCCTTAGCCTGGACTGTTCAAGACCTGCAATATCGCGCCGAGTGTCTTCGGCCATACAACGTCAAAAAACGAAAACAACATATACAGTTTTTTGAACAGGTGGGCGAAGTTAGCGACGAAGACCCAAGTTTGATCAAGTGGTTCAAAACTTCACGTCTGCATTTAGACTTACCGAACTCGCGGGTGGTACATTCGAGTTTGCATCCTGACTTCAATCTCGCCGAGAGAATGTACACAAGCTCAGAAAATAGATTGCTTGCTGATATGTGGGTACCTGCCAGCAGGAAAGATTGCGACGTGTACAACGCAGTTAAAACCTTACTCAAAGATTTTGAGATTAGATTACCCAAGCCGCACTACTTGCTCGTTACAGGCAGCGACTCTTCGCACCAAGTTCATAAAAGGCTGTGGCAGGGGGAGGATTTAACCAACTACGATCTGGCGATGACTCCAGTCTCCGAAATAGAACGGATCCGGCAGGTACTTATTGGCTTAAAATTTAATCCAAAGGTTATCGTAATCATCCGAAACGGCCTAGAAGTTAGCGGAAATCTGAATTGAGTATATGAAGAATTGGCGAATCACGACTTCTCGAGCGCAGTTGGAGATTTCTTGCAGCAGAGTTGGCTAATGCTCTTAGATGGATTTCGATCAACTTTTTATTTAGATGGAGCAACTAGAGAAACAAAATGCCTCTACTTAACGAAACAGCTTGGAAGGGTGTATACAGATCTGGAGAGGACAATGTTTTTAAGGATTTATATGCTCCAGCATTAGCATGCGCTGTTCAGTACGATCGCGCAGTGGGATTTTTTGGTGCTCAAGCTTTAGTTGAAAACATAAAAGGTCTTTCCGGCCTGATAAAAAACGATGGGCGGATGCGTCTTGTAATTGGTCATCCACTTGAAGAAGGCGAATTTGAAGCGGTAAGGAAAGGGTATAGACTTAGGAGCATAATCGACAGTTTAGATAGCCGTTTAGAGGAAGTGCTGAAGAATGTTAATGAGTTTGGTAAAGAAAGGCTTTCTCTGCTCTCATACTTGATTGCTCAAAATCGCTTGGAGATTAAGTACGCATTTAGAAAAAATGGAATGTATCATGAGAAAGTTGGAATTATTTACGACCAAGAGGGTAATAAATTAGTTTTTCATGGTTCGGCGAATGAAACAGTTTATGGATTAGGTTCGAACTTCAACGCAGAGTCTATCTCAGTATTTAAAAGTTGGGACAAGCATTCATTTTCTCTTTACGGCAAGGAGTATATTGATGGATTCAATAGGCTCTGGGAAGGTCGCACATTAAATACTGTAACAGTCGACGTGCCCTCCGAAACGTATGATAGGTTTCGAAAGTTAATTTCACCAAATGATCTTAATGAAAATAAATTTTTCATTAAAGAACAGGATAATGAACAACAATATTACTCAGATTTTTTTTCGGCACAGAAGAATTTTAATAAGCCGGTAATCCCAGAAAAACTTGGTGGACAAGACTTCAATATTCGAGAGCACCAACTTTCCGCGATTCGCGCCTGGAAAGCGCATCAATATCGTGGCATTTTAAAGCTATCAACTGGTTCAGGAAAAACTATTACTTCTATATACGCAGCTGCGAAACTCTATGAGGCTCGCGCCGCGAGGAGTAAGAGGACTGTGGTCATTGTGTCAGTCCCTTATAAAGAGCTTGCAGAACAGTGGGTTTTAAATCTTAAATTATTTAATATTTACCCGATTAAATGCTGGGAATCACGTTCAAGGTGGTTTGATGACCTTAAAACTGAGATTCTAGATTTAACTATGGGGGTTATTGATTTTATTGCTGTTGTTGTTGTCAACCGAACAATGGAAAGCGAATCCTTTAAGGCTTGTATAAGCCAATTGGACGGAAATGACATCGTTTTTATTGGTGACGAATGTCACAACCATGGATCGAAAAATACTTCCGAGGCTCTGCCTGATGCCTATTATCGAATGGGTCTTTCTGCAACACCGTTTCGTTCTGACAACGACGAAATAGACTCTCCGTTTCCTAATTTTGCGAAACAGAATATTGAAGCCTATTATGGCGGCGTTGTTTCAGAATATACTTTGGGAGATGCAATAAACGATAGGGTGCTATGTGAGTACGAGTACCATATTGTCCCAGTTTATTTAACTATCGAAGAACAAGAAGAATATGAGTTTCTTTCGAAAGAGATTAGTAAACTTCTAAGCGCCGGCACGGATGGGAAAAAGATTACGAATAGCAATCAGCTTACAATGTTGTGTGGTAGGAGGAGTAGACTGCTCGGCTCTGCTAGGAACAAATTGGTGGAGTTGCGGAAGCTGGTCCAGAAAATTCCAAAGGGTGAAAGAAAACATTCACTTTTTTACTGCGGAGAAGGCAGATTTTCGGTCTTTGAGCAGGATAACGATCCTGAGTTTGACGGTAAGATAATCGAACGGGTTTCGGAAATATTAAATGAGGAAGGTTGGCATTCGAGTCGCTTTACTAGCGAGGAGGGGCGTTCTGAACGGCGTTCCATAATGAAGAATTTCGAAGAAGGATCAATCGATGCTCTGGTATCTATGAAGGTACTGGATGAAGGGGTCGATGTACCAGTTTGTGATAAGGCGTTCATATTGGCCAGTACCCGTAACCCGCGACAGTATGTTCAACGGCGGGGCAGGGTTCTTCGAACACATAAAGATAAAGAGCTTGCACTCATTTACGACTTTGTAGTTCTGCCCTCTGAAAGGTCACCGGCCCTCGACCGGCTTATTGAGGCGGAACTGGAACGGATAGACGACTTTATGCTTTTGGCGATTAATCGAAACCAAGTTGAAAAAGAAGTAAATAGTTTGGCATTGAGGACGCTCCAATGAAAGATGATGAGAACAGGGAATACATTGAAAAAGCAGCTAGGGACTTGGTCCGTATTGAAAGAAAATGCTTTTATGGAGGAGACCCCGAGCGCGACCGATTAAGAAAGATGAGAGAGCTGATTGATCAGGTAAGTAAGGAGCTCGATAATGATAATTAAATCGCTCACCGTTGAGAATTTTCGTAGCTTTTACGGTGAACACGAGATTCAATTTGCGACGGAAAGTCAAAAAAATACCACAATCATTTATGCAATGAATGGTGTGGGAAAAACCAATCTCCTTAATGCGGTTCTTTGGTGCCTCCACGGCGAGTTTTCCCCGAGCTTTAAAAACCGGGAAGACATTCTCAATTGGGAGGCAAAGCGACGCGATAGAAAGAGCTACCATGTCACTTTAGTTTTCGAAGAAAGTGGAACTGAATTTGTTGTAAAGCGGTCTGGTGGTGATATTGATCGATTCAAGGTTTTCGAAATTAGGGATGGAAATCACGTTGAGATAAAACAAGATCCCCGGCTTTTCATTAACAGTATTATTCCCCGCGATATGGCTAACTATTTTATCAGCGATGGTGAGGGTGGGGATCTTACTGTAGATAGCGAGGGTATGATTTCTGTTCGCCGATCAATTCGTGACATATTAGGTTTTAACGTCGCTGAAAAAACTTTGGAGGATCTTTCTAAGATTAAGGCCGAAGTAAGAATCGAGTTGAAAAAGGTCGATAAGGACCATGAACTATCTCAAATTGAAGATCAAGTTCAAAAAATTGACGACAGGCTGGAAAAAACCAAAACTACATTGGACGAAAATCGAAGTGCGCTTGAAACCTTTAACCTCGAGTTGGAGCAGGTAGACAAAAAATTAGGTGGCTCCAGTTCTGCCGCGGTCACACAATTGCAACGAGAGCGTTCCAAATCTGAAGATGAGAAAAGACGCGTAGCTAGAAGTCTGGCTGATTCTGAGAATAAAAAGGTTGACCTAATTCGAAGGTATTCATGGGTTGCATTTTCCCACCGGATTCTTGATGAGGGTCTCGACTTTATCGATGAGTCTGAGCTTCAGGGGAAAATTCCGGCACCGTACAACATTCAGTTGGTGAAAGACATTCTTAAACAATCTGAATGTATTTGCGGCGCGAAGATTCACGCAGGATCTGAAGCCTATGAGAAGATTCAGGAGTTGCTTGGGGAAGCCGCTGACCCCTCTTTGATAAATCGACTTCAGCGCGCTCGGGGTCGTTTGACTGCCATTAAAGAACACTCAGCATATGCAAAGGCTAGTCTTGAAGAGAACTATAAAAATTGCTCTCAGCTTAGGAGGCGGTTGGATGACTTAGAAAGAGAAATTCAGGAATATTCCGACAGAATTAGCCAAATTGATGACGAGAGTATAAAGAAGCTTGAGAAAGAACGGATGCGTCTTAGAAACATCATTCAACAGACCTCTCTCACGATAGGCAGAGCAGAAAGTGACCAAGAAAGAGATAAGAGCAAAAGAAAGGACCTTCAAGGCCAGGCTTCGAGAATAGCCGGTTTGTCTCCGAGGGCAAAGGTTCTTAAGCGCAAGCTAGACTTACTGGAGCAGATTGGTGAATCGATAGATATTGCGTTACAGGAGGCAGAGGCCTCTATTCATTCTATTCTAAAAACTAAAATTGATAAATTTCTTGAAAAATACCTTCGACAGGATTATCAAGTTCAGATGACGTCTGATTTTAAAATTGGGTTGGAAGATCGCAATGGATTTTTGGTTCCCCCTAGCGGCGGTCAAGGCGCTATTCTTAGCTTTATCTACATATCATCCCTAATTTCGATTGCAAGAGAACGTAGGGATCTAGATAGCTCGATTTTGACTCCGGGTGCAATTGCTCCGCTTATTTTTGATGCTCCCTTTTCTAAACTAGACTCCAAATACGCTCCGAATATTGCAAAGGAGCTTCCCAAGCTTGTAGATCAACTCGTTGTTCTGATGTATCAAGATTCGGGAAAGGAAGTCGATAAGACTCTTAAGGAGGAAGGTAAGCTTGGCCGAGTTTATTATTTCACTGAGGAGACAGTTGCAGAGCAGGGAGAAAAAGAAATCCAAGAAATGGTTATTGATGGAAACAAGGTTCCCGTAACTGTATATGGGGCTCCTATGGATAAAATTGTAATTAGGGAGGCGAAGATCGATGGGTGAAACTGAAATCAGCTCTTTTAATTGGAGAAATGTTGGGGTCAAGCGAGAGCGAAATCATGAAGCGTTGATATCGAGACTATACGGCTCGAATAGAAGTATCTTTCAATATCTAAAAGACATCATGGTCTTTGCGGCAATGGTTGGACATAGCCTTCAAGAAAAACGCGAGATTTCGGGTGAATCTGTTGAAATCATTCTTGATACTTATGCTAGTGATCAGAAGGATGGATTCATTTATTTGTTAGGCCTCTTAGACGAAAAGGACGGTAAGATCCTTAAGGACGAACATCTAAGGTCTGCCGTAAAAGTGTTTGAAGAGTATTGCAACGCCGGCCTTTACACTATTGAACAGTGGCTTGACGATAACCCTGGGGATCCAGACGGTGTCGATACACTGTTAGAGAAAATTTATGAAAGGTTGGCTGAAAACGAGAAGGAGCACGGTGTGGCCAACGAGGATATTGATCTAGACGTATGAGTGATCCGCTGTGACTATTGGCCTTCATCTAATTGCTGAATTGTTCACTGCTCAGTAACGTCGGTTAATTGACCCTTTATGCTAGTAGATGAGCTAGCCCGGGAGATTCTAGTGCTCGGGTAGCTCAAAGGTGAATAGGAGGGGTTGAGTTATAGTCTCTCTGCCAGCTACAGATAATCTTTCTTTGGGCCAGTCACAGTTCCAGTAGTCACCAGAGTACGTAATGTCGAGGAGTGGCGAGCGCCTACAATCTTCGAATTGATTAGCATTTCGAAGCGAGTCTCTTCGCCGGAATGGCCCTCATTGTTCGTTGAGATGTCACTTGTGCCAAAGTGCTTCATTTGTGGCAAGCGACACAGAATTTAGGCTGACCATACACATCGTCAATGTCAATCAGCTCTGAGTCTGGTCTTAAAGGGTTTTGTTTTTTTCGTGCTTTTATTTTTAGGAGACGTCTTTCGTAGTCCTCTTTGATTTGACGAACGCGCTCAGGTTCCGTTAACTCGTCAAGTGACTCTCCTTGGCTCCAAGTAAAAGGAGAGCCATTCTCCAAGGCGTCTTTCTCGTAAGCCTTAGCTTCTTCAAAAGCTTCAGGGTGGCGTTCTTTTAGCCGAACCCATTCAATCTTTTGTTGGTAGAAGCAGAAGGTGCACCCACTCCTCGATCTCCACTCGTAATACTTTGGCCATCCTAAGCCAGAGCTCTCCAAGATTTCAGCAACGCCAGGCTTATCTATTCCGTCGTCTTTGAAGGGCAGGTGAATCTTTAGGTTGTCCTGTTTGGCATTATACCCCTCGCGATAGGGCTCATCAGCCCGGATCGCGACATAACTGTGTACAGTCATACCTTCCTCAAGGAATGGCTTGATCCAATCCTCGAACGGCTTCAACTTAAGTTGGCGCGTGCACCAGCGGGTCTGAGCTGAAGGCAAAAAATTGTTGTACTGTTTCAGCCAGTAATCGAAATCACGATTTGGATTTAGTCTTAAAATGGGTTTCCCGAGGAAACCTTCAAGTTTGCCAAGAAACTCATAGACTTCCGGTAGCTCTTTTCCGGTATCAGTAAAGAAGTAGTCGATATCTAGGTCCGGATAATTCTGGCGCATATAGATTGCTAGTGCTGCGCTGTCTTTCCCGCCTGACAAGCCGAGCACGTGTTTCTCATGGTGTGACATCGGTTTCCTCCAAAAAACTCAATTGTTCGGTGTCGGTCGCTAGGCTCATGTATTCGCTGCTCAACTCAGCAAGAGCTGCCAAAATTACAGCTTTTTTATTCGAACTATCTGACTGGACTGATTCCTTTAGTCGTGAAACCAGTTCATCAACTTTCGGTCGATCGCTCTCCGTAATCTGGAAATCCGTCTCCATGGGTTTGGGTTGGCCGTCTTTCGCGATAATTATTGCCATCGCGTGACGCTTGTCTTTTCGTCCTTGGACTCGGGCATAGGATTCCGTTCTGACAAATTTTTGTGCTAACGCTGCAGTCTCAATAAATGCAGAGTCGAGGTCCGCGTCGACCCAGTCTCTGGGCGGTTTATTAGCCGCCAAGCTCCCGACACCTTCTATTGATGCGTTGGTGCCGTCGAGCACCGCAATTCGGTTTGTAAAGGCATCCAGTCTGAAATCTCCGGACATTTGCTTAATATTTTCGGCGCGGCCTCTAAGTTCAGTGAGGGCCTGTGGTGAATCGCTTGGAACCTGGAGCTCTGTCAAAAGCATGCTGGACATGCGTTCAAGCATTTTGGGATAGGCGTCAACGAGCTCTTTCATTGCCTCTCTTATGGTCGTTATGACCGCGTTTGCTACTTCTTCCTTTTGGATATCGGCGTTTTTCTCGTACACGCCGGGTAGGTCTGAGAAAAGCAACTGGTTCGGATCACTCGCATGCTTGAAGATTGTTCGAACCTTCATGGCTGTAGCAGAGAGTCTTTGGGTGCGTTTGGTCCAATTTGGAAGGCGGTCGAATATTGCAACCAATCCGCGAGCAACGTCGATTGGCGCTAATTCTTTTAACGGATTTTCTGTATCTAACTCACGTACAACTTCAGCCAAACCGGAAAGAAGGCTTTTCGATAGATGGCTTAGGTCCATCCACCTAACCTGGATTGACGCTGGATCTTTCGCTAAGTAATCAACATCGAGATCACTGAACAGAGGCTGAAAGATTCCCTCACGATAGAAAGCGAGGTTGCTGCGTTGGGATAAGATAAAGGCAACTGCCAGAACGGGCAATAAACCTCGTTTAAGACCGATCGGTTTGTCTTCCCAAATCTCGTACAGCTCGTCGATTCCAACGGATCGATCTGCATTGGACTCCAAGTGCTCTGCAGCTTTTTTCCATGCTGGGTGAAGTCGACCAGCGTCCTCCTCCCAGGTTGGCTTGAGAAAGTCGAAGCCTTGCGCTGTGGGGCCGTAGAGTTTGGTGTGTTCTAGTAGTGATTCGAACAAGCCCCCTTCAGCAGGGTACCCACTAATACCTAACCGGCTCTCGCCAAGGTTGTTTGCCATAGCTTTTAGGAGCGCATTTTGGGCAGCAATGGCACTGCTAGAGGGTTTTGTCCTATTGAGAAGTTCGTTTTTGATCCGCGGAGAATCCGGGTAAAGTTGCTCTGCCGCATCAGACACTTTGTTGTTAAGCACTCTGATGGTCATGCGCTTAAGTTCTTGCCCATTCTCAAACCAAATGGCATTCAACATCGCTTGTTGAAGCTCTGCTTCAAGTTGGTTTTGTAAGGCAATGAGGCGGCTGTTCACCTCTCGGTGGGCAACAAGGTCACCCTGAATTTCCGTGTGCTCCTCACGTACTTTCTCTAAGGCTTTTAATTCTTTAGCAAGCTCGATGATGGTCCAGGCCTGCAAGGGAAACCCTACAATGACATTCAGGCCTTCTTTTACTGCTTTCTTTGAAGCCTCTTTACAGCGTGCACGAGCCGTTTGGCTGTCCTCTCCCTCAGTGGGCAGCGCTAATAAGTAAAGGCCTATTGTTCCTTGGTGGGGGATAAATTGTGCAGCATTTGAAGTTGCCGCTGTCAGGGAGCCCAGCTGAACGTCAAACCAACGCAGTGCACCAGTCTCAAAATAATGACGTTTGGCAAGGATGGGTTGCATTCCGGCCATGCGTTGCAGCGTTTCAAAATTTACGTCGCGAACTTCCTGCAAAGCCTGCTCAATGGCTGACTCGATGTCAAAGTCGCTACCGGCATAGACCGCATAAGAAGACATATGCTTTCGGTAAATGACAAAGGACCAGCGTCTGAGGTCCTCCAGAGCGGCATCAACCATCTCTTTGGTAGCTTGAACCGTCGTATATAGGAGTTCCTGGCCGGGATAAAGTCCGGAGCGTTCACGAAAAAGATCGAGCACTGCAATCGTTTTGAGGAGCTGAATATGAACGGGGCTGCCTCCGTTCGCTTCACAGCGGTCAAGTGCT
>PBED01000039.1:0-53096 GCA_002718255.1 Marinobacter sp. | reverse complement strand
TAGCGAGGAGCAGGGTGTCGACTATCTCGATATTCCCGCATTCCTCCGTCGGCAGGCTGACTGATAATCTGGTGCAATTGTGATCCGGTTGTGGTTCTTGTGCGAAACATGGAACCCGGCATCCGGTAAATACGTGCACTGATTGCCATGAGTTGGATGCTGGATGAACATTCAGCAACAACGGATTGGTTAAATGGTATTCAGTCTTATTTTCTGATATTCTCCGGGCAGATTTTTGCCTAGAATATCGCCTTTTTGTGACGGAATTATGTACCGATGATCAGACAACGGACACTTAAAAACACCATCCGTGCCACCGGTGTTGGCTTGCACTCGGGTGAGAAGGTCTACCTGACCCTCAAGCCTGCCCCGGTGGACTCCGGTATCATCTTCCGCCGTACCGATCTTGACCCGATGGTTGAGATTCGTGCCTGCGCGGAGAATGTAGGTGAGACCATGCTGTCCACGACGCTGGTAAAAAACGGTGTCCGTGTGGCGACTGTGGAGCATTTGCTCTCGGCCATGGCTGGTCTCGGGATTGATAACTGTTTCGTCGAACTAAGTGCCGCGGAAGTGCCCATCATGGACGGCTCTGCCGGTCCTTTTGTGTTCCTTCTGCAGTCCGCCGGCATTGCCGAGCAGGATGCAGCCAAGCGTTTCATCCGCATCAAGCGTGAGGTAACGGTTGAGGAAGGCGACAAGAAGGCGACCCTGCTGCCTTTCGAAGGCTTCAAGGTGAGCTTCGGTATCGACTTTGATCACCCCGTGTTCAAGGGCCGCGCCCAGACAGCAACCGTCGATTTTTCCAGCACCTCCTTTGTCAAGGAAGTGAGTCGCGCTCGGACTTTCGGGTTCATGCGTGACATCGAAAAATTGCGTGCCATGAACCTTGCTCTCGGCGGCAGTGTGGACAACGCCATCGTTGTTGATGACTACAAGATCCTCAACGAAGACGGTCTGCGCTATGACGACGAATTTGTGAAGCACAAGCTGCTTGATGCCATCGGCGATCTCTATCAGTTGGGCAACAGCCTGATTGGTGAGTTCCGGGGGATCAAATCCGGCCACGATCTGAACAATAAGCTGTTGCGCAAGCTCAGGGCAGAAGAGGATGCCTGGGAAGTGGTTACCTTTGATGACGAGGCCACTGCCCCGATTTCCTATATGAAGCCTGTGCTGGCGGCGGGCTGAAGCAGGACGCTTTAATCCCGGACGTGGCTAGCGAGTTTTTCGAGAACCTCGCGTAATGCTTTATCCTTCGTGTGCCCGGCCTCCTCTTTGAGGAGCCGGGCATTTTCTTTGCTCAAGGGTTCTTTTTTGAACACCGGTTTTTCCCGAAATCTGGGCGGTGCAACCTTGACCTTCAGTTTCCAGACGAACCGGAACAGTTCGTTCTCTCGCAGCTTTTCCATGATTTCGTGCTGGCGGAACCGGATCTGACTCGCTTTACCCGCGGTTTCGGTGGTCAGGACCAGCTCTCCGTCCTTGCAGCTGACAAAGCGTGTCCCGTTGACCAGCTCGCTCGGCAGGGCGGCCAGGACTTCTCCTTCCGCCTGTCGATGGAGCTCGGCCTTTGCCACAAGATCCTTCAGTACCGGGGTTCTGCCAAGCTTGTCGAAGGTCATTTTTTGCTCGCTTTTGCGTTTCATGGCGGCGTTTTTACTCGACGGCTGCGTTTACGATTGGTTACACTTCGGCACGGTTTATGCGTAGTGCCTGTATTACACTCGTTTTACATTGTGATAAATGAGTATGTCTACCGGGCGCTGCAATTTTTTCAGTATGTAGCTGTTGCCAAAGGATGGCAGACCCCCTTCGGATTTTTCCGGGGCGCAACACTACAGGATGCGGTTGCGGCTCAACGATGAAACCAGATGATGATATGAACATTATTCTCGTTGGCAAACGCCACGGAAAGTCCCGTGTGCTGTCGATCAACAGCACGCTTGCTGCCTGCTTGCTGTTCCTCGTGCTCTCCCTGCTGGTCGCGGCCGGCTGGGCAGGGTATCAAATGGCTGTGCAGCAGGTAGAGGCCAGAGAGCCCACCAACTCCGAGCTGGTCGCCGAGTGGAAGCAGAAGCTGGCAGACCAGAAGGCAGAACTGGCCAGTATCGAGGAGAACGTCCAGCAACAGGTGGATGCGCTGACTCTTCGTCTCGGTGAGATCCAGGGCCGTCTCCTGCGGCTGGATGCGCTGGGCCAGCGGTTTGTTGAATCCGGCCTGGTGGCCAGCGACGAATTCAACTTCGATCAGCCGGCTGCAGTCGGCGGGCCAGAAGATGCCTTGTCCGGGGATTCCTTCTCCGCACCTGAGCTGACCCGGATGATTGAGGAAATGGAATGGCGAATCGAAGACCGCGAACAGCAACTGCGGTTGCTCGACCAGCTGGCCTCTAGCAAGCGGCTCGAAGACGAACTGTACCTGGAAGGCCGCCCGATCACCTGGGGCTGGCTGTCTTCGAAGTACGGTTACCGGTCCGATCCGTTTACCGGCAAGCGGACCTGGCATGCAGGTGTTGATCTGGCCGGCAAGGATGGCAGTGACATTATTTCGGTCGCCGGCGGTGTCGTTACCTATGCCGGAGAGCGCTATGGCTACGGTAACCTCGTGGAAGTCGACCATGGTGATGGTCTGATAACCCGCTATGCCCACTGCAAGACTATCAAGGTGAAGGTGGGCGATGTTGTCCAGAAAGGCCAGGTAGTCGCGCTGATGGGCAGCACAGGGCGTTCCACCGGGCCTCACGTGCACTTTGAAGTCATCCGGAATGGCAAGTCTGAAAACCCGGAAACCTACATCAAGCGGGCGAGCCGCTAATCCGGTTCCGGCCCGCAAGCCGTTGTCAGCACTTTCCCGCCAGTCGGCCTCCGGCCAGTTTTTATCCGTGAATCCGGTGCCTCATCAGCGACTTATTGCGCCTGTGTGAGGCCTACCTTTTGTCCTGTTACAAAATAAGGTTAGAATGCCGGCTTCCTTCGTTTAATCAAAGAAGCAGTGGTCTATGTTCACAAAGCTTGCAACCAAGATGTTCGGCAGTAAAAACGCCAGAGAAATCAAGAGAATGCGCAAGACGGTCATGCGCATTAACGAGCTTGAAGAGCAATATGGCAATCTGTCCGACTCCGAGTTGCAGGGCAAGACCGCGGAGTTCCGTCGTCGGATCGACGAAGGCGAATCCCTGGATGCGCTTCTTGCGGAAGCCTTCGCAACCGTGCGTGAAGCGGGCCGCCGGGTTATGGGCATGCGTCATTACGACGTCCAGCTGATCGGTGGTATCACCCTGCACGAAGGCCGGATCGCGGAAATGAAGACCGGTGAGGGCAAGACGCTGGTTGCTACCGCTTCCGTGTACCTCAACGCGTTGTCCGGCAAGGGTGTCCACGTGGTTACCGTGAACGATTACCTGGCCCGTCGTGATGCCGACTGGATGGGCAAGCTCTATCGGTTCTTGGGCATGCAGGTGGGTGTCGTGGCCTCGGGCCAGCCAGCGGAGGAAAAGCGGGCAGCCTACCAGGCCGATATTACCTACGGTACCAACAACGAATTCGGCTTCGACTACCTGCGCGACAACATGGCGTTCAGTACCGAAGACAAGGTCCAGCGCGGGCTGAACTATGCGATCGTGGACGAGGTGGACTCTATCCTGATCGACGAAGCCAGAACGCCGCTGATTATCTCCGGGGCAGCCGAGGACAGTTCAAAGCTTTATCAGGCCATCAATGAACTGATCCCCAACCTCGAAAAGGGCGAAGTGCCTGAGGAAGGAGAGCCGACCGGTGACTTCACCATTGATGAGAAATCCCGCCAGGTCGAGCTGACAGAAAGCGGTCACGAGAAGGTTGAAGAGCTGCTGCTTGAGCGTGGCCTTCTGAAGGAAGGTGAGAGCCTCTATTCCGCCGCCAACCTCAGCCTGTTGCACCATGTGCACTCAGCATTGCGGGCCCACCACCTGTTCCAGAAAGACGTGGATTATATCGTCCAGGGCGGCCAGGTGGTCATCGTCGACGAGCATACCGGTCGTACCATGCCGGGTCGTCGCTGGAGTGAAGGTCTGCACCAGGCCGTTGAGGCCAAAGAGGGCGTCAAGATTCAGGCCGAGAGCCAGACGCTGGCATCGACCACCTTCCAGAATTATTTCCGGCTGTACGACAAGCTGGCCGGCATGACCGGTACGGCAGATACCGAAGCCTTCGAGTTTCGCCAGATCTACGGCCTCGATGTGGTGGTCATTCCTCCCAACAAGCCGATCCAGCGGACCGATTACAACGACCTGGTCTACCTGACCCAGGAAGAGAAATTCCACGCCATTATTGACGAGATCAAGGATGTCACTGCCGAAGGACGTCCGATTCTCGTCGGTACCGCCTCCATCGAGGCCTCCGAACTGCTCTCCATGCTGCTCAAGAAGGCGCGGATCGAACACAAGATCCTGAACGCCAAGCAGCACGAATCCGAAGCCCATATCATTGCCCAGGCGGGCCGCCCCGGGGCGGTCACCATCGCCACCAACATGGCCGGCCGTGGTACCGATATCGTGCTGGGCGGTAACTGGGAACACGAAGTTGCCGCCATGGACAATCCCTCCGAAGAGGAAATTGCCAGGGCCAAGGCCGAGTGGACCGAGCGTCACAATCAGGTGCTGGAGGCCGGCGGTCTGCACATCATTGGTACCGAGCGTCACGAATCCCGTCGAATTGACAACCAGCTTCGCGGTCGTGCCGGGCGTCAGGGTGATCCTGGCTCCTCAAGGTTCTTCCTGTCTCTGGAAGACAACCTTATGCGCATCTTTGCCCCAGACCGGGTGAAGAGCCTGATGCAGGCCATGGGCATGAAGAAGGGGGAGGCCATCGAGCACCGGATGGTGACCAACGCGATCGAGAAATCCCAGCGCAAGGTGGAAGGTCGCAACTTCGACATGCGTAAGACCCTGCTGGAATACGATGACGTAGCCAACGACCAGCGCACGGTTATCTACGACCAGCGCAACGAAGTCATGTCTTCAGACGACATTTCGGACATGGTGACGACCATTCGGGAAGACGTTGTCGATTCGCTGATCAGTGAATACATTCCGCCCCAGAGTATGCCGGAACAATGGGACGTCGCCGGGCTGGAAGCACAGCTCCAGTCAGAGATGGCGATTGATCTGCCGGTTCAGAAGTGGCTGGAAGAAGACAACAAGCTGTACGAAGAAAACCTGCGCCAGAAGATTCTCGACGAGATCGTGGCTGCCTACCAGGCCAAGGAAGAGATTGCCGGTTCCGAGGCCATGCGCAAGTTCGAGAAGCAGGTGTTCCTGCAGGTGCTCGATACCCTCTGGAAAGAGCATCTTTCCAATATGGACCATCTGCGCCGTGGTATCCATCTGCGGGGTTATGCCCAGAAGAACCCCAAGCAGGAGTATAAACGCGAGGCGTTCAACCTGTTTGAAACCATGCTAGATACCATGAAGCGGGATGTTACCCGGGTACTCTGCCACGTGCGTGTCCAGAGCCGTGAGGAGATGGAAGAAGTCGAGCGCCGTCGCAAACAGGAGCTGGAAGAAGAGCTCGCAAAGGCCCGTCTGCGCCACGACGAAACCAGCGCCACGGCCCAGAGCCAGGGTGAGGGTGAGGCTGACGAAGCCCGGCAGTCGACTCCGGAAACCTTCGTTCGACAGGAGCGCAAGGTGGGTCGAAACGAACCCTGCCCCTGCGGGTCCGGCAAGAAGTACAAGCAGTGTCATGGCAAGGTCAGCTGATTCAGAGCACTGACCGCACCATCGGAACCCGCACTCTGCCAGCCACAACTGGTGGGATGCGGGTTTTTTCGTTTTCAGCGGGTCGTGTGTTACCTCGAGCGCACCCCCAGACAAGAGGAGTGGCACAATGGCGGTAGGTCCGGGAACCTTACCTGAGTTTTATCCGGTAGCCGGAATCAAGGTCGGCATAGCCAGTGCCGGTATAAAGAAGCCGGGACGTAAGGACGTGGTTGTTTTCGAGCTGGCCCCGGAAAGCCGGGTTGCCGGTATCTTCACGAAAAACCAGTTCTGTGCAGCGCCGGTTACCCTCAGCCGCCGGCATCTGGCCGAGACCTCGCCTCGGTACCTCTTGATCAACACGGGCAATGCCAACGCCGGTACGGGTGAGCAAGGTATGCGGGATGCTATGGCCTGTTGCCAGGCCTTGGCAAAGCAGGCTGGCGTCACGGAAGCCGAAATTCTGCCGTTTTCCACGGGGGTGATTGGCGAGCCGTTGCCGGTCCAGAAGATCGTTGGCGCGCTTCCGGAGGCTTTGGCGAACACTGTAGAGAATCGCTGGGCTGAAGCGGCCAGTGGCATCATGACCACGGACACCCGCCCCAAGGGCGCTTCCTGTCAGATTGAGCTGGATGGTCACACGGTAACCATCTCGGGCATCAGCAAGGGTGCGGGCATGATTCGTCCCAACATGGCGACGATGCTCGGTTTTATTGCCACCGATGCCCGGATTGCGCCGGAACTGCTGCAGACGCTTGCCTCGGAACTGGGGGAAAAGTCCTTCAACCGCATCACTATCGATGGCGACACCTCTACCAATGACGCCTGCATGCTGATGGCCAGCGGCCAGTATTCCGGCCCCGAGATCACGGCCTCCAGCGCGGCGCTGCCGAAGCTGCGGGAGGCCTTGCAGGCAATCTATCTGGAACTGGCCCACGCCATTGTCCGCGACGGCGAAGGAGCAACCAAGTTTGTCACCATCGACGTCAGCGGAGCGGCCGGTCAGCAGGAGGCTCTGGACGTTGCCTATACCGTGGCGCATTCGCCGTTGGTCAAGACCGCACTGTTCGCCTCGGACCCGAATTGGGGCCGGATTCTGGCGGCGGTTGGTCGCGCCGGTGTCGAAGGACTGGACCTCAATGCCCTTGAAATCTATCTGGGCGATGTCTGCCTGGTCCGCAACGGTGGCCGGGCCGAGGATTACTCGGAAGCCCGCGGGCAGGCCGTGATGGACCGGGAAGAGATCACCATTGCCATCGACCTCAAGCGGGGTGATGTTCGGGAAACCGTGTGGACCTGTGATTTCTCCCACGATTACGTGACTATCAACGCCGAGTATCGTACCTGAGCATGTCTGCCAGAGAGACGCCGGTCAAAGAGGTTCACGTTGCCGTGGCGGTCATCGTCCGTGATGGCCGTGTGCTGATCGCCCGACGGCCAGACCACGTTCACCAAGGGGGCTTACTGGAGTTTCCCGGTGGCAAGGTGGAGCCTGGCGAGACGGTTCAGGCGGCGCTTGTGCGCGAAATTGCCGAGGAAACCGGTCTTCACGTGCCGGCGGGTTCCCTGGAGCCTGTTATCGGTATTCGGCACGATTATGGCGACAAGCGGGTTTTCCTGGACGTCTGGGAAACCAGTTCTGCCGGGGGCGAAGCAAGGGGATGTGAGGGGCAGCCCGTGGAATGGCTGACCCCGGAGCAGCTTCGGGATGAGGATTTCCCCGCCGCCAACCGGCCGATCATTCGCGCTCTGCGTTTGCCCCGGCAGTTGGCAATCACCGGTTCCGAGAATGGCCTGGAGCCAACCCTTGCGCACCTTCAGGAGGGTCTGAGCGCCGCTCGACCACCGCTGGTACTGCTCCGGGCTCCGGCGTTGAGACCGCCGGCCTATCGGGAGTTGGCGGCGAACGCGTTGCCGGTTTGTGAAAAGGCCAGAGCCGCCCTGATTGTGCACGGTGGACCGGAGGTATTCCGCGCCATACCCGGCGCCCGTGGGCTGCACCTGCCCTGGCGCGAGGCGAACAAACTCTCGGCCAGACCGGTTCCGGAAGATGTCTGGCTGGGGGTTTCCTGCCATGACAGGCAGGAAATCGATCATGCGACGGCTATCGGAGCGGACTACGTGACCCTGGGGCCAGTCCAGCCGACCGAAAGCCATCCGGGTGCGCCGACCCTGGGATGGTCGGTCTTTGCCGACCTGGTGTCGGAAGCGGTGCTTCCGGTATTTGCCCTGGGCGGTTTGTCGCCCGGCGATCTCCGCGAGGCTCGCCAGCGGGGCGGTCAGGGCATCGCCGGAATCCGCTTCTGGTGGCCGCAAAGCTGATACTTGTCAGCGACGCCGTGGCCATGTCTGTTATGCTGTCGTTCCTGCATTTTTCACCATCTTGCACAACCGATTCCGGGAGAGACCGTGAGTAAACTGACCCATCTCGACGACAAGGGCGAAGCCCGCATGGTGGATGTGACCGACAAGGCGGCCACCGAACGCGAGGCCCGCGCTGAAGCTACCATCCGCATGGCGCCGGAAACCCTGAACATGATTATTGAGGGTGAGCATCCCAAAGGGGATGTCCTGGCTGTTGCCCGCATCGCCGGTATCATGGCCGCAAAGAAAACCCATGATCTGATTCCCTTGTGTCATGCGCTGAACCTGACGTCAGTGAAAGTTGAACTGACTCCGGGCGACGACGGGGCATCTGTACATATCCTGACCCGCTGCAAACTTTCCGGCCAGACCGGTGTCGAGATGGAGGCGTTAACCGCGGCAAGCGTGGCGGCACTGACGCTGTACGACATGTGCAAGGCGGTCGATCGTGGCATGGAGATTGATTCCGTGCGTCTGCTGGAGAAGAAAGGCGGCCGCAGTGGCCACTGGGTCGCCGATAAAGCCTGATCTGGCGGACCGCCGCGCTCGTAAGTGTTGGTTACCAAGACCACTCCGGAGGAGCGACAGTGCCGAGACTACGCCAAGCGGGCGGGCCCGTGATAGAATGCGCGGCCCGATTGACTGAACCACGAGGAAACACTGTGGCTGTTCGTTACATCCAGACCTGCCGGTTGCCGACCCCGTTCGGGGTATTTGATATGCACGGCTTTGAAGAACCGGACACCGGAAAGGAACACGTCGCCCTGACTCTCGGCGACCTGGATAGCGACGAACCCATGCTGGCCCGCACGCATTCCGAATGTCTGACCGGCGACGCCCTCTATAGCATGCGGTGTGATTGCGGCTACCAGCTGGAAGAGGCGCTGCGCAGCATTGCCCGGGAAGGTCGGGGTATCCTCATGTATCTGCGTCAAGAGGGTCGGGGAATCGGCCTGTTGAACAAGATCCGCGCCTACCATCTGCAGGATCAGGGCGCGGATACGGTAGAGGCCAACGAGCGTCTGGGTTTCGCGGCCGATCTTCGTGACTACAGCATGTGCAAGGACATGCTGGAGCATCTCGGTATCAGGAGCCTGAGGCTGATGACCAATAATCCCCGCAAGGTCAAAGCGCTCTCCTCCTACGGCATCGACATTACGGAAAGAGTACCTCTGCACGTGGGCCGCAACCCCCACAATGAACACTACCTCGATACCAAGCAGAGCAAGCTCGGCCACTGGCTGGAGACCCATCAGGACGACGATCCCGAAATCTGAGCTGGATTTGTCGCCACATACGAAAAAGCCCGCGAACTCCGCGGGCTTTTTGCATTCTCAGGTTTGTGTTCCGTCTATTTGACGGCTTTCAGGTTCTGGTGGCGCAGGGTCTCGATCCGCGTGCGGATAGACGATTCAATACCTGCGGCGTCCAGACCACATTCGGCCAGCAGCTCGCCGTGCTTGCCGTGGTCCATAAAGGTATCGGGCAGGCCCAGCTGAAGTACCGGCATGGTAACCAGGCGGCTGTTCAGGAATTCGGTCACGGCGCTGCCTGCACCACCGGCAATGGCGTTTTCTTCCAGGGTCACCAGCAGTTCATGCTGCTCGGCCAGCTCCAGCACCAGTTCTTCATCCAGGGGTTTGACGAAACGCATGTCTGCGACCGTCGCGCCGATGGCTTCTGCGGCCTCCAGAGCAGGCGCCAGCAGGGTGCCAAAGTTGAGGATGGCAACACCTTTGCCGTTGCGAATCCGGCGGCCCTTGCCAATCTCAAGCGGCGTCAGTTCCTGCTGAATTTCGGCACCGGGGCCTGTGCCACGCGGGTAGCGCACCGATGCCGGTCCTTCGTAGAGCATGCCGGTCTGGAGCATCTGGCGGGTTTCATTTTCGTCCGATGGTGTCATCACCACCATGTTCGGCACGCAGCGCAGGTAGCTGATGTCGAAAGCGCCAGCGTGGGTCGGGCCGTCTTCACCGACCAGGCCTGCGCGATCAATCGCGAACAGCACATCCAGGTTCTGGATAGCGACATCGTGAATCAGTTGATCGTAAGCCCGCTGCAGGAACGTCGAGTAGATGGCGACCACCGGCTTGGCGCCGTCACAGGCGAGCCCTGCGGCCAGCGTGACTGCGTGCTGTTCGGCGATGGCGACATCGAAGTAGCGTTCCGGGAAGCGCTGTGAGAATGCCAGCAGATCCGAGCCTTCACACATGGCCGGGGTAATGCCCACCACGCGCTCATCCTGTTCGGCGGAATCGCACAGCCATTGCCCGAAGACGTTGGCATATTTGGGCTTCTTCGGTTTCGGCTTGACCGGTTCGGGTTTACTGGGTGGAACCGGCTCGATCTTGTTGATGGCGTGATAGCCGATCGGATCGGCTTCGGCCGGGGCGAAACCCTTGCCTTTGGTCGTCACCACATGCAGGAACTGCGGACCTTCAAGTTCACGGATGTTCTCCAGGGTTTCAACCAGCAGGGGCAGGTCGTGGCCATCGATCGGGCCGATGTAGTTGAACCCCAGTTCCTCGAACAGCGTGCCAGGGGCAATCATGCCCTTGAAGTGTTCCTCGGTCTTCTTGGCCAGCGCCATCAGGTGTGGCGCTCCCTGCAGAACCTTCTTGCTGCTATCGCGAACCTGATTGTAGGTGCGACTGGACAGCAGTTTGGCAAAGTAGTTGGACAGTCCGCCAACGTTCCGGGAAATCGACATGTCATTGTCGTTGAGGATCACCAGCATGTCGGCGTGCAGGTGACCGGCGTGGTTCAGTGCCTCGAACGCCATGCCGGCGGTCATGGCGCCGTCACCAATAACGGCAATGCTCTTTCGACCGGTCTGCTGCAGACGTGCTGCGATCGCCATGCCCAGCGCTGCACTGATGGAAGTGCTGGAATGGCCGACGCCAAAGGTGTCGTACTCGCTTTCGGCCCGTTTCGGGAAGCCGGCCAGACCGCCTTTGCGGCGGATGCTTCCCATGGACTCTTTCCGTCCGGTCAGGATCTTGTGGGGGTAGGCCTGATGGCCGACGTCCCACACCAGGCGGTCGCTCGGCGTATCAAAGACGTAGTGAAGGGCGACGGTAAGCTCAAGCACGCCCAGGCCGGCCCCGAAATGACCGCCAGTCTGGCCCACTGACCATAACAGAAAGGCCCTGAGCTCCCGGGCCAGCCGGGTCAGCTGTTCCGGGGCCAGCTCTCTGAGCTGGGCCGGTTCGTCAATCCGGTCCAGAAGCGGCGTATTGGGCCGCTGTGACGGGATTTCCTTGAAAATATAAGTGTCCTGCATCTGCTCGGGTCTTTTCCGGTACGTTCAGTAACTGACTGGCATTATAAGGGAACAGGGGAAGCTGTTTCACACAAAGCGGGCCAGTTGTTACGAAAATATTTACGGCCAGTGTGCGCCTTCGGAGCGCCGGGATTCAATGGGTTCTTGCCACCACGTAATCGGCCATTGCCCGCAGGGGGTCTGCTTCGGGACCAAACGCCTGCAAACTTTGCTGGGCCTGTTCAAGCAGATTGGCCAGGTGCTCCCTGGCGCCTTCCAGGCCAAGCAGGGCGGGGTAGGTGGGTTTGGCGCGGGCGGCATCCGAGCCCTGGGGTTTGCCAATGACCGTTGTATCGCCCTCGATGTCCAGAAGGTCATCCTGAACCTGGAAGGCCAGGCCCAGGGCTTTGGCATACTGGGTCAGGGAAGCCAGGGCGTGTTCGTCGACCGACGGCGCCGTCAGGGCGCCAATTCGCACGCTGGTTTCGATAAGGGCGCCAGTCTTGTGGCGGTGCATGGTTTCAAGTTGCGCCAGGGCCAGGGTTTTGCCGACGGACTCCAGATCGATGGCCTGGCCACCAACCATTCCTCCGTGGCCACTTGCCCGGGCCAGTTCCCGGACCATGATCAGACGCACCGATTCAGACAGTCCCGGCGCTTCGGCAAGCCAGCCAAAAGCCAGTGCCTGCAGGGCATCGCCAGCAAGGATGGCGGTGGCTTCGTCGAAGGCAATGTGGGTAGTGGGCCGTCCGCGGCGCAATTCATCGTCATCCATGGCCGGCAGGTCATCGTGGATCAGCGAGTAGGCGTGGATCAGTTCCACTGAGCAGGCCGGGATCAGGGCCTCGTCACCGGTTTGTCCCATTGCCTTTGCCGCTGCAAGACACAGTGCCGGCCGGATTCGCTTGCCACCGCCCAGCACGCTGTAGCGCATGGCTTCCTGCAGCCGGCCAGAGGCGGAATCACGGGTAATGCACCGGTCCAGTTCCGCATCGACGCGGGCCCGGCAGGTTTCCAGAAAATCAGAGGCAAGCAGGTTCTTTCCGGACATCAGTCAGCATCATCCGGTGAGAACGGGCGGGTTTCCAGGGTGCCGTCGCTGTTCTGGACCAGTTGTTCGACCCGTTGCTCGGCGCTCTTCAACGCCTGCTGGCATTCACGGGTCAGCTTTACACCCCGCTCGAACGCCGTCAGGGACTGTTCCAGGGACAGCTCGCCCTGCTCCAGATCGCGAACCAGCTTTTCCAGTTCATCAAGAGACTTCTCAAAATCAGCTATCGATGTGGCGCCTTGTTCACCGGCCATCAGGGGCCCTCCGATCGGGTGGCAGAATTTCGCGGATTATACCAGAGCCTGTTCGCTATCGCTGCCAATGGAAGTGGCGGCGTTCCCCGGTTTCGGCGTCCGGGCCCCAGCTCTGTTCGGTTACCTCGATTTCGCCGCTGGCAGACACGGTGACCACGGTGGTTGCACGGGTGCCGTAATCTGAGCCGACGATAAAGGGCGACGACAGGAAGCGCTCGGTCTCCAGCCCAACGCCGGTGTCAGGCAGCAGGTGGTCCGGTGCCGGCGTGCTGTCCTGAAGCAGAGGAATCAATTCGTTGTGCAGCTTTTCTGCGTGGCGGCCGGCAGCGGCAACGGTGTCCCCTGCGGCCTGTCGGAGGCGCAGAAGTTTGGGCCAGGGTGTCTGCAGAAGGTGATTGCTCAGGCCGTAGACCCCGCGGTGGATCCGCCGGCCGGGGTGGGCATCCCGGTTACTGAAATACCAGCCGTCTCCCGTGGTCAGGTGAACGAGGTTGAAGCCGGAAAACTGATCGGCTTCATCAAGTAGATAGCCCTCAAGCCTATCCCGGGAATCGGTGAGGGCCCGCAAGGGCAGTTCGCCCCGGCTGATTCGACCGGTCTCCGGTGTGCCTTCCCGTACATTGGTCACGGCACTGACCTCGCCATCGGCATTGACTGCAAGCCAGGTGCCCCCGGAAAGCAGATCACGGCCGGCAAGCACGCGGGTGCCGGATTCTGTGGTCCACCAGTCCATGGCGGCTGTTGGGCGACGGAAGAATTCATCCCGGTTGGCGGCAACAACCAGCGGGAAATGAGGGTTCTGGCCAAGGGCGAAAGCGATCAGGCACATGGTTTAGGAGTAGGCTCCCGGATTTAATGAAGTTGACTCTTGCGCTGTGTATCATACCAGCCTTGGTTTTCCCGGGTGCGTCTCAAACTATGACCCTTTTCTATGTAATAGCATCTTATCTGGCCCTTGGCGCCCTGGCGGGCACCGTCGCGGGCCTGTTTGGCATTGGCGGCGGGCTGATCATCGTGCCTGTGCTGATGTTCAGCTTTGGTCTGCAGGGAATCAATCCGGACATTATTCCCCATCTGGCGGTTGGCACCTCGCTGGCGACCATTGTCTTTACCTCGGTCAGCTCCATTCGCTCCCACAACAAGCACGGTGCCGTGCGCTGGGATCTGTTCCGGCCCATGACCGCGGGGATTGTGGCCGGTGCCCTGGTTGGCGCCTGGACCGCGTCCCTGATGAGCGGGCGAGCGCTGGAACTGCTGATCGGTATTTTCGTGATTCTGGTGGGCCTGAAGATGTTTTACCAGGTCGACCCCAAGCCCGGTCGTGATGTTCCCGGCGTCGCAGGGCTGGGCGTTGCCGGGGGCGGTATCGGCTGGGCGTCGGCGATTTTCGGAATCGGCGGTGGAACTCTGACGGTTCCCTATCTGAGCTGGTGCAACGTGCGGATGCAGCAGGCGGTGGGCACATCGGCTGCCTGCGGCCTGCCTATCGCCATTGCCGGTGCTCTGGGTAACATCTGGACAGGGTGGGACAATCCCGCACTGCCGGAACCGAGCGCCGGCTTCATTTATCTGCCGGCCCTGATCGGTATTATTCTCACCAGCGTTTTCTTTGCCCGGGTGGGCGCCAATCTGGCCCATCGGCTGAACCCCCGGATTCTCAAGCGTACTTTCTCCATCATGCTCCTGCTGGTGGGGCTCCGTTTTCTCCTGAGCTGAGAGGTAGTATATGCTGCAGCATCCCCAGATTGATCCGGTGGCCATTGCCATCGGCCCCCTCAAGATCCACTGGTACGGTCTGACTTATCTGTTCGGTTTTCTAGCCGGCTGGTGGCTTGGACGCATTCGCACCCGCAAGCCCTGGTCGCCGATCAACGAAGAGCAGATGGGCGACCTTCTGTTTTACCTGGCCCTGGGGGTCATCCTGGGCGGCCGCTTCGGCTATGTCCTGTTCTACAACTTTGACGCCTTCCTGGCGGACCCGCTCTGGCTGCTGCGGGTCTGGGAAGGGGGCATGTCTTTCCACGGCGGTTTGCTGGGCGTGATGTTTGCCATGTGGTGGTATGGCCGCAAGGTGGGCAGCGGATTCTGGCGCCTGGCCGACTTTGTGGCGCCGCTGGTGCCCCTTGGACTCGGCGCAGGGCGGATCGGCAACTTTATTAACGGCGAGTTGTGGGGCAAGCCCACTGACGTTGCCTGGGGTATGGTGTTTCGAACGGCTCCGGATTCTCTCGCCCGTCATCCCTCCCAGCTTTACCAGTTTGCCCTGGAAGGCGTTGCCCTGTTCGTGATCCTGTGGTGGTTCTCATCCCGGCAGCGCCCGACCATGGCGGTTTCCGGTCTGTTCCTCATTTGCTACGGCGTGTTCCGCTTCCTGGTGGAATTCGTGCGTCAGCCGGATCCGCAGCTGGGCTATCTTGCCTTTGACTGGCTTACCATGGGGCAGGTACTGTCCTTCCCGATGATCGTTGCCGGCGCCGCCCTGATGTTTATTGCCTACCGGAGACAAGCCCGATGAAAGCCTATCTCGACCTTATGCAAGACGTTGTTGATAACGGATTCGACAAGGGAGACCGCACCGGTGTCGGCACCCGGTCGGTGTTTGGCCGTCAGATTCGCTTCAACCTCCAGGAGGGCTTTCCGCTGGTCACTACCAAGAAAGTCCACCTGCGCAGCATCATTTACGAACTGCTCTGGTTCCTGCGGGGCTCCACCGACAACTCCTGGCTGCAGGAACGGAAGGTCTCGATCTGGAACGAGTGGGCATTGGAGAATGGTGACCTTGGGCCTATCTATGGCAAACAGTGGCGAAGCTGGCAGTGCCCCAATGGCGAGGTGGTTGACCAGATCAGCGAAGTGATCGAGCAGATTCGCACCAAACCGAATTCCCGCCGGCTGATCGTGTCCGCCTGGAACCCCGCTGAGCTTCCGGATGAGTCCATCGGTCCCCAGGATAACGTTCGCGAGGGTCGCATGGCGCTGGCACCCTGTCACTGCCTTTTCCAGTTCTACGTGGCCGACGGCAAGCTCTCCTGCCAGCTTTACCAGCGAAGCGCCGATCTGTTCCTGGGCGTACCTTTTAATATTGCCTCGTACGCCTTGCTGACGCACATGATTGCCCAGCAGTGTGATCTGGATGTCGGTGAGTTTGTGCATACCTTCGGCGACTGCCATCTGTACCAGAACCACCTGACCGACGACATCGTCTTCGAGCAGCTGAAACGCGAGCCCCGGGCCCTGCCTAAACTCGTGATCAAGCGCAAGCCCGCGAGCATCTTCGAATACGAGCTGGAAGATTTCGAGTTTGAGGGTTATGACCCCTATCCGGGCATCAAGGCGCCGATTGCCATTTGACCGAACCCCGAAGAGACGAGTACATGAGAAAAGCCCTGATCGTTGCCATGTCCCGTAACCGGGTTATTGGCCGTAACAACAAACTGCCCTGGTATCTTCCGGGTGACCTTCGTTATTTCAAGCAGGCTACCATGGGCAAGCCCATTATCATGGGCAGGAAGACCTGGGACTCCATTGGGCGGCCATTGCCGGGACGGATGAACGTGGTGATCTCGCGCAATGAAGAGTGGGAAGCGCCAACCGGAACAGTGGCTGCGAAGTCTTTGCCCGAAGCGCTGGTGAAGGCCGAGGCGCAGGCGGAGCTGGAAGGTGGTGACGAAGTGATGATTATCGGTGGCGGGCAGATCTACGCCGAGGCATTGCCGATGGTTGATCGGATGTACATCACCCAGGTGCACGCTGAGGTGGACGGCGATGCGTTTTTTCCGGAAGTAAACTGGGATGAGTGGGAAGAAATCGGACGGGAGGATTTCTCCGCGTCCGATAACAACCCTTACGACTACAGTTTCGTGGTCTATCAGCGTCAGGCTTAAGCCTGACGAGGCGGGCGCTTGCCTGCGGGCTTGCCGCCCTTGCCGGGCGGTTTGCCTCGACCACCGGGGCCGCCACGACCCTTCGGGCCACCTTTCTTGAAACCGCCTTTCGGGCCCTTGCGATTCTCGCCCGGACGACCGCCGCCACCTTTACGATCACGGCGGGGAGGTGTTGCCGACACGGTTGGCAAGGCCTCTGGCTGCTCGAGGGGCAGGGAGCCTGGCTGGGCTGCTTCCATCCAGCAGGCGAGGGCGCCGGCTACCATGGCCATGTCCATGTCATTGCGCTCGGCGATTTCGTCCAGCAGCGACATCGCCTTTGCCAACTTCTTGTCTTCCGCAAAGCCCAGCAGTTGGGACTCGAACTGCTGCTCCCTCATTTTCTTGAGCTCAACGGGAGACGGCAACTCGTAAGCTTCCATCGGCGAGTTTGTTGCGCGTTCAAGCGTTCGCAGCCAACTGCGCTCGCGCGGTGTTACCAGCAGGATCGCCTTGCCTTCGCGACCGGCACGACCAGTACGACCAACCCGATGGATGTACGCTTCAGTGTCGTAGGGAACGTCGTAGTTGATGACGTGTGTGATACGGGACACGTCCAGACCGCGTGCTGCCACGTCGGTGGCAATGATAATGTCTTTCTTTCCGCGCTTCAGGTCTTCAACCGTTTGTTCACGCTGGCGTTGGTTCAGGTCACCGCTCAGGGGCGCGACCGCATGGCCCCGGGCAGAAAGCTTTTCGGCCAGCATGGTGGTTTCCGCTTTGGTGCGCACAAAAATAATGGCGGCATCAATCGGCTCGACTTCCAGAATGCGGGTCAGGGCATCCAGCTTGCGCTCAGCATAGACCGGCAGAACGAACTGGGAGATACGCTCGACCGTACGGGTTTCGCTTTCAATGCGAACTTCTGTGGCGTTGCGCAGGTAGGTCTGGGCCACTTTCTTGATCTGCGGCGGCATGGTGGCCGAGAACAATGCCCGTTGGCAGTTCTCCGGCGTCTTCGCCAGGATCGCTTCCACGTCGTCGATAAAGCCCATGCGCAGCATTTCGTCGGCTTCATCAAGAACCAGCGCTTTCAGGCTGTCCAGCTTCAGGGTGCCTTTGCGCAGGTGGTCGAGCATCCGGCCCGGCGTGCCCACGATCACCTGGGCACCGCGACGCAGGCCCTTGATCTGTGGATAAAAGTCCTGGCCACCGTAAATGGGCAAAACGTGGAAATTCCGGAACTTGCTGGCGTAGGTGGTAAACGCTTCCGCCACCTGGATGGCAAGTTCCCGTGTTGGGGCCAGAACCAGAATCTGGGGATCGGTAACAGAGGCGTCAATCCGACTCAGCAGGGGCAATGCAAATGCCGCGGTCTTACCGGTTCCGGTCTGGGCAACGCCCAGCAGATGGTTACCGGCCAGCAGCGCGGGGATCGCCTGGGCCTGGATGGGTGACGGGGTTTCGTAGCCAACGGCGGACACAGCTTCAAGTACGGCTGGATCCAGCCCCAGTTCGGCAAAGGACAATTCAGACATTGATTCACTCGGAATTCGGGAGGTAGAGCATTGCCGGGCAATGCATGTTGTGCCGACATTATAGCGGCTTTGTTGCTGCTTTAATACGCAAAACCCCGGCGAGGCTATAGGTAGTTGCCGGGGACAGGCCATTGCGTTGCCATCCGATGCCGGGGAATCTTTGTCATGAGTCCTGTAGGCAGCTAACCGCTGCTCGGGCTCGGCACTCTGCGCCGCCAGACGGTAACCGTGTTCGGCCAGGAAAAATGGCGGCTCAGGCCGCCATTTCCGATTTCAGGGCATCGATGATGATGCGGGCGAAATCTTCCGGTGAATCTTCCTGGAGAAAGTGCCCGCCTCTGAGTGTGATATGAGGTTGTCCGTGGGCACCGGGAATCCGGCGCTGCATGTGCCTGTCGCCGCCCCGGGTAATCGGGTCGCCACTGCTGAAGCAGGTGATGAAGGGCTTATTCCACTTCTCCAGGACCTGCCAGGCCGCCTTGTTGGCGTCGCTGTCCGGTGTATCCGGTTCCGTCGGAACCAGTTTTGGAAACGCCCTGGCTCCGGCCTTGAACTCTGCTGACGGGAATGGGGCTTCGTAAGCGGCAATTTCAGCTTTGCTCAGGGTGCGATCGGTGCCCAGTTGCACGATACGACCGACCGGGAACCAGGGGCTGTGGGTGGCAAATGCCTTCCACATGGAAAATACCGCTGGAACAGGCGTTTCGCCGGTCGGCAGCATGCCGTTTCCGACGATGATTCGGCTGAATCGCTGACGGTGTTCCGCGGCCAGTCGCAGGCCCAGCAACGATCCCCAGTTCTGGCACACAAGGGTGATATTGGTCAGGTTGAGCTGTTCAAGCCAACTGGCCAGCCACGTGAGATGGCGGCCGTAACTGTAGTCTGTAACCGACGCCGGCTTGTCGGATTTGCCGAAGCCGATCAGATCCGGGGCCAACACCCGGTGACCGGCCTCGGCCACCAGAGGGATCATGTGCCGGTACAGGTAGGACCAGGATGGTTCGCCGTGGAGCATGAGAACCGGCGAGGCGTTTCTAGGGCCTTCGTCAACGTAGTGCATCCGGAGACCCGGTTCTACGTCAAGATGGTTTGGAGCAAAGGGGTAATCCGGAAGACCTGCGAAGCGGGCTTCATCGGTTCTCAGAATACGCATGCCATCGACTGTCCTGACTGATTGGTTGCGTGATTGCCGGGCGGCATCCGGTGCTCATAGTGCCCTACTACAATCGTCGAAGATCAGGATAAAGCAGATGGAAATTTTGTGTGTTTGAGTTGCGTAACAGAGCGTTGTGGCTTTGAATCAGGACGCAATGCCAAACAGGCGTTCGGGGTTGTCAACGCGGGCCAGAGCGTCATCGCAACAATTGACGGCGCCGCAATCGTCGGCTGAGCAAAGGCCAATGGTCTGGCACTCCATGTTCTGGTGCTGGTCGCCCTCATTCCGGAAAATCCGGGCCCTGGAGAGAATCGAGTGGCAGTGGCCACAAAGGAGTGTGGGAACCGCGCTGCCTTCAGCAAGAAGTGCTGTGTATTGATGTTGTTCAGTCATAAATATCCTCCTGATACTGCCCAACATATGGGCCAAGTATGACATTTCAAAGTCGGGATGCCGGTGTTATACGGCTTAACTGTCAGGATCGACCAGTGGCCGACGGTTGGAGCGCTTGTCATCCCAGTCAAGTTCCTTGGGGTCATACCAGCCGATTGCCCCCAGCACTCTCTCCCGAGTCTGTGGCGACAGGGTAGGCCACAGCTCCTGGAAGTCCTCGAGGCCGAGCTCCCTCTGCTTCATCTGCTTGCTCTGGAGCCGGTTGATAATGCGTGGTAGCTGCAGGGCCTCGCCTAGCTGACCCGGCACCATGACTTCCTGACCCATCACTTTGCGCCGGTGCGTTCGGGCGGCCAGAACCTTGCGCAACTCGGTGGCCGCATCCAGGGCTGTTTCGATGGTGAAGGTTTCCAGTTCCAACAACATGACCTGTCTATTAGTTGATCAACAACCGTCCACTATAACCCGAAGACAGCTACAGTGGCCACGCCAGCGTGGTAGGGTAGAATGACTGGTTATATCGCAGAACCAACATCAGGGAACCGCATAATCTATGTACGCAAAACTTGAAACACGGACTTTTCTGGCGTTGCTGGTCGGCGTTTCCCTTGCCTTTGTTTTTCTTATGAAGCCCTTTTTCGGGCCCATATTCTGGGCGGTCGCCATCGCCCTGATTTTCCACCCGGTGCAGCAACTGCTGGAGCGGAAACTCGGGGACAGGCCCAATGTAAATGCACTGATTACCCTGTGTATCTGCATGTTCATCGTGGTTATCCCGGTTCTGGTACTGGTGACCTCATTGGTTGCCGAGGGCGTCGCGCTTTATCAGCAGATCCAGAGTGGTGAAATACGCCCCGGGGAATACATAGATCGGGTCAACCAGTCGTTCCCCGCCATCCAGGCCTTCCTGGCACAGTTTGATATCAGCTTTGCCGAGCTGAGGGACCGAGCCGTGAGTATCTTTGTCGGAGGAAGCCAGTTCCTGGGCAGGCAGGCGCTGGGCGTGGGCCAGAATACCTTCCAGTTTTTTCTGGGCCTGGCCTTGATGGTGTATCTGGCGTTCTTTCTGCTTCGGGATGGCCGTGCGCTGGTCGAGCTGATGATTCGGGCTCTGCCGCTGGGCGATGAGCGGGAGCGGTTGCTGTTTGCCAAGTTTGCGGAGGTGACCCGCGCGACCGTCAAGGGCAACCTGCTGATTGCCATCATCCAGGGGGCTCTGGGCGGGCTGATTTTCTGGATCCTGGGCATCAGCGGTGCGTTGCTCTGGGGTGTGGTTATGGCGATCGTATCGCTGTTGCCGGCTGTGGGTGCGGCGTTGGTCTGGGTGCCGGCAGCCATCTACCTGGCGGCCGTGGGCGATGTTGTCGAAGCGGTGGTGCTGACAGCCTTTGGCGTGGTGGTCATCGGGTTGGCAGACAACCTGCTGCGCCCGGTACTGGTTGGTCGTGATACCAAACTGCCGGACTACATTGTTCTGTTGTCGACCCTTGGGGGCATTGTCATGTTCGGCATCAACGGATTCGTAATGGGACCGCTGGTAGCTGCACTGTTTATGGCGTTCTGGGGCATTTTCATCCGCGAATTCAGCGAAGAAGCCCACCGCCCAGCCGCTTCTGCGGACGAAGAGACCCCTGCGCAAAGCAAGAAAACGGGACATGATGTCCCGTAAGGCGACATGCGACAAAAGTATGGTAGTCTTTTAACCGTTTGCCCCAGCCTGTGGAGATAGGCACCACACAACAAGAAAGAAACGGATATCGATGAGATATCAGGAGTTAGCAGGTGAGTACCATGAGAAACTCAACAACCCGATTGGGACGCCTGGCCGCAGCGGCCGGATTGGCGGTCACACTGGGCTTTGCCCCTGCAGCCTTCGCGGATGAGATCGTTGCACTCAAGAACGCGCTCTACGGAGCAGGATACGACATTACCAATGTCAGCCCGCAGATGGATGACTCAACCCGGTCCGCGCTAACCCGGTTCCAAAAGGATAATGGTCTTCAGACCACGGGAAATCTGGACGATCCGACCAAGGAAGCCTTGGGTATGATATCGGTTCAGGTTGCCGCTTCGGCACCGTCACAGTCTGCCGCAGCCAGCAGCGCGCCGGCTCAGGAGTCGGCTTCTTCCGCGGCAGAAACCTCGGCCCCGGAGCCTGAGCAGGATGACGCCATTGAAGAAGAGGAAGATGGCGGCTGGTCGCTCTGGTAATCGGAGTTTCCTGAACAAAAAAGCCCGGCGAGATGTCCCGCCGGGCTTTTTTGTTGGTTCAGGATCTCAGTGCTCAGTCGAGCTTTTCGAGATCCCTAACGGCGCCCTTATCGGCGCTCGTGGCCAGTAGCGCATAGGCTTTCAGGGCTGCAGACACCTTGCGGTCCCGTGGCAGTTCCGGTTTCCAGCCCTTGGCGTCCCTGGCTTCCCGTCGACGATCCAGTTCGGGCTGATCCAGCTCCACGTTGATGCTCCGGTTCGGAATGTCGATGCGGATTGTGTCGCCATTTTCGATCAGGCCAATGGCTCCGCCGGCGGCCGCTTCCGGCGACGCGTGGCCGATGGACAGGCCGGAAGTGCCGCCAGAGAAACGTCCGTCCGTCAGTAGCGCGCAGTCTTTGCCGAGTCCCTTGGATTTCAGGTAGCTGGTCGGATACAGCATTTCCTGCATGCCCGGTCCGCCACGGGGCCCTTCGTAACGGATGATGACAACCTCGCCCGGCTTGACCTCGTCGGAGAGAATTCCGGCAACGGCGGAATCCTGGCTCTCGAATACCCTTGCCTTGCCTTCGAACACGAAGATGCTCTCGTCTACGCCCGCAGTCTTGACCACGCAGCCGTCAAGGGCAATATTGCCATAGAGTACGGCCAGGCCGCCTTCGGAACTGTAGGCGTTCTCAACCGAGCGGATGCAGCCGGTTTCCCGGTCACCGTCCAGGGTTGGCCAGCGGGTGCTCTGGGAGAACGCGGTCTGCGTGGGAATGCCGGCAGGGCCGGCCTTGTAGAACTCGACCACTTCGGTGGGCGGCGACCTCATGATATCCCAGGTCTCGAGCGCTTCTCGCATGGTCTTGCTGTGCACGGTGGGAAGGTCGGTGTTGATCAGGCCGCCCCGTTCCAGCTCGCCGAGAATGCCCATGATACCGCCGGCCCGGTGCACATCTTCCATGTGATATTTGGGTGAGTTCGGAGCCACTTTGCAAAGTTGCGGTACACGACGTGACAGTTGGTCGATCTCGTTCAGGGTGAACGGGACACCGCCTTCCTGGGCTGCCGCCAGCAAATGGAGGATGGTGTTGGTTGAGCCGCCCATGGCGATGTCCATGACCATGGCGTTTTCGAAAGCCGTCATTGAAGCAATGCTCAACGGCAGTACGCTGGCGTCATCCTCCTCGTAATAGCGCCGCGCATTCTCCACAATCTGTCGACCGGCTTTGAGGAACAGCTGCTCCCGGTCGGCGTGCGTTGCCAGGAGCGAACCGTTGCCCGGCAGCGCCAGACCGATGGCCTCGGTGAGGCAGTTCATGGAGTTGGCGGTGAACATGCCGGAACAGGAGCCACAGGTCGGACAGGCGCTGCGCTCATACTCTTCCACCTGTTCGTCGGAGGCGTTGGGATCTGCAGCAATGACCATGGCGTCCACCAGGTCGAGCTTGTGCTCCGACAGTTTGGTCTTGCCTGCTTCCATGGGGCCGCCAGAGACGAAGATCGTGGGGATGTTGAGGCGCATGGCAGCCATCAGCATGCCCGGGGTGATCTTGTCGCAGTTGGAAATACACACAAGCGCATCGGCACAGTGGGCATTGACCATGTACTCTACGGAGTCGGCGATGATCTCCCGGGATGGCAGGGAGTAAAGCATGCCGTCATGGCCCATGGCGATGCCATCATCGACCGCGATGGTGTTGAATTCCTTGGCAACACCGCCGGCGGACTCGATTTCGCGGCACACCAGTTGCCCGAGGTCCTTAAGGTGCACGTGGCCGGGCACGAACTGGGTGAAAGAGTTGGCAACCGCGATGATCGGTTTGCCGAAGTCGCCGTCTTTCATGCCGGTGGCGCGCCAGAGGGCACGGGCGCCGGCCATGTTGCGGCCTGCGGTGGATGTCCGCGAACGATACTGGGGCATGGGGTTCTTTTCTCTCTGTTGTTACCTGATGACGTTGATCAAAAAAACAGAGGATACCAGATTAGACTCCAGGCGCATGGTTGTTTTCAGAGCCTCTGTTTACAATAGTTAACACAGTTGCCAACTTATTTTCCGGTTTGATCCGACAAGGAGTATGCCTATGGCCGGCCAGGAAAGCCTGCCGCTTCGTCGCCTTAAAGAGTTCCAGCCTTTGAACCGGCTGACCGATGACCAGTTGGTTTTGCTTGCCAGCCGGGCCGAGCGTCGTACCCATGGGCCCGGGCAGAGGGTTCTGGAACGTGGTGTCCGTGACGGTCTCGATTTTTTCCTGGTGGCAGGAAAGATTGAGCTTGAGTCCGTGGATGGCCGAAAAACGATCATCGAAGCCGAAACAGAGAAAGCTCAAAACCCGATTGCCAGACTCCAGCCACGGATGTACGACGTTACAGCCGTCAAACCCTCGGAATTCCTGGTCGTCGAGCAGGACATCCTTAACCAGTTGCTGCGATCGGCGCCTGTCGAACAGGTTGAGATGGATTCAGGTGAAGGCAATGGAGGGCTCGAGAGCGAGGAACATCACCTGCTGATGGAATTCCTGTCGGAGCTGAGATCGAACCAGGTGAAGCTTCCCAGTGTGCCGGATGTGGCCTGGAAGGTCCGGCGGGCGGTAGATCGCGAGGAGTCGACGGCGGATCAGGTGGCCCTTGCCGTATCGGCCGACCCGGCGATGGCGGCCAAGCTCGTTCGCGCCTGTAACAGCCCGCTATATCGCGGATTCAGTGATGTCCGGAATGTCCGGGAAGCAGTGGTCCGTTTGGGCATGCGCACCACCCGCCAGCTGGTGACGGTGTTTTCCATGCGTGAGGTGTTCAAGACTCGTCAGGCGTCGCTTCAGAAAGAGATGGAAAAGCTTTGGCGTCACTCTCGTGAAGTGGCTGCCCTTTGCTGGGTCCTGGCGGATCACGCCACCAAACTGAATCCGGAGGAGGCGTTGCTGGCGGGTCTGCTCCATGATATCGGCGTGGTACCGATCCTGGTCCAGGCGGAACATCATGTGAATCTCTTTGCCGATGAGGCCAACCTCAGCCATGCAATCCGCGAACTCAGGGCGGATGTGGGTACGGCGGTTCTGGAGAACTGGTCGTTCCCGCCGGCGTTCGTTGAGGCAGTCCGTCATGCCGAGGACTGGGGCTATGAATGCCGAGAGACATCACCCCAATTGGTGGATGTGGTTATCGTGGCGCAATTGCATTCGATGATCGGTTCCAGCCAGAATGCCGAGCTTCCCCCGTTCGACCAGGTGCCGGCGTATCGGCGTCTGGGCGAGCTTGAACTCAATGCTTCTCGCAGTTTGCAGCTTCTGACGGAGGCCAGGGCCCGGGTCGACGAAGTTCAGCAATTGCTGTCCATCCGGTGATTGTCCGGGCTGTGTAAACTGTGGAGTCTGCTTTCCGGTGACTGTTGCACTTATGAATGTACCTTTGTTCCCCCTGAATTCCATCGTCCTGCCCAGGGGGAGGATTCCCTTGCAGCTGTTCGAGCCGCGCTACATCGACATGCTGACCCGTTGTCTCAAGGAGGATCGTGGGTTCGTTGTGGTGCTGTTGCAGGAAGGCGGAGAGGCCGGGCGCACCGCCGCCTTCTACGATATCGGCACCTATGTACGTATTATTGATTTCCAGCAGCTGGAAAACGGCCTTCTGGGGATTACCGTTGAGGGCGAATCCAAGGTCTCCGTGGTCCGCAGCTGGCAGCAGGAAGACGGCCTGAATGTGGGGGACGTCGAGTGCCTGATTGAAGAGGCAGAGAGTGAGGTGCCGGAGCGTTTCAGCGAGTTGCCCTCGGTTCTGAAGGCGTTGTTTCGTCATCCGGTCATCCGGGACCTGAACATGGACATTGACTATGGTGATGCCCGGGATGTTGGCTGGCGGCTCACGGAGCTTCTGCCCCTCGACAAACAGGAGAAGCAGAAGCTGGTGGAATTGCAGGACCCTCTGGAGCGGCTCACCCGGCTACAGGGGCTCCTGGAAGCGCTGGAAGAAGGCTAGGTGCCAGCAACCGGCCTGAAGTTCAGAACCGCCTGATCCCAGGACAGCAGGATGTAGGCTCCCGTAAGGATTAACCAAACCACCGCTGCACCAACGATGGTGATATCCGGCGCCAACGGAACCTTGTCATAGCGGCTGTAACTGGCCCGCACCGCACCGGTAACGGCCAAGGCAAGCAGCAGTCCTCCAATCACATCGGTGAACCAGTGCACCCCAAGGTAGAGCCGGCTCAAAGCCACGGGCACCAGTGGCAGCGAGAGCAGCACGTAGTATTGCCAACGTCTCCGATGCCTGCTTTCGCCGGCGACGAAACTTGCCAGCAGCGTCACCAGCAGGGTGATGCCCGCCGTGTGACCACTGGGAAAAGCGCCGGAATTCGGCGGGCCCATGACTTCATCCGGCCGGGGCACGCCCAGCAGCGCCTTCAGGCCCCAGACCAGAACCACCGTCACTGCGATAGCCGCCAGAACATGGATGGCCGCGGCGTAATAGCCCCGGAACAGCAGTGCCGCGCCGGCGAGCACTCCGGCGGTCATTAACACCGGCGCGTCACCCAGCAGGGTAATGGCAATGAAGGGACCGTCCAGCAGAGGTTGCCGGAGTTGCTCAAACCAGAGAAGGGTGGCCTGATCGAACCCATCCAGGAGGCTGGTGGCGGTAGCCAACTGCCCCCAGATCAGAAGTAGTGCGGAGGCACCCAGCGCCAGCATGAATGAGGCCAGCGGGAATTCGCCCTCCCGGGCCGGCCGTTGATTCGTGTACAAGCGCCAGAAACGGTTCGTAGCCTCGTACTGCGCCATCCACTGCTTCAGCCAGCGGTAGAAACGGCTGTCCTCCCCGAGCCCCAGCTGAAACCTCAACAGCACGAAATAGACCACCGTCAGGGCCGCGACGCTGATGCCGATGACCGCGTAAAAATGCGCCGGAGGCCTGATATCACTGGCCAGGGCACTGCCCACCAGAAACCCCGGGAAGATGTAGACTGGCGCCCAGGCAACAGCGGAGCCGATGTTGAAAGCCAGAAAGCGTCGCCAGGACATCATCAGGGCCCCGGCCACGAGCGGGATGATCGGTCTGACCGGGCCGACGAAGCGGCCGATGATCACACTCTTGCCGCCGTGACGCTTGAAGAAGCGCTCCCCGGTACCGATGATTTTTGGATAGCGGCTCAGTGGCCAGGCGGTTGTCAGGCGCCCCTGCAGCAGTCGCCCCAGGCCAAAACTTGCCGTGTCGCCGGCGATGGCCCCAAGGCCCGCCCAAAGCAGTGCTTCCGCAAGCGGCATGCCGGTCTCCCCCGCCAATACGGCGACGGCAAACAGGATGGCGACACCCGGGACAATAATGCCGGCTATAGCGAGTGATTCGATGAAGGCAGTCGTAAACAGGGCTGTTGCCAGCCAGCCGGGATGCAGGCTGAGCCATGCCGACAGATCGTTCAGCCAGGCACTGCTCATGTTTCGATGGTTTCTCCCGGGCTGAACCAGACCGAATCCGTACCGCGTCTGCGAGCTTCTTCCATGGCCTGGTGGGCCCGGTCCCTGAGTGTGTCGGTACGGGTGTCGCCACTGCCGCGGGTGGTGCAGCCGAGGCTTACTGTGGCTTTGCCAACCACCGGCCAGTGGTGTTCGGCAATGGTGCGGCGAATCCGCTCGGCAATCACTCGCACGCCTTCTTCCGGGGTAAACGGCAGGATCAGGAAAAACTCCGAGTCTTTCAGTGTGTACAGGGTATCGCCGGCCCGAATCACGCCGAAGAGGTGCTCGGTCATATCCCTGAACAGGCCCTGAACCTGGTCCCTGCCGTGAAGGTCGGCCACTTCGTCGGCGTAATCAATGCTCAGGTCGATGACGGACAGGCAATGCCCCGTGGCGATGGCACGGCTGATCTCTTTCTGAAGGGTTTCATCCAGAAAGCGGGCATTATGGGCGCCAGTCACCGGATCGGTAATGGCGAGGTCCTCTGCCGACTGGGCCATGTGGTCATAGTGCCAGATGTACAGGGCTGCAACCGCCAGAAGGATGAACAGGCCCCCCGTGATGGCAATGGCGTCAGCCGGTGCCTTTTCGAGGAACAGGATGATCGACATGGGTACCAGCAGCAGAAGCGATAGCCCGACGCCCTGACGCAGGGGCAGGATAAGCAGATTCAGCACCAGCAGGGGCATGGCCCAGTGGCTGATGCCCGGGGCATCCATGGTCAGCAGCGCTGCCAGCATGCCACTGTTCAGGCCGGAGAGGATGACCAGGTGCCCGGGGGCCGACAGCTGGTGCCGGCGGCAAATGATGGTGTAAACGGCACCCGCGAGGGTCAAAACCGCCATCCCTGAGGCCAGGTAAAAGAGTTCGTAGAAACCATAGCGGAGGTTCTGCATCGCCAGGGTGAAAATGAACAGGCAGGCGATGCCGTAGCCAAAGGCATGGGTCCAGGTTCTCAGTCGGGTCTCTGTCATGCCACTGGCCCCTCTGCCCGAGGCTGGCTTGGTTGTGCCGGCTGCGACCATGAACTGTAGGCCTGGCTTCGGTTGCCTCCCTGCTGCTGGGCCCGGCGCAGGGCATTCGCAGCACTCTGCTGCAGACTGTTGGCATCGTCACCGATATTCAGGCCGGCGATCCCGGTGCTGACGGTCAGGTTCATGCCGTGGGATTCCAGAAGCGTTGCCAGGCCCTTGCGGATCGTCTCGGCGCGGGCGATCGCGTCGCTGGTGGAAATGCCCGGCAGAATCACCAGAAACTGAAGATCCGCGACCCGGTAATAGGTGTCGAAATCACGGATCTGGGAATGCAGGTAGCGACCAATGCGGGGAAGAATCGAGCGGATGTCCTCATCCGGTTCGTCATCGCTCAAATGGGTGTCCAGCCCGATCATGATAATCGACATATCGGTGCCCTCCCGCTCACTGCGCTGGATTTCCTTGTGCAGGTCGGCAGACAGGTATTCCCGGCTGGCCGCCTGGGTCAGTTCGTCGGTACGGCGCAATGGCGCAAGTTGACGGGTCTTGTAGTCCCGCAGGAAGACCAGCAACGCCGAAAGCAGCAGGGTAAGAAGAAAGGCGCTGATCATCTGGTGGCGGTCGGCAAGGCCTACCGCCCATTGTGTCGCGATCATTGCCAGTACAGCGATGATCAGTGTTACCACGGCTGCGGCCGCTGGCGGAACCAGGGCGAAAGCAACCAGAGGCAGCGCGTAAAGCCAGTGGCTCAGGATCCATGGGCCGGTCCAGAAACTGGCCAGCAGTATCAGCAGAAGCACCACAAAGAAAGCCTGCTGGATTCTCGGCCAGGGCTGGTGGACCCGGTTGGGGTGGAACGTCTTTCCGGCAATGACAATACCTGCCGCGGCAGCCGCGGCTGCGGCAACCATGGGTTCGCCCAGCACGGCGCAAAGGGTCGCAATGGCGATCAGGGCCACGAAGCCCGCTCGCGACAACTTGCTCAACAGGAATTTTTCGGCCATCTGGGCCATGGTGTCCTTCCTTTTCCCGAACTCCCTTGAAAAACCGTCCCCGGGGAACCTTATATAGGTCCGAGTATGGCATATCGCAGCGGTATAATATCTGTTTGGGATGCGTACTTGAAACGGGAAAGGTAAAGTTAGGCCCTGATTCCTGATTCCGCTTGAAAACAGAAAGGTATTTGAATGGATATTGCAGCGTACATGGCTGAGGTTGGGCAGCAGGCCCGTGCAGCGGCAACCGGAGTGGCTCGTTCGACCACCGCCGTGCGTAATCAGGCGCTCCTGGCGACGGCCGAGGCCTTGGATGCAGCCCGGGAAGAGCTGGCCCTCGCCAATGGCAAGGATCTGCAGATGGGCCGGGAAAATGGCCTGGATGCGGCGATGCTTGACCGGCTGGAGCTGACACCCCAGCGAATCGATACCATGATTGAGGGCCTGCGCCAGGTGGCCTCCCTGCCAGACCCGATCGGTGCCATCACCGACATGAACTACCGGCCCTCCGGTATCCAGGTGGGCAAGATGCGTGTTCCGCTGGGCGTCATCGGTATTATTTACGAGTCCCGTCCCAACGTGACGGTCGAGGCTGCGAGTCTGTGCCTCAAGTCGGGCAATGCGACCATTCTCCGGGGCGGCTCAGAGTCCATTCATTCCAACCAGGCCATTGCCCGCTGTCTTTCCGTGGGGCTCGCGAAAGCGGGACTGCCCGAGAATGCGGTGCAGGTGATCAAGACAACGGACCGCGCTGCGGTCGGAGAGTTGATCACCATGCCGGACTACGTTGATGTGATTGTGCCCAGGGGCGGCAAGGGGCTGATCGAGCGCATCAGCCGCGATGCCCGGGTGCCTGTTATCAAACACCTTGATGGCGTCTGCCATGTCTACATCGATAGCCATGCCGATCCGGAAAAGGCGCTGAAGGTGGCGATCAACGCCAAAATCCACCGGTACGGAACCTGCAACACCATGGAAACCCTATTGGTGGATGCAGAAATCGCCGAGGATATCCTGCCTCTGCTGGCCCAGGCTTTTGTTGAAAAAGGCGTGGAATTGCGGGGCTGCGAGCGGACACGGGCCATCGTCGAAGGCGTGGTAGAAGCTACCGAGGCAGACTGGGAAGCCGAATATCTTGCTCCGGTCCTGGCAGTGCGTGTGGTTGACGGCCTGGAAGGCGCCATTGCCCATATCAACCGCTACAGCTCCCAGCATACCGACAGCATCATTACTGAGAACTACACGCGGGCACGGCGCTTCATCACGGAGGTGGATTCCAGTTCGGTGATGGTCAATGCCTCCACGCGCTTCGCCGATGGGTTCGAGTATGGTCTGGGGGCCGAAATCGGCATCTCCACTGACAAGATCCACGCCCGGGGACCGGTGGGGCTGGAAGGCCTCACATCCCAGAAATACGTGGTCTTCGGTGACGGGCACATCCGGACCTGATGCCAATGCATGTCATTTATGGGGGGACCTTCGACCCGGTGCATCATGGCCATCTCAGGCTTGCGCTGGAAATCAGCGATCGTCTTGGCGTGGATTACGTCAGCCTGGTGCCCTGTCATATTCCGCCGCACCGGGGGCAAACCGGGGCGTCTTCCAGTCAGCGCCTGGAGTTGTTGAGGCTGGCAGTGGCCGGTGAGCCCCAGTTGCGGATTGACGACCGTGAGCTCTCACGGGAAGGAGCGTCCTACACCGCCGATACCCTTCGCCAACTCCGGGCCGAGCTTGGCCCGGATGAACCCCTGGTGATGGTGGTTGGCACGGACGCATTTGCTGGCTTCGATCGCTGGCGGGAATGGCAGCAGATTCCGGGTCTGGCGCATGTGGTTGTGGTCCGTCGGCCGGGCCCGGCATTGGACCCATCCTCCGAACCGGCCCGATTACTGGCAGAGCGTGGTGTGGAAAGCCCGGAGGCCCTGCATGACAGCCCCTGCGGCTGCGTTCTCGAGCTGGATCCACCCTTGCTGGATGTTTCCGCGACCGGTATTCGGGAGCGTATCGGTGACGGCCGTTCGCCACGCTATCTGGTGCCTGACTCGGTCTGGACAGAAATTCGCCGCCAGGGGCTCTATGGAGCATGCCCTGACGGGAACTTTTAGTGCTACAATCGCGTCTGAATATGACATTTCGGGCGGCCATACCGGCAAACGCCCGTCCAACAGGGTGATTATGCAGGCAGAGCAACTGAAAGATCTGGTAATTAATGCGCTTGAAGATGTGAAAGCACAGGACATCAGCGTAATCGATGTCCGTGACCGCACCAGTGTCACCGACTTCATGGTTCTGGCATCCGGAACGTCCAACCGACATGTAAAATCCCTGGCAGACTCCGTCGTGGTCGAAGCGAAGGAGAAGGGCGTGCGCGCGAGCAATGTTGAAGGTGCCGGCGTCAGCGACTGGATTCTCGTGGATCTGGGCGATGTGGTTGTTCACGTCATGATGCCTGCCACACGAGAATTTTACGATCTGGAGCGCTTCTGGCGTGATGCTCCGGATCTTGGTGTTGCGGGCAGCGAATAATCATGCGGTTACGCCTGATCTGTGTGGGGCAGAAAATGCCCGACTGGGTCAGTACCGGATTCGGAGATTACGCCCGCCGCATGCCGCCGGAGCTACCCGTGGAACTGGTTGAAATCCCCGTCGCCCATCGGGGCAAGAATCCCGATATCCCCAGGCTGATGCAGCGAGAAAGTGACGCCATTCTGGCGGCCACCGGCGCGAAAGACCGGGTCATCGCGCTGGAGGTTGGTGGGCGGCCGTGGTCGACCGAAAAGCTTGCGGCGCAGCTGGAGAACTGGCAACAGGATGGCCGGGACGTCAGCTTTCTGGTGGGCGGCCCGGATGGCCTCGCCGACGATTGCCGCAAACGGGCCGACCAGCAATGGTCGCTGTCGCCCCTGACCCTGCCTCATCCCCTGGTCCGTATTGTTCTGGCAGAGCAGCTCTACCGGGCCTGGTCGATCACCCGCAATCACCCGTATCACCGGGCCTAGGGGGACGTTATGCCATGGGGTGAGTTCAAGGATACGGCAGCGGAACGCCGGCTGTTCCAGCGGCGGAGCCTGGTCATGCTGGTGCTTGTCATGCTCGCTATCGGTGGCCTGATTGCCCGGATGTACCAGCTTCAGGTCGTGGAACATGAGATATACACCACGCTCTCAGACAAGAATCGCGTCCAGGTCCAGTCCGTGCCTCCTCCCCGGGGGCTGGTATACGACCGCAATAACACCCTGCTGGCGGAGAACCGCCCCGTTTTCAGTGTGACGCTTGTGCCCGAGCGGGTACAGGGCATGGACGATACCCTGGCGCAGCTTGACGCGATCCTGGAGATCTCTGAGGAAGACCGCGAACGGTTTCAGCGTCGGCTTCAGGAGCCCCGCCGACCCTTCCAGGAAATCCCCCTTCGCTATGACCTGAATGAGCAGGAGATGGCACGCCTCGCCGTGCATCGCCACGAGCTACCGGGCGTCGAGGTCAAGGCTGAGCTGGTACGGTATTACCCCCACAGTGAGCTGACGGCCCATGCCCTGGGATTTGTCGGGCGTATCAATCGGGATGAGTTGCAGAGGATCGATCCGGTCAACTACGCAGGCACCAACTACATCGGCAAGTCGGGCATTGAGCGGTTCTACGAGGAAATCCTCCACGGCCAGGTCGGCTACCAGCATGTAGAAACCAATGCCCGTGGCCGGACTCTCAGGGTTCTGGAACGTGAGAACCCGGTTCCCGGGGAGGATCTGCAGCTGCATCTGGATCTCAGGCTGCAACAGCGTGCCCACGAGCTTCTTGATGGTCGTCGGGGCGCCATCATTGCCATAGAACCGGATACCGGCGGCATTCTCGCGCTGGCCAGCGTGCCGGGGTTTGATGCCAACAAATTCGTCACCGGTATCAGCGTCAACGATTATCGGGAATTGAGCGACAGCAAAGACAAGCCCCTGTTTAATCGTGCCTTGCGCGGTCAGTACCCGCCAGGCTCAACCCTCAAGCCCATGCTTGCGGTCGCCGCCCTCGACAGTGGCGCGACCACCCGGGATTACACCATCTGGGATCCGGGGCATTTCCGACTGAATCAGGGTGGCCGGGTCTGGCGCGACTGGAAGCGGACGGGGCACGGCTGGGTTGATCTCAAGGACGCTGTGGCCGAATCCTGTGACGTCTATTTCTACGAGGCGGCGGTCGAAATGGGCGTGGATACCATGCACAGCTACCTGTCTCATTTTGGCTTCGGGGAAGACGCGACGCTTGATGTCTCCGGGGCCCTGAGCGGCTTGCTTCCTTCCAGAGACTGGAAAAGGGCAGTGCGCAATGAACCCTGGTATCCGGGAGATTCCGTGAACCTGGGTATCGGCCAGGGCTTCATGTTGGCAACACCGTTGCAACTGGCGACAGCGACCGCCCTAATCGCCAATCGAGGCGAGTGGGTCGAGCCGAGGTTACTGAAAGATATCAAGGGGGATCGCCCGGTCGAGGAGTTCCTACCCGCCGAAACCCACGAGCCGCTCAAGTTGAAGAACCCGGACGACTGGGAGTATGTGGTGGAAACCATGGTTGAAGTCATGCACGGAGCGAAGGGCACTGCCCGGGGTGCTGGTCGTGGTGCCCCCTACAAGATGGCAGGCAAGACAGGAACTGCCCAGGTCTTCAGTCTGGCCGAGGATGAAGAATACGATGAGGAAGAAATCCGCGAGCGGCTTCGGGATCATGCGCTTTTCGTGGGTTTTGCGCCGGTAGATAACCCGAAAATTGCCGTCGCCGTTATTGTCGAGAACGGCGGCAGCGGCAGTGGCACCGCGGCACCGGTCGCGCGGGCGCTGTTTGACTCCTGGTTGCTGGATTATGGCCAGGGGGATAGCGCATTGGTCAGTGGTGTCGGCGAGGTGGCTGACTGATGGCGTTCAAGGCGTTACTGGATTCAACCGCAAGCAACCCTCTTGGCCGGCACCGGAGCATCTGGACAGCGCTGCATCTGGATCCAATCCTGTTGCTGCTGTTACTCCTGCTGGTTTCCGGCGGGCTGTTCGTACTCTACAGCGGTGCCGACCGGAACCTTGAGGTCGTCAAGGCCCAGGGCATCCGGCTGGGCGTGGCGTTTGTCGTGATGCTGGTATTTGCCCAGCTGGATCCCTCGGTGTTTCGCCGTTGGGCGCCGTGGCTCTACGGCGCCGGTATTGTGGCCCTGATTGCGGTTCTGCTGGTGGGCGTTGGTGCCAAGGGTGCGCAACGATGGCTGGCTATTCCGGGACTTCCGCGTTTCCAGCCATCGGAATTGATGAAGCTGGTGGTTCCCATGATGGCGGCCTGGTATCTGTCCAGGCATTTCCTGCCGCCCAGATTCCGGCATGTGACCGTCGGGCTGGCGATCGTTCTGGTGCCCATGGTCATGATCATGCAGCAGCCGGACCTGGGGACCTCGCTGCTGGTCGGCATGGCCGGTATCTTCGTGGTGTTTTTTGCGGGCATCAGCTGGAAACTGATCACGGCGTTCGTGGCCATGGTGTCCGTTTCGGCCCCGCTGATGTGGTTCTTCGTCATGAGGGAATACCAGAAACAGCGTGTATTGACGCTTCTGGACCCTCAGAGTGACCCCCTTGGCGCCGGCTGGAACATCATCCAGTCCAAGACCGCCATCGGTTCCGGTGGCGTGGATGGCAAGGGCTGGCTTCAGGGAACCCAGTCGCACCTGGAGTTTCTGCCAGAGAGCCATACCGACTTCATCGTCGCAGTGCTGGCTGAAGAGTTCGGGTTCGTGGGCATGCTGATCCTGATGACGGTGTATTTCCTGATCATATTGCGGTGTCTGTATATTGCCGCGACGGCCCAGGATTCATTCAGCCGCCTTCTCGCGGGTGCGCTCACCATGACGTTCTTCATCTACATCTTCGTAAATGTCGGGATGGTAAGTGGACTTTTGCCAATCGTTGGTGTGCCATTGCCCCTGATCAGCTACGGTGGGACATCGGGGGTCACCCTGATGGCAGCCTTTGGTGTTTTGATGTCGATTCATACCCATCGGCGAATGATTGGCGCCTGATTCGGTCAATCAAACCATGGCCACAGGGTAATGGTGATTCCGTCGGAGAACCCGTTACAATGAAGGCTGGACCACCGGGAACCTGATACCGGTGGCCAGTGTAGTCAAGAGGAATTCCGGACAGTGAACTGCAAGCCCTCATTCTCCCTCCTGCTGTCGGTGGTTGTGTCGCTGATACTCAGCGGCTGCGCGTCGGCCCCGGAAACGGACCATTCGTCCCGCTATACCCTGGCAACTGACAGGGCCCCTTCGGGTAACTTCGATGTGTCCGGTCTTGACGATGCGGTTCCGGTTTACGAGGCCCCCAGGAGGGCGGGCAACAAATCGCCCTACCAGGTCTGGGGCAAGCAATACCACGTGCTCGACAGCAACGACGGTTATGTCGCACGGGGTACGGCGAGCTGGTACGGCGAGAAATTTCATGGCCACAAGACCTCCAACGGCGAAACCTTTAACATGTACACCATGTCCGCCGCGCACAAATCCCTGCGAATCCCCGGCTATGCACGTGTAACGAACCTTGATAACGGTCGCTCGGTGATTGTCCGTGTCAACGACCGCGGTCCCTTTCACAGCGACAGGATCATCGACCTGTCATACGCCGCTGCCAAGAAGCTGGGGTACCAGGCCAGGGGCACGGCCCGTGTAGAGGTGGCTGCCATCACCGTCAGGCCGGATGGCGCCATGTTCATTGCCGGCGAGCCTTATTCCCCGGGAGATCCGGCCGGATACGCTGAAAGCCGGGTGGAGGCAAGCGGCGACATGGCCATGACCAACCGGTCATTGTTTGTGCAGCTGGGGTCCTTCAGCAGCCGGGATCCGGCTGAAAAACTGCTCAGCCAGGTGAGGGCGGTGCTGGAGAATCCGATGCGCGTTCGGGCAGTGGATACCTCCGCGGGGCGCTTCCATCGGGTCCAGGTGGGCCCCTTCAATGACGAAGACAGCGCCAGGCGTACCCAAAGCCTGCTGGAAGCCCGTGGTTTCGATCAGTCCATCCTACTGACCGATACGCACTGAATAAGCCGAACACGACATATTTAAAAAAATACACTTAACGACGAATGAATGGACCCATGGCCTTAAACTCTGCTTTTCGAACTCTCTCCGTTGTCCTTGTGCTGATGCTTGCCCTGACAGGCAAGGCAATGTCCCAGTCGGTGCTGATTCCGTCGCCGCCGCAGATTGCCGGCAGCTCCTACGTGTTGATGGATCCCAAGAGCGGACGGATCATCATGGAGGAGAATAGCCACGAGCGTTTGCCTCCGGCCAGTCTGACCAAAATGATGACGGCCTATATTGTCGAGCGTGAGCTTGATGAGGGCCGCATTGCCATGTCCGACATGGTTCCCATCAGCGTTAATGCCTGGAAGACCGAAGGTTCGCGCACCTTCGTTCGGGAAGGCACCCAGGTTTCGGTCGAAGATCTGCTCAGGGGGGTCATCATTCAGTCGGGCAACGACGCGTCTGTTGCCCTGGCGGAATTCGTTGCAGGCAGTGAAGGAGCCTTCGTTGACATCATGAACCAGCAGGCCCAACTGCTGGGAATGAAAGACACCAATTTCGTGAACGCGACCGGCCTGCCCTCGCCGGAGCATTTCTCAACAGCCTATGACCTGGCGATGCTGGCCCGCGCGATCATCAACGATTACCCGGAGAACTATCCGCTCTACGCTGAAAAACATTTCACCTACAACAACATTCGCCAGCCGAACCGGAACAGTCTGCTCTGGCGCGATGATAGCGTCGACGGCCTGAAAACAGGCCATACCGAGGAGGCGGGTTATTGCCTTGTTGCCTCTGCCAAACGCAACGACACCCGTTTTATTGCCGTGGTTATGGGCACCAACAGTTCAGAAGCACGGGCCCAGGAAATCCAGAAAATGCTGAACTACGGCTTCCGCTACTATGAGAGCGAACGCCTGTTCCGGTCAGGCCAGGAGCTCATCGAAGCCCGTGTCTGGGGCGGTCAGGCTGATCAGCTCTCCGTTGGCATGACTGAGGATGTCTACGTGACCATTCCACGGGGTTCACGAAACGATCTGGAATCGACGGTCGACCTTGATTCTGTGATTAAGGCACCCATTAAAGTTGGGGACGAGCTGGGACGGGTGAAGGTCTCCTATAACGGCGAGGTACTGGTTGATCAGCCGGTGTTGGCCCTGACCGAGGTTCCCGAAGGTGGCTTTTTCAAACGCATCTGGGACGCCATCAAGCTCTTTTTCATTCAGTTATTTCAGTAAGGTGATGTTGATCCCGGGGAGTAAAACGGCATGAGTGAGCCGAAAGCACCAAAAATTGAGTTTCCTTGCGACTATGTGATCAAGGTGATTGGCAATGCGGCCCCGGATTTCACCGAGTTCGTGGTCGAGGTTGTGGAGCAGCATGCCCCCGGAATCAGCGAGACCGATATCACCGTTAACGACAGCAGCAAAGGCCGTTTTTCCTCGGTTCAACTGAAGATTGTGGCCACGGGTGAAGCGCAACTGAAGGCCCTGTTCGAGGATCTCAAGGCCAGTGGCCGCGTACACATGGTGCTCTGAGCCCGATGCCTGACCTGATTGTCCGATCCCTGGGTGAGCAGCCCTATCTGGAAACCTGGGAGGCCATGAAAGCCTTCACCGCTGACCGCGATGACAGTGTGGCGGATGAACTCTGGTGTTTGCAGCATCCGCGGGTTTATACCCAGGGCCAGGCGGGGAAGGCCGAACATATTCTTGCCCCGGGCGACATCCCGGTGATCCCGGTGGATCGGGGCGGGCAGGTGACCTACCACGGTCCCGGCCAGCTCGTGATTTACCTGATGATCAATCTGACTCGCAAAAAACTTGGTGTACGTTCTCTGGTGGACGAGATCGAACAGGCCATCGTCCGCACGCTTGGAGAATTGGGCGTTGAGGCCGCTCCGAGACCGGACGCCCCGGGCGTTTACGTGGGCGACGCCAAGATTGCCTCGCTCGGACTGAGGGTTCGCCGGGGTTGTTCCTTTCATGGCCTGGCGCTGAATGTGGATATGGACATGGAGCCTTTTCAGCGCATAAACCCCTGCGGCTACGCCGGAATGGCCATGTGTCAGGTTCGCGACTTTGTTCCCGGTGTGACACTGGCTGACGTGCAGCGGAGGTTGTCGCAGCAGCTGGTCAGTGGCCTGGCTCACCACGATGTCGATTTCCGCGAGGGCTGGTAGCTCAGGCCGCGGCTTCATTCTCGTAACCGCATGCGCGGTTACGTCCCTCGGATTTCGCCCGATACAGGGCTTCGTCTGACCGCTGCAGCAGGCGATCGATGGATTCCGAGCCACGGATCGACGCCACCCCCACACTGATGGTTGCCTGAATCGGGCCCTTCTCCGTGCTTACGGATCTGGCGGCAAAAGCTTCACGGATCCGGTTTGCGGATGCCAGCGCCTCCCCGGTATTGGTTTCGGGCAGCAGAACCAGGTACTCCTCACCGCCCCATCGGGCCAGCGTATCAACTTTGCGGCATTGTTCCCGAAGGGTCCTGGCCACCAGAATGATCAATTCGTCACCCACATGGTGCCCATAGTTGTCGTTAACGCTCTTGAACAGGTCAATGTCCATCAGCAGCACCGAAAAGGGCCGGGCGTTGCGAAGATAGCGCTGATACTCGATGTCCAGTTGCTCAAGCGCTTCGCGGCGATTGGCCAGGCCGGTCAGGGCATCGTGCTTGGCGGCATACTCGAATTCCGCGGCCAGCTTCAGCAACCCCAGCTTGCTGCGTCGACGGCTCTGGTCAAGGATGTAACAGGTGACCATTTCAAAACCCAGCACCGCTATCATGGTGATTCTGAAACTGGTGCTGTGCGGCGGATCGAACAGGAAATCCCCCAGTGGGCTGAAAAGGAAGATGACGGCGGCGAACCCGCCACAGCAGGCGAGCACCCCAACCCGGGATTCGCTGATGTAGAAAATGATGGGCGGGTAGGCAAACAACCAGATAATGGCGGAACCGTCCTCTACCGCGTTGATAGCCAGGTAGGTGAACAGCACCGTAATCAGGGTTATGAAGCCGCGACGCTGCAGGGTCTTGTTACCGAAGAGCAGGTAGCTCACAGAGTTGACGGCAAGAAGAACGGCGAAGCCAACCAGTAGTGGCGGCGTGATCGGGTCGTTCTGCAGGCTGGAGCGCCAGGCAAAGAAACAGAGCAGGGGCACGGCAACAGCGGTCAGCCAGTTGATCAGGATCGGGACAGGAATCTCGCCCTTGACCCGGAACTGCGACAGCTCCGTATCCGGCGTTTTTCTTGCGGATTGCGGCATTTTCAGATCTTGTTGTTGTGATAGTCGTTGTTGGACCTTACGTATCTAGAAATACTAGACCGGTTTCCCGGCGGAAACTGTGTCGAAACGTAAACGATCCGGTTGTGCAGATGTAAACCGGCAACGGGGCTGGCGCATTGGCCCCGTGGCCGCGGCAGGCCGGTCGACTCGGTTAGGTCAGCTCCCCTGACTATCCGTATAATGGTGTAAGCCGCCAAACGTGGTGAAATTCTCTGATCCGAACAGGTCACTATGTCTTCCAGACGTTCAGGAAATTCGGTTTCCCGCATCAAGACAGGCAGTTTCGAGCGCAGGCTGAGTCTGACCCGTGCCGGGTTGTTTGCCGGTACCCGTATGGCCTCACATATGGCAACCAACTGGTTCAGCACTCGGGAAAATCGGGAAAAACGTCACCGCGCCATGCTTTCGAGCCAGGCCCGGTTCCTGGTGGATGAACTGGGCAAGTTAAAGGGCAGCGTGGTCAAGATTGGCCAGGTTATGGCTCTGTACGGCGAGCATTTTTTGCCCGAGGAAGTCACCGAAGCGCTCCACACCCTGGAAGATCAGACCACTTCTCTGGAATGGCCGGCTATCGAGCGTGTGCTGAAAGACGAGCTGGGCGCGGAGCGTCTGGCGCAACTGGATGTAGAGCCCGAGCCTATTGGCGCTGCATCGCTGGGGCAGGTCCACCGGGCCTGGCGCCGCAGTGACGGCCTGGAGCTGGTGCTGAAGGTGCAATACCCGGGCGTTGCCGACGCGGTAGACAGCGACCTGAATGCTGTCGCCCAGTTGCTGCGAGTGGCCAGGCTGGTCAGTTTTGGCCCCGAGTTCAATGACTGGCTGGAGGAAGTCCGGCAGATGATGCATCGGGAGGTGGACTATCGCCTTGAGGCGAAGACCACCGAGAAATTCCGCAACATGCTGGCATCGGATCCGAGGTTCATTGTGCCCAGGGTCCTGCCGGAGTTTTCAACCGAGCACGTTATCTGTTCAACATACGAGCACGGGCATTCGGTCAGTTCCCAGTCGGTCAGGGACCTCCCGCTGGATCGTCGCAGTGCCCTTGGCAAGGCCGCCCTGGAGCTGTTTTTCCGGGAATTGTTCATCTGGGGCGAAATACAGACCGATCCCAATTTCGGCAACTACCGCATCCGGATTGCCGGGGAGGAAGGGGATGACCCGGGGTACGACCGTATCGTCCTCCTCGATTTCGGCGCCGTGCAGTCCTACTCGGACGAGTTTCTCAAACCGGTCATCCAGATGATCAAGGCATCCTACGAGAACGATCTCGATGCGGTAATCGATGGTGGCGTGAAGCTGCGTTTCATGAGCACCGAGTGGCCGGAGGAGGTACTGGAGAAGTTTGGCCAGGTCTGCATGTCGGTGCTTGAACCGCTCTCCAGCGACAAGGATTCCTGGCCGGACTATGCAGTGAACAGCCATGGCCACTATCGTTGGAAACAGAGTGAACTGCCGTCCCGGGTGGCGCGTCAGGCGGCCCGGTCGGCGATCAGTCGCTATTTCCGGGTGCCCCCGAAGGAGTTCGTGTTCCTTAACCGTAAACTGATCGGGGTCTACACCTTCGTTGCGGTTCTGAATTCCGAATTTAACGGCGAGCCGCTGCTTCGAAAATACCTCTACGGTGAAGGTGACGATGCACCGGACGCCTCCGCGACGAGCCAGAGCACAAAGGCGTAGCGGGCACCCTTGCCAATTCCTACCAGTATCACAAAATTGAGCCACGGCACGCGCATGATCCCGCCAACCAGGGTCAGCGCGTCGCCGCCCAGAGGCAGCCAGCCCATCAGCAGAGACCATTGGCCATATCGGTTAAAGCGGTTCCTCGCCTTGTGCAATTGCATCTCGCTGATCGGAAACCAGGGTTTATGCTTAAAGCGATCTACCTGCCGGCCGATAACTCCGTTAACGACCGAGCCCAGCGTGTTACCCAGTGTTGCCCAGAACCACAGCCACCACCAGGAGTAACCCTGTGTTATCAGCGTGCCCAGCAGAACTTCCGAGTAAGCGGGCAGCAGCGTGGCAGCGGCGAACGCGGTCAGAAATAGCGTCAGGTAGGCCACCGGCCCCTCCGTGCTCTAAAATAGAATGAACCCCCAACTCCCCGCAGGTCCGCCTTCACCATGAAACAGTTATCGCTCCGCTTCAAGCTCTACGCCCTCGTTGTGTCCCTGCTTCTGATAATGGGCATCAGTATCGTGGTGACTGCCCAGCTGTCTCTCGGAGCCATGGAGAAGAGGTTGAGTGTCGAGACCCGGGATACGGTGCAGGGCATTGTAATGGATCAGCTCAGCGCAACCGCTGGCAAGTTCGGCGAGCTGGTCAGTGGTCAGTTTGCAACTGCCTTTCGGACCCCGGAAGTCGTCCGCAATGTTATTACCCGCAATATTCAGTCCGACAGTTCCGGTCGAATCAGCAGGACGGCCCTGCAGGAGACTGTTGGCGCCGTGCTTGAGGAGCAGAAAAGTCTGAGCTCGATATACGCACAGTTCGAGCCGGATGGCTATGACGGGCAGGATCGCTATTTCACCGGTGGTGTTGAGGAGCACAGCAGCGACGAGGGCACCCTGGAAATCTATTACTACCGGGATCCGGAGGGCAAGGTTCACTTCAGCCGCACCGAGGACCCGGCTACGAAGTATCTGGATAGCCTGAACGAATTCGGGATTCGGGAAGCCGAGTGGTATCTGTGCTCGCGGGACACCAGGGCACCCTGCATCATGGAGCCCTATGATTACGAAATCAGTGAGGGCTATTCCGAGCTGATGACCAGCCTGGTGGTTCCGATTCTGGACGACGGAGCATTCGCCGGCGTGGTGGGCGTCGATATCAATCTCTCGACACTGCAAAGAACCATTTCTGGTGTCAGCAAGGAACTGTTTGACGGCAAGTCCAGGGTCACGCTGATCAGCGAGCAGGGTCTTATCGCGGCATCCAGTCATTATGAGGCTCATCTTGGTCGGCCCCTCCGGGAGGCGTTGCCGGAGCATGGCGATACCTTCTCGGGACTGCATCAGGGTGGGGGGACCTTCGATGACGGCCAGACCCTGGCCGTGGCCTATCCCGTCGAAATCAGTCTGCCCGATGCCGAGTGGTCGTTGTTGATTGAACTGCCAAGAGATGCCGCGCTTGCCAGCGTTTCCGAAATCACGGGCCTGCTGTCAGACGAAGTGGCCGCGACCGCGACCCGCCAGACCCTGGTAGGCATCGGTGTCGTGGTTCTTGCTGTTGTCGCCCTCGTTCTCCTGGTCCGCTCGGTGACCCGCCCGCTGGATGAGATCCGGGATCGCATGAAGAACCTGGCCAGTGCCGAAGGGGACCTTACCCGTGAGCTGGAAATCGACACCCACGCCGAGCTGATCGAGCTGGCTGGCGGATTCAACGCCTTCCTGGCGAGGCTGAGAGAGATGATCAACGACCTGAAGGATGTAAACGCCAAGGTCCGCGAACAGGCCAGGGATGTCGGAAGTATTGCGGTTGAGACCGATGAGCAGACCGGCAGGCAACATCAGGACATCGACAGCGTGGTGACCGCCATGAATGAAATGTCTGTCGCTGCCGGTGAGGTCGCGGGATTTGCCGGTGAGGCGGCGGACAACGCGCGGATGGCCCAGGACGGCATCCGCTTTACCCAGGACACCTTGTCGTCCGCAGTCAACGGCGTGAGCGCGGTGGCCAATGACATGGGCGAGGCCAGCACTGCGATCGGCCAGGTGGCCAATCGCAGTGAGGACATCAACCGGATCCTGGATGTCATCCGTGGCGTCGCAGAACAGACCAACCTGCTGGCGCTTAACGCCGCCATCGAGGCGGCAAGGGCCGGTGAGCAGGGGCGCGGCTTTGCCGTTGTCGCCGATGAGGTCCGAACCCTTGCCTCCCGGACGCGGGAATCTACCGATGAAATCAGCACCATGATCGACGGTCTGAAGCAGGATGTGAACGGGGCGGTTTCGGTGATCCAGAGCGGTGTTGATCGCGCCACCTCGGCGGTGGATGGCACCCAGGAGGCGGCCCATTCCCTGGCCACGGTTGTCGAGCGGATCGGAACCATTGTCGAACACGTGACCCAGGTGGCGACCGCAGCGGAAGAGCAAAGCTCGGTGAGCGAGGAAATCAATCGCAACCTCACTCATATCGGTGACGCCGCCAACGATCTCCGGGAACTTGCTGGTCGCGTCAAAGGCAGTGGTCAGGCCCTGGACAATGAAGTGCAGGTTCTGGAGCGGGAGCTCGGTCGCCTGAGGACATGATGGGCGGCTACTATGGTGGCGATTCAAAGCATCAATTTTAAATTAGCGTGCGCCGTGCCATCATTCAGCCATGGCATTGCAGTCCCGAAACATACAGCCAGAGACTTTAGGGAGGTGTTTATGGAGCAGGTCACGATCTATGGCCGCTCGAGTTGTGGTTTCTGCGTGCAGGCAAAGCGTCTGTGTGAGGCCAGGAACATTCCCTACGTCTGGGTCGATATGATCGAGAAGGGCATGAGCAAGCAGGATATCGCGGACAAGATTGGCCGGCCGGTTTATACCGTGCCGCAGATTCTGGTGGGCAACCAGTACGTGGGTGGGTTTGATCAGTTCTACGCCTACATGCGCGACCAGCAATCGGAGCTGGCCCGCTAACCATCTGCGTGTAGTGCCTGAACAATGAAAAAGCCTGACAGAGCTACTCTGTCAGGCTTTTTTGCTTTCCGGTACGCTGTTCGTTCGGTTACAGCTGGAACTCGGTCTTCAGTTTCTTCTCGGTCAGCGTGTTCTGGAGTTTGGCAACACGCGGCAGGCCGTTATCGAATGGCGGGAAACTCTCACCGGCAATCAGAGGTTCCAGGTAGTCCCGGCAGTCCTGGGTGATACCAAAGCCATCGTCGGTGATGAAGTGGATCGGCATCTTTTTCTCCTGGTTTGCCACTTCGCTCAGCGGGGCCTCACCGATCTTCCAGACGTAAGGTTTGCCCTGTTCGCGGACGATCGTGGGCATCAGAGCCTGCTTGCCGTCGAGTGCCATTTCCACGGCGGCCTTGCCAACCGCATAGGCCTGCTCCACGTCGGTGGCGGAGGCAATGTGGCGGGCACTGCGCTGAAGGTAGTCGGCAACGGCCCAGTGGTATTTATGGCCCAGGGCCTGCTTGACCATATTGGCCAGGGCCGGAGCAACACCGCCCAGCTGGGTGTGCCCAAACGCGTCCTTGGCTCCGGCGTCCGCCAGGAAGCGACCATCTTCGTACTGGGCACCTTCGGAGGCCACCACTACACAGTAGCCATATTCCTTCACACAATGATCCACGCGCTCAAGGAAGGCGTCGCGATTAAACGGTATTTCCGGGAACAGGATGACGTGGGGCGGTTCGCCCTCGCCCTGTCCGGCCAGGCCGCCGGATGCGGCAATCCAGCCGGCGTGGCGACCCATGACTTCCAGGATGAACACCTTGGTGGACGTTTCGCACATGGACTTGATGTCCAGGCTGGCTTCCAGGGTGGACGTGGCAATGTATTTGGCAACCGAACCGAAGCCCGGGCAGCAGTCGGTGAACGGCAGATCGTTGTCCACGGTCTTGGGCACGCCGATGCAGGTAATGGGGTAGCCCATCTTGTCGGCGATCTGGGAAACCTTGTAGGCGGTGTCCTGTGAATCCCCACCGCCGTTGTAGAAGAAGTAGCCAATGTCGTGGGCCCGGAACACCTCAATCAGGCGTTCGTACTCGCGCCGGTTCTCGGAAATGTTCTTGAGCTTGTGACGGCAGGAGCCGAAGGCGCCACCCGGGGTGTGAATCAGCGCCTGAATGGCATCGTCGCTTTCGAGGCTGGTATCAATCAGTTCTTCCTTCAGCGCCCCGATAATGCCGTTGCGTCCGGCAAACACCTTGCCGATTTTGTCCGGATGCTTGCGGGCGGTCTGGATGACGCCACAGGCACTGGCATTGATGACGGCGGTGACACCGCCGGACTGTGCGTAGAATGCATTCTTGATGGCCATCTCGGGCTGGAGCCTCCTGCTGGTTCGACAATGGCGCAGATGATACGCCAATCGACGGCAATTTTCATGAGCAGGATTGCGGATAGCGTGGCTCTTGACGGGGTGGGGCGGATACGGGAGGCTTGTCGGGTTTCAACTCAGAGGGCAGTTGCCGAATGCACATTCATATCCTCGGAATCTGTGGCACTTTCATGGGCAGCCTGGCCGTTCTGGCCCGGGAACTCGGCCATACGGTGACAGGCTCCGATCAGGGTGTTTATCCACCCATGAGCACCCAGCTGGAGGCTCAGGGTATCAGTCTGATGGAAGGGTATAGCCCGGATCACCTGGAGCCGAAACCGGATCTGGTGCTCATCGGTAACGCCATGTCCCGCGGCAATCCGGAAGTCGAAGCGGTGCTCAACCGCAATATCGACTACATGTCCGGGCCCGAGTGGCTGAGCCGCGAGGTGCTCAGGCACCGTTGGGTTATGGCGGTAGCCGGTACCCACGGCAAGACCACAACCACGTCCATGCTGCTCTGGATCCTGGATCAGGCCGGGTTTGAACCGGGCTACCTGGTTGGCGGTGTTCCCCGGGACTTTCCCGTGTCGGCGCGTCTGGGCAACAGCGACTTTTTTGTAATCGAAGCAGACGAGTACGACAGCGCCTTTTTCGACAAGCGCTCCAAGTTCGTCCATTACCGCCCCCATACCCTGATCCTGAATAATCTGGAATTTGATCACGCCGACATCTTTGAGAACGTCGAGGCCATCGAGCGGCAGTTCCATCATTTGGTCCGGACCGTCCCTTCCCAGGGCCTGATTATCCGTCCCGCGGTGGATGGCCACCTGGACAATGCCCTGGCACTGGGCTGTTGGAGCCCGGTTCAGGACACCGCGATTGGCAGCGAGACCCCGCGCATGTCGGACTGGCGGGCCGAGCTGTTATCGGAGGATGGCAGCCGGTTTCTTGTGATTCACCACGAACAGCCGGTGGCAACGCTGAAGTGGGATCAGACCGGTCTTCATAACGTTCGCAATGCTCTTTCTGCCATTGCTGCCGCACGTCACGTGGGCGTCACTCCCGATCATGCCGTGGCGGCGCTTTGCCGGTTCTCTGGCGTCAAGCGGCGCATGGAGTTGCTGGCAGACATCGACGGCGTGCGGGTCTACGATGACTTCGCCCACCACCCGACCGCCATTGCCACCACCCTTGAGGGCTTGCGTAATCAGGTGGGTGAGGAGCCTATCCTGGCGTTGATTGAACCGCGCTCGAACACCATGAAGCAGGGCGTTCACCAGCAGACGTTGCTGCCAAGTGCCGAAACCGCCGACCGGGTCCTGTGGGCCAACCTGAACAACATGGACTGGCTGCCGGAACTGATTTCCGGATGGCAGGCGCTGAACGCTGGTTCCGAGAGGCACAGGGTAGAGGCCTCGGTGGAAGACTTGCTGGCACGTACCCTGGAAGATCTGCCCAGCCCCTGCCACATTGTGATCATGAGCAACGGTGGCTTTGGCGGTATCCACAGTAAACTCATTGCCGAGCTTGAGCGTATTCGTGGCTGATCCGGCGTGGCCGGTGACTTTTCCTGACTGACAAGTGGCGACATCCATGAGCAACGACCAGAACCGGCCTTCTACCGTTAACCTGGCCATGACCGGCGCCTCGGGCGCCCAGTATGGTTTGCGCCTGCTGCAGTGCCTGGTATCGGCCGGCTGCCGGGTGAATGTGATGGTCAGCCGGGCCGCGCAGGTAGTGATCGCCACGGAAACCGACCTCAAGCTGCCGGGAACCCCGCCGGCCATGCAGGAAACCCTGTCTGCCTATTCAGGCGCGGAGCCGGGCCAAGTTCTGGTGTTTGGCCGGGAAGACTGGTTTGCACCGCCGGCCTCCGGTTCCGGGGAGAAAGCGCCGCTGGTTGTATGTCCCTGCAGTACGGGAACGCTCTCGGCCCTGGCGACCGGCGCCAGCAATAACCTGATCGAGCGGGCCGGCGATGTGGCCCTGAAGGAACGTCGCCCGCTGATTCTTGTGCCCAGAGAAGCGCCTTTCTCCGAGGTGCATCTGGAGAATATGCTGAAACTGACCCGCATGGGTGCCGTCATCATGCCGGCGAGCCCCGGCTTCTACCACAAGCCCCAGTCGCTCGAGGATCTGGTGGATTTTATTGTTGCCCGAATCCTTGATCATCTGAACCTGCCCCAGGACCTGATGCCCCGATGGGGCGAAGCCCGGGCCGAGGACAAGCGCAAGGGCTGAGGCTGCTCTGAGCGATGGTTTTGGCCAGCCCGATTGATGCTTTTCATCATTGAGCAAACCGGGCTCCGGGCAGAGACTTGGTGAACGACAATCACAACACAGGTTATTCACCGAGGTTCACCATGATTCCACGCACTCTCTTCGACGCCGACCTTGAAGGCTTTCGCGATTCTGTCCGCAAGTTCCTGGAGCAAGAGGCAACGCCTTACCATGATCAGTGGGAGAAAGACGGCCAGGTTAGCCGCGAGCTCTGGCAGAAAGCCGGTGAGCTGGGCTTCCTTTGCCCATGCCTGCCGGAAGAGTTCGGCGGTGTTGGTGCGGATTTCCGGTACAGTGCGGTGTTGATCGAAGAGGTAGCCAGGGCCGGCTTGACGGGCATAGGCTGGGGCCTGCACTCTGACATTGTTGCACCTTACGTGCTCAACTACGGCTCCGATGAGCTGAAAAATCATTATCTGCCCAAACTGGCCAGCGGCGAAATGATTGGCGCCATTGCCATGACAGAGCCGGGTGCCGGCTCGGACCTGCAGGGCGTGAAAACGACGGCGGTGAAAAACGGCGATCATTACGTGCTGAAGGGTTCCAAGACCTTCATCACCAACGGCCAGCTTGCTGACGTGGTTATTGTTGTTGCCAAGACCGACCCCAAGGAAGGCGCCAAAGGCATCAGCCTGTTCATGGTGGAAACCGCGTGGGAAGGTTTCGAGAAGGGACAGAACCTGAACAAGGTGGGCATGAAGGCCCAGGACACCTCCGAGCTGTTCTTCCAGGATGTGAAAGTACCTGAGAAGAATCTGATCGGCCCGGGCGAAGGCCAGGGCTTTTTCCAGCTGATGCAGGAGCTGGCGGCCGAGCGCCTTCAGGTGGCCCTGGGTGCTGTTGCCGCAGCCGAAGCCGCCTGGCAGTGGACCCTGGATTACGTCAAGGAGCGCAACGCCTTCGGCAAGCCGGTGATTGCGTTTCAGAATACCCGCTTCAAGATGGCGGAAATGAAGGCGGAAATTACCGCTGCCCGGGTGTTCACTGATCGGTGCCTGGAGCTGCATCTGGACAAGAAGCTCGACATCCCCACCGCGGCGATGCTGAAGCAGCTCACCACAGACCTGCAGTGCAAAGTGATGGATGAGTGTGTTCAACTTCACGGCGGCTACGGCTACATGTGGGAATACCCGATCGCACGGGCCTGGGCGGACTCAAGGGTGCAGCGGATCTACGCCGGCACCAATGAAATCATGAAGGAAATCGTTGCCCGTTCATTCTGAACCCTCGCCACGGGGGCTGGTCATAAGGGCAAGTGAGGGCAGTGCTGGCACTGCCCGTTTCCTTTGATCAGGAGAGGCACAGATGAAACAGCCGTTGTCGCGAGAAACCGGTTTCGAGGTGACCAACCTCGAAGAACTTGCACCGATGGCCGATTATTCCCTGATGGATCATCTTACCCCTGATCCTGACGCCTCGTCTGATGGTGTTGACCATCGGCCAAGGCAGGTCTTTTCGGGGCATTATGTGCCGGTCAGGCCCACGGCCATCGAAACCCCTGAATACGTTGCCCACAGTGAGGATTTGTTCCGCGAACTGGGCTTCGCCGACAGCCTGGCCCTGTCCGATGACTTTATCCGGATGTTCTCCGGCGACCTCTCGTTTGTACCGGAGCCGATGCGAAAAGTTGGCTGGGCCTCTGGCTACGCGCTTTCCATCTACGGCAACGAATACACCCAACAGTGCCCGTTTCAGACCGGCAACGGCTACGGCGACGGTCGTGCCATTTCGGTACTCGAAGCCGTTTTCAACGGTCGGCGCTGGGAAATGCAGCTCAAGGGTGGCGGGCAGACCCCGTATTGTCGCGGTGGCGATGGCCGCGCCGTTCTGCGTTCCAGCGTTCGTGAATTCCTGGCGCAAGAGCACATGCACGCCCTGGGTGTGCCAACCTCGCGATCACTGAGCCTCTATGTCTCGAAAACGGAGCGGGTGCGACGTCCCTGGTACTCCGAGGGCTCCCATTCCCGGGATCCCGACCAGCTCGTTTCGGAGCCGGTTGCCATTTCCACCCGCGTTGCGCCTTCCTTCATCCGGGTTGGCCAGCTTGAACTCTTTGGTCGCAGGGCCAGAAAACAGGAGCACCCTCGAGCGATCGAAGAGCTCGAACAGCTGGTGCTGCACCTGATTGATCGGGAGTACAGCGGGGTCATTGACCAGACGGTCGCAACTCCCACGAAAGTCGTCATGCTTGCACAGGCGTTCCGCGGCCGCCTTGCCTCGCTGGTCGCAAACTGGATCCGAGTCGGCTATTGCCAGGGCAATTTCAACAGCGACAACTGCGCCGCTGGCGGCTTCACACTGGACTACGGGCCTTTCGGCTTCTGCGAAGTGTTTGAGCCCTTTTATCAACCGTGGACCGGTGGCGGACAACACTTTGCTTTCCTGAATCAACCGGCGGCCGCTGAGCAGAACTTCAAGAGTTTCTGTTCGGCCCTCCGTCCACTGCTCAATGGCCATGAAGACGAACTGGCTCAGCTCGATGAGATTCAGAAGGGTTTTTCGGAGGTGATGCAGGCGGAAATGGAACGGATGTGGTCAGCGAAACTGGGGCTGAAAGGTTTTGACGCCGAACTCTTCCGGGAGCTGATGATGCTGATGACCCGCACCCCGGTGGATTACACCATTTTCTTTCGTGAGCTGTCCTCGGTACCCGACGATATTGAGCCACTAAAGCAGAGCTTTTACAGGTCACTGGATGAAGCGGGAGGAGCTGATTCGGAAGGGCTGCTCAAGCGGTGGTCCGAATGGCTTGCCAAGTGGAAATGCCAGATTGGAATCGACGGAGCGGGCAACGGTTCCCGGCTCCGCGAGGAGCTCTCCCGGGACATGAAACTCGTGAACCCAAAATACACCATGCGCGAGTGGTTCGTGGTTCCGGCTTATCAGCAAGCTGCCGACGGTGATTATCTGCCACTGAGGGAACTGCAAAAAGTATTGAATCAACCCTATGACGAGCAATCGGATGGGGTTGATCATCGCTACAACCGTCTAAAGCCCCTCGAGCTGTTCGATCTCGGCGGGTTTTCTCATTACAGCTGTTCGTCGTGAAGAGTGTCCCGTCTGGTTACCAAACTTTACAAATTGCCAAACCTATCAAGGTCTCCGATCACCACATCCCCTAAAGTAGCGGCACAACCTCTAACAAGGATAAACGGTTGCCGCGATGAAACGCCTGATAGGTTTCTCTGTGTCTGTTCTCTCCCTCGCTCTGGCCGGTTGCGGCGAGGAATCCGATGAACTGCCCGTGGACGGGCGGGATTTTGATGGTGTGGAGTACAGTGAGCCGGCGCCCTATACCGGCAAGGTTATCGACGGATACCTGAACAACGCCCGGGTCTGGCTGGATATGGATGGCGACAGCCAGTTTACGCCGGGGCCCCTGGTCATCGAACTGGATAACGGGGCAGAAGTCACCCTTGCCTCGGGTGAGCCCACGGCAATGAGCGGTACCGGTGGCCGTTTCACAATCGACATCTCGGAGTTGGTTCTACCCCCTTCCGTGGGCCCGGACCTGGATCCCAGGGACTATCCGTTACATGCAGTCGCCCTGCCGGGTAAAACCCTCGAGGAAACACGCAACGGCGAGGTGCCGGTGGCCAGCGCCTATCTGATGTCGGCGCCTCCCGGTGTCCGCAATATCACGCCACTGACAACACTGGCCCGTTACCGGGGCGTTGTCGGGCTGGGTTCGTTCCTGGAAACGCCATCTGGCGTTGCTGCCAGCCTGGCGGACCTGAATCTGGTGCGGGATTACATTCTCGCCCAGGACGACCGCTCACACGCCTACGCCAGGGCATTGGCAAGATTCATGGCCAGTCAGATCCCCGAGGCCTACAACGACCTGCTGGCAGCAGAGAACAGTGACGGCACGGAGCGATTCCTGAGCAGGGAAGCGGCGTTTCTGCTGGGCGTTTCTCTGATTCAGAATGCCGCGGACGTTATTGCGGTGGTCGATACTGCTGCTCAGGGTGACTTTGCCAATGTCGATGCCGACGCCCTGACCCTGCCCGAAGTGGATGTGGAATTGAGCGATCCCGTGCTGCTCACCGGCCAGAAGGTATACGCCGAGCCTTCCAACCAGGACACCCTGCCTGCCAATCGTTCAGGCCTGCAGATCTCCGCCGAGCTGGCCTTCGATTACAGTGAGAGCGGGCGTCTGCTATCCGTCTCGGCGAATGGCTGTCTGTCACCGTCCATGCCGGAGTTGGCGCGCCTGATTGGTGTAAATGGTTATATGGCGAACCTGCACACCCAGTGGCTACCCTCTGCCGCACTGTCGGAGCAGAGCCGCTTGAATTTCGATGAAGACGGAACGGATGAACGTCTGATTTTCGACTGGGACAACCGCCGTGCCTATTTCGAAACCAGTACCACCTGCCATCAGTATCGCGGGATTTCAGCAGGCTCGACTGAACTCGGCGGTAACGCCGAGGTAACCTACAGCTGGACAAAGGACAGTGGTGAGCTGGCCGAGCTGGTTGCAGAGTATGGCACCGGCAAGACCCGCACGCTGGTTCCGGACATGGCGAATTCGTCTTCTGTATTTCCGGGTTATCGGCTTTCAGAGCAGGGCAGTGAGGTGGAGGCCGTTACGTTTGCGGTCGGCATCAGTAACTGTACCCCGCAAGAGGATGCCGTGGGCGCGAATCAGGTTGTCACTGGCGTTCAGCCTTACCAGTTTTCGGGCTACGACCCTCAGCCCGAGGGTTTTACCGATACCGTCCTGGAATTCGACCGCAGGGAGTTTTCTGGCCCGGAGCAACCGGATCTTCGACTGCTACGATACGGATTCCTTGATCCCGATCGTCTTGGGCTAGACAGGGTAAACGGGGATGGCAGTTTCGAGTGGGTGATGAATTACCCGACAGCAGGCGGGCCGGGCTTCGTTGCTGAACAACCGAATCTTATTCGTGATGCCTACCTGACACGATACAGTGCGGGCGGTGACTGTGGCCGCGAGTTCGAGGGCATTCCCAGCTCCGCGTATGCGCGGGTGGAGTATAGCTACCAGCGTTTGTCTGAGTATCTGGTTGAACTGCTGGAATAAGTACTATTGAGCCGGATTCTTTTCTGGCTGCAGGGAGCGCGTGCAAGGGAGTTACAGGAGTTGGCTGTGCTTCAAAGGGAATTTACATGTGGCCGTTTGGCCAATTTACCACTTCCTGAGGGAGGAAATGGTGCCGAGGAGAGGACTTGAACCTCCACGGGGTTGCCCCCACTAGCACCTGAAGCTAGCGTGTCTACCAATTTCACCACCTCGGCAGGTGATTT